>JAXINS010000021.1:0-148429 GCA_034190395.1 Chewarchaeum aethiopicum (SeqCode)
CGAGCTTCTCGCGGCGATCAGCCTGTATGGCTTTCTCAATCGCTGGAACGATTCGTTGGCCACCGACCTCGAGGAGGTACCGCGGCAAATGGGCGAACGCGTACTCGCCGATCAGGACTGGGACGGCGGCAAACACGTCGCCGATGAATCGTCGACGGAGTGAGCGATCCGGGCAACCAGTTGCCGGGGCGGTACCCGCCTGCCGAACGATCGGTTCAGTTCGGCAGCAGTCGCTGGATCCGTTTGTAGGTCCGCCACCACGAGCGCAACCGGATCACCCAACTCGTCCCGGCATCGTCCTCGCTGGCCGTCGGGGCGATAGCGTGGCGGTTGTGGACGGCCCGATGACAGGGTTCACAGAGGGTGATGAGATTACTCGTTCGATGGGAGCCGCCACGGCCTTTCGGAACGATATGGTGACAGTGTAGCTCGAGATCGCCGTTCGGCCCGCCACGGCGACGACAGTTCTGACAGGTGTACTCGTCGCGTTGATACACGTGGCGACGGCGCCGATCCCAGTCGTCGGGGTAGTTAGCGGCCATCGGCGTTGCCGGATGTGTATCGGGCCGCGCTTGTAAGGCTTAACGCGGTCCCTGTCCGGTAGAGGCCGCCCCGTCGGTAACCGGGTCGTCCGGAGACATTATTTCCTTTCAGTTCGTTGATATTGGCATGCGCCGGCGTGGCGTCACGGATGTCACGGCACCCGCGTCACGACATAACCTCCATATCACTCGTCGGGACGACCTCGAAGCTACCGGCCCGTGGTCGACGGAGACGCTGTACCGGGCGGTCAAACGGGCCGACGAAGGCGAGAGCGACGTCGTCGTTTTGGATTACGCCCGCTCGAACCTCTATTTAGCCGCCAGCTCGAAGCTCACGTATACGCCGCCGAAGGGTTTGGGATTCGCCGCCCCGCCGGCGTTAGCCGTCGTCGACCCACGACGGTTCGATCCGGATGCGTTGACCACCGAGCCACATGATAGTGTGACCGTGTCCCCTGAATTCGATATCCTCGTGCCGGCGTTTGACTGGGAGGAACTGAGCGAGGACGATATCCTCCCGCCGATGGACACACGACGCACCCCGGCACCGACGGGCACACAAACCGGTACCTCGGGCTGATCGTGCTATATCGAGGATTGCCCCTTTCCCAATCGGCGGGGATTCGGTCGTATCTATGGGACGGTGGACCCTTCCGGTAGAGCAGGCCGAAAGCCTCGGCATTCACGCCGGGGAGACGCGCCGTCACTCAACGGTCACCGCGATATACGCGCGTTCGATATTGGCGATCTGGATGTGATACAGCCCCGTCTCAGTGACCGTATATTTGAACGGTCCGTCCCCGCCGATTCGCTTTTTCGACGCGCCCGAATCGGCCAACGGCGACATGACGATCACCGGTGGTCCGCCTCGATTGACGTTGATAGTGAGCACGACGACGTCCCCGGCCGAGAGATTGGCGAAATACTGGCTCGGACTGTAGATCGTCCCCTCGGCGATCGTGGTGTCGGTTCCCATCGCCGTCAACGGGGCGGTGGGATCGCCGCCGGTCGCGAGCTTTGGATCACCGCCCAGACAGCCACTGGCAACGAGGAGCAGCCCCACCACTAGAACGCGCCAATCAGGCACGACCTCTACTACCCCCTCGATCCTCAAAACTCCGCGGGTGCCCCGTCGGTCACCCCGATCTCGACGCGTACCTGATCATCTCATGGCGACGATCACCCGCTCATCGAGGAGGGTGTGAACGGATGCAATCCGGCGGTCCGCGTTGTGAACCGCACCAACACTGGATCGCTTCGACATACCACACGGTCTCAAAAGCAGGTGTCAGGTGCGAAGGGGCGTCGTAGCGGGCCCCTTGATGTCATTGGATCCGAAAAGCGGGAGCAATTCAGGGGCCCAGCGGCACAACGGGTGGATTGGTAAAAAATCTACTAATTTCATCCGGTTGTCACCTGGTTCACAAGCGACACGAGGCGGAGGCCACGGGGTTTGCCCCCGAGGCGGTTGACTCAACCGATCGACTTTGCGTATGTGTAACTATAGGTCTCGATCCGGTCGTCATAGAACGACTCGACGCGCTCGTATCCGGCTGCCTCGTAGAACCCGATAGCACGCTCGTTGTCGGCCATAACGCTCAGTTTGATCCGCTCACCACCCCGGGACTGGATCGCCGCCTCGCAACGATCGAGCAATCGGGTACCGATCCCGTTGCCCCAGTGATCGGGATGGATATAGATCTGCGTGAGGCTGAACGTCGACGTTTCCTCGTTCACGGGCAGGGCAAGCACATAGCCGATAACGGCCGATTCGGGCGTCGTCGCCACGTCGAGAACGACGTCCTCCCGTTCGATCCACCGCTGGAACGACGTTGGCTCGTAGTGGTCCGCCAGGAATTCCTCGACTGTCTCGGGACCGATGATCGGCGCATGTGCTGCATGCCACGCTGCGGTCGCCACGGACCGGATCTCCGGGATATCCGATGGCTCGGCACGCCGAATGACGACCTCCATACCTGCAGGATCAATCCCAGGACCGCAAATAGTTCTCGCTAGATAGTTATATTTCGACCATTCGATCCGGATCGGTCTTGGCGGGGGCAAGCATTACTATCTAGGGAGGGACAGGCACGAACGCTACTGGCGTAGGCGATGAGCCGACGACAATCACGATCCGGGTCCCGGGGCGGCGGGCGTCGACAGTGGCGGGTCTATCTGTTCGTCGCGGTGATGGTCGCGGCGGTCGTTATCGCATCGACCGGTCTCTTTACCGATACCCCGATCGTGCAGTTGTCGCGCCCGGACGTGGTCGCGGGACCGGAATCACTGTTGGGTCTCGATGTCGCGAATGCGACCTGTTCGAATGCTCGGGACCGCCTGCTCGGGTTACGAAACAACCTCGGGGAACCGGCGAACGTCACCGTGGCACTCATCCGATCGGATGCGGGACGGCTGTATCTCGACGGCCAACGGGGATCGGCGGTGACCTTCGATCTGATCCCGGGTGAAAACGAGACCGTCGCGGTTGCCGCCGCCAATGTGAGTTCGATCCGGTTTACCGTGATCGCCCGGACGGAGACGGAGACGTCCTCGACGACGCGATCGGTCTCGGTCGTTGACGAACAGACCGCCGCTCAGTGTCAGGACGACAGCACTTGACCCTCGTCGTCGGCGATCTAGGTACCGAAGCGCCTGACGGGTCCGTTTCGCTCAGCGGGGCGGATCACGGCCCTTGTAGCCGGCCTTGCTCTGTTCGATCGATCGCTCGGCATCCGCCCGGATGTCGTTGGCCAACTCATCGAGTCCGACGCTCGTCAGGACGTACTCGAAGGCATCGGCGCCGAGCTGGTATGTGAAGACCTTCGCATCGAGTACCGTCTTTCCACCCGGTAGGTCTCTGAGTGCCTGGCCCTGTTTGTAGGCCAGCGAGGTCCGACCACGGTCCGAGGAGCCACCCATACTACCCGGTTTTCGCCATTACCTGTTAACCATGTCGGGCGTCCTGGGGGGCTCGTTGCCGATCTGTCGATGCGTCGGGGATGGAAACCAATGACCGAGTATCAACCGGGTACTAACGGCCCCGGCAACGACGCCGAGTGTGAACAACGGCTGCCACAGAGCGAACACAACGAACACGGGGATGAGCGGCAACGCGAGATCGACGGTAAGTGACCCGACGACGCGTGGCTCAATGGAGGGCTGGACACGGTCGGAATGGCCGGTCGGGGTCATCTCATCTATCGCCAAGGCTGCCAGCTACGTAAATGTAATCTGAAGAACATTTTTGTAAGAAACGTTAGCGAAGTCCGTTTCTGTAATCGAGATGAAATAAATCGCCACCCACACGACCGATCGCTACTTCGAAACTACCTTTCAGCGCGATACCGGCCTGGAGATGACAGCGGTTAGCAGTGGACGTGACCACAGTCGATCGGGCAATGGTCAGTCGGTATTGGTGGCACCGACAGTCGTTTAGATATCGATTCAAAAGAGGGCCGATATGGCGGCCGATGATGGGGACCGCCCCCTTGAGCCTGCAGGGGCCTTCGAGACGATCGGCAACGAGATACGCATCGCGATCCTGCGGGCGCTGATCGAGACCGACGAGAAGGCGATGAGCTTCACGGCCCTCCGTGATCAGGTCGGCGTCACCGACAGCGGTCGTTTCAATTACCATCTTCAACGCCTGACGGATCACTTCATCGAGGAGACCGACGATGGCTACACGCTCCGGTATCCGGGCCGGAAGGTCGCTCACGCGGTCCTGGCGGGGACGTTCAACGAGCGGGCGATCATGGATCCGATCGAGGTCGAAGGATCCTGTCACAGCTGCGGGGCTGCGTCCCTCGTAGCTGCCTATCGCGACGAACGCTTTAGCGTGACCTGTGACTCCTGTGAGGCGCCGATCCTCCGGGTCCCGTTTCCGCCATCGGCGGTCTCGAACCGCGCTCCCCCATCGGTTGTCAGCGCCTTCGATCGGTGGTCGACCGGTCAGGCACAACTCGCGACCGCCGGCGTGTGTCCGGAGTGTGGGGGCGAGATGCAGGGCGCTATCAGTACCGACACCCCCGAGGAGTTCGCCGTCGACAGCATCGCCAAGTACGAGTGTACGGTGTGTCAACGCCGGGCCTCCATGACCGTCGGTGCCGTGGCCTTCCATCACCCGACGGTACAGGCCTTTTATTATCGTCGTGATCGCGATCCCCGATCCCGTCCCTACTGGACGATTCCACAGCTCGTCACCGATCAGTATACCACACTGACGGCGACAGATCCTCTGGAGGCACAGGTCGAGTTCACCGCCGCTGACGAGTCGATCACCGCGGTGGTTACTGAGGCGACCGAGATCGTTACGGAAGTGCAAGGAGAAAGCCCCGTACTTTAGCGCGGGAATGAATTCGACACTACCGGAGTGACGGCGTCGGCACCCTTACTTGCCAACCGTGCCAACTGAGCTTCGATGAGTGACGCCGACCTCATCGTCGCGTTGGTGTTGATCGCCGGTGTCCTGGCCGCGATCGGGGTCGGTGTCTCCGGGGTCGCCGGTGTCGTCGTCGATCCTCCGACCGATGACGCCACGACCACGACCCCGATGACCACGGGGACGGTTTCCGGCCCGGGTACAGCAAGCGACCAATCGTTGTTCTCGCTCACCGTCGTCGGTGCGGCCAGCTGTGGGCTGACCTGTCGGGACGTCACCATCGAGCTCACGAACAACCGGGCCCGATCGGTGACGAATGTCGTGCTGGTCGCTCGGGTATTCGCCGGCCGGACAACCGAGGCTGACGCCATCGTTTGGCGGGGACGCACCCGGATCGGGACCATGACCGCCCAGGGCACCACGATCGTCTCCCGTCAGATCGGGCTGTCCCTCGCTGAGGGCAACGCTGTCCGCAAGCAGAATGGCTGGGTTACCGTCGTAGTGACTATCGACTCGGATGCCGGGTCCGCGACCATCACACGGGAGTTACAGGTGCTTTGATTTCGATCCTATCGGTATCGTCGGCCGTTCGGGGGGTTGGGATCACTGTAGCGATCGGGGGCTGCCGATTCCGCCGGGCTCATAATGCTCAAGCCCGTACTGTACCTTGACGCTTCCCGCTCGTTGTCCCTACCATCCCCGGAGGGAATCATCTAGCGACGACCAACCGAGCCATGGATATCGACAACCATCAGATCGAGATCGACGACACGACCGTCCAGGAAGGGACTGCCATCTATGACACGAAATTCGACCGTGTCTTCTGGATCACGGCGATCGATGAGTACGAACTCACGATCGAGGTCGTCGAACCGTATGACGACGTCGAGCCGATCTGGTGGTCGTCGGCGGACGATCCGACGAGGGTCGCCGACGGATCCCGGATCGCGATCGAGAAGTTCCGTACGCTGGTCGGGGAGGGCCGGTTCGAGATCGGCCCTGCCGGCACCACGTAACTGCACGACGGTTCGTCGACGGCACGGACGCAACGTCAGGTTCAAACCCATTCTCCGGCTATCTCCAGTAAGGTCGGCCATCCGTGTCAGCGATTCGGCATTTCCCCACCGATGTCTTCCTCGAGTTACTCGCGCTTATCCTCGTGGGTAACTTCCTCGCCTACATCCTCTTTGCTGTCGTCGGTCTCATTAACGTTCCACCGATGACGTCTCCCGTTTTGCTTGTCATCAACATTCTCGTGTTGGTCGTTCTGGCGACGCTGCCGACGGCTCTCGTCGGCGCGGCGTTTCTCCTGTGGTCCTCGTAGGGCTCAGAGCTCCCGGAGCCGGAGGTCACGGAACCAACAGCGTTCGTCGTGATCCTGGAGGGCAAGTCGTCCAGTGTGGGGCAGCGATGCCATCGCGTAGCCGGTGAATTTGTTAGCGGTCCCGTCGGGATTCTCGCCCGGTGTCGTCCACTCATCGATATCGACATCCAGCACCCGCTCGTCGTTGAGCCATACCTGAATCGACGGCCCCTCACAACGGAGCCGCATGCCGTTCCAATCCGGATACGGGACGGCCGGATCGGCCGTCGGGGCAGCCATGTCATAGAGGGCACCCGTGGTGTGTTTCGTCGGCTCATCGTACCGACCGGGATCAAGGATTTGGATCTCCATGCCCGACTGGCGGTCGGTCAGTTCCGACCACCGAAAATAAATACCGCTGTTGCCCCCGGGCTCGATCCGATAGTCGAAGGCGAATTCGAAGTCGTCGTAACGCTCCTCGGTGACGAGGTACGTCGTCCCATCGTAGGTATCGGCCCGACGCTGCCGGATCGGATTGTTGCCCTCACACCGGATCGTCCCGTCCTCGATGTGCCATTCGCTGGCCGGGCCCGTCGCCTGCCAGCCATCGAAGGTGTCACCGTCGGCCAACGACGTCCAGTCGTCACTCATTCTCTGATCCCCTGGGCGGTCGCACTGTTGTGCATCGGCCCGACAAACCCGACCGGACATATTCAACGTTGGCCCGGATTCGTGGGGAGACTACGGTGTCCGTCTGTCACCACAGGATCGTCGCTTCTCCCGGACAATCGGAGGTCGGACAACGATAGGTGGCGGCGCCGCCCCGGTCGCCGGCGGTCACGTCCCGTTCGGTCCACTGATCGGTATCGACGGGCGTTTCACACACCGGACAGACGGTCCCCTCGGTGCCCGTCTCGACGGTGATATAGAGCCGATTTGATGCTTCGCTCTGTGTACTGACGGCCGTCGTCGGTTCTGTCATGGACTCGTCGGCCCCGTCGTCACCATCGGCGTGTTTCGTTCGGGATTCAGCCGTCCGCAAGCGATCGTGATCGTTCTCGTCGGCGTCAACGACGCGGAGTCTGCGCACTTCCAGATCGTCCTGGTCGGTGGTGCGCTCGCGGGCGTTTGCCGGGTCGAGGTACGCCTCGATCGGATCGTATTCCTCGATGTCCCCGCCCAACTGGACGCGACAGACGACGAAGATCTCCATGTTCATGTAGGTACTCGCCGGCAGCCAGCATAACGCTACGGACGCTCAGTTCACCAACGGGCCAGGGCTTCCGGAGCGGTCGTCAGTCGTTCGATCCCCGTGTCGGTGACAACCGCCATATCCCCGACGGCGATAAACTCCGCTCCGTCCGGACCCGCCCAGATGTTCGGATGGATCTCGAACACCATCCCGGGCTGGAGTTCCAGCGATGGGACCGAGGCCTCCGGCCCGCTCTGTGGAAATGCCGGTGGTCCGCCGTATTGGAGGCCAAGCCCGTGGAGGGTCCGAAAGCAGGGCTCGTATCCGGCGTCGGCGTAGATCGACTGGACGGTGTCATGGAGATCGGCGATGTCGACGCCCGGTCGGGCACGCTCGAAGACGGTTTGGCGAACCTCATCGACGACCTGATATAGCGCCTGTTGATCGCGTGTCGGTTCGCCGACGACACCGGCCCTGATCGCATGGCCCCAGTGGTTGTCATTGAGTAACTGGATGCCGATGACGACGAGATCACCGTCGGCGATCGCTCGGCCACCGGGATCGGGTTCGAAGGCGGGGTAGGTCCCGCCGCGTGGTCCCGACGCCAGCCAGGTGGTCACGAACTCCGTGCCGCGATCCCGGGCGTGGCCTTCGAGTTCCGTCAGCACGGTATGATACTCGGCATCCGGCGTGACCGTTTGCGAACAGGTCCCAAACAGCTCATCACAGATCCCTGCCGCCCGCTCAAGGGCTGTGATCGCGGGCTCGCGTTTGGTCATCCGGATCGTTTCGAAGAGGTCCGTGGCGTCAGTCAGTCGGTCCGGACCGAAGGCGGCCGTGAGTCGATCGGCCACCTGGACTGGGAGGTCATCCCAGCGAACGACGCCGAGTTGATCGGGATCGATTCCCCGGTCGTCGAAGACCGCTTTCGTTTCGGTCGCGAAGTCGGCGGGATCGACACGCCGAACATCGGCCAGCTCTGTCCGTTCGCGTGCGTAGACCGGCGCATAGCGGGGCCCGGCAACCAGCAGCGCCGGCACCCCGTCCTGTGGGACCACCAACACTGCGGGGCCGGAGCCCGGCTGTCTGAGCGGCCACTCGGCGAGATAGCCGATATCGTTCGGTGTCCCGAGCAGGCCAAGCGAGCCGTGGGGTTCCCCCCAGACGAGCAGGGCGTCTTCATCGCGGTCGGCCAGTCGCTCGGTGACCCGGGCGCGTCGTTCAGTATACGCGCTGGCCGGGATCGTCATGGTCGCTCCGACCGATGGGTTGGCGTCATGGCGTGATACGACTGGTAGGTGTCGATCGTCGTGGGTAATGCGTCCATTCGAGTACTCCTCGTTTCCACTGGCACGCGTATCAAAGTCCGGGGGATGGCCGGCGTGTCTCTCGGCTTTTCGGGCGCTTGACCCTAGCACCCGCGGAGGCCGACAGCTTCAGCCGTTGGTAGCTCACTCCGACGGCTCTACATGGGCCACCAATTCCTCGATCGAGTCGATGCACAGATCCGGCGACGGACCAAACGGCTCGGCAGGTGCGTCCTGTCGGTTTAACCAGATTCCCTGCATGCCGGCATGCATCGCTCCGTAGACGTCGACGATCCCGTTGCTGACGTGGGTGATCCGATCGATCGGTGTTTCCAGCCGGTCGGCGGCGTGTTCGTACAGCTCGACGGCCGGTTTGTGCCGTTCGATTTCATCGGCGCTGACGACCGCCGACAGCTGATCTTTGACCTCGGTCACCGCCAGTAGCGACTCCAACATCGCCGGGTCGCCATTCGAGATAACGCCGAGGGTATAGCCCGCCTCCGCCAACTGCGTTAATCCCGGTTCAACGTCGTCGAACGGTCGCATTTCGTGGTATATCGCCGTCATCTCGTCGAGCTCGGCCTCGCTAACAGTGACATCCTCGACGGCGAGCAGGTATTCCAAGGCATCGCGATGGAGTTGAAAATACGTCTCGTAGGCGTCGATATAATTGGCGATCATCCCGTATGTCGCGGCTCTGCTGTGCCACTCCCGAGCGAACGGGATCGGATCATCGACGTACGGCGCTACCGCTGGTGCCGTCGAATCGACGTCGACCAACGTGCTGAAGGAATCGAACGTTATCGTCTCGATCTGTCCGCTGTCGAGCGCCATAGCGGGCTGTCGATCCGGACTGAATTAACTCTCCCCCGTCGGACAGGCTCACTCATCCCCCCGTCACCGCGATCAAGGCGACCAGGCCGATGACCACGAATACCACCACGATCGCGAGGATCCCGATCAGGTCATCGACACCCATATGTCTTACATCGGCTCAGATATCGAAAAACCATAGTTCAGTTTTCGGAGGCCGAAACTGCGCCCCGCTCACCATCCCATCCGTTTCGATCGATGCTTGGAGTTTTTTACCGGTCGGGCCAACTGTCGATCGTGTCAACGGGTACTGTCGCCCGTCGCCATATCGTCGAGACGTATCCGGACGTCTGTGATCGGCTCGACACGTGTGCCGATGCGGTGGTCGCACAGTGGGAGGGGCGTTGTGTGACCACCCGTCGTGCAGTGATCGAGCCGTTCCAGCGGTGTCTCGATCACACTGGATTGGCTTCCCGACTGGTGACCCTCCTGGAAACGACTGTCGAGGCCATCGGTCACGACCTGCCGGCCACCCCCGTGGCGGCACCGCCATATCTGACGATCACCAGCCGAGGGCCAGTACTTCGGGCCGTCCTCGACGAACAGCGGCTTGTCATCCGATTTGTGGTGTTTTCGCTCACACCGACGAATGGATATACGCGGGGACAGCGTGGGACCGACATGCTGGTCGTCGAACTCAGAGCGTCGCCCTAACCGACAACCATGGTATGGTAACTGGTCGCCATTGCCTGGAGACCTGACTTTTTGATGGATCACCGCAAAGCGTTCGATCATGTCCGAAACCGCACTCATCGCCGGTCATGGCCCTGGGTTCTGTGAGGAACTCGCCTGGGAACTCGCCGATGCAGGCTATGCCATTGGGTTGTTCGCCCGTAGCGAGGATTATATCGAATCGTTCGCGACGACGCTTCGGGAGGCCGATCACGAAGCCGCCGCGATCGCGACCGATATCACCGACCCGGAGCAGGTCACGACCGGGATTAACTCGCTTCGCGATCGATTCGGACCGGTGACGGTGCTGGCCCACACGGCCAGTACGACGACCGATATCGGCGGGGAGCTCGATCCGGATCGGTTCGAACAGCTGTGGCGGCTGTACACCCATTCTGGGTTGCTCTGTTTCCGGACCGTCAAAGACGATCTCGAAGCCCACAACGGCACGGCACTGTTTTTCGGTGCCACACCCGAGATCGGCGATTACGCGTACAAAAGCGCCAAGCGTGCCACCCGTGGCCTGGCCCGGTCGCTCGCGACCGAGTACGGGCCCGAGGGGATCCATGTCGCCCACGTCACGATCGCCGGCTCGATCCTGAATCCGGATGTCTACGATCGGCGCGATGAGGTCATCGAGGAGGAACACATCGATCCGGCGGCCGCGGCGGCGACTTGTCGACACCTCGTCGAACAGGACGACCGTGGCCGAACGTTCGATCTCGATCTCCACACAGCGGCGCAGACGAACGTCTACTGATCGGTCCGCGCCGTGTCATCGCGAGCGTTCGCACCGATCGATGCCGACCGCCGTCCCGACCTGAGCGAGTCCCGGACAGCCGTCGTCGATCCAGACGACGGTCGCCACCACGGTCAACACGAGTTGGGCGAGAAAAAACGGCGTCGGCGCCATCGAGAGAAACATTCCTATGATCGATCGGGAGGCGTCGGCCGGTGGGATCGACAGGAACGGCCACCACAGAAAGGCCAGCGCGGTTAGATCGGCGGTGACTATCGTATCGATGATATCGCCGAGGAGATGGCTCACGTGACCGACACCGAAGGCAAACGCACCGGCCCGAAGCCCCGGCCGGGAGCGGACGATCACGGCGATCAACCCAACCACCATGCCAGCGACGATCGCCGAGTGGCCAAGCGACCGACCCGCATCGAGCACGCCGATCGACCAGGCCAGCGGTTTGTCGATCAGATCCGCCAGCTGTGTGGCCACCGCGAGAATCACGACCGGGACCACCCGGCGGGGCCGGCGTCGGTACCGACCGATCGCCGAGTACACGAGATACCCTAACGCCAAGTGTCCCCACGGCCACATACCCGTATCCAACCGATGGATCCGGTTGAATGTATCCGTTCGTGTCGCCGATCGGACGTGGACAGAGAGTGCTCTTCGCTCTCCCCGTCGCTTGTGGATCTGGACTGATGTACCGTTGATGCTACGACTCAGGTCGCTGTGACTACTGCGCTTGATGGGCTCAGCCGGCGATTGCCACTGAATGTCGAAACGGCAACCACATCATATCAATTTCCGAATACGTTCCAGTAAACTTAGACGACCGGGGGTTAGTAAGGTGCATATGGTCAAGAGTACCGTCCGGTTCCCCGAACCCGTCGTGACCGAAATCGAATCCCTGGTCGACGACGGGGTTTTTGAGAGCAAGTCGGAATTCTATCGCTTTGCCTCCGAATACGTCCTCACCAAGATCTCGGATGACTACGACCCGCAGACGTTCGACTTCGAATCGATCAAGGACGAAGTGATCCCGGAACCGGAGATGATCCAAACCGACGAGGACACCGGGAGTGGCGTTCCGTTCCTCGAGTCGCTCGTGATCGTCCGTAAGTACGCCCTGCGCGGGGAGTTCAGCGACGCGGAGGATTTCATCGACCACCACTACGACCCGGCCGAGCGGGACGCGTTGATGCTCGAGGAAGTCCTCGCGATGTATCGGGAGAAAGAACAGTCCCAAGAAACCGAAACGACCGCCGCCGAACCCACCGTTCTCGAACGATAGCCGATCGACGCGACGGGCTTGACCGATGCCGTCCTTTCGTTTTCCTCCCGTTTGATCCGCCGGTTAGAGAAAATCGAGGATGAGTCCGATCCCGGCAAAAAAGAGGAAAAACCCGACCAGCACGACGACCACCAGCGCCCAAAACATCACGTTGGCGAGCACCAACGAGACCGCCTGGCTCGCTAACCCTGGGGAGGATTCCTCTTCACTGGCGTCCCACGCACAGCGACTGCAGTACAGCGTTTCCCCCGACATCGGTTTGGGTTTGGTATTGATCGAATCACAGTCGGGACACAACCAGTGGTCGAATTGGAGCGATCGAATGACCCGCTCCTGACCGGTCCAGCTACACTCCTCACAGGCGACACCCTCGACTTCCGGATCATCGAAGACCAGTTCGTCACAGTCCGGACACCGGTAGGCGACAGTGAGCGGTTCCACGGTCAGTTAGCTCGCTCTTTGGGTAACGGGATAAAATAGCTGTCGTCGATCGATCCTGGAACGGTATCGGGATGTGGGGCCGTTATGCTGGTTGAGAACTCGATCCGGAACTCCGATTAGTTTTATACGTCGCTCCAGGGAAGGTATGGGTGATGAGCGATGCCGATCCGGGAGCGGTGACCGTTAGCGCCGACGGTGTAACGGTTCACAAATATGTCGACACCGAGGAGTTCGATGCGCTAGCCGTTGTTTTTGAGATCGAGATCGACCGTGAGACGCCGGTTTCGATCACTCTGAGTGATCCGATCCCCGACGGCATTCCGGCCGAGGACGTCGGGATCCATCCGGAATACGGCGGGGAGTACTGGACGATCATGGAGGAGACCGTCGAATTTGACCGCCGGTTCGAGGACGACGAACCGTATACGACCCTCTATGGCGTTCGAACCGACGAGGACGATGCCGACCGGTTTGTCGTCGAACCGACCCTCTCGGTCGCAGCGCCGTCGGACGCTGGGTCAGGATCGGGTGACACCGATATCGAGGCGGCGGAAGATCTCCTCGCCGACAGCGAGGCCGACGTTGATGCGGCGGAGGACATCCTCGGTGCCAGCGACAAATATGGCTCGGTCGAAAGCAGCGATATCGTCCGTGAGGTGATCTCCGGTGAACGCGAGACGGTCCCGGGGGTCGAGGCGGAGGACGATACGGCCGACGCCCAAACGGCCGAGGAGGCGATGGATGATCCGCTTGGGGATGTCGAGTCAACCCCGGGCGACACCGACGCCGATGAGGCGGCCGTCGAGGCCAACGCCCCTGAACCGGCGTCCGATGCATCAGCGGCTGAATCCACACCCGGCGACGTGATGGCCGAAGGTGACGATGCGGACGCCGATCTAACCGAGGAACCGACCGCCGATCCGATCGCGGACGCATCCGAGGACGGTGACGAGGAGCCAACGCCGACCGAACCAGCGACAACCACTACTATGACTGATGATGACACCCCCGACGAGCCTGCGGCCGCGGAGGAATCGTCCGCACCCGCCGATGCCGAGGCTGACATGACTGAAGCGACCAGCGGCTTGGAAACCGAGACCGAGACTGCTACCGAGACCGAGGCCGAGGCCGAAGCTGCGGACGCTATCGCCGGGCAGGATACCGACGAGGACCGCGAGATGCTGACGGTTCCGGCAACCGGCGGCGTTGCCCGGCTGTTGGTCAAGGAACTCCAGGAGGGCCATGTAGACGAGAAATGGCGCCGCCAGTTGCGGGACGCCCTCGTGATCGAGGAGCCCGCGAACACCGGCAGTATCGATGCCCGAATCGACCATCTCCAATCGGAGGTCAGCGACCTCACTGCCTACACGGAAGCGCTTGAGGAATTCCTCAACGAGAAGGGCGCCGGTCGGGACCTTATCGATTCCCTCGAAAGCGATCTCGAGACGCTTCAGTCGACGGTCGACCGTCTCGAAACCCGCGTCGATACCGGTGAGGAGACGCTCTCCGAACTTGAGGCCACCGTTTCGGACATGGAAGCCGATATCGAGGAGCTACGTAGTGACCTCGCCAAACAGGACGAACTCGCCGAGCAGGTCGACGAGCTCTCAGCCGAGATGGACGCGATGGCTGATGACATCGAGAATATCAAGGAGTTCCGCGACCGGATGTCGGCCGTGTTCAACCAACAAACGACCGACGAGTAGCGGATAGTTCCGCTGTCACCGCGATCAGCCCAACCGTCGGGAAAACCACCCGAGGATCCCGCCCTTCTGTGCCGACTCCTCGTTATCGTCCGTATCCGCCGCTGTCTCTGTCTCTGTCTCTGTTTCAGCTTTTGTCTCTGTTTCCGTTTCCTCGGCTGTGGATTCCTCGGCCGTGGGAGTGGCCATCCTCGATTCGTCCGGTTCCGAGTCCGACTCCCCTTCCGTCCCGATCGGTTCGACTGTGGTTTCGGCGTCCGATGACGTGATCGGTGACGCTGATTCCGGAGTGCTCTCGGGGTCGCCCGTTTCGCTATCGCCGTCACCGTCTCCCGTCGATTCGGTATCGTCGAGATCCAACCCGACGGTATCGCCCTCTCCCTCGGCGTCGCCCTCGTCGTCGGTCGTTTCCGGAACTGATGTCTCCGTCTCGTTTTCTGTTCCAGTCGGTGTCTGGGAGCCTTCGGCAGTATCCGTCGATGGTCTCGGGTCCGATGGCTCAAGGTCGTCGATCGCCAGGGCATCCACGTTCGGCGTATTAGCCTCGATGAGCCGGGCGGCAAGCCGTCGGTAGGCGGCGGCTGCCCGACTATCAGGATCGTATGCCTCGAGGGGCTGGCTTGCCGCCACGCTTTTCGAGACGACGTCGTCTTCGGGGATCACTCCGAGGACGGTCACGCCCAGGCGCTCGCCGATCCGTTCGGCGTCGGTGTCCTGGTTTGCGTGGGTGATCACCACGCCGGCGGTGGCGCCGTCAACGATCTCGACGAGTTCGTCGGTTTTCTCGACGTCACCGATGGAGACGTCACTCGGGGTCGTAACGAGGATTACCTCGTCGGCGATCCCGAGTGGCAGGACGTCCTCGTGTGACAGCCCGGGTCCCGTATCGAGAATGACGTACTCGTACCGATCGGCGAGTTCCTCGACGACGGCCCGCAGGCCGCTGGGATCGGCGTTGGCAAACCCCGTGAGATCGTGGGTCCCTTGGATGATCGCGAACCCGTCCGATTCCTCGTTGATCGCCTCCTCGACCGTCGCTTCATCGGCCAGGATGTCATGCAGCGTTGGCTGGTGATCGACACCGATCATGCCGGCTAAGTTCGGCATTCCGAGGTCAGCATCGACCAGTGCCACTGAGTGGCCCTCCGCCCGGAGCATGACCCCGAGGTTGACGACCGTGGTGGTCTTCCCCACCCCACCCTTACCACTGGCCACCGCGTACACATGCCCGGTCATCGGTCGTTGGCGCTATCAACTCGTGACGCACATATAAATGATTGGAGCGAATGACGCCGCCGTCTGACGCTCGGCATCGGTGGTTCCGGGATATCAGCCTTGGACGCCCTCGTCGGCCTCGGTCGATCGCATCTGTTCGACGATCGACGGTCGATCGCCACTCAATGCTGAACGGACCACGAGCCGACCGCCGATGACGGCTGGACTGATGACCGTATCGGCTCCCGCGACCCTGAGTTTCGGGACGTTCTCGCGTTCGGTGGCGGCGGCGGCGATGCGGACGTCCGGATTGAGCTGCCGGGCGGTCAACACCGAGAGGGCATCCTGGGCATCGTTGTTGGTGGCAACGAGGACGGCTTCGGCATCGCCGATCCGTGCGCGTTCGAGCGTTGTTTCGTCGCTTGGGTCCCCAACCAAGACAGTGCTCTCTTCGTCCTGGAGTGTCGCTGCCCGGTCGGTGTCGGTCGTCACCACGAGATAATCGTTCGTTCCGTGGAGTTCCTCGAGAACCGTCTCGGTCAGATCGCCGTAACCTAACACCAGGATGTGATCCTCGAGGAGATCGATGCGGGCGTCGGTCGCCCGACCGAGCGCTCGTTCGAATCGAGCCTCGATGGCCGGCCCGAGGAGCGAACCCAGTGCGATCGCAAAACTGGCGGTCCCGACGACGACGACAGACATGCCGAACAGTCGGGCCACCTGTGTCTGGGGGGTTGCATCGCCGTAGCCGACCGTGCTTGCGGTCACGAGCGTGTAATAGAACGCATCGACGAGGGTCGTGACACTTGAGAAGTGCTCACGGAGGGCGTAGGTGCCGACCGTACCATAGATCTGGGCGCCGACGATCGCGGCGCCAGCTGCGAGTTGGGATGTCGACAGCGACAACGACCGATCGAACCGCTGGCGGTTGGCGATCAGGTTCGGGAACGCAAGCGCCGAGAGCACGATCAACGGGACCGACAGCGGTGACGATTGGACGAGCCCCTGGATCACCGTCATCGGCAGGAGAACGATCGTCAGATACCAGGCCAACCGGAGTCCCCGTCGAAGTCCCAGTGCGGCCGCGAGCATCAGAAACCCGGTCAATGCCCCGGTAAAGCCCGCCGTCCGCTGGACCGCAAGCGGGATGACCGCCGCCAACGGCCCCGACACCGTCTGGTAGCTGATGTTCGCGATCCCGGTCGCCAACGATAGGAGCGCAACGAGGATCGCTAACAGAATCGTAATGCGTGTACTCAGCTGGCGCCACCCACTGCCCACGACCATGCCACCGCTAACGTGACTCGCCGTCATAAATCGTCAGGCGATCGGCGGGTCCGTTCTCCTCCGGAGTGCCACCGGAAGATAGTGAGGTATGTCACCGCTTATCACGCCTGATAATCCGGACGGTACTCTGAAATAGGAGAACCGCACAACTCCCATCTGTATTCGAGGTGATCGATCACACGTGATGGAACGACCCGACACCGTCAAATCACCTCGTGTGAGCTGACGGCTCCGACCTTAGCCGGCCCCACCCGTGGACCTTGCCCAGTCCCTGGGTGGCCAGTCCGGCTCCGTTGTACCGTTGTTCGACCGTGCCCGACTCCAGCCCGCTATGCCCACTGACCTGGCTGTGCCCCGCCAGGTCATTGCGTCTGCCATCATCACCGCTTTCACCGGTGATTGATTCCGTGTCTGCTCGGTGATCGATACCGTCACCGAGCCCGTCGCTACTCGCCACGGTTTTCGGTCGGTACGACCGGTACTTATCCCGATTTCCGTTTGTTTCACCTGGCGGCACCGTTCGAACAGTCCCCGGCGTGAGTTGCGCCAACGGGCAGTTTCAATAGCACGTGGATCGCTTGACCACCGTGAACACGCTATGACCGACGATGTCCCCGGTCCGCCGCGTGAGATCGCCACCAAAGCACTCACGCCCGATACCACGAACCTCTTTCCCCGGGAGTTCACCGAGTTTCCGGAGATCGTTCGGGGCGACGGGCCATATATCTACGATCGCAACGGCACCGAGTACTTCGATGCCATTGCCGGCAACCAATGTTCGAACATCGGCCATGGTGTCGAGGCGATTGCCGAGGCCGCTCACGAACAGCTCACCACGCTGGAGTATGCCTCAAGCGTGCTCTTTGTCAACGAGCGTGCCCAGTCTTACACCGCCAAGCTCGCCGAGTTCCTCCCGCCGGGGTTCGAACACACCTGGTTGGTCTCCGGGGGCTCGGAGGCCAACGAATCGGCGATCAAGCTGGCCCGGGAGTACCAACGCGAGTGTGGCCGCACCGAACGAACCCAGGTCATCGGACGCCGAATCGGCTATCACGGCGGCACGCTCGGGACGCTGGCGGCGACGGGGATGCCGGCCCGTCGGGAACCCTACGTACCGATGTTCAAAGAGTGGCCGAAGGCCCCGGCCGCCTATCCCTACCGGTGTCGATTCTGTGCGGACGAAGCGACCTGTCGCGACCACGGCGTCGAGTGCGCCAAGGAACTCGAACGGGTCATTCAGGACGTCGGTGCCGAGTACGTCGCGGCGTTTATCGCTGAACCGGTCGTCGGAGCCGCCAACGCCGCCTGTGTTCCTGGCGAGGACTACTTCGAGACGGTCCGGGCGATCTGTGATGAGTATAATGTCCTGTTCATCGCCGATGAGATCATGTGTGGCATGGGGCGAACGGGCGCGAATTTCGCGATCGAACACTGGGACGTCACCCCGGACATCATCACCGCTGCCAAGGGGATGAGTGCGGGCTATACACCGCTCGGTGGGATGATGCCACACGAGGAGATCGTGGAGGTCTTCAACGACAAAGCGGGTGGATTCACCCACGGCCACACCTACGCGTTCAACCCGACCTCCGCCGCGATCGCCGAGGCCGTCCTTGATTACATGGACCGCCATGACGTCGTCGCCAATGCCCGGGATGTCGGCGGCTACGTCCGGGAACGTTTCGAGGAGTTCTACGAGTACGATTTCGTCGGCGACGTGCGGGGGAAGGGCCTGATGCTGGGCGTCGAGTTCGTCGAGGATACCGACACGAAGGCACCACTCGCCAACGGTGGCCCCGAGTTTCGCGAGCAACTACTGCAGACGGCCTTAACACACGGGGTGACCGTCTATCCCGGCGGCGGCAGCGTCGACGGTACCCGGGGTGACCACGTCCTCATCACGCCACCGTTGACGATCACCCGTGATCAGGCCGACGAGATGATGACCCGTCTGCACGCCACCTTCGAGGCGATGGCCTCCCACCGCTGAGAGCACGCTGTCACGCATCGATCCTCGCTCGTGATCGCACCCCGAACGCTTATTGAACGATCTCGGTTTCATCCTGTATATGTCGAAAGCGGCTGTCTACGAGAGTATCGAGGACGATCGCGAGCGACTGATCGAGCTGGCACGAACCATCTGGGATAACCCCGAGCTCAGCCTCGAGGAGTACGAGTCCGCTGCCTGGCTCCAGGAAGCCCTTGGGACGGCCGGTTTCGAGATCGAGACGGGCGTCGCGGGAATGGAGACGGCCTTCGTCGCCCGGTATGGCGACGGCGACCCGGTGATCGGCACTCTGGGCGAGTTCGATGCGCTTCCGGATCTCTCCCAGCGTCGATCCGCCGATCGGGAACCCATCGAGGAGGGCGCCCCCGGCCACGGCTGTGGACACAACCTCTTTGGCGTCGCGAGTCTGGGTGGTGCGATCGCGATCAAGCGGGCGATCGAGCGCGGCGAGATCTCCGGCACGGTCGTCTACTACGGAACGCCCGCCGAGGAGATCGGCGTCGGCAAACCGTTCATGGTCGAGGCCGGCGCGTTCGAGGACGTTGATGCCATCATCAGCTGGCATCCTGGGTGGTACAACAGCGCCAGCAAGGGCAGCTGTCTCGCCGTCGATTCGCTTGTCTTCGAGTTCACCGGCGAGGCCTCCCATGCAGGGGCAGCCCCGGAGGCGGGCCGAAGCGCGCTAGATGCGGTCCAGCTGATGAATATGGGCGTGGAGTTCATGCGCGAACACGTCCCCGACGACGCACGCATCCACTACGCCATCGAAAACGCCGGCGCCGCCCCCAACGTCGTCGACCCCGAAGCCTCCGTCTGGTATTATGTCCGGGCGCCCGAACGCTCGACCGTCAAGGAACTCTCCGCCTGGGTCCGTGAGATCGCCGACGGCGCCGCCACCATGACCCAAACCGAGGTCGATGTCGACTTCCGTGGTGGCAATTACAACGTCCTCTCGAACAACACGCTCGCCGACGTCATCGAGGACACGATGTTCGAACTCGACGGCTTCGAGTTTACCGGCGATGCAGAGCTGGCCGCCGACCTCCGAGATTCGTTAGGTGATGTCTCGAGCCAGGTCGATCGCCTGCCCGAGGCCCACGCCACCGAGGCGGCCGACGCGGCGATGTACACCGATGCCGTCGAAACTCACGACGACGGTGTCGTCGGTTCGTACTCGACGGACACCGGATCGGTGAGCTGGAACGTTCCGGTCGGTCGCTTTCGTGCGGCGACTTGGCCGGTCGGGACGCCCGCCCACAGCTGGCAGGCCGTCGCTGCCAGCGGCTCGGTCGGCCTCGATGCGGCGGTGTTCGCGGCGAAGGTGATCGCCGGGAGTATGTACGAGCTGTTCACCGACGAGGCGACGCTTGAGGCGGCTATCGAGGAGTTCGAAGCCGAACGCGCCACCATGGAGTATGAGGTCCCGTTGCCCGAGGACGCTGATCCCTACGAGATGAACGCGTGAGGGGCTAACCAATCGGAGCGACAGCGTTTTTCCCTCCCCCGAAAAAGGGCGCGTAGTGACCGAACTGCGGGGCACCGTCGTCGGTGTCGATGACGTCGAAACGATCGATACCCAGTACGGCGAGCGCGATCTCGCAACCATTCAGGTCCGGACTGACGAGACTGTCGACCCGACCACGGTCTCACTGTGGGGTGATTGGGCCGACACCGCCGCGTGGCTCGAGCCCGGGATGACGGTTCGGGTTCTTGATCCCGAGGAACGAACCTATCAGGGTGACACCGAGTTCACGACGGCCAGTGACACGTTTGTGATCGTCGAACCCGACTACCTCGTCAACGTCACCGACATCCGTCAGTGGGTCCAGTGTCCACGCCTGCACTATCTCAATCGCCTGCAAGGGTTACCCCTGGCGTACCCGGTCGTCAAAGGGACGATCGTCCACGATGTCTTCGGTGATCTCCTGCGGGGTCGCGATCTCGACGCCGCGATCGAGAATGCCGTCGCCGAGGCCGCCGTCGAGCTGGGATTGCTCGATCGGGACGCCGCGGCGGTGAAAGCCGATGTCCACGATCACGCTACGGCCATTCAGGGCTGGCTCAACCAGGGCACCCTCACCGACGACGATGAATGGCGTAGCGAATACACCCTGCTCAGCGAACGCTACGGACTCAAAGGACGGTGTGACGCCATCCGGCGGGGAATGCCCGTCGAACTGAAGACGGGCAAGAATACGAACCGCTCCCCGCGCTTCGAGGACAAGGTCCAGACCGCCTGTTATGCGCTCTTGTTACGCGAGCGGGACATGGGACCGGCCGACACCGGAACACTGCTCTATACGAAAAACGCGGCGCTCGATCGGGCCGATGCGACCGGCGATCTCTCCCCGGCCAAGGAATTCTCGATCGGGGACGGACTGCTCAAATACGTCGTCCGAGCGCGAAACGAACTCGCGGCCCTGGCGGCTGCCGAGACGGTCCCGACCGGCCGGGAGGCGGACGCTGTCTGTGAGTATTGTTTCGAACAGGACGCCTGCATGGTCGTGGCCGGTCGGCTCGACCAGGATTCGAAAGCCGGCCAGGTCGGGACACCGATCCCTGAATCTCACCGTGCGTATTTCGATCGGTTCTACGATCTCATCGAGGACGAACGCCGGGTCATCCACCGGGCGTATACCGATCTCTGGCGCCAAAGCGGCGACGAACGGGCCGCGGCCGATACCGCACTGATCGATCTCGAACCGCTCGGCCGTCGTCAACTCGAGGACGGCCGCTGGGAATTGCGGGCGGCCGGTCATGGCGCCGTTTCGAAGATCCGAGCCGGCGACGTTGTCCTCGCCTCCGACGGTCATCCGGTCGATGGCCATGCGGAGTTGGCCCGGGTCGAACGCCTCGGCGAGGAGGTCGTCGTGACGACCGACGAACCCGTCGAACTCCGACGACTCGATGTCTATCCCTCCGAGTTCGGCGCCGATCGGATGCTGACCGCACTCCACGAGTTCGTTCTCAAGGGTGACGAGCGGCGGAAAGCACGTCTCATCGACGGCGTGTCACCAACGTTCGCGTCAGTCAACGATCGTGCGGAACCGTACATTCCCAATAACGCCGCGCAGAACCGAGCCGTCGAACGGTCCATTGCTGCCGAGGATTTCGCGTTGATTCACGGTCCGCCGGGCACGGGCAAAACCTACACCATCGCCCGGTTGATCAGAGCGCTCGTCGAACAGGGTGAACGGGTGTTGCTGTCGGCGTTTACCAACCGGGCCGTCGATAACGCCATCGAGGCACTTCGCGAGCAGGGGTTTGCCGACGTCGTTCGGATCGGCACCGAAAGCGGCGTCCGTGTGGACATGCAGGATCTCCGGTTGCCCGACCGTGGCGATCCGGAATCGCTCGCCGAGCAACTGCGGACGGCGTCGGTGGTTGCGGCGACGACCAGTTCCTGTGGCTCGAGACGACTCCGCACTCAGTCGTTCGATACTGCGATCATCGACGAGGCTTCCCAACTGACCGAACCCGAGACTCTGGCGGCGATCAACCGGGCGGACCGCTTTGTCCTCGTCGGCGATCACCACCAGTTACCGCCCGTCGTTCGTGCGGAGAACGACCTCTCACAGTCGCTGTTCGAGCGGCTGATCGACACTCACGATGAGGCGGCCGTCATGCTCGATCGACAGTACCGGATGGCCCAAGCGATCCAGGCGTTCCCGTCCAGGGAGTTCTACGACGGACAGCTCCGCCCGGCCACCCACGACGTCGCCGCCCAGCACGTCGGCGATCTTCCGGAACTCGATCCGGACCGCTTGCCCGACGAGCTCGTCGGCCCGGTGACGTTTATCGATCCCGACGGGAGCCAGGACGGGCATACCAACCCGGCGGAGGTCGATCGGATCGCCGAGATCGTCGATCGCTATCTCGACGCCGGCCTTGCGATGGATGCCATCGGAATCATCGCGCCATACCGGGCACAGGTCGCGGCCCTTGAGGATCGGCTCCCGTCCGGCGTGACTGTCGATACGGTCGACCGGTTCCAAGGGTCGAGCAAGGAGGTCATCGTCGTCTCGTTCGTCGCGACCGGATCGCTCGACGGGCCGCTTTTCGAGGACTATCGGCGGATCAACGTCGCCCTAACGCGGGCAAAAAAGGCGCTCGTGCTTGTCGGCGACGAACCGGCTCTGGGCAGCCGCGACCGGTATGCCCGGATGCTCGAGTGGGCCGTATCCTGATCGGCTCAGGCCTGTGTGGCCCGATACTCCCCGTATTGCACTCCGATCCAGAGGGTGATCAGCCCGAACACGACCATCGCGGGCAGTACCATCATCAGCACCGTGCGGGTCGCCATAAAGCCCATCCCCAGGAGTCCGAGCGTCCCGATCGCGATGATCGCGACGAACGCGATCGCGGTTCGTGTCATATCGAAGGCCATGTCCGATCCTACGCCATCAAGCCGTATCAACGTTCCAATCTCGGCCGGTGACCGGACGGTCTCGATTCCGTCAGTCGGAGTCCCCGACGTCGGCTTCGTGGGCCGGCGGTTCGTCGATGGCGTCCATGACTCGTTGGTGGAATTCCTCGAGGATCGCGCTTTCGTCCTCGGCGAGGACGACATCGCTTGCCATCAGCGTCGCCAGCCCGAAGGCCCGGGGGGATGGCGACTCGACCTGCGTCGTCGTGACCGTGAGGCTCCCGTCGTCGATCCGTTCGAGGACGGTCTCGATGGCGGCGATATTGAGCTTGTCTTCGAGGAGTTCCCGGTATGTCTCCTCGATGACGGCGAAATCCGACAGCTCCTCGGCAAACCCAAGCAACATCTCGCTCGAAACCTGTTGTTTCTGGGCGGATTTCTCGTGGCCCTTGTACCGTTTGAGGATCATCAGCGACCGCGTGGCGTTGATCCGGAAATATCGCTTCAGCAATTCGGTCCCTTTGAGGCTGGCCCGGAGATCGTTCCGAACGTCCTCGGCATCGATTCCTTCGATGATCCCGGCGAGATCGACCTTTCGGTTGAGCGGCAACGAGAGCGTAAACCCGTGATCGGCGACGGCGACATCGACGTTGGCGGTGGCCTCCTGGGCACACCGGTAGGCGATGAGCCGCGAGAAGCCGTCGTTGAACTTCCGGCCGTAGTTCGAGTGGACGTAGTAATGGCGTTTGTACTGTTCGTGATCGAGTTCCTCCTCGATGGCGAGCCGATCAGCCGTACTTATCGATTCGGCGCCGGTATACCGACACTGTTCGTCGAACATCCGGGCCAGTGCGTAGACGGCGTCCTCGTCGATCGGGAACGACCGGAGCCATTCCCGGACGGCCGGCTGCCCACCCTGTTCGAGGCGTTCAAGCACCGATCCCTGAAATTCGAGGATTTCACAGCCCAGATCGTAGGTCAACGGCAGGCGTTCGGAGAACCACGACGGGACCGTCGGCCGGGCACTCGTCCGGTCGACGTAGACGTTCGAACCGCGTCGGTACCGAAACTCGAAGCGTTCGCCGCCCAGCACGAACACATCGCCGCTCTCTAAGGTATCGAGGTAGTCCTCGTCGAGATCGCCGACCCATTCGTTGTCCCCGCGGGTAAACACGTCACAGCTGAAACTGTCGGGGATCGTCCCGATGTTTTGCATGTAGATCGGCCGGGCCAGCCGCCCCCGTTTGCCGATAAGTGGCTCCCCGACCGGGAACTCCTCGTAGTGATACTCCCCGGTGGGCGGATCGTTCGTGTCCCGCCAGACCTTCGCGTAGACGTTGCGGTCTTCCATTCCCTCGTAACTCGCGGTGAGATACCGGAGCAGCTGTTCGAATCGCGCGTCGTCGTAGTCCCGGTAGGGATAGGCCCGCCGGAGCGTGGCCTTCACCTCCGATTCGGGGCGGACCCGGTTGATCGCCATTCCGTAGACGTGTTGGGCGGCGACGTCCTGGGCGTTCTCGGGGATAAATACCCGATCGATGAACCCCTCCTCGGCGCGTTTGAGCATGACCGTACACTCGACGAGCTCGTCACGATCGAGGACTATCACCCGTCCCTCGACGGTCTCGCCGAGTTGGTGGCCGGCCCGGCCGACCCGCTGGAGGAGGGCGGCGACCGATTTGGGGCTCCCGACCTGGACGACGAGATCCAGCGTCGGCATGTCGATGCCCAACTCCAGGCTGGTCGAGGAAGTCACCACGTCGATATCGCCGGCCTTCAGCTGGCCCTCGATGCCTTCGCGTGCCGTCTTCGAGAGCGAGCCGTGGTGACAGCCCGAATTGGCGTCGGTATAGGCGTCGGGATATCGTTCCCGGAGGTTGTGGAGCACGCGCTCGGCCCCCGATCGGGTATTGGTGAACACCAGCGTCGTGGTGTGATCTTGGATGTATCCATGGAGCCGGCGGTAGAACCGATCCTGTACCTCACCGCGTGGGGTCCCGATGAGGTCGTCGGTGGGACAGTCGAGGCGGAGATCGAACTCCCGGACGAACCGGGTGTCGACGACTTCGTACTCGCGTGGCGGTCCACCAGGCTCGGCCCGTCCAACGAGAAATTCAGCCATGGTGTCCAAGGGCTCGACCGTCGCCGAACAGCCGATCCGGACCGGCGATCCATCGGTCATGTTTTCCAGCCGTTCGAGGCTGACCGCCAGGTGGGTCCCGCGTTTGGATTCCGCGAGGCTGTGGATCTCGTCGACGATGACGTACTCGACGGTCTCGAGTTTCTTTTTGAATTTCGGGGAATTCAGCAGAATGGCGAGTGTTTCCGGGGTGGTGTTCAGGATGTGGGGGGTCTCCTCGAGCATCCGCTGGCGGTCGGCGTCATCGGTATCGCCGTGCCGGATGGCGTGGCGGATCTCCTCGATGTCCGTGTCGTCGTCGGTCAACCGGTCGTGGATCCCCGCTAAAGGTATCTCGAGGTTGCGGTGGATATCGTTGGCCAACGATTTCAGCGGGGAGACATACAGACAGTAGACCGAATTCTCTAACCCCTCATCGGCCGCCCGGGCGAACAGCTCGTTGATAATCGAACAGTAACTGGCCATCGTCTTGCCCGACCCCGTCGGGGCACAGATCAACGTGTTCGTCCGGTCGTGGATCAGCGGAATCGCCTGCTTTTGTGGTGGGGTAAAGAACCCGCCGTTTTCGGGGATCGCCTCGCCGAACTCATCGATCCACCACGACTGAATCGCGGGATCGAGCTTGGCGAGGACATCCCAATCGTCGATCGCCGCCGGATCGACATCGTCGGGAAGGCTGGCGGGGACTCCGGCGGGATCGAACGCCGCGGGAATCCCTGACTCCGGCCCACCCATGCTGTTATGCCTACGGTGTCGCCCCATCAGTAAGTGCGTTGGCATCACGACCTCCAGGAGCCGTCATCGGTGTGTCTTTGATGTCGGCGACCGATCGTCCCGGGCATGCGCGTCACCTTCCTGGGGACCGGCAGCGCCATGCCGACCGGGGATCGCTTCCAGACCGGGCAGTTACTCGAGACCGATGAACGGGCGCTCTTGCTTGATTGTGGTAGCGGCGTGCTTCACCGGCTCGGCCGGACCGAGGTCGGCTATACCGGCATCGACACCGTCCTACTTACCCACCTCCATCTCGATCACGTCGCCGATCTGCTCCCGCTGTTGAAAGCCCGCTGGCTCGCGGGTGCCGGGTCGGTTTCGATCGTCGGCCCGCCGGGAACCGACGCTCTGTTGGCCGGACTGTTGGACACTCACGAGTATCTCCAGGGGAAACTCGAGTTTACCGTCCGGGAGATCACACCCGGCGAACACACCGTCGATGGATTCGAACTCGAGGCGATGGAGACCCGCCACTCGTTGCAGTGTTTCGCGTACCGGTTTCACGAGGGCGAGGGTTACACATTCAGCGGCGATACCGAGGCCTTCGAAGCACTCATCGACTTCGCCGACGGCTCCGCCGTGTTGACCCACGACTGTTCGTTCCCCGATTCGGTCGATGTCTCGAACCATCCGACGCCATCACAGCTCGGGGGAGTTCTGGCGGGTCACGACATCGGCACGGTGTATCTCAGCCATCTCTATCCACACACTGAGGGCGAACATCAGGCAATGCTCGATTCAATCGCCGAGCATTACACCGGGAAGGTCACCTTCGCCGCCGACGGTGAATCGTTCGAAGTCTAAGGCATCCTGCAATCGGCGCCGACATTGCTCAGATCGTCAGCGTCGGCTCGGAAACGGCTTCGTCAGCGGCGGTTCGCCAGGAATGTGAGGGCGACCATCCGAGCTGTGTTTTGGCCTTTTCGATGGCATATACCGAGGCATCGTCCTCGATCGCCGCGTCGGCCGGTACCGTCCCGTAGTATTCCTCGAAGAGTTCGACGAGTGGTCGACCGAGGGCGTTGTCGGCGGCCACGCAGTTGAACGCCTCATGGCCCTCGATATCGGCCTCGAGGGCCGCCTCGACCATCGAAACGACGTCCCGGACGTCGACATACGACCAGAAGTTACCGGCACCGGCGTCGAGGTTCTCGACGTAGCCGGGGTCCCGACACGGATAGGCACCCGGATACTGAATCCAGGATGGACGGATCGACACCGCCGATACGCCGTGGCGTCGAACGACGCCGCTGGCGATCTCCTCGGCGGTCACCTTCGAGAGTCCGTAGGGATCCTCCGGCCACTTGGGATGGCTTTCGGTGACCGGGAGTTCAACGGGCATCGGGGTTGGATCCGCGAAAAAGAACCCGTAAATGCCGTCGCTTGAGGCCTGGACGATGTCGGCCCCGACGCGGCCAGCTGCCGTGAGCGTGTTATATGCCGCTTGGGTGTTGGTCGCGAACAGCTCCGAGCTTGCATGGCGGCCGGCTGCCGGGATCGCAGCCCAGTGGACGACTGCGTCGGGATCGAGTTCGGTGATGAGATCGAACGCGGCTTCCCCGTCGGCCAGATCCGCCGCGCGAAACTCGATCCCATCCCGGCCCATCACGCCGAAGCCCGGATGATCGCGATCGAGACAGACGACTTGGTACTTTTCGGCGAGTCGATCGACGATCCATCGGCCGGATTGGCCCCGACCGCCGGTAACGAGGACGGTGTCCATGCTCTCGGATACCGGCGTGGTGATAAGTATATCCGGGAATCGTGCTCGTCGCTACGTGATCCGATAGCGCAAGAGTGCGGCGATCCCGCCGAGATTCGCGAGCTGTTGGCCGGGATCGAACTCGCTTGAGAAGACGGTGATATCCCCGCCCTGCTGTTCGACCGTTCGGATGACGTCGTTGACGTCGATCTCCCACTCGCCCGTTTCCGGGCCGCCCCGTTCGGCCCGGAGTCGTTCGTCGACCACGAGCAACGTCTCGACGGCGCCATACTCGGCGGCCTGGGCGACCTGGTCGGGCCCGTAGGCGACTTCCTCACCGGTCGCGATCCGTTCCATCAGCTCGTCGATCAGCTCCGCCTCGCGGGCGATCCGGGTTTCGGCTTGGATATCCTCGACCGCGCCCCGTTTGAGCACTTCGTGGACGCCACGATCGCCGACCGAACTGGTATCGACGACGGTGATCTTCTCCGCGAGCTCCGGATAGTTCTCGGCGATGAAGTCGTGGGCATCCTGTTTGGTAAACCCCGGCCCGGCCAGGATGATCGCGTCGACGTCAATACGGTCGAGTGCGGCGGCGAGATCGCCGAACAGCTTCGAGCGCGCGCGAGCGTATTCGCCTTTGCCGGTGGTGCCGGTGATCGAGGCGTACTCCTCGGTCCCGTACTGGGCGATCGTGTGGATATGGGCCTCGCCCTCCTCGATCGTCGCGACGGCGACGTCCGGCGTCTCGGCGGCTTCGACGGCCGTCTCGATCCGATCGAGTTGATCGGGTTGCCAGACTTTCTCGACGGTGATCTTCTGGTATTCCTCGATGTTGATCGTGTGATGAAAGCCGAGCTGGTCCTCACGCGAGCAGTCGATGATGACGCCGCCGACCCGCAGACGGTTCGCGAACTTGTGGAACTCGACGTCCTCGACCTCGATGGTCAAGTGGAGCTGCTCCCGTTCGCCGCCGGTATCCCGGAGCTGCTCGTCGTCCCGCTGGATCCGCCGGGTTGACTGACCGGAAACTTCGTCGCCCGGTTCGAGGACATACGCCAGATGCCAGAGATCGTCCAGCGACTCCGGCACCAGCGTAATCCGCTCGCGATCAGCCTCGAGCTGCTCGCGCTCATCGATCCGCATACCCAGGTCTCGCCGCCCGGTGCGTAAGTGCTCTCCCATTCGTGGCGGTGATCGCTCGACTCGCCGTCGTCTATTCGCTCATTTCACGGGCGGGTGTCACCGACGCCACGGGATCGATTGAAGTCCCCTTTGGCTGGTTCGCCCGGGGCAGCCGACAGACGAACACCGACCCACGCGGCTCGTTGTCCTCGATAGTGACGGTGCCGTCATAGCGTTCGAGCAACGTCTTGACCAGATACAAGCCAAGCCCCTTATCGCCCCGACCGTCCTCGCGTTTGAAGAGTTGGTCCTTGCGGTCGTCGTCGATACCGGGACCGTTGTCGGCGATCTCGATCGTCACCTCATCGTCCGTGACGAACACGGTCGTCGTCACCACCGGCTGGTCGCTGTCGTTGTGGGTCACGGCGTTATCGAGCAGGTTTTGGATGGCCGCCGCGAGCAGCGGATCCGCCCGAACGACGGCTTGCTCAGGGAGGCTGCTTTCGAAGGTGGCATCGTACACCGTCCGGGAGCGTTCGATCTGTTCGTCGAGAATCGCCACGACGTCGATCGCTTCGAACTCGACCGTCGAGGAGAGCGCCTCGTTCATGACCCGAACGTTCTGGATCGTCTCTTTGATGACTGCCGATTGTTCGTGAATGGCTTCGGTTTTCTCGGTCGCGGCGTGGTCTTCCCCGATCAGTTCGGCGTAGCCGTCGATGATCTGAATGCTGTTGAGGACGTTATGGCGAAGCAGGCTGTTCAAAAACGCAAACGCGTCCCGACTCTCTTCGAGCTGGGTAATCCGGCTTCTGACCTCGGCTTCCTTGATACCGATGAGCAATCCGGCGAGACCGCCGGTCGTCGTCGCCAGATACAGGATCGTAAACGGCGTCTCGACGACGTATCCCTTGAGGATTCGGTTCACCAACAGCAGGCCGGCGATCAGGCCAAATCCGAGATACGCCGCGACAAACCGCGAGACGGCCGTCGTCACGTACGTGTCATCGTGTACCCGTTGTTGGCCCCGTCGGCTGAGGTACAACAGCCCGATCGGGCCGACCAGGCCGAGCAACAGCTCGAGACCAAACGCAAGCGACACCGACTGCGCCTGAATTACCGAGAGATACCAGAGATAACCCCCGATGTGAACCACGCCGATAACCCTGATGAACCACCAGCCTCGCTGGCCGATCCCGCCGAGTCGATCAGCCACGGGATCCGAATCCATCACTCCACGGTTACGCCCCCGGTGACAAAACCGTTCGCGGCACTATCAGCTTCGATGATCGGAACAAGAATTCAATTTTGGTTTTCAATCCTCGATCGCCGGGGTCATTCGACGATCCGGCTGCCCCCAGGTGGGAGGAATTCCTGGATCCGATCGGCGCTGGCGACCTTCCGAACGAACGTCTCGTCGGTGAACCGCTCGCGAAACTCCCGATAGAGCCGTTTGGCGATGTCGTTTTGGGCATATCGGCCGGGTTCGATGGTGATGCTCGTGGCTGTCCGGTCGACGATTGCCGATGGCGGACCACCGATCACCCGTGTTTCGGGTGCACACATGATACCGACGGCGACCCCGACTTCGGTATCCCGGAAGTACGTCCGGTCGCCCCGGATCGCGAACCCGCCCTTCTCCAAGTACTCGCCGCTTTCGGGGGTCTTGCTCACCTGGTCGTGATCGACCATGTAGACGTCGTCGCTGAACCGGCCGTCCTTCCACACGGAGGAATACGAGACGGCGAACTGCGCGGCCTCCTCGAGGCTCCGATCGGGGATCGTCACGTCACGGGCGGCCTCGCTGGGTTCGGTCGCCTTCAGGACCGTTGCCGGCCCGCCGTGTGCTTGGGTGTGGAAAAAGCGATCCTCGCGATCGAGGTATTTTTCGACGATCGTCTCGTTTTGATCGGCGTTGCGCCCGCCGATAACGAGAAAGCCATCGCTCGTCCGGAACCACCGGAACCGCTCGTACCACTGTTCGGATTGTTTGATGGGAATTGATGTTGCCGACAACCAGTCGGTGTCGGCTGGTTCATCGGTCGACTGTTCGGCCTCGGTGTCGGCCGGGTCCTCGTCTCCGTCGGCCGACCAGTTCGCTTTTCGCTCGCGAATCGCCTCGAGTTCCGCGCGGGTGTCGGCGATCGCCTCCTCGGCGCCGGCCTTCTTTTCTTCGATCCGTTTGGCTTCCTGATAGAGGCGGTCGGCGTTCTTTTCGACACCCATCGAGGGGTCCAAATCCACGGTATGGTCGCCCAGATCGACGGTGACTTCGCCGGCTTCGGGATCGATGCCGACGACGGCCTCGGCGGCGTCGATCCCGCGGTCTTTCCCCTCCTCGAATCGTGCCTCGATCTCCGACCAGGGCACGTCCTGCTCGCGGGCGGTCCGGACCGTCGAGAGGATCTCGTCGATCCGGTCGTACTGAGCGTAAAGCGCCTCCGCTCGTTCGCGTTCGGCGGCAGCCTGTTGATCGAACTCCTCGATTGCGTTTTCCTGTTGGTCGATGATGCGTTCGTGTTTCGCGATCTCCGCTTCGAAATCGGGCCGGTCGCTTCCGGTTTCGGCCTCCGCCTGTTCGAGTTCTTGGAAGTACGTCGCCAACGCGGTGTTGAACGTCTCGAAGGTTTCGGCCTCGAACTCGGCCCGTTCCTCAAGCGGGATCGGGGTGACGTCGATCGGTTGTTCGTCGTCCCGGTAGAGCTGTGGCGTGAGATCGTTGGCAGTGAGCGTCTCCGCAAGCCCTTGGACCGCCTGATAGAGGGCCTCGTAGGTCGACTCGTCGGCCCGTTCGATCGCGAGAGTTTTCTCGACGCCGGCACGGGCACAGATCTCCTCGCCGTATAGCCCGCCGAAGTTCAGCTGGGTCGCCAGCGTCCGGACCACGTCGGTGTCCGATTCCTCGATGGCGGCGACGAACCCCTCGTAGTCGACGGTCAGGGGATTGATCCGCGAGGCAGGAAAGCCGTACTGGGCACCCGGGGCGACTGTCCGGGATTGCAGGCGGATCGTCTCCAAACAGTCGATGACCATTCGGTCGGCGTTGAGCACCGCCACGTTGCCCTCGCCGAACAGCTCCGCCACGACGGTCGTCCGGACATCGGACCGCTCGAAATGGAACTGGAGGATCCGATCGAACTCGTATTGCTCAACGCCTTGAAACTCGGCCCCGGCGATTCGATCCCTGAGCTTGCGGGCGAAATCCGGCGGCCGTTCGGGGGCGTCGGGCACCGTCTCGGGATCGGCGAGGTGGGTGCGTTTGATGTCGCCGACTTCGACGAGCAATTCGATCCGCCCGCGATCGAAGTCCCGCATCTTGAAGCGAAGCAGGTCCTCCCCGTAGAGATAGACCTTATCGACCTTCGCTCCCTCGTAGGCGCCGAGTTCTCCCACGAGGGCCACGAGGTCGACGCTTGATAGCTCCCGCTTCGCATCCATGGTTCGGCTTTGACAGGCGTCGGGAAAGGGATGTCGTTACTCGTTACTCCAGACGTGTCGAGACGAAGGGACCGTCCTGAATGTAGTCGAGCTGGTCACGGTAGTACTGGCGGGCACCGATCCCGCTGATCACCGCGAGTTTGCCGTAGCCGGCCTCGCGGGCCAGCCGTTCGGCTTCGGCCATCAGCCGACGGCCGTAGCCCTGGTGTTGGTGGGTTCCAGTGTCCCCATCCGAGCCGTCGAGGCCGACCTCGGTGCCGTAGACGTGGAGTTCCCGGACGAGTGCCGCATCCTTGAGCTCCCGACGGACGGGATCGTCCGGGAACCGCAGCCGGCAGAACCCGATCAGCAGGTCCTGTGTGGGATCCTCGAAACTGATGAAGTGTTCGGTCCCGCGGGCCGCCTCGTAGGTCATGACGTCCAGTTCGACCGATTGCGGGGGCTCGTCGTTCATCCCGACCTCCCGACACCGGATGCAGTCACACGACCAGCCGTGTTCGGCCATCCGCTGGCGGGCGAGCTGGCGGAGGTTCGACTTCCAGACGCCGCCATCGATGAAATCCGCCGGGATGTCCCGTTGTACCCGCTGCAGACGGACGTATTTCGGGATCATCGATTTGATCTCGGCGACGAGTTCGGCGGCCTGTTCGTTGGTAAGGGGGTCGAACTCTTCACGCTTCCACATATCGTAGACGCGGGTGCCCCGGACGACCAGCGTCGGATAGATCTTGAGGTAGTCCGGCCGCCACTTTGGCTCCTCGAACAACCGCCGGAAGTCCTCCCGACACATCTCCATGGACATCCCCGGCTGCCCGGGCATCATGTGAAAGCCGACCTTGAAACCGGCGTCGCGCAGCCGTCGATTGGCATCGATCGACGCTTGAATGCCATGGCCGCGGTGCATCTCGCGGTTGATCCGTTCGTAGGTCGTCTGGACGCCGACCTCGACTTTCGTCCCGCCGAGTGCGAGCATCCGGTCGATCTGTTCGGGGTCACACCAGTCGGGCTTGGTTTCGAAGGTAATCCCGATACAGCGGACATCGGCGGTCTCGTTTTCGGCGATCACATCCTCGAGATATCGGAACGGGTACTCCCCGGGCGCTTGGGCGAAGCTCCGGCCCTCCGCCGGATCGGGATCTTTGTTGATGTCGTAGTCGTTCATCGCCTCGAGCGCCCGTTTGACGAACCATTCCTGGTAGTCGTGGCTCCGGGCGGTCATGGTCCCACCCATCAGGATGAGCTCGATCTTATCGACGGGATGGCCGATCTCCCGGAGCTGTTCCAGCCGGAGGGTGACCTGGCCGTAAGGGTCGTAATCGTTCTGTTCGGCGCGGGCCGCGGCGGGTTCGTGACCGGTGTAACTCTGGGAGGAGGAGAACTCGCTTGCCGGCCCGCCGGGACAGTAGAGACACTTCCCGTGGGGACACATGTGTGGCGAGGTCATGATCGCCACCGGTGAGACGCCCGAGGCGGTCCGGACGGGTTTGCGCTGGAGCACCGACTCGAGTTCCTCCCGACGGCCTTCCGGGGCACGATCGAGAATCTCGGTGTTCTTGGGGACTTTCCCCGCCGAGTACTCGCCACAGACGTCGAGTTTGGCCGACTCGACCTCGTCGGCCTCGATCTCGCCGGCGAGGATCCGGTCGATCAGCTCCGCACAGACCTGCTCGAAGGCGTCCTCGGTACTGTCGAGATCCGCGCCGGTACTCATCGGTGCATCATGGTCGGGAAAGCCGAATAAGGCTGTCGGGTTGGTGAACGGTTATTCGATGGTGTTCGTCACGGCGTCGATGGCCGCCTCGACGACGGCATCGCGGCCACCTTGGAGGAACAGGACGGCGCCGTCGCGGCCACCGCGGGTCTCGACCCCGGCGTCTGGAACCTCGGCGGCGATCCGGTCACCGACCGTGCGCATATCGACCGGGCGGTTGCTCTGGACGACCAGTTCGTCGGCGTCGATACAGACGATCGCGTCGACGTCATCGACGTGATCGAAGAGCGCGGCCGCCAACACCGGCGTCGGCGGGAACTCGTACTGGTGGGTGAACTGTTCGGTATCCAGCATACCGATGGTGACGCCGTTGGCCGCGTGTGTCTCGATATGGGAGGCGGCCGTCCGTAGTTCCCGGTCGACGCGTTCCTGGAACTGCTCGCTGGCGTACTTGGCGACGTCGGGGTTGTCGCCAAAGAGGATGTCCTCGATCAGTTCCCGCTTGTCCTCGTAGGATTGATAGAAGGCGTCGATCGCGAGGGCCTTCCGGAGGGCTTCGATCTCGTCGGGGTCGTAGCCGGCATCGTGCGCCAACGTCGCGTAGGTATCCGGGGTTTCGTTCCAGTAACTGATCGCCGGGAGGTGACGGAGGTCGTCCCGGACCGCCGGGTTGACGTGGGCGGCGATGTTTGCCGACAGCGCGCTCGTCGAGACCGTCTCGGCGGCCTCGCTTTCGCCGGCGAGAAACGGCGAGACGAAGACGTTGGCGGTATCGGCCATCGACTCGTCGGGATAGTCGCTCTCGACGACGATCCGATCGGCGCCGTACACGTCGAGAAGATCGAAGCCGTCGCGTGATTCCTCGGTCGCGCCGGCGTTGACGAAGACGAACAGCGGCGTCGCCTCGTTATGGCGTTCGGCCGCCCGCAACATCGAGGTCGTGTCGTGGGTTGCGTCGCCCATGTCGTAGATACGCCCTTCGAGGGGGCGGCGGTTGAAGTAGTGATACTCGGCATCGCTGGCCTCGTGTTCCTCGCGGATCAGCGGCAGGATCGCCCGTTCGAGGGCGGCGCCGGCGACGTAGCCGTCGGTCGTGGCGCTGTGACGGACGACGATCGGACGGGATTCGATCACGGCCGCCCGCAACAGGGTGGCGGCTTCGACGATCGGTTCCTCGACGGCTGCGGTTCCGGGGTGATCGCCGAGGAGCTCGACGGCCGATGGGCGAGCCCGGTCGGCCAGTGCTTCCTTGTGTCGCTGTTCGACGGCTTGGGTTGCCTCCTCGTCGAGTACTTCGAGTTGTTCGGTTTCGATCTGGAGGTTTCCGCGTCGTTTCTCGACCTCTCCCAGCAGGCCGACGGCGTCGCCGACCTCGACCTCGGGATAGGCCCGCACGCCGGCGGATTTGAACGCCGCACATTCGACGGTGCCCGACTCGTCTCTGATCTCGAAGACGGTCGGCCCACTGGTCTGGCGGATGTCGATGACTTGGCCCTCGATTCGGATCTGATCGCCAACGCGATCGGTCAGCGAGTCGATGGTCACCCGCTCGACCGAATCCAACGACGGTTCCGGTTCGGCGACGGCCGCGCCGCCGCCATCCCCACTGTGGGAACGGGTCGTTGACGGAGTGGTATCCGTCGTCGCCTCGATGCTGCCACCCGGGGTCGCAGCCGGTTCCGCAGGTGTCTCCGTGGTCGTCGTCTCCGGTTCGGGCTCCGACTCCGGTTCCGGTTCCGGCTCGGTATCCGAGCGGGATTCCGACGCCGCTTCCGGTGTTGGCTGGCGGTCGGCCTCCGGGAACTGTTCGGCGCCACTGCTCCCCTGTGACGATTCCGTGTCCGACTCCCCGACCGGGGATTCCGCCGGCGATGGCGTCGGCGTGGCTGTATCGTTGTCGACGCTCGGTTCGGGGGTGGCGTCGGCCGGTTCATCCTCCCCGGTTTCCGTCGAAGTCGTCGCTTCGTCGTCCAACAATTCGTTGCCACTCGGGGTATCGACGAGACCACCACGGAACGCCCTGGTTTCCTGACGGATCGACCATCCGAGATCAACGTTGCCGTTGTCCCGGACGGATTTGACCCGCACGAAGACCTCGTCGCCAGCTTCCCAATCGAGGCTTTCGAGCCGGCGGTCTAGTTCACTCCGATGCAACAAACCGGTGACGCTGTCACCGATGTTGACGAACACGCCGAAATCGGCATAGCCGTCGACCGTTCCCTGGTAGAACCGGTCCGGCGTCAACTGGTCGGGCGAGTTACCTTCGAAGATGAAATAGACGTCCTGCTCGTGACTCTCGCAGATATGTCCATCAACGTCTTTCCCACAAATGATACACGAACCCATTTGGTGGTAACCAATGGGTCCGACCTAAAACGGTTGTCGAATCACGATTGTCAGTGATTTCCTGTTCGCTGAGGACTCGACGGTTCAATGCGATGATCAAACAGGGGCGATCCCGGTGACTCGAGCGTCATGATGCGATCTGCCGGATCTGTCGCTTCTGGGAAGGTGTCACAGACCAGGCGACCCACCGTCTCCCTGGTAGCGATGACGGTCATTTCCGGCTAGAGCCTTCGGCGCGGTCTATAGACGTTACCACTAGTTATTCACTTGTTCGAGGTGACTTTATTACGCTCGATGGACTACCACTATCTATGAGCGACGCGCCCGCGGAGGATCCGCTTCCGGTCTGGTGTGCCGGCGAGGATTGGTGTCCGATCACGACGACGGCGACGCTGATCGGCAAGAAATGGCACCCGGTGATCATCCATCGACTGCTCCAAAACGGTCCCCTCGGTTTCAACGATCTCAAATCGGAGGTCGACGGTATCTCGAGTAAGGTCCTTTCGGACAGTTTGGAGGACTTAGAGGAGAAGACTCTGGTCGACCGGACCATCGTCAGCGAGAAGCCGTTTCGCGTCCAGTACTCCCTGACCGAACGCGGTGCCTCCATGGAGCCGATCATCACGTCGATGGCCCAGTGGGGCGAACAACACCTCACCGAAACCGAGGACCGTTCGGCCTTCGGGTGAGGATCACTCGAACACTGGACTGTCGTCTTCCAACCGTTCTACATCGTCGACGATCGCCCGCACGTCCTCCGGGAAGAGTGCGACTTGAACCTCGTTGTCATCCTCGTCCTCGAAGACGAGCTTGACGCGTTTGTCGCCGAACTCACGCGCTTCGGCGTCGGTGACGTCAAAGAGCTTCGCGCTGGCGGTCTTGTTCGCCGGGCCGACGTTCTTGATCGATCCGTCCTTGAGTTCGACCATGAAATCACTCAGCGACAGTGCGAGCATATCGGCGGGTTGGAGAGCCGGTGTCAAATAATGTACCATCGGGCCAGCAGGGTCGCGATCGCGTTGAACCCCCGAAAACCGTAGCCGAAGGCGATCGCCGCCGGGATGGTGCCGACCACCGCGGCCCGGGTAACGGTGATGCTGTGGCGTTCATGCAGCCCGATGAACAACAGGACTGTTCCATACGCCGTACAGCCGACTCGAAGCCACGGCTCAGGGATGCCAGCCAGCACACACGGGGCCGTGGCGTAGGCGAACACTTGGACGGTTTCGCTGGTCCCACCTCGGTCCGAGGCCGTCGGGATCAACAGCAACGTCTGGATCGCGGCGACGAGATGTAATGCTGCCGGGGTGACTAGCATGACGGCGATCCCGATGACGATCACCGCGGCCAGGGGTGATGACCCGAGCGAGTTAGGGACTGCATCCGGAACCAACGCGAGCCGGATCGTCTCCTCGATGAGCACAACCGCCATCGCGAAGGTCAGCCCCGGAGCCTGATCGCCCGGTGCCACCCCGGAACGGAAGAACCGCCCGGGACGGACCAACACCTCGACCCATGCCCGCCCGAGCCCGCGCAGGCCACGATCCCGGCCCCCCGTTGGGTTCTCAAGCCACTGGGTCATCGATTGCTCCCCGCTTTGGAGTCATTGGTCGAAATCCCCGGTAGTGGTGACTATCCTGGATGGTTCCATAGCGAACTCAGCCGCCGGCGCCGACGTTCTGATCGCTTTCGAACGAGGAGGGATCCGGTTCGATTCGGGCGAACTGGACGGCCCGGCGGCCAAGCGTCGCGACCCGCTCTTCGATCGAGTCATCGACGAACGCTCCGTCCTCGATCCGGTTGGACGCGTTCGGGACAGCGGCCTGATACGGTAATACCCACGCATCGAGGGCCCGACAGACCGAGCGGAGGTGATCGAGGGCCGTGATCGGGAAGCTGCCGCCGGCGACCCCCAACAGACCGACGGTTTTCTGTTCGAACTCGTCGAACCCACAGTAATCGAGTGCCGTCTTCAACGGCGAGGAGTACGATCCGTGATACATCGGTGTGCCAAGCAGGATGACGTCCCCGTCCCGAACCCGTTGGGTCAACTCGGGGGCATCGGCGGCCTCGCCGTTGTCGGCGTCATAGACCGGCAGGTCGAGTTCGCGGAGGTCGATCAGCTCGGTCGTGGCCCCCGCGTCCGCTGCGGCCGCGAGCGCCCGGTTGAGGGCCACCCGCGTATGGCTGGCGTCCCGGAGGCTGCCACAGATCGCGACGACATGAGGGGTATCGGCACGTGCCATGTCAGATGCCCCGGGAGCCGGCAATATAGTAGCCAGGATGTTTCCCGAACAGACGCCTCGGTGGTGCGTGATATCGATTATTCTCGAAGGCGGGCGACGGTTCTGCCGTCGCGATCGTCGATTTCGATCAGTTCGTCGTCGGCCAGATCCGAGAGCAAGTCCAGCAACCATTCACGGCCGTGGTCACCATCGGGCGTGTAATCGACGCGGATGCGCGGCCCCAATGCGTCGAGTTCGAGTTCGCCGGCTTCCCGCAACGTTCGGACGATCCGGCCGCGGAACTGCCGGCGGCTGCCCTCGAACGACGGTTGGGACGGCACATCGGGGGCAGTGAAATCACCCGTCCGGTAGGCCTGACACCAGTGGCGCCACGGACACCCGGCGCCGTCACATTGGGGGGTTTTCGCACAGGCAACGCCCCCGAGTTCCATGATCGCGTTGTTCCAGATCCGGGATTCCCCAGCGGGCATCAGCGCCGTTGCCGTCCGCTCGAATTCGTCATCCTCATCCTCGACGTCGAAGGCCCGATAGAGCACCCGCTTGACGTTGGTGTCGACGACGGCATCACCGTTGTTGAAGGCGAAACTGGCGACGGCGTTGGCGGTATACGGCCCGACGCCCGGCAATTCCTGTAGTTCCTCGGGCGTCCGTGGAAACTCGCCGTCGTATTCCTTGACGATCAGTTGAGCGCTCTCGTGGAGGTATCGTGCCCGGTTGTTGTACCCCAACCGATGGTCCGTCCAGAAGCCCACGACGGCCGATTGCTCGGTTTCAGCCAGGGCCGACACGGTCGGCCATCGATCCAGAAACGCCTCCCACGGTTCGATCACGCGGTCGAGTTGGGTCTGTTGGCTCATCACCTCGGAGACGAGGATCGGATAGGGCTCGGTGGTCTCACGCCACGGATAGGATCGATGATCGGCTTCGTACCACTCGATCAGTGACTGGCGAAGCTTCTCGATATCGTCCGTGGGCACGGTGTCGGTCTCCTCGCCACCGGAGTCGGCCATCGCCTGCCGGTTTGTGGCTTCGGACCTTACACGTGCCGGTTCGACCAGGCAGGCTCTGTATCGAGACGAAGGGCTCATCCCCGGCCGGAAGCTACCCCGGGCAAGCATGAGCCTCGATGATCTCAACGCGGCCGTCGAGACGGCGTATGGTGACCTCGATGACGAGCTGGAGACGCCACTCGACCGGGAGACGAAACACGAACTCGCGATGCTGGCGACGGTGCTCGGCGAGGATCCCGAGGAGCTAATCCAACGAGCCGTCCATCTGCTCTTTCAGACGACCGTCGATACCGGCAAGCTCGATTTCCACCTTCGGACCGAATACGACATCACTTACGATGAATATCTCACGGGAATGACTTACGACGAGATGACCGGTGAGGGCCAGTTCGGCGCCCCCGATGACGATCGCCGGTATCAGTTCTGACGGTCTGTCGACGGTCCTGGCCAAATGGGTTTGATATCGGATCGGGGAATAACTCGTATGACGATTCCCCGATTCGTCTCACGATTTCTGTCGGATGGGGAATAGTTAACTCCCCACTTTGGGAACCCTACGAGTAGGATGGCCAGCGACGAACGGACCGTCGATCCTTTCTCACCGTTTCGCCGGCTATTGACGATGGAGCGGGACGTGTTGGTCCTCTCGATCGCGATGTTTGCGTTCAGTTTGGGGTTTCAGATGACCAGCCGCTATATTCCCCGCTACATGAGTATTCTGGGGGCCGGTGCCGGGATTATCGGCCTCTACGGGAGTCTCGGCAAACTCATCAGCGCCGTTTATCCCTATCCGGGCGGGGCCATCTCCGACCGGCTTGGCTCTCGACGATCGTTGACTGCCTTTGGGTTGCTGTCGGCGTTCGGATTTCTCGTCTGGCTCATTGCGCCGCGAGTGGGGACGCTCGACTTCGGGTTTATTACGTTGCCGTCCTGGAGTTGGATCTTCGTCGGGCTGGTGCTCACACAGGCGTGGAAATCGTTCGGCCTTGGGGCCACCTTCGCCGTCGTCAAACAGAGTGTTCCGAATGCCGAGCTGGCCGCGGGGTTTGCCAGTACCGAGACGTTTCGCCGGATCGGGTTTCTGGTCGGTCCCCTGGCGGCCGCCGGCCTGATCGCGGCCGCGGCGGAGTTCACTATCGGGTTTCAGTGGGTGCTCGGCCTCGCGTTTGTTTTTGCCGTCTTCGGGACCGCCCTACAGCACGTCCTGTACGATCCCAGCGGGGATACCTTTGGCAAACAGTTTGAAGGCGTCGCACAGATCGTCGCTGACCTTCGCAACCTTCCCGCCGAACTGCGGCCGTTGTTGGTTGCCGATATCCTCATTCGATTTGCCAACGGCATGGCCTACGTGTTTTTCGTGATCGTAGTGACAGAGTTTCTGGGGACAGGATTTTCGGGCTTTGGCGTCCAGCTCAGCCCGGACGCCTTCTTTGGCGTCCTCCTTGGCGTCGAAATGGCGATTGCGTTGGTGTCGATGCTGCCGGTTTCGCGCCTCGCCGAACGCATCGGCCTCAAGACGGTCATTACCGGTGGTTTCGTCGTGTATGCGACGTTTCCGGCCCTGCTGATCACCGCCCCGTCGAATCAGTGGGTGCTGGTGGCCTTGTTCGCCTACTCGGGGCTTCGCTTTGCCGGCCTGCCGGCGCATAAGGCGATGATCGTCGGTCCCGCTGAGGAAAACGCCGGTGGCCGCGTCACTGGTTCCTATTATCTGGTTCGAAACACGCTTGGCATTCCCAGTACGGCGATCGGCGGTGCTATTTACGCCGTCAACCCGACGCTGTCGTTTATGCTCGCGACGGCGATCGGCTTGGTCGGGACGGGTTACTATGCCCTCTTTGGTACGGAGTTTGCAGCCTACACGTGATCCGTTCTCGTGATTAGGACTCCTGGTGGATCGCCGCTGTCTGTCCGTCCGGATCCGGTGAGGGATGCCGTTCTGTGGCCAGCCGTTTCGTGACGAGGACGAGCCCGCCGCCACTGACGACGAGTGTGGCTGCCACCCCGAAGGTCAACGGAAAGGAGATCGTCCCGAGCCAGCCGCCCGCGAGGCTCCCCAGGCTCCCGGCAACCGCCGAAAGGGCCGCATAGAGCCCGAGCACGCCCCCTCGGGTCGCCTGTGGTGCAAACCGGGAGACGATCGAGACACCCGTGACGGCGATAAAGGCCCAGGTCGCCCCGACGATCGCCAGTATGGCACCGATCACGAGCAATACCCCCAGCTGCCCCTCGAGGATGGTCCCGATGCCGATCATTCCGAACACCCCGACGGCAACGAAAGCCCCCGCTCTGAGTCCGAGAGCGCTCCCCTGAACGTAGCGGATGTCGTACCGACCGCTCGCCCGCCCCGCACCGGCATAGAGGACGGTCGACGCGATGTTGTTCACGAGATATAACGCAAAGATCGATCCCGATACCAATCCCAGATCGGTCAGATACAGCGGCAACGGCGCCCAGAACACGGCAAAGCCGGTAAAGAACAGAAACGCCGCGAGGAAATACGTCCACAGCACGGTCGGGACGCTTTCGCGAAGCCGACGGACCCGATCACCGGGCAACGATCGCAGCGCCCAGAAAAAGCGGTTTCCCCCGAACGCAAACGTCGCGTCCCGGACCCGCCGGTTCGTCCGAAACAGGATCGTCGCGATCCGGCCGGAGCGACCGGCACCGACGGCCAACCGAGCCTCGGGGGGCAGATACCGGATCGCCAGCACGATGCTGGCGACCCCCATCAGTGCCGCCAGGACAAACAGGGATTGTTGGGCAACAGCGGGGCCGACCGTCAACGCGATGGTCCCGGTCCAGATCGTGCCGATCACCAGGCCGGCGGTCGCGCCATACCCCTGATACTTGTTGAGTCGCGCGATCCGATCGGACCAGCGATCCTCCGGCTGGTCGTGGACGATCAACATCGTGACGATCGGGCCGACGGCGGCGAGGGCGATCCAGAGCACGGCGTTCACGGCGATCACGGCCGTGATCGATCGGAGCAACGGTATCAGCCCGATCGCAGCCACGCTCACGACCAATCCAACAACGACGATCACCCGTCGTCGCCCGGTTCGATCGGCGTAGCTGCCGGCGAGAATCGCCCCGGGAGCCCCGACGAGCGAGGAGAGCGCCGCCGCAATCCCCAGTGCGGCGGCACCGGCCCCGATTCGGACCAAATAGAGTGGCACGAGCAATCCAGCGATGCCGGAGGCGACCGATGACAGCGCGAGCGCGTAGAGCCATCGGTCGTTGGCCATACCCCCGCTTGCACACCCGCTTGATAAACGTCGTCGATTCGGGCTGGCACCACGGCCAAGGTCCAAGCAGTGACTGACGCTCCCGATGTGATCGGGTTATCCCATCCCGGCCGGTGGGCCCGTTCAGATATACGCGGCGTCCCAGCGGCTCGGTTTCGCGGCGTTGCCACACTCCCTACACTCGAGGCCACCCATCGGATCCATCACGGTCACCGGCGAACGACAGTTCTCACAGTAGTAGCCGTAGCGCCGTTCCCGCTCGGTATCGGCGTATAACGCCAGAAAGAGTCCCTTCGATCCCCGATCGGCGTCGTCGTGATCGACGAACAGTTCCTGGCCCTCCGGGCCGGTTATGGCCTCGAAGTCCTCCCTGATTTCGTCGACATAGACGTTCTCGATGTGGTCGGTGTTATCGATCTCGATCCGACTCTGACCGACCTTCGTGTAGCCAAGGCGTTCGAAGAAGGCGTTACCGGTCGTGCTCTCGGCGAGCACCCGTGCCCGGATGGTGTTGACGTCACGCTCGTAGAGCCGCTCGGTGATGGCATCATGCAGCGCCCTGGCGACGCCTTCCCCGCGTCGCATCGGATCGACGTGCAACCAGCGGATATCGCCGTTCCCGTCGACGGTGACGCCTTCGATGAGCCCGATCGTCTCCCCGTCGTCCTCGGCAACGAGCATAATGACGCTCTCGTCGTTTGATTTTCGGGCGATCGATTCCGGTCCGTAGACCGACGTCACGACCCCATCGATCGCCGACGGGCTCAGCGGATATGCCGCTTCCATGGCGCTTTGGGCCACCTGTCGGACGGCGTCCCCGTCTTCGGGCATCGCCTCCCGTATCTCCATGTCTATCAGTTTTCAGCCGTTTCCGCATAAGCTCCACGCGATCCGTGAATATCCAAACAAATGTTTGGTTCTCCGAAATATCCGGCCACAGGCGCTGGCTCGATAGCAGTTACGGCAATCGATCGTGGAGCTTTGCGACCGTTTCGATCGCCTCTTCGAGCTGATCCTCGGCCGTCGGATGGCCGGTGTCATCGATCTCTCCGAGCAACCGGTCGACGTGGTCGAGTCGCTCGGCGAGTACCTCGACCTCAGGGACATCGGTCACGAGATCGGCGACGACCGCCTGGGCTTCGCCAAGCCACCGATTTGCCGAAGGTTCAATCGGAAGCTCTTCGGTCGCCTGCAGTGCGCTATGAAGGTGTTCCAGCAGGGATCGATACTCGTCGCGATCGGCGCCGGATCCCGATGACATGGTCTTGCTGGTACGTTCCCCGCGTCGGGAAATGACCGTTACGGCGACACACCGCGGAGCCACCGCTGTTGTAGGGTCGGTCGGATCCCGGATAGTTTGAGTATGGGGGTCACCCAATTGGTGTGTGATCGATGACAATGACGACGTGGGACGAACGATTCCGAGAGGGTAGCTATCCGAACGACCCCGATCCCTCGCCGGTCCTTCGGGCGTACATCGATGCATTTCCGGACGGTCGGGCGCTCGATATCGCGACCGGGCCCGGTCGGAACGCGCTTTTGTTGGCCGAACATGGGTATGCCGTCGATGCGATCGACCAATCACGCGAGGGACTCCGGCTTGCCGCCCAGAATGCCCGGAATCGGGGCGTCGACGTTGAGTGGATCCAGGCCGATGCTACCGAGTTCATCTATCCGCCGGCGACATACGACGTGATCACGATCAGCTTCTACCGGGCCGTCGATCGGCTCACCGATATCAAGACGGCGCTTCGACCCGGTGGATATCTCTTCTATCAACATCACCTCCGAACCACCGATCCCGTTAGCCACGGTCCGAGCAGTGACCGATACCGGTTCGGCGCCAACGAGTTGCTTCGAGGGTGTCTCGATCTGACGATCCTCCATTACGAGGAGACGACCGAGCACTACGATGGCGATCCGGTACCGACCGTTGAACTCATCGCCCGCAACTCCACCGGCGCGAGCCAGTCCTATCCCCGCGATCCCCACACCGATGGATGAACGGTCGCCCGGGTCGATCAGCGAAAGTCGTGATGGAGGCTCAGTCCCTCCTCCTCAAGTACACCGCCTTTGACCGCGATATCGACGCCACGCCGGTCGAAGACTTCGCCACAGGGAATGCCGGGGCTACCGCCGTACAGATCCGCGGTCTGTTCACCCGAGACGCTATAGACTACGCCACCGAGGCCGGCGATACTGATCCCGCCGGCACACATCGCACACGGTTCCGTACTGGTGTACATCACTGTTTCCGCTCGTTGGGCCGGTGTCAGTTCCTGGCCCGCCCGCCGGGCCAGCGTGAGTTCGGGATGTAACGCGAGGTCGTCGTCACTTTGCGTGCGATTTCCCTCCTCCATGATGATTTCGCCGTCGTGTACGAGTACCGACCCATACGGACCGTCGCCCCGTTCGCCAGCTTCCCGGGCGAGGTCGATCGCTCGGCGCATGTATCGATCGCCGTCAGTCGTGTCGATGTCGACCATAGCCCCTCTTTGGTGGCGATCCCGACGTGATTTGTGGTTGCAACGGTGGTCGACACACCTCTTGTCGCTGTCGGCCGGTGGCTCAGCGTGTCGCGATCGCCCGGGTTGGGGCGGCTTCTAGCCCACTCAACGGTAGCGGGAGACACGATAGCTCGATCGTCCCGGCGTCGGCGATCCGATCGACGTTACAGAGATATTCGACGATCGGGATGTCCGCGCCCAGGATTGCTTTGTGACCCGGCCGCTCGGGATGGTACGGTTTGTCGATCGCCAAGTCGCTTGCTTCAGTGACGAAGTCGTTGGCGATCATCGCCGGTTCGCGATCGGCGATCCATTCGGCGGCTTCGACCGAAAACGCCGAGGCCTCCTCGAACAGAGTGACGAGATCTGGGTCCTTGACTTGATGGAAGTGCGTGTCGACGTCGCCGGTGACGAATACGGCGCGATCGCCGGCCGTCAGTGACTGGGCTTCCGTTTCGAGGATCGCCGGCGTGATGAGCTCCCCACGATAGGCCCGAAGGTCGATGACGGTTGCCTCCCCGGTCAATCGGTCGAGGGGCACCTCCTCGATCGTGCGTCCGTCGTCGATGAAATGTGCCGGTGCATCGGTATGGGTGCCGGTGTGGGTGTGTTGGGAGAAGTTCGAGATCCGGACACCGTTGTCGGCGAGGGTCTTCAGCGGGGTCGACTGAAAACTGTCGGTCGGATACGCGGACCCGCCCGATCCTGGTTCCGGGATCAACAGCGTCCGATCGTTCAACGGCAGCGTGAGGTCGATGACCATGTCGCTCTCAGCACGTACGGGGAAATAAACGCCCGTGGTCACTCATGGTCGGCATGTCCACCGGGGGTCATAGCCGGATGCTAAACTCGTCGTACTCGTACTCCCCGTTGCCCCTAGTCAGTTCGTTCCGTGATTCGAGGTCCTCGATCGCCGTCTCGACCTGATTGAGCAAGGCCGGTTCGGCCGGAAATTCGTTGTGGCTCGGCAACACCACATCGACGTTCTCCAGGGCGGTCAGCCGCCGAACCGACGATGCGAACGCGGCCGGGTCCGAAGTCGGCAAGAACAGATAGAGCGGCCCACGATAGATCAGATCCGCGGTGAAGAGATACCCACGGTCGGGTTCATGTAAGCAGATGTGCCCCGGGGTGTGACCAGGTGTGTGCAAAACGGTCAGCCGGCGATCGCCCAGATCGATCGTTTCCTCGTCGGTCAGCACACGGGTTGGTTCCCCGGTAAACACTTCGTATCCAGCCGGATCGAAGTCCGCCGGGAGCGGTTGGCTAAGATCCTGGGTGAGGTTGACCCGCACCTCCTCGTGGGTGAGATCCGGCATCCCATCGGTCAGCCAGTCGACCTCCCGTTCGTGGACGGCGATTTCCTTGAACTCGTGGTGGGCACCGATATGGTCCCAGTGGACGTGAGACGTCACGACTTCGATTGGCTTGTCGGTCAACGCCCGGACGATCCGGCTGAAGTCCCCGATTCCGAGCCCCGTATCGAGGACTATCGCCCGCTCGTCGCCGATCAGGAGAAACGAGTGGACCTCCTCGTAATGGCCCCACTCGCTGAGCGCATAGGTCGTCTCATCGATACGGCCGACGGTAAACCACTCCTGATCGAATCGATCAATAATCTCCATATCTGGCAATAGGTCGGGGTCGCCGGGCCATCAGTATTGGCTTGCTGCCTCTTTCGGCGTCGTCATTGTGCCGGCACCGACCGGTCATCGATAGAACCCCGCGACGCGCGATGGCGATAAAACGGTTTATCGGTCAGTTATCGCCGGATCAGCGGCGGTATCGGCGTTTCCCGACCCGATAGAGAACCGACAGCGCCACCGGAAGAGTCAGGCCGACACCGGTGACCAGGCCCGGGATTATCGCGTTCCGTTGTAGATGTGCGAGCGCGAGCATGCTCCAAAACCCGATCCAGCCGATCGCAACACCGATGATCAGCAACTCACGAAGCGTCGTTCGGAGCGACCGGTGATCGATCAGGACCCGATTCGAACCGCCAGCGGATTGCGTTTCCGTACTCATTACGGTTTATAGGGGCGAACGGCGTTTAGCTGTGTTGATTTCGTCTTTTCACCGTGTGATAGAAACTCATGCAGCCGACGGTATCGCATGCGATCGGTCCGCATGATCGACCGGTCAGTCACGGCGACTTCGGTTCGATTGCACCGTTTTTTCCATCACTGCGGATCGAATATGGACGATTTATGACTTTCTCTCGAATGATCATGATCGTTTCGCCGTTACACCCTTTTGCCTCCAGCACGTACATCCGTTGACATGAAAAAACGGGAGTTGTTGCATCTGCACGGATTGCTGGCGGAACTCCGTCGATACCTAGAGGACGAAGAACTCGTTCCCGATCACGCCTTCGAGCAGTACGACGACCGGGCCGTTTCGCCGCTTGGGGTCCAAGAGCGCAAGGAGAAACATCGGATCGCCGTGTTGTTGCTTCGGGACGGCCTCGCCGAGACGGTTGAGGAGAGCGTGGCCCACCAACTCCCGGAGGATGGCAGCATCGATGGAGAGTCACCGACGAACGTCGCCTAACGACTCACCATCGGTATTGTCCGGTATTGTTCCCTCTATAGGATTCATAGCAACGGCTTAGGACGATGTCTGACGAGTGTCAGCCATGGTACCCGCCTCGGACAGCTCATCGGTGCCGGTGTACCGCAACCACCACGAGTTGTTGCATATCGATCGACCGGATGGCCAGGCGCTTCTGTGTCGTCGCTGTGGCAAAACGGCCCCGACCCTCGACCGATTCGATGCGATCATGTGTGAAATCACCGACGCGCCGATCCAGACCCCATAGCCGGCGCCAATCTCCCATCCCGATCGGACTCGAACGCCGCTAGTCGATAACGCCATTCGAACGATTCCAAGCCATCAAACCAATCTCCTGATGTATTCGTCCTTTAGGGTATCATCCGGTCGTCATTCGGTTCTGTCGGACCTGCTCTCGGGCTGGTAAGCCGGTTGACATCGACCGGGTCATTTTTGCTGATCGCTTGTGAACCGGTAGCTACACACATGGGGGTTGGCGAGGAGGTTCGAGCGGAGCGTGGGGGTGATCGTTACGACGTCCTCTATGTCAACAACGATCCGACTACCCTCGAGCGGATCGCCAGCGCCCTCGAGACAGCCGACGACCGCCTGACAGTGACGACCGCCAGCAATGCCGAACAGGCCCTCTCGCGTCTCGATACCGATCCGATCGACTGTATCGTTTCGGATTACCATCTCGACGATACCGATGGGTTAGCGCTGTTACGGACGGTTCGGGATCAGCGGCCCGAGCTTCCGTTTATCTTATTTACCGACAACGGCTCGGAAATGATCGCCAGCGACGCGATTTCGGCGGGCGTGACGGATTACCTCCAGAAGGACGCCATCGAAGAACAGTACACCGTCCTCGCCAACCGGATTCGTCGGGCCGTCGCCGAGCAGAATGCCCAAAAAGCACTGGAGGAACGGGAACGCCAGCTCACGACACTGATCAGTAACCTGCCGGGCATGGTCTATCGGAGCCGGAACGAACGAACCTGGCCGATGGAGTTCGTCAGCGAGGGGTGTTTCGAGCTCACGGGGTACGAACCGGAGGAACTAATGGAAGGCGAGGTCCTCTGGGGTACCGATATTATCAAACCCGACCATCGGGAACTCCTATGGGAGGCCGTTCAAGCCGCCCTCGACGAACGAGTGCCCTTCGAGGTCACCTACGAGATCGAAACCCGTAACGGCGAAACAAAGTGGGTGTGGGAGCAGGGGCGTGGCGTTTTTGATGAGGATAACGAGGTCGTTGCCCTTGAGGGATTCATCACTGACATCTCCGAGCGCAAGGAGCGCGAACAGGCCATCACCGCCTTACACGACGTCAGCCGGGAGCTCATGGGGGCCGAAACCGTCGATCGCATCGCCAAGATCGGCGTCAGAACTGCCGAGTCCGTGCTCGATATGCCATACGCGGTGATTTATGACTGGGATTCCGAAACGACACAGCTACAGCCCCGGGCGACGGCGATGGCTACCGACCTTTCGTTGGGGGATCCGGTGACCATCGACCCCGAAGACCGGCCGATCGGGGCCGCCTTCGACGCAAACGAGGTACAGATCGTTGAGGACACCCACGTCGAGGATGTCACGCTTCCGGTGGCCGACGATGACGACCACCCCGCGACCCTCCGGAGTCTCTGTGCGATCCCGCTCGACGAGTACGGGGTGCTCGCGATCGGATCGATGACACCGGATGCGTTCGACCGGAGCGATATCGACATTGCGAGCATCTTGGCGGCCAACGTCGAAGCCGCCCTGACTCGCGCGGACCGGGAGGCCGAACTCCGGGATCGGGAACGGGAACTCCAACGGCAAAACGAACGCCTCGAGGAGTTCGCAAATGTCGTCAGCCACGATCTTCGCAACCCGCTGAACGTGGCCACCGGCAACGCGGAGTTGCTCGCCGACGACATCGACGATGAGCGACTCGATAAGATCCGTACCGCCTTAGATCGGATGGACCAACTCATCGAAAACGTTCTCGCGCTCGCCCGCCAGGGGGAATCGGTCAAAGCCCCTGAACCCGTCGACCTCGAAACGACGATCAAAACCGCCTGGACAACCGTCGAAACCGGCGATGCCACGTTATCGGTCGACGTCGATGGCTCGATCGCGGCCGATCGGAGCCGGCTGATCCAGCTCCTCGAGAATCTCTTTCGGAACGCGATCGAACACGGCGGCTCCGATGTCACCGTCGAGGCTGGGATGCTCACTGATCCTGATGGGTTTTACATTGCCGATAGCGGGACCGGAATCCCCGATCGGCAGCGCGATCGGGTTTTCGATTCGGGTTTCTCGACGGCTGACCACGGCAACGGGTTTGGGCTCGCGATCGTCGAGGAGATCGCGAAAGCCCACGGATGGTCGGTTTCAGTCGGTGAAAGCGACGCCGGCGGGGCCTGTTTTGCGATCACGGGCGTTGACCGTCAGTGACGGGAGGCCGGTCCTGCCGGTCGCCACAGTGCATGCGCCCGGTTTCGAAACACGTTTTAGATCGCATGGGTGAGGTGATGACGACTCTCGATATCCAACCGACTGCCCTCCATTCCCGGTTATCCGCCGGCAGCCCCGTTGGTCGGTTCGGGTTCGTGTCGTGATCCGCCATGTCCCCCTACATCCCCTTCCGGTCGTTGGTCGTCCCGATCGCCAATCTCGATCGATTCGCATATCATCGACGAAACGGCTATCGATCCGTTCCGGCGACACCGGCCGCTCCGCAAAGCGCTTAATCCTCCCGTCACTGAAGTGTGTCTATCAGCCACGGATTTCCGGCCATGGCCCTGTCCGATATCTTCCTGTCCCCGCTTGGACTCCTTGCGTTAGGCTCGATACTCCCGTTGCTGGCGTTGTATCTGCTGAAACCCGACCCCAACACGGTCGAGATCCCGACGCTTCGGTTTCTCGATCAGGCGACCGAACGCAACCGGACTTCGCCGATCTTCCGTCGTCTCCAACGCGAACTGCTGTTGGTCATCCAGCTGCTGGTCTTGATTCTGCTGGCGCTTGCGCTGGCTGCCCCGTACGTAATGGTGTCGGCTGAAACAACCGTCGAGGAAACGGTTCTTGTCGTCGACGGCAGTGCGAGCATGGCCACGACGGCTGGCGGCACCTCCCGGTTCAGTCGGGCGATCGAAGCCGCAAAGGGAACGGTCACCAGCCGAACCTCCCTGATCGTCTCGGCGGATCCGGTTCGGATCCGACTTCGTCGGGCCCCCAAGGTGGCGGCGACTCGGCAGCTTGATCAGCTGCAGGTCACGGGCACCGAGGGGAACCTCAATACTGCGATCGCCCGCGCGACGGCGATCGCTGGCGAGGACGCACGAATCGTCGTATTGAGTGACTTCGCGGATGACAGCGATTGGCAGACGGCCGTTCGATCGGCTCGCGCTCGCGGGTATGACGTGAGCCTCAAACAGTTCGCTGGCGGGGGCGGCGACAACGTCGGGATCGTTGGGTATTCCCTTTCGAGTGGCGCCGTCGACGTTCGGGTGCAGAATTTCGGGACAGACACCGTCTCGCGGCAACTTACACTCGGCGATCAGGCCACACGCATCTCGCTTCAGCCTGGCGATATCGCCACCCACCGGTTTACTATTCCGGGTGGGGGCGGGGTGGTCCGACTCGCTCCCGGTGACTCCTTTGGCATGGACGACCGCCTTCCGATCGCAGCCCCACAACAGCCTACCGTCCGGGTATTAGTCGTTTCGAACGACCGCAACCGGAACCTCGAAACCGCGTTGTCGGTGATCGATCAGGTCGAGTTGACGGTCAAATCACCACCTGCCTCGATCTCCGGGCAGTACGATGTCGTGGTCTTCAGCGGGGTTCGTCCCGACCGACTGCTTTCGGGGACCATCCGGGTCGCTCGGGAGACACTTGCTCGTGGCGGTGGGGTAGTCATCCAGGCTCAACCACGCGGGGAACTTCGGCGGTTGAATTACGGCGATCTGTTGTTGGTCGATCCTGTGGGGATGGGCGATACGCCGGCGCTTACTGACCCCCGCGAGCACCCACTGACGGCCGATATCGCGTTTCCGACTCCGCGCCGCCATGTCACCGGTCGTCTCAAGACCGGTCAGACGTTGCTCCGGACGGCCAACGGAACGCCCCTCGTTGCGATCGGTGAGCGACGCGGTGGCCGCCTGCTCTATTATGGCTATCTCCAGAACACCTCCGCGTTCCAGTACAACTACCGATATCCGGTGTTTTGGAAGCGTGCGATCTTCTATCTCACCGACCGACCCTCGGTGGCCCGACTCAACCGGCCGACGGGCTCTCGTCTGCAGTTCCCGACAACGACTGTCGTCCAGACACCGGCCGGTCAGCAGGAAGGCACGTCGATATTCCTCGACCATGTCGGCTTCTACAACGCCGGGGAGCGTCGATACGGTGCCGGCCTTGTGAGCCGCGAGGAATCCGCCGTCGATGTCGACCGGATCGACGGCTCGGGAATCGGGGGCGTGACAGGCCGGATCGAACAACAGCAAGTCCCTCGAGAGCTGACGCATTTCGTGATCGTCGGTGTGCTCGCGGTATTGCTATCGGAACTACTCTTTCTCCGACGCCGGGGTGATCTCTGATGCAGGGTACCATCGCCGCGGCCGACGTGCTCGTCGGTATCGGTGGTCTCCCCGAGATTAGCGGATTGTTCGGGGCAAGCGATGCCGGCTTCGAACGACCGCTTGCTCTCCTCGGCATCCCGATCGGTATCGTGATCCTCTGGGCTCTGATCTTTCGTCGTACCGCCCCGAGTACGACCGGACAGCGTCCCCGGCTCGGGCTGTTTGGCTCCCGGTTGTTGATCGCGACCTGTTTGATCGTTGCTGCCGCGGGCCCGTATACCGTGACGACACAGGCGACGACCGGCGACCCCCGAGTCACGCTGTTAGTCGATCAGTCCGCGAGCATGGCCGTCACCGAGTCGGTTGCCGAAGACCTCGAAACCGGGATCGAACGCGAGGGGGTCACCGTCTCCCGGTCGGTGATCGCCCAGGGCAACACCTCCCGGATCGGGGACGGCGTCATTGCGAATCTCGAGGCGGGCGGGAGTCTGGTAGTCGTTTCCGACGGGCAGGTAACCGACGGCGAGCAGCTCTCGGCGGCAACCGAGCTCGCCCGATCGCTCAACGCCACGGTCAACGCGGTCCGGCTCGATGTCTCCGACCCCGAACACTGGATCACTATCGATGGGCCGGGCAAGACAAGCGTCGATGTCACCACCCGGTTTTTCGTGACCGTTGGGGGCGTCAACGAGTTGCCCGGCGGTACCCAGATCGTCGTCCGGGTCGATGGCGAACCGGTCACGACCGCCCCGGTGCCGGATGCCGGTACGCTACGCGTAACACATAATTTCTCTACAACGGGAACTCACCGAATCACAGCCCAACTCCGAACTGACGATCGATACCTCCAGAACAACGTCTTCCGACGAACCGTTCGGGTCGTCGATCAGCCACGGATCCTCTATGTCAGCCGTGGGGAGTATCCACTGCGGACCTATCTCGGACAACTCTACGATGTGACGACCGCCGATCGCATTCCGGACGATCTCTCGGCGTACTACGCGGTTGTCATCCAGAACGTCGCGGCGCCGGCGCTTGGTAATGTCAGTGCGCTCCAACGTTTCGTTATCGACGGCAACGGGCTGGTCGTGGCCGGTGGGGAGCGTGCTTACGAACAGGGCTCGTATTCGAACTCGCCGATCGCGTCGATGTTGCCGGTCCGGTTAGGCCAGTCAACGGGGGAGCGTTCCCGGATCGTGCTCGCGATCGACGTCTCGGGGAGTACTGAGGGCGGGATGCGAGTCCAGAAGGCGCTGGCCTTGGACGTGTTGTCCCAACTTGGGGACCGCAACGTCGTCGGCATCGTCGCGTTCAACAACAACGCCCATCTGATCGCCGAACCCGTGACCCTCGAAGAGGGGCGGGCCGATCTCAAGACGAAGATCAAGCGACTCCGGAGCCGCGGAAAGACGAACATCGCCCGCGGGCTTCAAGGTGCGGGCCAGTTGCTCGGTGAGCAGGGCGGGACGGTCATCCTTCTCAGTGACGGCAACGACAAACCAGGTCCGGCCGCTGCGGTCGCACGCAACCTCGGGGATCGTGAGAGCCGCGTGATCAGCATCGGCGTCGGTCAACAAATCAAAGCGTCGTTGCTCCGGACGATCGCCGCCGAGTCGGGGGGAACCTATTTCCGAGCCGACGAAACCAACCGGCTTCGATTGCTCTTTGGCGGAACCCAAAAACAGTTCCAGGGCAAGGGGCTGACGATCGTTAACGGCAATCACTTCATCACCTCAGGCGTTCGCCTCCAGACCGGGCTCGCCCAAGCCAACGAAGTATCGGTCAGGGCCGGAGCGGATTACTTGGTTGCAACCGGGTTTGGCGCTCCGGCGATGGCGGCCTGGCGGTTCGGGCTCGGTCGGGTGGTCGCGATTACTGCCTACGGTGCCAACAGCCGGCTTGATGGCCTTCTCACGCGACCGGATTCGTTGGTGGTCTCGAAGTCGGTCAACTGGGCGATCGGCGATCCACAGCGCAAGGCCGGTGGCGTGGTCGAACTCGAGGATACCCGGGTCGGCCAACAGACCCGGCTGGTGTACGTCGGCGCCGACCGGCCGACGATCGCCGATGGCTCAGTCTCGAAGGTCGGCGATCGACGGTACGAGGCGATCCTCACCCCCTCGAGGCGTGGATTTCACTCGGTGCTTGAGACGGACTATGCCGCCAACTACCGGCGTGAGTACGCCGCCTTTGGACTGTCCCCGTCGCTTGTGGATACCGTGTCGGCGACCGGCGGCACCGTGTTCGAACCGACGGATACGGCCGCGATTGCCCAGGCCGTCACACGACAGTCGACGCACGTCCGCGAGACTCGCCAGGAGTGGGACTGGTTGTTGGTACTCATCGCCTTGATCGCGTTCCTCGCGGAGGTTACGGTCCGTCGACTCCAGCGATACCGCGGCACGGGCCGGGCAACACTCTGATAAACCATGGCATACATCGGCAAATCGATTAACCTCGCGCTCACGCTGTTGATCGGTCTCTCAGTCGTCGGGATGGGCGGTGCGACCGTCTATTACCAACAGTCCGTCGAGGAACTCCGCACCCAGAACCAACAGCTCCGGGAGTCAAACGCCCAGCTGCGATCACAACTCAACGACCGCATCAAGGAGCTTCGACGGACCAAACAGCGACTCCGGGCGCTTAACCAGAGTCTCCGAACACGGCTCTCGGATATCCAGCAAGTGTCAACGAAGCTCCGTCGGACCGAGACCCGCCTCAATCGGACGCAGGCCCAACTCGAGGAAACCGAACAGCAACTCGCTCGGACCCGCCAACAGCTCTCGTCGGTCCGGGAACGGGCCGCACAGCTCGAAGACGAGAACGAACAGCTCCAACGTCGAACGAACGCGCTTGAAAATCAGGTCCAGCAGCTCCGTGACCGCCGCGACGAGCTCGAAGAACGCCAAACCGAACTCGAGGATCGACTCGAACGGTTTGCCGACGAAATCGACTCGCTCGAACAGGAAAACGATAATCTCCGTGATCGGATCGACGACCTCCGTGCGGAAAACCAGCAACTCCAGGACCGGATCGACGAACTCGAGGCCAAACTCAACGACCAGGGTGATAGTAATGGCTGATAACACCGACACGCAGTCGGCCGATCCGACGGCTCAGGGAGCCACCGACCACCAGGCCGAGATCCGGACAGCCATCGCCGAAATCCGACGCGAGGGTCGAAAGGCGGCCTTCATTCATGCGATCGTCGACGCGGTAGCAGCCGTAATGATCCTGAATCTGGCGCTCTCGATGCTCGGGCCGGCGGTTCTCGATCGGACGGTTGGCCCGCCAATAACGGTCAACCGGCTGATCGCGATCCATCTCGGAACACAAGGCGTGATTCCGCCGGTTCGCTATGGGACGCTGCTCGCGATCGCGACCGGCCCGTTCGTTTTCATCGCGGAATTTCTGTGGCTCCTTCGCCGGCCGTTGGTCGAACGGTTCGAAGCGGCCAACCCGTCGGTCCAGGAGGCGCTTCGGACCGCCCGGGACACGGTCCAGCGGGACGCCGATGGCCCGATCGCTCGGGCCCTCTACGCCGACGTCATCGATCGACTCCAGACGACGTCGAGCATCGGACTGTTGAACGTCGCTCGGATCATGATCGCGCTGGGGCTGATCCTCGGTGCTGGTCTGGCTGCCGTCCAGGTGTCGGTCGTTGGTTTCGAGGTCGAACTCGCCACGACGGACGAATCGGATGGCGCAGGGCCGACCGTCGAAACCACTCACACGCCGGATCCCGACGAGTTACAATCGGGTGAATCGGTACTCGGCGAGCCGACCGACGTGACTGCGGGGTCGGAGAACCTCTCGGCCGAAGTTGCGGCAAGCGCCGGCGGTCGCGGCACCGAACAACGACCGTACGGTTCCGGGGGGACGACCGACAGCGACAGTGCGGTCGATTCACAGCGAGCGGGGTACGCTCGCCCCGAGGAAGTCGAGGACGCAGAGCTGATCCGGGAATACGCACGACGTATTGCGTCCCAACAGGAGGAAACCAACAATGAGTGACAACGATTCCGACCCAGGTGCCCAGTTGACATCGATCGACGACGTCGTCCAGCGGATCGATCGCGTTCGCGATCAGATCCGTCGCCGGATGGTGGGCCAGGAGGACGTCATCGACCAACTGCTCGCCTGTGTCATCTGTGATGGTAACGCGTTGCTCGAAAGCACCCCGGGACTCGGGAAGACGATGCTGATCCGGACGATCGCCGCCGTGACGGACCTCTCCTTTTCGCGGATCCAGAATACGCCCGACTTGATGCCCTCAGATATTATCGGGACGGAGATCATCCGGGAGACCAACCGTGGCCGGGAGTTCGAGTTCCAACGCGGTCCGGTGTTCGCGAACATCGTCCTCGCCGATGAGATCAACCGGGCGACCCCGAAAACCCAGTCGGCACTTCTCGAAGCAATGGAGGAACAGCAGGTCACTGCCGGCGGGGAGACATATGCCCTCCCCAGCCCGTTTTTCCTCCTGGCGACACAGAACCCGATCGATCAGGAAGGGACCTATGCCTTGCCGGAGGCCCAGGCCGACCGGTTCATGATGAAGATCCGGGTGGAGTATCCATCCGCCGAGGAGGAACGCGAGATCGTTGACCGGTATACCCAGGAGGTCGATCGACAGATCGCGGTCGATCGCGTGCTTGATGCCGATTCACTCCGACGGATCCAAGAACTCACCCACCAGGTCCCGATCGCCGACGACCTGCGTGACCGGGCGGTCGACATCGTCCAGCGCACGCGCCGGTCCGACGCCATCGAGTACGGCGCCAGCCCCCGGGCGAGCATGTCGCTGGTCCGGGCGGCGAAGGCCCGGGCCCTGCTGGCCGGACGGCCCCACGTCAGCAGCGAGGATCTCGATGCGATGGCGTTGCCGGTCCTACGCCACCGGATCATCATCGACTTCCGAGCCGAACGGGAGGGCCTGACCGAGGACGACGTTATCCGTGACCTCCTCTGAATATGACGATCACTACCCAGTTTCTGACCGCGCTCGATCGGTTCACTACCTCACAGAAACGTCAGGTAAGCTCGATCTTTCAGGGTGAACAGAGCTCCGAGACGGTCGGTGAGGGGCTCATCTTCTCGGATTACCGTCGGTACACACCGGGCGATGAGCCCCGGCTGATCGACTGGAAACTCTATGCTCGTACCGAGGAACTGTATATCAAACAGTTCGAAGAGGAGCGCAACCTCACCGTCCACGTTCTCGTCGACGCCAGCGGTTCGATGGATTTCGGGGACGAGGACACCAACAAGTTCGAGTACGCGGCGAAACTCGGACTTGGCTTTGCCTATCTCACCGCCAGCGAGCACAACGACTTCCGGTTTACCGTCTTCGACGATACCCCCGAGCGGCTCGATAGCGGCCGGTCGAACCGCGGGGAGATCCTGGGGTTGATCGATCGGTGTAATGCGATCGATCCCGCCGGCGGTGCCAACTTTGCGGACGTCCTCACCGAGTACGCCGGAACGATCGACTCCCGTTCGTTGCTTTTGATCGTGAGCGATTTCCTCGAAGACGTCTCGGCGATCCGGACCGGCGTCGAATCCCTCGTTGACAACCAGCTTATCCTCGCCCACGTTCTCGCCCCCGAAGAACGGGACCTCCCGGCCGATGGGGATACCGTGTTTCGGGATCTCGAAACGGATCGGACCGAACGGACGTATTTCGGCCGGCGACTGGCCGAATCCTATCGTGATCGGCTGTTGGATCACGTCGACTCGATCGAGGAACTGGCCGACGAACTCCGGATCCGACACGAAGCGATCGATACCGGCGCGCCGTTTTTCGAATCGTTTGCCGATGTCTGGATCGAATGACGGCCGGATCCGATCGGGATTCGATGCTCACGATCCGTGGCGTGTGGACGGATCGCAAACTCGAGTCGTTATTTCACTCCACAGAAGGGGTTTATCAGTTCCCCCGCTACTGTCGATCGTAGTCCCGGATTGCCGCCCTGTCACCCTTCGGCCCTCCACATCATCGCGTTGTCGACTCGGCGATCCGGGGTAGCTACAGGTACGCACAGACGTATGCAACTTCGCGCATATCTGGCTGTGTTGCTGGTGGTCGGCATGGTGGTGCCGGCCGCTGGGGCACAGATGGTTCCCGCGACGGATCGAGCGACAACTGATACACTATCGGCTGTCACTCCGACCGCCTCGCCCACCTCGATGCAGGCGGCTGAGGAGGACTCGACCTCCAACTACACATCCCTGTATGTCGAGGAGGATTATCATCACCTCGAACTCAAACCGGGCGAGGCGTTCAGCTTCGAGGCCACCGTCGAGAACGGCGAAGACGAGACGGTGACGCTCACCCCGCACGTGTTCGTCCCGGAGATCGGCGACCGACCGATCAAATCCGACTGGGTCACCATCGAGGGTGACACGACCCTCGATCCCGATGAGGAGACGACGTTCTCGATCACGGTGTCGGTGCCGAAAGACGCCGAACTCGGTCGCTACCGCGGTTGGGTCTCCTTTACCAACGAGACGATCTCCTATCCCGGCCGCCCGCCCCGGCCGGTGCACGCGGCATCGTTCAGCGTCGAAGTCTGGAAGGAACCGACGGTGACTATCGAGACTGAGCGACACATCCATCGCCAGGTCAAGGCCGGTGAGACGTTCACCCGGACGATCGAGATCAAAAACAGCGGTGATCAGTCGGTGCCGGTTAGCCCCGAGTTGAACATCGAGCGCGGTCACCGCCGCGCCCGTGAGGATTCGATCAAACGCGAGTGGATCGATATCGAGGCACCGACCGAGATCGCCCCCGGCGAAACCGGCACTGTCGAAATCAGTGTCTCGATTCCCGAGTCGGCCGATCGCGGCGACTACGACACCGAAATCGATCTCGGACTCAAAGACCCAGCCCGTCCGGATCGTGACTCCTACTGGCAGCAGCTCCATTTGCACTTCCAGGTGTGGAAACAGCCCGAAGACCCCTACACGACGTCGTTTGCCGTCGGTGAGGACGTCGAGACCGTCACGCTGACGCTTGAGACCCACACACGGCGCTACACTGAACAGGCTACTGTTGCCCCACCGAGTTTCGATGTGACCTTCGTCGGGCCAAACGGCACCGAAATCGACGCCAAGCGTGTCCAACGCTCGGATCACGGCTATGTCGATCTCGGTGGTGACGACGACCGTCGAAACGCCGAGGACGACTCCGCCTACGCCGTCCGCGGCGGTCGGACGACGTTCACCTACCGAATCGAGGAGCCTGCCGCCGGCGACTGGACTGCGGCGATCATGCCCCACAACACGGTTGAATTCAGCTACGAGATCGTTCGCGAAACGACCGACGATTGATCGATCCATCCCGATCGAGGATTGAGTGGCGGTTGCTCGGTGTCGATCGGACGTGGCGATATCGTCGAACGCTCACTACCTGAATAAGACCACGCTCGAATCAGCGATCGCCGTCGATTTCGGCGGCCCGGTTTCGCGCTACCCCGAGCTACAGCTCTTCCCACTCGGTCCCACAGTCCGGACAGACCCGGACCGTCCCGACGCTGTCCGCCTCGTTGTCGCGTTCGAGCTCGGCCTCACACATCGCACACTGGAGGCGATTGAAGGTATCCCGCCGCAGCTCGTCCTTGCGGAGCCCTTGTTGTACGGAGTCCATTATTCGCTTCTCGGGGAGGAACCCAATAAAAACACTCGGAACTCCATACGGCGTGCTGGTGATCCGTCGATCAGAGGAAATCAGCGACGTACTCGACGACCTGATCGGGCGTATCGCCGACGGGAACGCCAGCGTCGTTGAGCGCATCGATCTTGCTCTGGGCGGTCCCGGTACCCTCGCCCGAAACGATCGCGCCGGCATGGCCCATCCGTTTGCCTGGCGGGGCGGTCCGTCCCGCGATGAAGCCGGCGACCGGCGTGTCCATGTACTCGGCGATGTAATCGGCGGCCGCCTCCTCGTCCTCGCCGCCGATCTCGCCACACATCACGACGGCATCGGTCTCGGTATCGGCTTCGAACAGCTCGAGAGCATCGATGAAGTCCGTCCCGATGATCGGATCGCCGCCGATCCCGATGGCGGTCGTCTGGCCGATCCCCCGGCTGGTGAGGTTATCGACGATCTGGTAGGTCAAGGTCCCCGACCGGGAGACCAGACCGACGTTGCCGTCGGCGAAGATGTTCCCCGGTAGGATGCCGAGTTTGCTCTCGCCCGGCGTGATGATCCCCGGACAATTCGGGCCGATGAGTCGGGTGTCGACCTCCTTTAGGCGCTTGTAGACACCGCTCATGTCCTGGGTCGGGATGCCCTCGGTGATCGCCACCACGAGATCGAGCGACGTATCGAGGGCCTCGTAGATGGCATCCGCCGCGAAGGCCGGTGGCACGAACACAACCGATGCGTCGGCGTTTTCCTCACGGACGGCGCTGTGGACCGTATCGTAGACGGGCACGCCGTGGACCGTCTCGCCACCCTTGCCGGGGACGGCACCGGCGACCACGTTCGTCCCGTAGTCGATCATCTGTTCGGTGTGGAACGACCCCTCGCCGCCGGTGATGCCTTGGACGACCACGCGGGTGTCGTCGTCGACGAGAACGCTCATGCGGCCACCTCCTGGGCTCGCTCGACGGCCCGTTGGACGGCGGCCTCAAGGGTCTCTTCGACTTCGACGACCTCCGTATTGAGAATCTCCATGCCTTCAGTGGCGTTGGTGCCCGCCAGCCGGACGACGACCGGCTTGGGTAGTTCGTCGAACTCCGCGAGCGCCTCGTTGATCCCCCGGGCCACTTCGTCGCCACGCGTGATCCCGCCGAAGATGTTGAACACGACGGCGTCGACGTTCTCGTCGGCGAACACCATATCCAGCGCGTTCCGGACCCGTTCGGCCTTGGCACCGCCGCCGATGTCAAGGAAGTTCGCGGGCGTCCCCTCGTAGTAATCAACCAGATCGAGGGTCGTCATCACCAGGCCGGCGCCGTTGCCGATGACGCCGACGTTCCCCGACAGCCGAACGTAATCGAACCCGTATTCGTTTGCCTTGGCTTCGAGTTCGTCGCTGGCGGCCTCGTCTTCCATCTCCGCCAGATCGGACTGGCGAAAGAGCGCGTCGTCGTCGATGTTGAGCACGGCGTCCGCCGCGATGACATCGTTATCGGCGGTCACCATCAGCGGGTTGATCTCGGCCTCGGAGGCGTCTTTCTCGTCCCAGAGGTCGTACAGTGTCGTCAGGATCGACGCCACATCGCCCGCGATCTCGCGGGGAATCCCGGCCTCGTAAACGGCCTTGCGAGCCTGGAAGGGATGCATGCCAAAGGCCGGGTCGATGTGTTCGCGGGCGATCGCATCGGGCGTTTCGGCGGCGACTTCCTCGATGTTGACCCCGCCCTTCGAGGAAACCATCGCCACCGGCCGGCCTTCGCCGCGATCCATCGTCACGCCGACGTACAGTTCGTTCGTGAAGTCGACCGCCTCCTCAACGAGGACCTTCTCGACGTGATACCCTTTGAGGTCCATTCCGAGGATTTCCTCGGCGGCCGTCCGAGCCTCGGATTCGTCCTCTGCCAGTTTGATACCCCCGGCCTTGCCGCGGCCACCGACGTGGACCTGCGCCTTGACGGCGACCGGATAGCCGATCGACGCCGCGGCCTCGACGACGTCGTTGACGGTCGTCGCGAGGGTCGCCGATGGCGTCGGCATCCCCGCCTCGGCGAACACCTCTTTGGCCTGATACTCGTGGAGTCGCATATATCCCTAGGCGGTCTCGCGGTTCGCTTAAACCCACCCATATCTCTACGATGCGATCCCCACACGGTATGAATGGATCATCGAACCCTCCCGCCGGCTGTCGTGAGTCTCGCCTTCGTTCCGGCCGATCCCGGGGATCGATTACTGCGTCCTGGTTTCTTCTTCGGTCGGGATGAGCCGCCCCTCACGAACCAATTCATCCAACGGCTCTAAGGTAATCAACTCGCCACTCTGGCCGTGGATCACCCCGTAGGCCTTGTTATCCCCGACCCCGGTGAGTTTCACCGTCGATTCGATCTCGTTGGCCGCCGGGTCTTTGAGATGGTACGTCTCGAGCGGTTCGATTTCGACGGTGTGATCCTCCAACTCGATCTCAGCGGACGACATCACTGTAGTGTACTCGGATTGTGGGATTTAGTGCTTACGGCTATCCTTTCCGTATTCGATCGCTCACACCGCCAATAGTTCCGAATTCGACAACCGTGCCGTTAGTTATGCTTCGCCATACACCGGCACGGCCGCGCCGCTGGTGACCTCCGCTGCGTCACTACTGAGGAACAACACCATCTCGGCGATCTCGCTTGGATCGACCCACTTCGAGAAATCCGCCCCGGACATCATCTCCCGGTTCATCGGCGTGTCGATGACGCTCGGCATGACGGCGTTGGCCCGCACAGTACCGAGGTTCTCCTCGGCGATGGTTTCGGTCAGCAGGCGTACTCCCGCCTTCGATGCCCGGTATGGACCGTCCCCCTCACCACCCTCAAGCGATGAACGGGCCGACACGGACACGATGGTGCCGTTGGTTTCTTGGAGGTGGGGAAGGGCGTGTTTCGAGGCCAGGAACATGGTCTTGAGATTCACATCGAAAATGAACTCGAATTCCTCGACGTCGGTTTCGTGGATCGGGTCCCCGCCCCGCCAGGTGCCGGCGATGTTACAGAGGGCATCGAGCTGCCCGTGATCGTCGATAACGCCGTCGATAACGGTTTCGACGGCGGCCTCCTCGGTGAGATCGGCCTCGTAGAACTCTACCACCTCCGGATCGACCAACGCGTCGTCGTTCTCGGGGGCAACCAGATCCGTTCCACAGACCGTCGCGCCGGCCGCATCGAACGCTTCGGCGATCGCACTGCCGAGCGCGCCGCTGACACCCGTGACCAACACCACATGCTCGCTGAAATCAAACGTCGTCGACATGGTCTATCCGTCCAGTCGGTGTAAACACGAATAAATGTAGTTGCGATCATCCTGCGATCCCCCCGAAAACGGCCGGCCGGAGTGAAAGAATTATGCGCCGGTCACCGTATGCTCCGGTAGCGTGACCGAGCTTGGCGATGGCTGGTACTCCCGTCGACGGGCGATCGGGGGCCTCCTTTCGATGGCCGGGACGTCTCTTGCTGGCTGTACCGGGGTCCTCGATCCCGACCGCACCGACGGTGACTCGACCGGCGGTTCGAGGCCGCCGGTTTCGATTCTCGCCGCTGGCAGCCTCCAGCTGGCACTGTCGGAGGGGTTGGCTGCGCTGGTCGATGTGCCACTCCGGATCGAGGCCCACGGATCGACGACCGTGGCACGCCTCGTTGCCGATGGCAACCGGACGCCGGATATCGTTTCGCTGGCCGATACTGCGCTTTTCGATACGCTGCTGCCCGCCTCCTGGTACGCTGTCTTCGCGAGCAATGCGATCGTCATCGCGTATAACACCGACACTGATGGTGGACAGCGGGTGGCTGCGGCGGGCCAGGACGCATGGTTTCGCTCCCTGCTTCGCGACGATATTTCACTTGGTCGGACCGACCCCGATCAGGATCCGCTCGGCTATCGGACGCTGTTTATGCTCGATCTTGCCAGCCGCTACTACGATGGAGTGGCCGATCTCCGGTCCCGACTGACGAGCAGAGAGCAACTCTATCCCGAGACCGCCCTGCTCAGCCAGTTCGAGACTGGCGCCATCGATGCCGCCGTCGTCTATCGCAACATGGCCGTCGAACGCGATTTCGATTATATCGAACTCCCCGACGAAATCGATCTGAGTAATCCCGACTTCGTCGAGGACTGGTATTCGACGGTTGCGTACGAGCTCCCTTCCGGAGCGACCGTGACTGGCGATCTCATCAGCTACGGAGCGACAACGCGTCGGCTGAGCCAGCCGATCATCGATGTCTTTAGGGCCCACGTCACCGGTGAGTATCTCACGGAGTACGGTTTCATCGTTCCCGACAACTTCCCTCGATACCCCGGTGATGTTCCCGACTCGATCCCCGAGTGACCGCCGTTGGTTTGCCCCCGACTGGATGACCGTTAGCGTCGTCCTCGGGAGCGTCTTGGTTCTCTATTATGTCGTGCCCTTGCTTGCGATGTTCGTCGCCCAGCCGTGGTCGGTGGTCCTCGCTAGGATGGCTGATCCGACCGTCATCGCCGCCGCGACGACCTCGCTCCTTTCGGCATCGATCACGACCGTCATCGCCGCGATCTTCGGTGTGCCACTCGCCTACTGGCTCGCCCGGACCGAAGGTCGGTGGAAACCGGCTATCCATGCCGTCGTGGTATTGCCGTTGATCCTCCCACCGACGGTCGGCGGGCTCGTGTTGCTCACAGTCATCGGACCGAACACACCGATCGGTACCGCCGCCGGGACACTCGACATCGCGCTGACTCGCTCACTCATCGGTGTGATTCTCGCCCAGACGTTCGTCGCCTCGCCCTTTACGATCGTGACCGCGACCGCTGCCTTCGCGGGGGTTGATCGCCACCTCGAGCACGCTTCCCGGACGCTTGGGAAAGGGCGCTGGACGACGTTCCGTCGGGTGACACTGCCCCTTGCCTGGCCGGGGATCGTCGCGGGGGTGACTCTGACGTTCGCCCGGGCGATGGGGGAGTTCGGCGCGACCTTGATGCTTGCATACTATCCCCGGACGATGCCCGTGCAGATCTGGGTAGCGTTTATCGAACTCGGGGTCGCCAACGCCTACCCGGTCGCGGTGATTCTGGTGGTCGTTGCCATCGTGGCGCTCGTGATTTTGAACACCGTTGGCACGAATCCGTGGGGTGGGTAACCGTGCTGGTTCTCGAAGCCATCGAGAAATCCTTTGAAGGATTCGAACTCGGCCCGATCGATTTGTCGGTCGATTCGGAGGTGCTCTCGGTGTTGGGCCCCTCCGGCTGTGGGAAGACGACCTTGCTCTCGATTATCGCCGGTATCACGACGCCGGATGAGGGATCGATCGCACTCGATGGTGTCCAGCTTACCGACCGACCACCCGAGGATCGCGGGACAGTGTTGCTCTTTCAGAACCGGTCGCTGTTCCCGCATATGACCGCCCGGGAGAATCTCCAGTATGCGGCGGCACCGTCGGCTGATATCGAGACCCTCGTCGCTACGCTTGAAATCGGGGATATCCTCGATCAACAGGCGGCAACGCTCTCGGGTGGTGAAGGCCAACGGGTAGCACTGGCACGAGCGCTGGCGGCCGATCCGGCGGCCCTGCTGTTGGATGAGCCACTCGCGAATCTCGATGCCCCGATCAAACGTCGGTTGCGTGACGATCTGCGTGACCTACTGACCCCGCTCGACATTCCGGTACTCTATGTCACGCATGACCAAACGGAGGCGAGCAGTATCGGCGATCGACTCGCGGTCATGCACGACGGCCAGTTCATCCAGGAGGGATCGCCGGCGACGGTGTTCGAACGACCGGCGACGCCCTTCGTCGCCTCGTTTACCGGCAGCCAGAACGTCTTTCGGGCTACCGTCGAGCCTCCCGAGGACACGGCGATCCTCCGGTGGGGCGACCAGCAGTTGACGGTCGCCGGGCAGCCATCCATTGTTGACGGGTCGGTCTGGGTCTCGATTCGGCCGGAACAGATCGAACCGGTCGCTGGGACGGCCGAGGTCACGAACTCCATACAGGGGACGATCGTCGATCGCGTTTTCGAGGGCGGTACCCATCGACTCACCCTCTCGTTCGACGGTACCGACGACCCGCTCACGATGACGGTGCTCCCGCCGACGTATCGACATCACGAACTCGCGAAACGGGACCGGGTCACGGTCTCGATCCCACCGGAGGCCATCCATCTGATCGCGGCCGATAGTAACGGCTCGACCTGAGTACCGTCGGTGTCGATCGACGGATCGGCTCACCCGATCATTTCGGGGATTGAACCGACGTACCGTTTTTCCTGCTGATAACTCGGACCTGAGTTTTAAATAATCGCTTGAGACCGTCCAAACGAGGGACAGGGGATATGATCGCCTGTACGAGAGGGAGGGGTTTCCCCAGCGATTCGTGGCCAGTCACACCTGGCCGTGATCGTGGGGGAGTACGACCAGTACTCGAACTGCTCGACGACCATCCAACTAGCATCACCGGCCAGGAGGTGGCTGTTCTCCAGCCGATAAAATCCAGGGGAGGAACTGGCCATGGCCGGTTTTGAGATCTCCAAACGCGATCTGGGGGGTGCTTATTTGTTCAGCTTGGCCATCGGATTCGTCCTGGCGGTCGGGGTCAATCTGTACCTTTATCCGCTACGGGAAGCCTCGATCGTCATCGGCGCAGCCAGCGGCGGCCTCCTCGCGCTTTCGCTTGTCTACGTCGGTATCCGGATCTATCGAAGCAATCTGAACGATGAACAGGTCTGGACCATCTCCCAGTGGAGTTCGGTTGGGCTCGGTATCACGACGCTGCTCGCCGTTTTTGGTATCTTTACTTTCGATCTGTGGACGGCGTTGGGACCGACGTACTTTCTCAATCTGAGCGCTGCCGGTGGCGTGACGGGAGCGCTTGTAGCGTCAATTCACAGCTTGCAGACGGAGAATCGACAAACCGTCCGGCTCTACCGACGGAATATCGTCCTCCAACGAGTCCTGCGCCACAATATCCGCAATAGCATGAACGTCATGCGAGGGTATGCCGACATCCTGGAGGACGATCTCCAAGGTCCTAACGAAGAGATGGCCGAATCGATCCGTCGCCAGGCTGATTCGGTAGCGAGCCTCAGCGAGACGGTCCGGGATTTCACGTCTCTCGATGCGGATCGCACGACCAAGTCGGTCGATATCGTCTCCTTGCTCGACGCTCAACTCGACGCGTTCACTGAATATCACCCATATGTGACCATCGAACGAACGATGCCCGCGGAGGCTTGGGGCCGGGTCGATGATCTCCTCGAAGTCGCCGTCTGGCATCTCCTCGAGAACGTCATCCACTACAACGACGATCGAGCCCCCACCCTCTCTCTTTCCGTCTCGACGGACGCCGATACGATCACGGTCCACCTCAGTGACGACAGCACGGGCATCCCCCAACAGGTCCTTGCCGCCGTCCGACAGGGCCAGGAAACCCAACTCGAACACACCGATGGACTCGGACTCTGGCTGGCCAAATGGCTGATCGAAGATTACGGCGGCGAAATCCGGTTCGATGACGATGACGCGGCGGGGACCGACGTCCGGTTTACGATCCCCCGAGCAGAGCAACCGGTCCAGCCGACCAACGAGGTGGAGGTGGTCGCCTGATGGCATCTGGGGCGGTCGCGCAGTTTTCCGGGTCGATCCTCGGCGATATTCCCCACGCCGATGGACCGACCACCTCAAAGATAACCCTCGATCAGGATCGGCTTTGTGTCGACTCCGCTCAACTCCCGGACGACGATGGGGAGATCGACGATGAGTGGAGCATCGAAATCCCGCTCGCGTCGGTCTTCGATATCGTTCTCGGGCCACCACCACAGGCGATTGCCGATCACTTCACGACCGAGACGGTTACTATCGCCTATGATGAGGACGGACGAAGCGTCCTCCATATCGGACATCCTGACGAATCCACTCTCTCTCGATTCGGCAATATCCTCTTTATGAGCATCCTCAACGAGACCGATATCGTTTTTCGCCATCCCGCCGAAATCGGCGGCCGGGTTACGGGTCAATCATCCGCTCCAGGGGAACTCTATCTTCGAGAAAACACCGTTCAGGTCCTCAACCCGACTGGATCGTTTACAATCCCATCGAATGCCGTGATCGATTTTTCGACCCAGCAACGCGAATTCGACGACGAAGCGCTCCCCTGTGTTTCGGTTTCGTATCTCCGTGACGGCACTTCGATTCTCGCCGAGATCGCGGTTGATTCCCAACGGAAGATCAATCTCCTCGGTCGCTTTTTGCGCCGGAAATACCGGAAGTTACGCCGTGAGCTCAGTGATTTCGAACTCTCCGAGGACGAAATCGAGGTGTTGACCAAGCTGTATACCCTTGGGGGCCAGGCAAAGGTCCGATCACTGCTCTCGGAGCGATCCCGACAGTCGATCGAGAAGCTGGCGAAACTGGACGGTCGTGGATTGGTCACCGTCGAGGACGGTCTGGTAACGATGTCTCCCGAGGCTTGGATCATCGTCACCGATGAGATCGAAGTCGTAAACACATAACCGCCGCCACCGCCTCGACGGCGACGAGCCGACCGGTTCCTGATTCCGGACCAGATCGGTCGTCGGCTAGGGAGGCTCTTGGCTTCCCGGAATCCTTTTGAGGCGGCCTCCGGAAACCGCGGGCTGATGACCGACGAGGAGCGGATCGAGGAACTGCGGGAAAAGAAAGCGGCGGCCCGGAAGGGCGGCGGCGAGGACCGTATCGCCTCCCAACACGAAAAGGGGAAACTGACCGCCCGCGAGCGCATCGAGTATTTCCTCGACGACGGGTCGTTCACGGAGTTCGATCAGCTCCGGACCCATCGATCGCACAACTTCGACATGGCCGAAAAGCAGTACTATGGCGACGGCGTCGTCACCGGCTACGGCGAGGTCGACGGGCGAACCGTCTTCGTCTTCGCCCACGATTTCACCGTCTTCGGTGGCTCCCTCGGGGAGGTCTTCGCCGAGAAAGTCTGTAAGGTCATGGACAAGGCGATGGACGTCGGGGCGCCGATCATCGGGCTCAACGACTCCGCGGGCGCCCGCATTCAAGAGGGCGTCGCCAGCCTTGCCGGCTACGGCGATGTCTTCCATCGAAACCAGCAGGCGAGCGGTGTTATCCCACAGATCTCGGCGATCATGGGCCCTTGTGCGGGCGGGGCCGTCTACTCGCCGGCGATCACCGATTTCGTCGTGATGGTCAAGGACACCTCCCACATGTTCATCACCGGGCCGGACGTGATCAAGACCGTCACCGGCGAGGAGATCAGCTTCGAGGACCTCGGCGGCGCCGTTCCCCACAGCTCCGACAGCGGCGTAGCCCATTTCGCCGTCGAAGACGAGGAGACAGCCCTCGATCGGATCCGCGAGCTGTTGTCCTACATGCCTCAAAACAACGTCGAGGATCCACCCCGCATTCAACCGAACGACGACCCCGACCGCCCCTCAGAGGGGGTCGGTGACATCGTCCCGGCCGCTCCCCAGAAACCGTACGACATGGTCGATGTGATCGAGGGCGTGGTCGACCAGGAGTCGTTTCTGGAAATCCAACCGGCCTTCGCCGCGAACATCGTCATCGGCTTCGGTCGTCTGGACGGCGCGTCGATCGGTGTCGTCGCCAATCAGCCCCGGGTCAACGCCGGTACCCTCGACATCGACGCCTCCGAGAAAGCCGCCCGATTCGTGCGGTTTTGTGATTCGTTCAACATCCCGATTCTCACCTTCGTCGACGTGCCCGGTTTCCTCCCCGGCAAGGATCAGGAACACAACGGGATCATCCGCCGGGGCGCGAAACTGCTGTATGCGTTCTCCGAGGCGACGGTGCCGCTGTTGACCGTCATCACTCGGAAAGCATACGGTGGGGCCTACGACGTGATGGCCTCCAAGCACATCGGTGCCGACATCAATTACGCCTGGCCGTCCGCCGAGATCGCCGTCATGGGCCCCCGAGGGGCCGTAAACGTACTCTACTCCGACGAACTCGAGGCCGCCGATGATCCTGACGAACGGCGTGAGACCTTGATCGACGAATACCGTGAGGAGTTCGCCAATCCCTTTACGGCGGCCGATCGTGGATTTCTCGACGACGTGATCGAACCGCCCGAAACCCGTCCGCGACTCATCGAGGACCTCCAGATGATCAAACGCAAACGCTCCCAACAACCGGAGAAGAAACATGGGAACATCCCGCTCTGAGCTGCACCTCCCCGAGACCGTCGATCCGGAGGAGGCGGCGGCGATCACCGCGGCCATCCGGACGCTCCTCCGTGAGGAACGGGCGACAGCGGTGGCCGCCGAATCGAGCGACACGACCGATTCGTGGAGCGGAAATCGGTGGACCTTCGCCGGCCGCATGGCCGCCCTTCAGGGCCGTACATCCAGGGCTCCCGATGGGGCGCCAACCGATCCCTGGACGGCCGCCGGTCGAACCGATCGCTTCTGAGTCGGCGGGTTACCGTTTGCGCACTCGCATCTCGATATCTGATGCCGGTCTGAGGGTCGCCGCCATCCGTACCGATGGTTCCGGATCGCTACACAACTCGAAATCCACCCGCTGTGCCATCGTCGCGATCATCGTCTTTAGCTCCATCATCGCAAACCGCATCCCGATGCAGTGACGCGGGCCGCCACCGAAGGGGAAATACGCGTACTCCGGCCGATCAGCCGTCCGATCGTCGGTCCATCGTTCCGGACGGAACGCGTCGGGGATGTCGTAGAATCGATCGTCCATGTGGACGTGAAACTGGGGGAGTGTGACTTTGGTGCCTGCCGGGATCCGATACCCCCCGATCCGGATGTCCTCAGCCGCCTCCCGGAAGATCACGTACGCCGGTGGATACAGCCGCAGGGACTCTTTGATCACCTGTTCGGTGTACTCCAGGGCGGGGAGGTCTACCATCGTCGGATCATCGTCCCCGAGCACGCGATCGAGTTCCTCTCGGAGTTTCTGTTGTTTCCCAGGGTGGATACTGAGAAGCAACCACGTATACGCCAGCGCAAGCGCCGTCGTTTCGTGGCCCGCAAAGAGGAACGTGATCAACTGATCCCTGATCTCGCGTTCGGTGAGGGTTGTACCGTTGTCTTCGGCGGTGATGAGGATGCTCAGAAGGTCATCCGCGTTTCCCCCGGTTTCGCGTCGGGTCGCGATGAGTTCTTCGAGCATCGCCTCGAGGTCGGATTTGGCCGCTTTGTATCGACGATTCGCCGGCGTTGGCACCCAATCGGGCAGAAAGGCGGACGGCTGACGGGTCGAGCCGCGTCGATTCAACGCGGCAGTGAACGACTGAATGACATCACCTCGGCGCCCGTCGTCAATATCGATGTTGAACAGCGAGTCCGTCAGAATACGGAGCGTCAGCTCCCGGGCGGCCTCGTTCAACGCGATCCGTTCGCCCTCATTCCAGCTCCCGACTTGCTGTCGGGTGTACTCGACGGCGGCGCTACCATACGACTGGATGCGATCGACGGTAAACGCCTCCTGGAGTAGCGTCCGTTGGCGTTCCCACTGCTCGCCATCAGTCAAAAAGAGGCCTTCCGAGGCGAATTCGACGCCGACCTCCTCGAATTGCCACTTGCGGAATTTCTCGTGGTCGTGGAGCAACACCCGTTCGATGTAATCGGGATGGAGTAACGTACAAAACTGATTGCCGGCGACCTGATACCGGACGACATCACCGTATTCGGCGAGCGTCGCATAGAAGCTACGCGGATCCCACATGAGCTGGTGGGTGTTCCCGACCACCGGCAGCCCACGGGGGCCTGGTGGTAGTTCAGGGGTGTCAACGGGGGACCGATCGCCGGGTTGATCGGGTTTGGAGGGCTCGCTCATGTCGTACTCTTGTAGTCGTTATTCGAAGACGGTTCTGTCGATCCACCTAGCTTCTTTATATATTACGCGCTTTGCTGGAGTATGAAATACCTCGATCTCAGTGTAAATCTCCCGCCCCATCTTCGTCACCCGATGGAGGAGTTTCTTCGGTCGACCGATGCTATCGATCGCGAGGAATTGCTGGCATGGAATCTAACACCGACGACCGTCGAGTATGCGCTCTTTTATGTCGAAGGGGAACTCGAGGCATACCGCTCCCGCATAGCGGCCGTCGAGTCGATCCGCTCGTTCACTCTGAGGGCGATCGATGCCCGGAGTTTCTATTCGTATGTCTGTCAGGAGACTCGCGAGGAGGACGAACGCTGGCGGGAGGCGTTCGCTCGTCGGAATCTGGTCGTCGTTCCACCGATCGTCTACGATGGGACGGGCATGCATCTAACTATCGTCGGTGAAGGGGCGGATCTGCGGAGCATGCTCGAGGCATTGCCCGAGTCGATCGACACCGAGATCGATGGGATCGGTGACTACGACCGTCGCCACGGAACGATCGCCGGTCATCTGACCGACCGCCAGCTGCAAGCGGTCGCGACGGCCGTCGCGCTCGGATACTACGACGTCCCCCGAACGGCGTCACTCGCCGATGTCGCCGATGTCCTCGATTGTGCGGAAAGTACTGCTTCTAACCATCTCCGCAAGGCAACGGCCGATGTCATGACACGGCTGGTCGACCGGTACGCGCCGGTTGCCTACTCGCCGAACCGATAAAATGAGGTGGGTGCTGTCGGATAGTTGCGGGCATGTTTGATAAGGTGCTCGCCGCCAACCGGGGGGAAATCGCCGTCCGGGTGATGCGGGCGGCTAACGAACTCGGGGCCGAGACCGTCGCCATCTACTCCGATGCCGATAAACACGCCGGGCATGTCCAGTACGCCGACGAGGCGTACAACGTCGGGCCGGCCCGGGCGGCCGATTCCTATCTCGACCAATCGGCGATCATCGAGGCTGCCGAACGTGCTGGTGCCGATGCGATCCATCCCGGCTACGGCTTTCTCGCCGAAAACGCCGACTTCGCGGCCGCCGTCGAGGCGAGCGACGCCACCTGGGTCGGGCCGTCGAGCGAGGCAATGGAACAGCTCGGCGAGAAGACGAAGGCACGCTCGGCGATGCAGGCGGCTGACGTCCCCGTCGTTCCGGGTACCGTCGAGCCTGTTGAGTCCGCCGATCGTGTCGCTACACTCGGTGAGGAGTATGGCTATCCGATCGCGATCAAAGCCGAGGGTGGCGGCGGTGGCCGCGGCCTGAAGGTCGTCCGCGGACCGGATGACGTCGAGGAGGCCTTCGAAAGCGCCCAACGGGAAGGGGAAGCGTACTTCGATAATTCGAACGTCTACGTCGAGAAGTTCCTCGCCGATCCAAAACACATCGAGGTCCAGATCCTCGCGGACGAACACGACAACGTCCGGCATCTCGGCGAACGTGACTGCTCGCTCCAGCGACGCCACCAGAAGGTCATCGAGGAGGCCCCAAGCCCGGCACTCGATCCCGACCTGCGCGAGGAGATCGGGAATGCAGCCCGTCGGGGTGCCCGTGAGGCGGGATATACCAACGCCGGTACCTTCGAGTTCCTGCTCGAAGACGGGGAGTTCTATTTCATGGAGGTCAACACCCGGATCCAGGTCGAACACACCGTCTCGGAGGTCGTCACTGGCATCGATATCGTCAAATGGCAACTCCGGGTTGCCGCCGGCGAAGAGATCACGTTCCCCCAAGACGCCGTCGAAATCGATGGTCACGCCATGGAATTCCGGATCAACGCCGAGAATCCGGCCGAGGAGTTCGCCCCGACACCGGGACCGCTCGCGACGTATGCGCCTCCAGGGGGGATCGGCGTCCGGATCGACGATGCGATCCACGAGGGCGATGAGATCGGCGGCGACTACGACTCGATGATCGCTAAACTCATCGTCGGCGCCGAGGACCGCCAGGAGTGTCTGGCGCGCTCGGGCCGGGCGCTCAAGGAGTTCGATGTCGAGGGGGTTCATACCACGATCCCGTTTCACCGGTTGATGCTCAACGACGAGACGTTCGTCGCCGGCGAACACACGACCAAGTATCTCGACGAGCAACTGGACCCGACGGCGATCGACGATGCGGTCGAACAGTGGGGGCCCGACATCGTCGAGACCACGGCCGAGGGGACGGTCGCCGAACGGGAGTTTACCGTCGAAGTCAACGGCAAACGGTTCGATGTCGTCCTCGAGGAGGCGATCCCCGGCGACATCGATGGCCCCGCAAACGAGCCGGCGGATCGATCCGGTGGCGGATCCGGTCGGGCTGCATCGACCGATGCATCCGGGGGAAGTGACACTGACACCGACGACGATGGGGACGCCGTGGCGGAGGGTGACGGCGAGGTCGTAACCGCGGAAATGCAGGGGACTATCCTCGACGTCGCCGTTGCACAGGGTGATACCGTCGATGCGGGCGATGTCCTCTGTGTCCTCGAGGCGATGAAAATGGAAAACGACGTCGTCGCCTCCCGGGCGGGGACGGTCTCGGCCGTCAACATCGAGGAAGGCCAGAGCGTCGATATGGGCGACACCCTCGTGGTGATCGAGTGACGCTCACGACGCCTGCTCGGATAGGTGGGTTTCTCACTCGATGAGTTCGATCTCATCCGCCGCTTTGCTTCGGGCACTCACTGCGGGCGACGAACCCGTCGCCGTCGAGACCCTCGCTGACCGGCTATCGAGTACCGTCGGGGCAGTGGAGGACGCGATCGGTGTGCTTGAAGCGAGCGGATTCGACGTGGATCGAACCGGCGCGGGCATTCGGATCGATACTGTTCCTGCGTACGGGCTCGGCGTCCAATACGGGCTTGCAGCCCCGTTTTCGATCGAGTATCACGACCGCCTCGCCAGCACTAACGATCGGGCACGGGAACTGGCTCGAACCACGGCCGGGGAGTGGGCGGTGCTTGCCGATCGACAGACCGGTGGCCGTGGTCGGCGTGATCGCCGATGGACCTCGCCGACCGGCGGGATCTGGTGTTCCGTCCTGCTCCGGCCCACCCTCTCATCGGACCGTGCATCGCTGTTGACCCTGGCGGCGGCCGTCGCCGTTACCGACGCGGTCCGTGAGGCCGGCGTCCAGGCCGCTATCAAATGGCCAAACGACGTACTGGCACCCGATGGCGGGAAACTCGCCGGCATTCTCCTCGAGACGGCATCGAGCGGCGCGTCGGTTTCGTGGGCGATCATCGGCCTTGGACTCAACGCCGCCGTCGATCCAGCGGCACTGCCGGCCGATGCAACCAGCCTTCAAGCGTGGACCGACGCGGTCGATCGACGGTCGCTGACACAATCGATTCTGGAGGGTCTCGACGATCTCCGGCATCGGCTTGATACGGTCCCCGATGCTTGGCGCGACCGGTCGACCACGCTTGATCGGCGCGTTCGGATCGATGTCGATGCCGACACAGGATCGGTCATCGGGAGGGCAGTCGATATCGATGCGACCGGCGCGTTACTCCTCGAGACCGACCAGGGTCGCCGAAGAATCACGGTCGGCGACTGTGAACATCTCCGTCCCGTTTAGCGGCGTATCGCCGTTCGCTGGTCAATCGGCCGACGACTCCTCGGGCTCTTGGAACTCCTCGCTGGGTTCGCCGACCCGTACCGTCAGCACAGGCACCGTCGATCCCCGAACGACGCGTTCGGCGACACTCCCCAGCAATAGGCGATCGATCCCGCCCCGTCCGTGGGTACCCATCACGATCAGGTCACACTCCTCCCGTTCGGCGTACCGGACGATCTCCTTGCTCGGCGATCCTTCCAGCAGCGTCGTTTCGACGCTCACGCCCGCTTCGGCGGCGATCTCTTCGACGGTATCGAGCGCGGCGATCCCATCTTCCTCGAGCATTTCGTTGACGCCCTCCCAGGACGTTTCCATCGGGAGACTTGCATAACTCGCCGAATTCACGACGAAGACGCCACGAATCGTCGCCCCGTGGGCCACGGCCAGCTCAACGGCGTGGTCGATAACGGGACGCATTCCGGACGACCCATCGGTCGGGACGAGAATCCGGTCGTACATCCGGCTGTTACTTTCGTGTGTGTTCGCTTAACTCTTTGTAGGATGTTAGCGTGGTGCGTACTCGTAAACGCGTCCCCGGTACGTCGGTGTGTCCTGTCGCTGGGCGCTGTTCGTCGACTAGCGGATCCGTCGACCGGTTAGCCGTATGGATAATGCACCCGCTTGACATCACCATGGCCGGCCCGACGAACGACCGCCCGTACCGGGTTCTGTGCCCCCACCAGATTGTCCGAATCACCATCGAGAACGAGTACCGCCGCATCACGGCCTTCCTCGATCAACCCACAGTTCAAGCCGGCCAGCTCGGCGCCGTTGTAGGTTGCCATCCGGAGGACGGTCTTTGCGGATACGTCCGAGAGTTTGGCCGCGAACTCCATCTCCCGGAACATCGATGGGCTGTTGAGCATCACGTTGTCGGTCCCGAGCGCGACCCGGGTCCGTTCACAGAGCTCGGCGATGGGCGGGACGCCCGAATCGGTGACGAGATTTGACCGCGGACAAACCACGACGGGGGTCTCCCGATCGGCCAATCGATCGAGATGGATCGGTTCCGGATGTACCATGTGGACCAGAAAATCCGGCTCGAGGTCGAACGCACCGTTAATATCGCCGCTGTCGCGTTCGCCCGCGTGGATTCCAAAGAGTTTGCCCGCCTCCCGGGTGGCATGTCGTTTCTGGCTGTACTCGCCGTCCCGGGCGCTGCTCGCCCCGAAGCCGTCAGCGAGCTCCATGGCGGCTGGCGTCTCACGGCCGAGGATGATCGGCGTGATCGCTTGGCCGTCGGCGGCTTCCCGGAGCATCTCGACACCTTCGACGCCACCTTCCCGGAAATCAAGGAAGGCGACGGTCCCGGTACTATGCATAAACTGGAGGGACCGTTTGATCGCCGCCACGGTCTCGTCGTAGCTGGCATCGGCCAACAGCCGGTGTTTCAGCCCGTCTGGCGGTGCAACTAGCTCCGTCAGCGAGAGACCGGCGCCGGCTTCCTTGGCGATCGAGTCGCCGATGTGGGTGTGGGCATTGACGAACGCCGGGAGCACGATGTCATCGGTCGGGACGGCCCGTTCCTCGATCGTGTCGATCGTCCCGTCCTCGATAATGACTCGGCCCTCGATGGGTTCGAATTCCCGACCGACGAGCACCGTTCCCTCAACGATCATGGTGGCGCTCCGACCGAGTGCGTGTTAAGATCATCCGTTTTGATTGAACTCCGAGAGGGGGACGTATCGCCCCCGACGTTCACTGATCAGCCGGCCATCGGTTTCGAGTCCCAATTCCCGTTCGGCGGCGTGGCCGACCGCCTCAACATGGGACGGCGGCGTGTAGACGCCGAACCGCCACTGTTCGCGTTGGGCGGCCCGGAGGGCCTCGACGAGGGTCGATTGGTCGCCGAGGCGGCGGATCTCCCCGCCGACGATCACACGCGTCGTCGATTCGGCCATCTCTTCGAGGGGCCTGGCGTCGATGATGACGTTCGGCTCGGGAATGCCGACGGCGTCGGCGATGGCCCGTTCCCAATCCCGGATCGTGTCGTGATCGGCCGTTCTGACGGCCTCGGGGACGTGGTCGTATTCCGCCCAGACGGCCCGTTTGTAGAGGTCCCGGTACGCGATCCGGTCGGCGAACGTCCGTGTCGAGGGGTTTTCCCGCAAGGCTGCGTGGAGGTCGTGATCGTCCATCCGCCGGAGTGACTCGGCGGTGATGTCGGTATCGGTGAGCAACTGTTCGGTCGCCCGCCGAAGCATCGACTTGCTGATCCGGGCGGCATGGTGGTTGTAGACGGTCGGATTCATGAGCGCCCGGGCGACCAGGAGGCTTTCTGCCGACTGGACGTTCCCCTCAGCGAGGACCAGTTGATCGTCCAGGAAGGTCAGCTCCCGGACCAGTCGACCGTGATCGATTGTGCCATACGGGACGCCCGTGTGGTGGGCATCACGTACCAGATAATCCATCCGGTCGACGTCGAGTTCGCTCGATATTAACTGCCCGTACCGACCTTCACCGGCGATCAGGCTGGCGATACGGTCGGGATCGAGGTCGTGGTCGGCAAGCACCGACGCGAGTGCATCCGTCTCGAGGAGGTCCCTGATATCCTCGTGTCGTTTGTCGGTTCGTCGTTCGATCAATGCCTCGATGTTATGGCTATACGGGCTATGGCCGATATCGTGGAGGATCGCGGCGGCCCGGACATGGTCGGCGGCAGCGCCTTCGACGCCCAGATATTCCAAGGCCTGTTCGGCGAGGTGATAGACGCCCAGACTGTGTTCGAACCGGGTGTGGTTGGCCGACGGGTAGACCAGCTCCGCGGTTCCGAGCTGTTTGATGTGGCGGAGCCGTTGGACGGCCGGGGTCTCGAGCAAGTCGAGTGCCGCACCGTCGATTTCGATGTGATCGTGGACGCTGTCCTTGATCGTCTTCATGTCGGGCGGTTGTTTGCGTCTTTGTGCCGTGACGTATTAATCTTGAGCGGCCAGCGAGCGGCGCGTGATTCGGCCGGGAAGCCAAAACCCTATTGCATCCCCGGTCTACCGATCCGTCGCTATGGTGACGTTGCTCTCGGGGGGCACCGGGACTCCGAAACTGCTGGCCGGGATCGATGATTGGAGCGATGTCACCGTCATCGGTAACACCGGCGACGACGTCGAGATCGCCGGCCATCTCGTCTGTCCGGATCTCGATACGGTCCTGTTTCTCGCCGCCGGAATCCTCGATCGGGATACCTGGTGGGGAATCGACGACGACACCACGACGACCCACGACCGGCTGCGTGAGTTGACCGCCGCTGCCGGCTTGGAGGTAGGACCGCGCTATCTCGACGCGGCGGCCCAGACGGCCGGCCGACGGCTCGCCACCTGGCGGCGGTTTTCGGGAGTCGGCGAGTTTATGACGATCGGCGATCACGATCGGGCGGTTCATCTACTGCGGACCGGCCTGCTCGATGAAGGGTTGACGCTGACCGAGACAACCCGTCGGTTGACCGACGCGTACGATGTCGAACTCGAGTTGCTCCCGATGAGCGACGACCCCGTCGCGAGCATCATCCACACGCCGACGGGTGAGATCCATTTTCAGGAGTTCTGGGTCGCCGAACGTGGGGAGCCGACGGTCGAGGATGTCGAATTCCGTGGGGCGACGGACGCCGAACCGACCGGGGCGGTCATGGATGCGCTGGCCGAGCCGGTGGTGATCGGTCCGTCGAATCCGGTCACAAGCATCGGTCCGATGCTGGCGCTTGACCCGTTTCGGGCTGCCCTCGATCGAACCCCGGTGGTCGCGGTGTCGCCGTTCGTCGAGGATGAGGTCTTCTCCGGGCCGGCCGCCAAGCTGATGGCCGCCGTGGGATATGACCCGAGCACGCGTGGTGTCGCCGAGGCCTTCCCGTTCGCCGACGCGTTCGTTCTCGATACCGAGGATGGAACCGACCTCGATCGCCCGACGGTCCGAACCGATACCACGATGGCTGACCCGACGGACGCAGAGCGTGTCTACGCGGCCGTCGAAGACGCCCTAGCGGAGGTGCAGTGATGTTCGATCCGCCCGTCGCGATCGCGAGTTTGAGCGGCCAGTCGGATGCCCAATGGGCGCTGGCGGTCGAGGAGTACATCGGGGCGGCGGTTCTCGGCGGGCTCGCGATAGACGATCGGAGCCGTGAGGCCGCCCGAGCGATGGTTGAACGGGGCCGCGATGAATTTCTCCCATCCGACCCGATCGCGTTCATGGACGCCCAACTCTCGGCCTTGGACTCGGCGTCGATCCAGCCGGGATTCAACGTTCGATCCACGACCCTTGAGCCGATCCGCCGGGCGGCGGCGTGTTGTGCCCGCCACGACGCGATCATCGAGATCAACGCCCATTGCCGCCAAGAGGAACTCTGTGCCGTCGGTTGTGGGGAGACGCTGTTGGCCGACACCGACCGCCTCTGTGACAGCGTCGGGGCCGCTGTGACGGCAGAGGCGCCGGTCAGCGTGAAAGTCAGGACGGAGGTTCCCGGCGTCGACCTCGCCGAGACCGCCCGCCGCGTTGCGGCCGCTGGCGCGGACATGATTCACGTCGATGCGATGGACTCAGAGCCGATGGTCGCGACCGTCGTTGAGGCGGCCCCGGAGCTCACCGTGATTGCCAACAACGGCGTTCGCGATGCCCACAGCGTCCGTGAGTATCTCGACTACGGGGCCGATGCAGTCAGCGTCGGCCGACCGAGCGACGATCCGCGGGTACTGCGGCGAGTCCGGCGGGCAGCCGTCGATTGGTTTGCCCCCGAATCTAAGGTCTAATAGCGGCTGTGCTTTCCGACCATTCTTACCACGCGCTCGCCAACGATGACCTATGCGATCCCCGGCACAACGGGCCGTCCTCGCGATGTTGCTCGAGGTCGCGGGCACGCCCAAACCCGGGAACGTCGACCGACAGCGGGAGTATCCGGATCTCCGTTTCGAGCACTTCTTGGCCGGCGCGATCGGGGCTCTTCCCGGATTACGGGCCGCTGTCGAGGGGCGGTCGATCGGAGCCGCCTTCGAGACCGCCGTCGCTGGTATGAGCGACCAGGAGGGGGGCAACACGCAGTTCGGAACGCTGCTGTTGCTCGTCCCGCTGGTGGCTGTGGCAGCGGACGACTCATCGTCGCTTGCCCCCCAGGCCGTAACCGATCACATCGAGGCGACGACGGTTGAGGACGCGGCGGCGTTCTATCGGGCACTCGAACACGTCTCGGTAGCCGCTGGCGACCCACCGGCCGATGCCGCGGCGATCGACGTCCGTCGGGGTGCCGACGCGATCCCGGCCGTCCGTGATCGTGAGCTGTCGTTGTACGATGTGATGGCGCTTGGAAGCGATCAGGATGGCGTCGCTGCCGAGTGGACCTCCGGCTTCGATCGATCGTTCGCCGGCGCGGCCCGGCTCGGGGATCTCGACGGCGGTGTGCTCGATCGAACCGCCGATCTCTTCATCGAGCTTTTGGCCGCTCAGCCGGATACCCACGTCCGCAATCAACACGGTGGGACCGTGGCGAACGAGATCTGTGAGCGAGCCGGGGACCTGATCGACGCCGATCCGGCGGCGATCGATCAGTTTGCGACGGAACTGATCGACCGGGAGATCAACCCGGGAACCACCGCCGACATCACGGCCGGAGCGTTGTTTATCGCACTCCATCGGGGGGTGATTACGGTATGAGTCTGGACTGGCCCGTCGCCATCGAGGGCGTGACCGAGTCGATCGCCGCCACGTTGGGTCCGAACGACCGCTGGAATCTGGCCGCCCTTGGTCTTCATGCCGGCGACCCCGTTACCGCCCGGACATGGGGCCATACGCGAACGCGAGGCAACTTCGAGCGACAGGGCGGAGGTTATATCGTCTTTGCTGCCGATCCGGTGTTGTTCGTCGAGGCCGCCCTGGGGATCCGTGAGGCCGACCGTCCCGTCCCCGAGGGGGCTGACGCGTGGGCCGCTATCGACGTCGAACGGATCGACACCGGAACGAGTGACGGAACCGACTGGGCGGAGTGGGCGCTCACGCCGACGGAAACCGGTATCGAACGTGAACGGGTCCCGACGATCAATCGTGGCTACAACGCGGTGATCGAGGCCACCGTCGCGGCCTCCCGGCTCGATGTCGATGCCTACGACACGGCAACGTTGCTCGACCGATTGGCGTACCTCGAATCGGTCACCCGTCGTTGTGGCGGCGATCGTGATCGGGCGGCGTTCGATCGATTGAACGATCTGGTCGATCGTCCGGAGTGATCGGTTCGACCAGCTCGGACGTCGACGGCGGACACGGTCGTACCCACCCGATCGCTTTCCGATTAGATGGGTTTATCAACGGCAATCAAGAATGAACGGACATGGCAATCAAACCGGCCTACGTCAAAAACCTCGCAACGACACTGCTTGAACGCTATCCGGAGGCGTTCTCGACTGACTTCGAGCAGAACAAAGAAAGCGTCGCCGAGCTGACGAACATCGATTCGAAGGGCGTCCGTAACCGGGTTGCGGGGTATGTCACCCGCAAGAAACAGTCCCAGCAGGCGACCGCGTAGGCCCTACCGTACGGCGAGGACGGCCGGATCACAACCGTTTTGCCATCTGTCGCGATATCCTCCCGCATGACTACGACCGTCGGCATCGTCGGAGCGACCGGAGCCGTTGGCCAACGGTTCGTTCAATTGCTCGACGGCCATCCCGGATTCGAAATTGGTGCTCTGACCGCGAGTTCCGAAAGTGCGGGCACCCCATATCACGCGGCCGCAAAGTGGCGTATCGATACCCCGATCCCCGACACAGTCGCCGATATGACGGTCCGGGAGACGACACCCGACGCCGTGCCGGATGACCTCGATTTGCTCTTTTCGTCGCTTCCGTCAGGCGTCGCCGAGGAAGTCGAACCCCGGTTCTGTGAAGCGGGTTACGTGGTTTCCTCGAACTCCTCGAACGAACGGCTGGCCGATGATGTGCCGCTGGTCATCCCGGAGGTGAACCACGATCACCTCGAGCTGATCGAAGTCCAGCGTCAGGAACGCGGCTGGGACGGGGCCCTGATCAAAAACCCCAACTGTTCGACGATTACGATGGTGCCGACGCTTGCAGCTCTCGATGAATTCGGGCTCGAGCGGATCACCGTCTCGACGCTCCAAGCTGTGTCCGGGGCCGGTTACTCGGGCGTGACCTCGATGGAGATTATCGACAACGTCCTCCCGTACATCGGCGGTGAAGAGGAGAAAATGGAGACCGAATCCCGGAAACTTCTCGGAACCCCATCGGCTGACGGCGTCGACTGGCACGATGTTACGGTTTCGGCGTCCTGTAATCGCGTCCCGACGATCGACGGCCATCTGGAGAACGTCTGGGTTGGCCTCAACGAGGACGTCTCCGTCGAGACGGCCGCCGAGGCAATGCGGGCGGCGCCATCGCTCGATCTCCCCCATTCGCCGGAGCCGTTGATCGAGGTATTCGAGGATCCCGACCGGCCACAACCCCGGCTCGATCGGATGCTCGGGGACGGCATGCAGATCGCGGTTGGTGGCATCCAAGCAACCGAGAGCGGGCTCCAATACGACTGTCTGGCGCATAATACGATCCGCGGGGCCGCCGGTGCCAGCCTGCTTAACGGCGAATTGCTCGTCGAAGAAGGGTGGATCTGACCGCACTGAGTCGATCGACACCCCGTTTGGTGGCCGTATTTTGTGAAGTTAGCTCGTTCGGCAGGACAGCACCCCCCTCTCTTCGAAGCTTGACGATAAAGACTGGATCGTCTGTTGGGTGAGGTTTTTGACCGCTCGTCGAAACCGCTCGGAAGCCGCCGTCTCGGAAATACCGAGCCGTTCCGCGAGATCAGCGAGCGCCGTCTCGCGGGGAATCTCCAAAAAGCCACACTCGACCGCCTCGATGAGAATCTCCTGTTGGGGCTCGGTTAGCTTCGGTCCATCACTCCCGATCCAATCGGTCCGTTCGTACAGACTGTGAAACGTCCAGTCGATATCTTGTGTCCGATAGAACCGATAGATCTCTTCGGCGGCTTCACGGTCAGGGAGTTGTACCCGACACCGCCACCCATCGCAGGTACCGATTGCCCGCTGGAGTAATCCACCGACTTCGTTCGTCTTCAGCGAGAGGTTCGTCTCCTGACCGCGCTCGGTCAAATCGACACAATAGAGACGACGGTCTTCGGTCGCCGAAAGCACCTCCGGCCGTTTCGTCCCCGGATCGGCATCAACCGCGGCCTCGAACGCCTCGAAGTCATCACACCGTACCCAGACGATCATCTGTTTCGGACCGGCGAGCTGGTCGGACGTCTGTTCCCACACGATCTCGACCTCGGGAAGCGCTCGAAACGGTTCACGGAAAATCGGATGATCCAGCTTGACCTCCTCTCGGCCCTTCAGGGCGGAGATTCCCACGTTGGGAGTTGAAGGTTTGCAGTCCGGTCGGCATGACCGGACTCCTGGCGGGGCCAAGCCGCTGTTACTCCTATCCCGGCATGGGATTCAGAGTTACCGTACTTGTTGGAATCCACAACCAGCGGTCCGAAGGGGAGTTCTTCAGACATGGTGTGGCCCGAATCCCGATATTATCCGTTTACGTGGGCGGCACAACCGCCTCGGTGTGGGCATCCTCCGTCTCGATTGAGGATAAAACTCAGGGATGGTGAAATCATGTGGATCGACTCCCCTGGTGTCGGCTTCATCCCCGCGCTAAAGCGCGAGGCTCTCGCCTTGAATTTCCGTAAATTCGGCGATGATCACGTTCTCCCACCCGCTAACTGATCATATTCCAGCAACACTGATAAAACACCGGAGAATTCCGGTGGTATTCATTTACCGGTTATGCTTATGGATACTACCGAGTGGGTCTCCGATAGCAGTCACCATCGCTGGACTCGGGTCACCACCGTTCAAACGAAAGGGGAGGCTCGATCTCGAATCATGAGGGGAGGGCGAACGAAACACACCGAATCGATACCCGCTCGGATATCGATTCGTTGGACCCAAGAACCGAGACAGACCGGAGTCCTACGGGTGGCTCACCCCGGATCCCACTCAATACTCCCGATATCCGTGTCCGTCCATGCGGTCTATCGGCTGACAGTTCGGCGTACCTCCGAACCCACGTTGCGATGGGTCGCCTGGGGTGATGCGGACTGCCCTCGCTGATGTCGAATGGAAACGGGGGGAGGGGACATCCACGACCCCGACGTGGATTTTTCCGCCATCGATTGGATCGATCGCACCTTGCATAGTGATGGGTACGATGTCCCTTCTTTGGGGAACAGGCAGCCCCGTGCCGTGGGCAAGGCTGAGGCCACGAGGAATGTCGCAGGTAGGGCCTCACTCGCCGTAGGCGTCGATGAACCGTGTTGTGGCCGCCCGGGCCCGTTCGATCCGATGGCCGAGTTTTGCTTTCCCACGCTGGATCGTCGTCTCGGCGAACCGCCGGTCACGACCCTGTAATTCCGGCAGGTCCTCGGCAACGCGCAGATAGGGAAGTCGTTTATGCGGGAGGGCCGGATCCTGTTCGTAATCCGGCTCCTCCATGTACAGCGCTGGGATCAGTTGGTTGCCCAACTCCACTTGGAGGTCTTCGGCGGCCGCGGCGACGTCAGCATCGGTTCCCGCCCGCTCGTTGATGATCCCGTTGGCCCGTTTGAGTGCCCCTCGAAGAGCGTTCAACCGCATGTCGAGATCGTCGAACGCAACTGCCTCCCCGGCTTCATCGGCGATCGCATCGAGCACTGCTCGGATGTCCTCAACCGTGGCCGTATAATCGTGGGGTAATACGGGTGATTCACAGATCCGACAGGACAGCGCCAGGTAGAGCTTGATCTCCTCGGTGAGTACGTCGAGGTCGACCTTATCGAGCGTGTCAGCGGGTGTGTGCCACCACCAGCCGCCGCCGACGGGGCCGCCTTCCTCGGTTCCCGGGGTCAATCGGCCGCCGGAGAGCAGCGACGACAGGCCTGTACCCCAGAACGATTGGTCGGAGTTGCGACTGGGTCGATCCGTACTCCCCAGGATACTGTCCTCCGGTTCCTGGAGGGAGAATCGGGTGATTTCGGCGGCATCGAGCTGTTCGTCCTCGAGTTCGGCCATGTGTGTTGTCGACAGCGAGTCGGCGCCTTTGAGCCCATTGAGATCGAGATGGAGATAGGCGACACCGTTGTCACGTAGGTCGAGCCAGTGTTCGTCGTTGTACCAGGTGCTTCCCGCGTACCGGCCCGTCGAGTGGGCCGACCAGAAACCAAAGACTAGGCCGCGGTTGGGTTCCCGGTCGGCGAAGATCCGGGCGATCTCTAAGGTTGCCGCCATCGCCGTCGCGTTGTCGGTCAACCCTTCGTGCCAGGAATCGACGTGGTTGCCGATCACGAAGTATCGATCGCTTTCGGCGCCATCGATTTTCCCAACAGGACAGGGTAGCGTCGTCAGCTCGGTCGTTACTGCGGTGGTGATCGTCGCCTCGACCGGTCCGTGTGCCAGCCGCTCACGTAACCAGTCGCCGTCGGTCTGTTTGATCTCGACGACCGGCAGCTCCGGCAGCCGATCCGCCGTCTTCGTACTGGGGGTCCCCCAGATCGGTGTGACGATCATCTCGTGGAGATAGCCTTCCGTGACCGACTCCATGATCAATCCCGCGGCACCGGCCGTTTCGAGATGGTTTACCGCGTCGGGGGTCGGGAGCCCGCGGCTGAACACCAGTTTGTTTTCGACGACCGCTGGATCGACCGACTCCGCATCGATCTCCCCGAGGTGGACGACCTCGCCGTGAATCCCGCTCGGCGGGGTACTGGCCGAAAAGGAAGTCGTGATCGCGTCGTCGATCCGGCGGCCCGTCGGGGTCGTCACTTCGACACTCGCCTCTTCGGGGACGCTGATGTAGCCCTCGTATTCGTGCAGCGTGGCGTCGACGCCGTACTCCTCGAGCGTTTCGATCACATATTCGCTGGCCTCCCACTCGTCGGCGGTCCCCGAGACTCGTTCGAGCCCGTCGAACACCTCGAGATGGCGCTGGAGTTCCTCACGATCGATCTCGTCGAGTAGCTGGTCTTCGGTTTCCCGGTCGATCGGCTCAAGCATAGACCGTCCAATCGCGGGTCCCGGACTTAATTGTTACAACCCGATTTGGTGTGACCGAGCCGACCGTTTCAACACGTCGATCCATTCCCGGGGGTTCACCATCGGCGTTGATCAAGCCCCGTAGTTTTTGATACCTACCAGTATAGGATAGGACATGGCCGATGATACCGACGCCGGTCGTGACAACGAGCTGTCGGCGACGGAGACCGACCGCTTCTCGGCGACGACCGATGACGAGACACCCATTGAAGTCGGCGATTTTCGCGAAAAACACGTCCGCATCGTCACCGATGACGGCGAGGAAATCGACCACAGCTCGGTGTATTTCAAACACTCGGCGACGGAGTTTATTGTCTCACAGGATCCGGACTTTCCACCCGAAGACACCGAACGGTATTCGAAGGATGAGGTCGCAACCGCCGAAATCACCCAACACCATTCGGCGTGTTTCATTACGACCGCCACGACTGGCAGTGGGTCGACGCTTGAGCGGCTTCGTATCTTCCGTGATGAGGCCCTTTCGGCGTCACCGATCGGCCGGGGCTGTATCGCGCTCTACTACGCGGTGAGTCCCCCTATCGCCGCTACGCTGGACCGATACCCACAAAGCGTGCCGACACGGGTCGTCCGGTGGCTCGTCCACCGATGCGGGGACCTCGCGGCTCGTCGCGGGGAAACCCGTTCGTCACTCCGACGGGCGGGGTTTTCAACGATTCTCGTTGGGCTGTATATGATTGGCATCGTGCTAGCCGGCGTGGGTCATCTGGGCCTTCGATGTCGGGAGTTCCTTACCGTGTGATCACCGTCGGTAGAACCGTCGAATGCTCTCCAGCGGCGTGAAGCCGAGTTCGTATTTGACATCACAGGCGAGCTCGTGGTTGCTCGCCGTTTCGCGGAGTTCGTCGGCCAGCGCCTCGAACTCGATGTCATCGTGGAGCCGATAGGCGTGAGACGCTTCCCTTGCCGGGTAGATCGCCAATTTCGGTCGTCCCATCCAGCTGCCGTCATAGAGAACGATCCGGTCGATGGCGTCGTAACTGAACCAGTAGACCGAGTCCGCCCGGAGGAGCACCTCATCGAGCCCATGGATGTCGTAGATCGCCTGCATCGAGGCGGCTTCACGCCGATGACGCTTGGCCCCAAGGCCGAACATCGGCGTGATGTAGGCATATTCGGCGATATGGAGGCCGTCGTCGGCAAAGAAAATCTCCGCCATCCGGAGGGGGAACGAGCCGGTCATCCCAAAGTGGACGTGGGTTTCGACCTCGATCGCCGTTGAGGGAAACTGGTCGACATCGTCGGGATCGATGTCCATCTCCTCGATCGACATGCCGGATCACTCTCCAATGCCCGTGTCGGTCGGTTGGTTTCCGTTCCCCCGGTCTCGCCGGAACGCCATCGCCCCGAAGAGATACGAGCCGATGATAAAGAGGATCCCCACGAGCGTGTTGACCTCGAGAGTCACATAGATGCCGACGGCGACCCCGATGACCGCCATACCGACGGCAAGGCGAACGGCGAGGTCGTACTCGCGGTCCTCGTGGCTGCCTCCGTCGTCGCGGCCCCGCACGCGACGTTCGGCGAGGTAGGTCAGGATCATAAACAACAGCGTCACCACCACGATGACGGTCCTGGTCTCCGGTGCCAGCCTGATGTCGGTGAACGTTCGCAATCCCCGCGGGATGAGGATGGCGATCAGGCCGCCGATATAAATCGGCAACCGATTGGCGTACAGAAACTGCGTGAGTGCCGTCATCCCCGAGCCCTGGTTGGAAGCCATGCGCTACGAGTGGTTCGTGAGTGGGCCTAAAAAATTGGGGTGCTACTTGGACGGGCGAGCCGGTCGATCAGGCGAGGAAGCCGGAGGCGTCCTCGGCCCCATCGACGGTGCCACTTTTGTCCATCTTTCCGCGGGCCGATCGATACATCGTGTAGACCTGCACGACCAGCGCGATCACCCAGAGGAGGTAGCCACCGGGGCTCGAACTCACGACGTCGACCGTCGTCGCAAACGACGAAAGGCCAACGCGGCTGACCAAGGTGTCACCGATCAGCAGGACGCTGAAGTAGCCGAAGAAGCCCGTCGCCCACCACATGGCGACGACTCGTGCCCAGCCCGGTTGGGTGTGTTCGGGCAGGCGAGTCGTGTTCATGATGATCGACAGGGCGTTATACGGCCACATCATCACGCCGGCGATGGCGGCACCGAGCACCAGCAGGATCCACGGCTGCTGGAACTGAGCGCCGATGATCAGGATGCCCCACAACGTAAAGAGGGTCAGTAGTCCCCAGAACACACGATTGAGGTCCCAGCCCGCGCCGCGGCCGTACATCTCAAAGAGGATGTCGACGCTGTTGCGGACGAAGGACTCGGTGATCGCGTATTGGGTGCTGAACAGCGCGATGAAGATCACCGCATACAGCAGGAACTGATTGAGCGGCCCGAGCTGTGGGATCACCACGTTGATCCACATGTTGATCGCGCCCTGGTCAGTGCCGGCCGCGAACTGGGCCGTGATCGTCATCGCGATCGTCGCGACGATCAGCAGACCCAACACGAAGGTCAGGAAGTGTTCCTGCTGGGTGACGCGCCACCATTCCTTCCAGCGGCGCAAGTTCTTCTGGGTCGGCTCGAACGTGAAGCCGTTCGCCTGGATGTCCTCCGGTTCGGCACCGCGAAGCGGGTTCTTGATCCGCCCTTGGTAGGTCGCCATACCGTAGCCTTTCTCCCGGGACCAGACGCCCTGGGAGAGGTTCACGTACCCGCCGGCACCCGCGTAGGCGAGCCCGCCAAGAAACACTGCGATGTCCATATCGCCGGGCAGGGCGCCGAAGTTAATCGCCCCCGCCGGGACGTTGGCCAACTGACCGATCGAACCAACGATGAACACCAGGATGACCGCGGCGATGACGGCGATGATCATCAAGGCCACCTGGGCCTTCTCGATGATGTTATAGAGGATCGGGCCAGCCTGGTAGGACAGCCAGATCACAATCATCGTCAGCACGCCGATAATCGGCCAGCTCGACGTGCTCATGCCGATCCAGTCGGCCAGTACCTTCGAGGATCCGGCTGCCCAGCCGGGCCAACCGACGTGGATGAATCCCGCGATGAGGAAAAACCACGGCCAGATACTGTGGACGCGGTCAAGGCCTCGGAAGATCGATTCCCCGGTCGCGATCGTCCAGCGTTGCAGCTCCGTGTTGATGAAGAACTGCGTGATCACGCCGACCCAGAAGGCCCAATAGAGGCCCCAGCCGTTCTGGGCGATGATCGTCGGCCAGAACATCGTTTCACCCGACCCCAGCGATGCGCCGAGCATGACGGCACTGGGGCCGACGATGTGGCTGACCTTTGGCACCTTCGGCATCTCGGTGAGCTTGTAGTTGCCCTTGCCGCTGGTGTCCGGATACTCGCTGGTTTCGGGTGCGGTTTCGAGCTCGTCGTAGTTGAGCTCTCGATAGACTGTTTGTCGATACTGTTCCCCGACTTCTACTGGCGCGAAAATGTCGTCGTCGGCGACACCGCCGTCTGGCCGTACATCAGAGCCGGTCTCTGATGTTGATGCTGAGTCCGTGTCCTTTGACATCTGCACACCCCCGCGTTGATCACAACGGTGGGTTACCAACCGATTACGCCACTACATGCCACGGTAGCCCCTATCGTGGCTATCGATAACAATACCCTCTACTGATATTAATTCTATCGGTATTTAAACGGAAATGAAGTTAGTTAATTGACAAATAGGAGGGTGTCGATGCCGCTGACGTCAGTGTGTGAGAGATTCAGCGAGGGTTTCGATCGGATGGGGCGGGTGTTCATGGCCGGGACGGTCGCCCAACTGGGTCCGACAGGAGGCTCCCGGGGCGACGACGCGGTCGCCCGGGCTTTCCTCTACTTGCTCAAAGAGGATCCGTCCGATGGCCTGTGAGAGGTCATAATGTTCGGCTTCGTACCCGAAACTGCCGGCCATCCCACAACATCCCGAGTCAAGGAAGTCGACCTCGAACCCGGCACGATCCAGTACCTCGGCGGTATGCCCCGCCTCGTTCATGGCTTTCTGGTTGCAGTGGCCGTGGTAGGTTAGTGTCTCGCCGTCGGTTTCGAAATGCAGGTCCTTGTCGATCCGGTGGACATCGAGGTATTCACAGACGCCGTAGGCGGCCGCGCCGACCTCACGGACGGCTTCCCCGTCGAGGAGGTCCTGATACTCGTCGTGGAACATCACGACGTCAGACGGCTCAACGAACAGAATCGACCAGCCGTCCTCGACATAGGGGTGGAGGAGATCGACGTTGTGGCGCGCCTGATCGTTGGCCTTGTCGAGATACCCCATCGAGAACGCTGCCCGGCCGCTCGGTTCGATGTCACTTGGAATCGCTACGTGGATTCCGGCAGCTTCAAGCACCCTGACGGCCGCCTTCCCGGGTTCGGGATGGCTGTAGTTCGTGTAGGTATCGGGGAACAACAACACCTTGTCCTCGGCGTCGGCAAGCGCCACGTTCGATCCACCACGGTTCTCGAACCACCGTTCAAGGGTTTCCCGGCGGAACGTCGGTAGTTCTCGCTCCGGCGCGATTCCGGCGACCTTCTCCATCAGCGCCCGGGCGCCAGGCAGCCGTTGTCCCCAGTTCGACAGCGGCGCCAGCATACTGCCGATCGCCGAGAGCCGGTCAATGTTCGCGAACAGTTTGTCGCGGACACTGCCACCGCCCTCGTGGTGGTATTGGTGTTTGATCTCGGCTTTCAGTTTCGCCAGGTCGACGCCGGTTGGACAGTCGTTCATGCATCCCTTACAACCGACACAGAGGTCGAGGACTTCCTTTTGGAAGGTCTCGGAGTACAGTTCGTCCTCGGGGAGTTCGCCGCTGATCGCCGCCCGGAGCATGTTCGCCCGGCCACGCGTGGTCTCCATTTCGTCCTTCGAGGCCCGGTAGGTCGGACACATCGTATCCTGGCCGGTCTGCCGGCAGGTCCCACAGCCGTTACACAGCTCGACGAGATGGGAGAATCCCCCCTCATCGTCGAAATCAAGGGCGGTCTGTGGTTCGAGCGATTGATAGGTCGCCCCATAGCGGAGGTTCTCGCGCATGTCCGCGCCGATCCCACGGTCGTTGTCCGGACCGATGTCGTCGGGGTCGTCGCGATAGACGACGTTGCCGGGATGCATGAACCACTCCGGATCGAACGCCGTTTTGATCTCTTTGAACGCCGTCCAGAGGTCCTCCCCGTACATCTTGGGGTTGAACTCGGTGCGGGCCATCCCGTCACCGTGTTCTCCCGAGAACGAGCCATGGTGTTCGAGGACGAGATCGGTGACGTCGTCGGTGATCCCGTGCATCGTCTCGATTCCGGCTTCGTCTTTGAGGTTGAGGATCGGGCGGATGTGTAGGGTGCCGGCGCCAGCATGGGCGAAATACGCCGCCGAGGTACCGTGGTCCTCGAGGATCTTCTCGAAGGATTCGACGTATTCGGCGAGCTCTTCGGGGGGCACCGTTGCGTCCTCGATGAAGGGATAGGGTTTGGGATCACCCTCGAGGGACATCAGGAGTGGAATGGCGGCCTTTCGGAGCTTCCAGAGGTCATCCTGGTCCGCCTCGGTGTAGGCTTCGATGACCTCGAAGGCGTCGCCCTCTTCAACGAAGTGGGTGTTCGTCTCGCCGATCGCCGCCTCGAAATCCTCGACCAATTCATTGTCGAACTCGAGCATCAAGGCGGCGGCCGTCTCCTCGGGGATCGGCTCGACGAACTTCGCGTATCCCTCCGATTCGTCGGCCAGCCGGAACACCTCGTCGTCCATCAATTCGACGGCGCTGACGTCGTACTCAAGGGCCTCCGGGACGGCTTTAAGTGCCTCGATCAGATCCGAGAAACAGTAGAGCGCCAGCGCGGTCGCTTCGGGTTTCGTGACCAACCCAACCGTCGCCTCGACGACGATTCCGAGCGATCCTTCCGAGCCGACCAGCAGCTTCGAGAGGTTGATACACCGTTCGCCGGCCTCGTTTTCGTAGATCACCCGATCGAGGTTGTATCCCGAGACGTTTCGTTTGAGGTCGGGATATCGGTCCTCGATCGCCGCTTCGTTTTCCTCGACGCACTTTCGAACGGTCTCGTAAATTGCCGCTTCTCGGTCGTCCTTGTCGACGATCGCCTCGTACTCCGGGGAATCGAGGACGATCTCGCGGGTATGGATCACCGAGCCGTCGGCTAACACTACCTGTAACTCCTCGGTATAGGCGTCGGTGATACCATAACGAACCGAGTGAGCGCCTGTCGAGTTGTTCCCGATGCCACCACCCACTGTCGCTCGATTCGAGGAGGCCGGGTCGGGTGCAAACTTCAGTCCATGGGTGGCCAGTTCGTCGTCGAGATCGTCCTGGACGACACCCGGTTGGATCGTCGCCTGTTGTGCATCGGGATCGATCTCATGGATCTGGTCCATATATTTCGTGAAATCGAGGACGACACAGCCCGGACCGACCGCTTGTCCTGCCAGTGAGGACCCGGCGCCACGCGGGATGACCGGCACTTCATGTTCGGTCGCGGTCCGGACGGTCGCTTGAACGTCCTCGATCGTTCGCGGCAACACCACCCCAGCCGGCCGAGCCTGATAGACGCTCCCGTCTGACGCATAGAGGATCTGGGAGTACTCATCGAAACGGACTTCGCCATCGATCCGATCACGGAGATCGGTCGCCAGCGCGGCGTACTCCTCGACATCGGGCGTTTCGTATTCCATCGCGCCACGGAACGTCTGGAAATCACTGAGATCGTTTTGCGGCTCGTCGACAGCCATTAGTTGGTCTGCGATACCGATCGGATTAAACACTATGGTTGCCGTTACCATGTCATCGTTTACCATGAAAATCCGGTGTCGGCGCCGGTGTGTCACCCAATCCGGCCGGGTGATAGCCGTTTTCAACTGTGATACTCGTTGACAAACATTTTTATAGGGAGTCGCCTAATCGCCGTCTGGAACCGCAATGCCCACCGGCCCAGGTCACCCGATCGCTCGGACACTCCGTGACTCTCAGCGCCTCCATTGGGGAGGGTACTCATGAGCATCACCGACCGCACCAACGACCGGAACGCCAGCCAGGAGAACGTCGTCGATACTCCACCGGAATTCGAACTGGAGTATCTCTACGACGATCCCGACGATCCAGCCGAGGTCACCATCTTCCTCGATGCCGATGAGGCCGACCTCTCGACCCACTGGATCACGATCGACCGATCGAGCGCTGTGCCGATCGAGGACACACGATAGCCGCCTGCTCCCCCCGCTCCGTCGCGATCTTTCCGTCGCCTGCCGACAGTGGCTTGTCGGATCAGCGGGTTTCGATGACGCCGAACTTTATATCATCGCCCGTCGGAGGTGCGTGCATGGAATTTATCCATACCTGTCTCAATGTCGCCGACGCCGACCGTGCCGTCGAGTGGTATACCGAACAGCTCGGGCTTAAGGAATCGTGGTCGTTCGAGACGGCGGACGGCCGGACGGTCAACCGGTACGTCACTGACGATAACGGGTTCGAACTTCAACTCTCGGACACCGAAGGTGAGACAGCTCTTGAGGAGGGAACACTGTGGGATCACGTCGCGCTCGGTGTCGATGATGTCGATGCTGCGTTCGATCGGATCGACAACCACGGCGTCGTTCAACCACCCCAGGACAACAACGCAGCCGGTGCACGGACGGCTTTCATCAAGGACCCTGACGGCCACGTCGTCGAACTGGTCGAACCCCTTGAGGACTGATCAACCAGTTTACGCCAACGCTTTATTCACTGCTGTAAGAGTTGTGTCGATAACGGTCTGAATCGGACCCCAGTCGTCAGAGAATACCGGCAGCTTTGGCTTTCTCGACGATTTCCTGGGCCATCTTGTTAGTCGCCTCGTCGACCATCTGGCCGTCGACGGAGACGGCACCCCGGCCCTCTTCCATGGCTTCGGCGTAGGCGTCGACGATCCGTTGGGCACGGTCGGCGGTCTCGGGATCGGGCGCGAAGACCTCGTTTGCGATCTCGATCTGGTCGGGATGGATCGCCCATTTGCCGTCACAGCCAAGCATGTTCGCCCGAGCACAGGAATCACGGAACCCTTCCTCATCATCGAGGTCGGCGTAGGGGCCGTCGATACACGGCAGCCCGGCGCTTTTGGCCGCGGAGTTACACTCCGAGAGGGCGTGGTGCCAGTAGTGGCCGGGATATTCGGGGAACTGCCCGATATCGAGGCCGGGCGTTCCCATCGCTGCCGAATAGTCCCCCGGCCCGAAGATGATCGAATCGAGCCGATCGGAGGCATGGGCGATCTCGTAGACGTTGTGCATCCCTTCGCCGTCCTCGATCTGGGGTTCTAAACCGATGCTCCCGACCTCGAGACCGGCGTTGACCTCGACCTGTTCAAGGAGGTTCTCGACGGTGTGGATATCGCTCGGGCCGGCGACCTTCGGAATAATGATGTCGTCGATGGATTCGCCGGCTTGGCTGACGACCTCGATGACATCGTCGTACCACCACTTGGTGTCGATCCCGTTGATCCGGTAGGCGAGGATCGTATCGCTCCAGTCCTCCTCGTTGGCGGCGTCGATGAGCGGCCCCCGCGAGTCGGCTTTCTCGTTCGGTGCCACCGAGTCTTCGAGATCGAGAAAGACCTCATCGGCGCCGCTGTCGGCGGCGTTGTGCATCATCCGTTCATCGCTGGCCGGCGTCGCCAACTGGGTCCGCCGGAGTTCGACCGCGTTGTCCTCTGCCATGGTGAATAACCTCTACTGTGATGTACTCACATGGAGTTTCATAAGCTTATCTTCATCTAACAGCTCCGAGTAGCCACATTTTTCGATCAAAGTGCACGCAAGCGGTGGGTTAATCGTGCCCTGTCACTGTCGGTCGTCCCCTTCTATTAGCTTGAGCTGGGATCGATATCGGTCTCGAGGTTTCGGAGATCGGTGTAGTCGTCGGTCGCCTCGATCCGATCGACGTTCTCCGCGAGGATGTCCGCGACCCGTTCGTAATACTCGGGGGTATGGCCGGAGCTGTGTGGCGTAATCATGACGTTCCCGAAGGTCCACAGCGGATGATCCTCGGGTAGGGGTTCCGGATCGGTGACATCCAGGACGGCGCCCCGGATCAACTCCCCTCGGAGCGCCTCGATCAGTGCTGATGTCTCGACGACCGGACCGCGGGCGATATTGATAAGGACGCTTTCGGGGGAAAGCGTTTCGAGGGCGGCGAAGTCAATCAGGCCTTCGGTCGTTTCCGTCAACGGACAGGCCAACACCAGGTAATCCGTCCGGGCGTAGGCGTCGTGGAGCGCGTCGGTATCGAAGCCGATCACCTCGTCGGTGGGACCGCCTTTCTCGGGGGTGTACCGCACGCCGATCGTCTCGACATCGAACGGTTCGAGCCGTTCGGCGGTCGCGGTGCCGATCGCGCCGAGTCCGACAATCGTGACGGTGCTCCCCTGGAGTTCCCGCGCCTGGAAATGGCGCCACTCGCGGCGTTGCTGGCGCCGGAAGCCGAGATGAAATCCGCGCGCGAAGGCGAGAATCCCACCGATGACGTATTCGGCGATATTCGGCCCGTGGACACCGGCGGCACTGGTGACGGCGACGTTGCGGGCTTCGAGCTCCGCCAGCGGGAGATGGCCGACACCAGCGTACAGACAGGCAAACACCCGGAAGTTCTCGGCGGCCCCCATGAGGCCGTCGTCGATATGCAACCCGGTCACGATCGGTGCGTGTTGGATCAGTTCCCGTTCCTCGCGTGGGGTTCGGGCCAACTGGACGTCATAGTCGGGCAGTCGGCGTCGGATCGCGTCGGCGTACTGTTCGATCGGCATTCCGTGCACTTCCCGGCGTAACACGAGAATATCCGGTCCGTCCTCGGTCGCACTCATATCCGACATGCTCGTTCACGGCCCCTATAGTTGTCCGGGAACTAACCTTTCGGCGCTGCCCTGTAAGCCCGCGTGCGTTTTTATGCCGGGATGACCCTCACTCGGGACTCAGGACCGTATTTCGCAGCGATGCATCGGCGCCATCAGTCTCGATTCGTTCGACGTTGTCCGCGAGGATATCGGCGAGACGGTCCCAGTGTCTGGGGGTATGGCCGGCGTTATGTGGAGTGATCAGGACGTTTTCGAAGCTCCAGAGTGGATGGTCTTCCGGCAGTGGTTCGGGATCGGTGACGTCCAGCGCCGCCCCACGGAGCCCCTGTCGACGTAGTTCGCCGACTAGCGCATCAGTGTCGACGATTTCCCCACGCGCAACGTTGATGAGGACCGCTTCGGGCTCAAGTGTGGCCAGCGCATCGGCATCGATCAGTCCCCGCGTTGTCTCCGAGAGCGGGCTCGCAATGGCCAGGTAGTCGGTTCGGGCCAAGGCGTCGTGGAACGGTCGGTCTTCGAAGCCGATCACTTCGTCGGTGGGGCCGCCTTTCTCGGGGGTGTACCGCACGCCGATGGTTTGGACCCCAAAGCCGGCGAGCCGATCGACGATCGCCTGGCCGATCGCCCCCAGGCCGACGACCGTTACGGTGCTGTCAGTCAGTTCATGGGCCTGATAATGGCGCCATTCACGGCGTTGGGTCCGTCGTAGCCCTTTGTCGAGCCGTCGATCGAAGAGCAGCATCTTGCCGATAACCTGCTCGGCGATGCTCGGGGCGTGGATGCCCGAGGCGTTCGTCACGACGACTCCCCGCTCGGCAAGCGCGGCCGTCGGGAGGTGTTCATAGCCAGCAAAGGCACAGGCAAACAGCCTGAGGTTCTCGGCGGCGGTCACCAGCGCCTCGTCGACCCCGACGCCGGTAACGATCGGTGCCGTGGCTGTCAGTTCCGCTTCCTCGTATGGGGTCCGTGCAAGCCGGATATCGTGGTTAGGCAACCGGTCACGGAGGGCATCGGCGTAATCGGCCATCGGTAAGCCATGGGTCCCGTCCCGGAGGACGACGATGGGTTCGGTCTGGGTGGACATGCATGCGCCTGCTCAGCCCCGCCGGTCTTGAATGCTCCCGTGCAGGCGCCTTGTCCGGCTCGTCGTTTCCGCCCCGGACGGATCGGTCACGCTTCCATCCGGTTCATCAGATCGACCAGTTCCTCGAGGTCAGGAAACATATAGGCCATCAGCCGGACGTCGGCATCCGGCACCTGGATCTCCGAATCGAACAACAGGGCCAGGTCATAGGGCATCGAGCCGAGCAGGTCATCGACGATCTGGTCGCTTCGTCCGACGGAGAAATGCGGTGTCGAGATATCGATCGTCGTGTTCAACGCGTTCGCCCAGCCGTCGATGAAGGCGCTGGTCATGATGTTAGCGATCTCCTGGATCGCGCTCTTTTCCATCTCGCTGAAGCCGGCGCCATCGCTCGTTTCGCCCATATCGCCGACCATTCGGCTGGCGAGGTATTTCGCGCTGGCGCCGTCCAATAAAAAGAGGATATGGCCGTGTGGGGCTTCCACCAACTCGACGCTGATGCCGATCCGTTCAGCCTCCCCGACATGGGCTTTCAGATCGGCGTGATCGATGAAGTTGATCCGCGTTAAGGTTGTCTCGGTCTCGACGTTGATCATCTGACCCAGATCACGGGCGACTGTCGTCCCGCCTTTGCGGGCCATCTCGTTGAACAACCGGAGCTTCCGAATATCGATCAGCAGGCTCATGACAGGCTCTCCGTCGGGGCGTACCCGGTCTTCGGGCGACCCGACCTTAATTCGTGGGTTGTACACGCGTTATCTGCGCGGTGAACTCCACGCGGCCTAATCGCGGGCTCGCATCGTTAAGACGGAGGTGGTCGGGCAGCTGACTCCAGGTTGATCGGCCCCCGACTGGCCGGTTTTTCGAACGGACCCGATGATGGCACCCGCTTGCGTCGCTTGGATACGCGAGCGATGAACAATCGGTACGTCGGCCGTGGTCTCTTCTGGGTCGAGCGCCGATTGTTCGAAATCAACCGGTACAGCAAGCGTTTTGCCAGTCACGGTTGAACGACGGGTAATGGCGGAGACTCCTGCCCGCGAGCTATCCTGTGACGCGAAACTCGCTCGCGTCGTGCTCGCGAACTGTGGCCCGCTGTCCCCCTCCGAGATCGCCCAGGAGGCGTATCTCTCGACGGAGCGGGCCAAGAGCGGGGTCGAAGAACTCACCGATGCCGGACTGGCTGAACCGGTCTGTGGCGTCTGCAAGCGCCGCGAAGAGGTCTTTGCGTTGACCGAGACAGCCAAAGAACAGGAAGCCGAGGCCGAGACCGAGGACGACGATGATTCGACATCGGAATCCTTCGAGGCCGATTCTTAGTTCTCTGCGCAATCTTAGATCTGCACGATCGGTCGGCGCGTGACTTAACCACTCTCGCCGTATACCATCGATTGCGTGCCGCAGTCCCCGGCCGAGCTTGTCCACACGGACGCGATGATTGCCCGGCGAACCCCGGCACGCAATAGACGCCCGGCACGAGGGTTTCCCGGCTGAGACGGCACACCGCCCGCGATGATGCCGGTCGTTAGTGTTCCGGGCAACACCCTTTCGATTCTATCGGTTCTGCCTGTAAACGATTTGTAGAGCCATTCCAAGACTCGTACAGTCGTAGAGAGAAAATAATAGGTCTGTTCGGCGTGAGACTCCGACGATGACCGACGCGTTCTGGTATCCGTCGGTCGAAGACATTCTCGACATCCACGAGGACATCGTCTCGGAGTATCCCGACACCAGCCCTGGGATACAAAGGCGTGGCGACATCGAATTCGCTCTGGAATACATCAGCGAGGGGTGCCTCGGGCCGGTCTCAGAGACGATTCATGAGAAGGCATTTCATTTGCTTCGGCTCCTCGTCGCTAACCATCCGTTCGTGGACGGCAACAAGCGTACCGCACTCAACGTAACGACCGTGTTCTATCTGCTCAACGGGTATCGGCTCGACTACGACGACGAGATTCGAAAAATACTGAAGCAGTTCGGAACGGACGAAACGACGGTCGATAAGGACCACGTGCTCGAATATCTCCGAACTCATACGATGGAGGCTGATCTGAATGGAGTGGTCGGCCAGTGGCGAGACGACCTGGTTGCGTACGGACTCGATCAACTGTCCGACGATTCATCGGATCCGAACGATTAATTGGACCGATGGACAACAAATACGCATGGCGACAGAAGAGAAGACGGGCGAACAATCCCCTCTCGACGACGTAATGGCGGATATTCGTCGAGAACTCGTACTGCGGGTCGCCAAGAGTGACCGAGATGAACACCGCGAGATTTACGACGCCCTCGAAAACGAATAGCTCTCTCACGTCCGTCGATTTGTGATTCACAAATCCTAGCCTTACATCGAACTTACTGGTAGATTCTCGTCCGATAGTGTTCCGGGCTTACATTTCCGAATGGCATATAAATAGTTAAATACAATAATAATAGATTATAAAAAGGTCGATTTTCTGAATTGCTATCACTTTGGTCGACGGGAATTCCACCGACTGACCGATCAGTGTTCCACTATCGAACGAAAGTAATGGCGCTCTCTCGTTCGACTGTCGAACGATTCGTCCTTTCAGCCGTAAGGCGGCCAGAATCGAAGGGATTGTGATTCACCGATAAGGCACAGTATTCTGTGCTCACATAGTTTTCTGTATGCCAAGTATCACAGTCAACGTGGACGACGACCTCAAAGAGCGGATGGAAACTCATCCAGAGATCAACTGAAGTGAGGTCACACGACAGGCCATCGAAGAAAAAATCGAAGCGCTCGAAGGGATGGACGAACTCACTAGCGAGAGCGATCTCGGCAAGAACGATGTCCAGGAAAATGCCGACAAAATAATCAAGAGTGGACACAAACACGTTGACGAGGAATCGACTTAGAGACGACGAATGAAGCTGGCTATCGACGCCAACATCGTCATCTCCGCACTCATCGCTGATTCGAAAACGTGGGAACGTATCGTCATGCTTGAACCAGATCTCCTGACACTCGCGTTCGCCCACGACGAAATCGGGAAAATCGACAGCCGTCAGGGTTGGAGCCCGTACAACGCGGCCCGAACGAACACGAGCACGGGGATAATCTCCAGGCGACCGATCCACATGTTCAACACGAGCATGCTCTCGGCGAGTGGTGACATCGATGGTCCGGTGATCCCCGTCGACAACCCGACGTTCCCCTGTGCGCTGGCCACCTCAAAGAGCACGTCGGCGTAGCCGAACTGTGCTGGCGTCGTGTTCACCATCACGAAACTCCCCACGGCGAGCAACACCAACCAGAGCAACGAGACGACGGCCGCCTCGGAGAACTCCCGTTCCATTTCGGTCCGGTCGAGCTGGCGGTCGCCGATCCGGGTGGTGACGACTGCGTTCGCCGGCAGGAACACGCGGCCGAACTGCCACATGATGCCTCGGATAGCCGTGTAACCCCGGATAAGTTTGATCCCGCCGACGGTCGATCCGGCGGCGCCGCCCAACACCATCGCCCCGGAGACGATGAGCTTGCCGCCGTTTCCCCACGAGCCGATCGGCGAGGATTGAAACCCAGTGCAGGTCAGTGCACTGACGAACTGGAAGACCCCGTCCCTGGCCGCGTCGGCGCCCGCAGTCGAGAGTCCGAGCCAGGCCGGAGCAGCGCTCGCGCGGCCGAAGTCGGCATGGCTGATGTCGATTACGTTCTGGACAGCGAGGGTGATCGCCCCGACGATCAGGAGTGTGAACAACAGTCGTGTCTGGAGGTCCTCCCGCAACCGTGTGAGATCGCGTTCATGTAACACGGCGTAATGGATCGGGAAGGCGATCGCACCAAGCGTCATAATCGGCAATAGGACACCCTCGATCAGCGGTGAATTGTACGTCGCCATCGAGTTGTCGGTGACTGAGAATCCCCCCGTCGCGAGGGCTGTCATGGCGTGATTGAGCGCCTGCCACGCCGTCTCGAACAGCGAAAGCTGTCGGCCGTAATCGCTCAGCGAGATCGCACCGAACATCGCGGCGATCGCCACCCCCGTATACAACAGAAATACCTTCCAGATCGTCCGGACCGTCGAGACGATGCTGGGATGGATCCGCTGTTCGCGGGCTTCACTTCGGTATAGCGCGTAGGACCCGCTGCCGGGACGGGCGAGGATCGAGACCGTGAGCACGATCACGCCGACACCACCGACCCACTGCATCAACGATCGCCACCATTGGATCGTCCGGGGAAGCGACGGCTCGTGGACCGCCATCGTCAGTCCGCTGCCGGTCCATCCCGACATCGACTCGAAGATCGCATGCAGTGGATTGGTGAAATGCTGCAAACTCGACGTATATGTCGCCCCGGCCGGCACGTAGCTTGCCTGGACCGTCGGCGGAACCAGCCACGCCGCCAAGAACAACGGCAGAGCGCCACCCAGCGCCACGATTAGCCAGCCGGCGGCGGCGATCACCATTCCGTGTTTCATCACCGGCGGTGGGGCCGACTCGAAGAGCCGTCGGGCACCGTAGCCGATCCCGGCCACGACAGCGCCCGCGATGAGAAACGCAAGCGCTGTCTGCCACTCGCGGAAAAGGGCCCCGACGACGACCGAGACCGTCATAAGCCCGGCCTCGATCAGGAGCAGGGCGCCGATATCCCGGGCGATTATCGCAAAATCCGTCGGCACGCCGTTGTATCGTCGGTCTCGGGCCATCGTGTTATCCGGGAATCTGTCTCGTCATCGGTCGGGGTGGTCGTCGAAATAACCGAACACGTCGGTGACATCGGGTCCGGCACCGCTGGCCGAGTAAACGGTCACCCGGTCTCCGGGGTGGATTTCCGTCTCCCCGCGGGGGATGATGGGCGTCTCGCTTTCCTCCCGGGCGATCGCGACCACGAGGACGTCGTCGTCGAGAAGCCCCGCCTCGTGGGCTGCCTGGAGGCTCTGACCGGCGATCGGCGCTTCCTCCTCGACATCGATTTCGAAGACCTCGGCGGTGTCGTCGACGCGCATGAAATCCCCGATCGTCGGTCGCTTCACCGCTCGATACAGGTAATCGGCGATGAGCCGTTGGGGGTTTTCCATGGTGTTGACCCCGATCCGCTCGTAGAGGGCCATGTGTTCGGGATCGTGGACCACTGAGACGATATCGGGGACTTCCAACTCTTGGGCGAGCAGACAGACCATGATGTTCGTGGCGTCCTGATCGGTCGTCGTGATGAGCGCATCGGCCCGATCGGCTCCGGCGTCGACGAGCGTCTCCCGAGTCGTCGCATCGTCGTTGATCACCAAACAATCGAAGGTGTTGGCCGCCGCCTCCGCTCGTTGTGGATCCCGTTCGATGACGACGACCTCGTTTCTGTCGTCGGTCGCGATTTCGATGAGTGGCGTCCCGATGTCACCGCTCCCGACGATGACCAGATACATGGCTCGAAAGGTTGCCCACGCGGTGTTGAAACGCTAACGATCCACGCGCCCGACCGAGAGATGGGAGCTTTATTAATGGTTGCAAATATTACATATTCGTATGGCGGATACAACGAACGTCGGCGGTCGTGATCGCCTCCTTCGCGGGGTCCTCGCGGTCGTGTTCACGGTGTTGGCGATCAGTGCGTTTCGCAACGGCAAACGCGCTCGCGGCCTCCTCGTCGGCCTCGCCGCGATGGGATTTGGATTCAACGTCGTGACGCAGTTCTGTGGACTGAATCGAGCGCTGGGTATCGATACGACCTCGGAGTAATTCCTTTTGAATCCGGGGTGTCGATCCGGTCCGGTTATCGATAAGCCCTTCCGCACACCGTTACTCGGAGACTGCAGCCGCGAGATCGAGGATATCCATGACGGCTGGATCGGCGATCCGGTAGTAGTTCCACTTGCCTTTCTTTCGGTTTTTGACTAATCCAGCCTCCCGGAGTTTGCGGAGATGAGTCGAAACCGTCGACTGGGGCGCATCAAGGATCACCATCAGCTCACAGCCACAGCGTTCGTCATGGCGTAGCGCCTCGAGCAACCGTAATCGATCCTTGTTGGCCAACGCTTGGAACACGGCGTGTTTCCCCGCGAGTGCGTTCTCCTCGAGACGGTGCTCGAGTAACTCCTGGATTTGCCGATCCGGATCGTCGTAGAGCCGTTCAAGCGGCTCGCGGGCATCCTCGACTGACGGGTCCGACTCGCTACTCATATCGTTCTGGTAAAATGTGTGCGGGCTTATAGCCGTTGCTTCGAACTACACAACGAGTGATTTGGCCCGGAATTTCGGCTTTGTCGGTTACGGATACCAAGCGCTTATATCGACTACATACGATGTGCCGGATATGGAAACGGAACTGTCGGTCCGGACGGTCGGGCCGGCCGACATCGAGTACGTCGAGGGACTTTTGGCTGCCAATGACCTCCCGACGGCGGACATCTCCGAGCTGATGGATCATCTCTATGTGTTCGAAACCGACGGCGAACGGATCGGCGTTGGTGGACTCGAACCGTATGCCGATGTCGGGCTCCTCCGGTCGGTGGCGATCGAGGACGCTTGCCGCGGTCAAGGGTACGGATCCGCGGTGTGCCGGAGGTTGCTCGCGGTGGCCCGGCAGGCGGAGCTCTCGACAGTATACCTGCTGACGACGACGGCCGAGGAATTCTTCGCCCGGCTTGGGTTCGAGGTCGTCGACCGGACAGCGGTCCCCCATGCGATCCGACAGACCCGGGAGTTCAGCGATCTCTGTCCTACGACCGCCGTCTGTATGCGCCGAGGTGTGCCCGCGGATCCCGTCGTGGAGGCGTCCGTCGAATGAACACCGCCCATCGGGGACGGTCCCTGTATACTCCATCCTGTCACGGGAGGGACGGATGACCGACGGCATGGCGTTCTCGGGATGGGATCGGATCGACGCTACCGACGATACGGCGGCGTTTCAGTCGTATCTCGATACCGTCACCGGTCTCGATCGGATGCAGGCTCTCAAACGCCGGAGCCATCGGCTCCTCGCGCCGACATCCGGCGATACACTCCTCGATGTCGGGTGTGGGACTGGGGATGATGTACTCGCGCTGGCCGAATTGGTTGGTTCCGAGGGCATTGTCATCGGTGTCGACAACAGTGTGACGATGGTCCGGACGGCCCGGAACCGAGCTCCCGAATCGAGCACTGACTTCCGGGTCGCGGACGCCGAGGACCTCCCGTTCGCATCGGACGCTATTGCCGGCAGCCGGGCTGACCGCGTGCTCCAGCATCTCGATCACCCCCGACGGGCCTTTGAGGAACTCTGTCGGGTTACACGACCGGGCGGACGGGTCGTCGTGACCGATTCGGATTGGGGCACGCTGACCGTCGATACCCCGACACAGCCCGATCTCACCGCCCGGATCCTCGATCCCGACTGGTCCTGCGCCCAGAACGGACGTATCGGCCGACAACTGCGCCGGTGGGCGACCGAGGCCGGTCTGATCGATCTTGACATCGACACGGCGACGCTCGTGTTGACGGACTTCGAAACCGCCGACGAAGTGCTCGGACTGACCGGCCGGATCGAGACGATGCAAGCGGCCGGTGTTCTGTCCGATGTGGACGGCCATCAGTGGCTACAGCGACTCCGAAGGGCCGATACTGACGGCGAATTTTTCAGTTCGCTCGATATCTTTACTGTGGCGGGGACCGTCCCGGAGTGAATGTAAGTTCACGGATCCGTGATGTCGGTCGTGGGTTTGGCGTCTCCATAGATCGCCGGGATAGGAACGCTTTATCGAGTTGTCCGTCTTGTCCCGTTCGATGAGCGACTCGACGGACGCCCCGGATATCGACGGGAACGATGGCTGGCCAGCGCAGGATCGATCCGTGCCGGCGGTCCCGGATCTCACGGGTTGGTTGGCGCGTCGGGACACGATCCGTCAGTTCGATCCCGAGGCGGACATTCCCGAGACAGAGCTCCGGGAGATCATCGATGCCGGCCGGAAGGTCCCGACCAGCGGAACGATCCAGATGTACAGCTTTGTTCGAATCACCGATCCCGATACACGCGCGAAGATCCACGCTCACTGTGGATATGGCCAACCGCAAGTCGAGGAGAGCAGTCACTTTCTGTTGGTATGTGTCGATCTCCGCCGCGTTCGAATGCTGCACGAGCATCGCGATCTCGATTTTTCGATGTCACCCCTTTCGGCGCTTCTCAAGGGATCAGTCGACGCGTCCCTTGCGGCCCAAGGAGCGATGATCGTCGCCGAGAGCCGGGGCTACGGAGTCTGTCCGATCGGTGCCATCGGCGAACAGCTGGATGAGGTCGCCCAAACCGTCGATCTTCCCGCGGAGGTGTTACCGATCTGGGGGCTGTGTATCGGTGTGCCAAGCGACGAGGCACCCGACCGGAGCACTCCCCGCGTGCCGCTGGATGCCGTCCTTCACGACGGTGAGTATCGTGACCCTTCACCGGCGCTGTTGGAAGCGTGTTACGAGACGATGAACGAACGGTACGCCGATTCCGATCGCGTCTGGGAAGGAACGCTCGCAAACTACTGGACACCCGCACCCGAGGGATCGATGAACGATCGTGAGGACACGCTGTTGGAGGCGTTGCGACGCCAGGGATTTTTCGCATACCGTGGGGTCGATGAACCCGTCCAACCCCCGACCGCCAGGGATTGAGCCATTTCCTACCGATCGGTTTGCCGGACCGTCGATTCCGTTAACGGAATCATTTAGTGGCTCGCCCGAGCAGCTGGATCGGACGCCAGGATGGCCGCGATCGCACTCCGGGACGTTCTTGCTGTTTTCGAGAATCAACACACGTCGGGGACGCCCCTGACTGCGCCCGAAGTCGCCGATGCACTCGATTGTACCCGCCGGACCGCTCACAAGAAACTCACGAAGCTGGCTGAACAGGACGTCCTACGGACGAAGAAAGTCGGTGCGCGTGGACGGATCTGGTGGCGCCCAGTCGAACCCCCGTCGTCAACGACTGCTCTCGATACCGATTCGGCTCCGGCTGACCGACGCGAACGGCCGGCCCATCGCCAAGCGCTCCGCGAGCTGCACGATGCCAGCCGTGAGTTGATGCGAGCGGAGACTCACGAATCGGTGGCCAACATCGCTGTCGAGGCCGCCCAACGCATCCTCGGGTTGCCGTTGAACGGTCTCTGGCGCTATGACCCTGATCGTGACGTCCTTGAGCCGATCGCCTGGACCGACCCCGGGGCCGAAGAATTCGGGCCGCCGCCCGCCTTTCCGATCGACGACAGCCTCGTCGGCCAGGCTTTCCAGGAGGGTGCCTTTCGTGTCTACGACGATGTCCGTACCGAAGAAGGTCTGTATGATCCCGACACCCGAGTGCGGAGTGAACTCATCCTGCCCCTCGGTGAGCACGGCGTATTGAACGCCTCCTCGCTTGCGGTTGGCTCGTTCGATGCGATTGACGTCTCGCTCGGACGGATTCTCGCGGCCAACGTCGAAACAGCATTAGAACGGGCCGATCAGCTCGAAGCCCGACGGGCACGTCGTCGGGAACTTCGACGGCAGCGCGACGAACTCGACCGATTGAACCAAATCAACGCCCTCATCGAACAGACCATCGGGGCGCTCATCGAGGCCGCCACTCGTGACGAGATCGAGGAGACTGTTCAGGGACAACTGGCTGCGTCGACTGTCTACGCCGACGCCTGGATCATCGAGCGGGATACTGCCAACGATACGGTCGTTTCCAGAGCGGGCTCGGACCTCGATTGGGCCGTCACCGATCCCGCCGAATCGGAAACGCACACCGGTGCGATCGTCGATGCTATCGAGACGCGTGAGGTCCGTGCCGTTTCGATTCCCGTCGATCCGGATCGCTCCACAGCGCCCCAACTGCCGTCGTCGACGGCCTCCTTGCCCTGTCTTGTGGTCCCGCTTGCCTACGCCGATACCGTCTTTGGCGCGTTGCTGGTTGCCGCTCCCGAGGCAGGACAGTTTAGCGACCGCGAACGGACCGCCTTCGAGACGCTTGGTCGGGTGGTCGGCTTCGTGATCAACGCGACGAACAATCGACAACTGTTGGTCGGAAACACGGCTGTTGAGTTGGAGGTGGCGCTCCGAAACACGGATGTCTGGTTTCTCGCTGCTGCCGATCACCATGACACGACCGTCAGGATCGAGGGTGTGATCCCGACCACCGCCGACACAGTGGTGGCCTACGTCCGCGTCGACGGTACTGAAGAAGCGACACCGTCGTTTGAGACTGTGGCCGACTCGATCGACACCCGCGTGCTTGCGACCAGTGAGGATAGTCAGTTCCTCGAGTGTACGATCCACACCGAGGCGGGTTTACGCCGGATCGTCGAGTACGGGGCCACGATACAAACAGCGAAAGCAACCGACGGCCATGCGACGATTACCGCCCGATTTCCGGCGACGACGAGCCCGCGCGAGGCAATGGCACTCATCGAGGAGGCGTTCCCCGATCCGGAACTCAACGCCAAACGGGTGGTCGATCTCTCCGATCGTTCGCTTTTGACGATCCGCCAACGACTCACCGACCGCTTGACCGAAAAACAACTGGCGGCTCTCCGGGCGGCCTTTCTCGCCGGCTATTACGCCAGGCCTCGGCGAACGAGTGCCCAGGATCTCGCTGCGTCCTTGGATATCGCGCCCGCGACCCTCCACCAGCACCTCCAGGCCGCACACCGGAAAGTGCTCGATGCGGTGCTTGCGGACGTCTCGATCGACGACGCCATTTGATGCCAAAACATCATGGCATGGCGCTATTATGTATAGCCGTTATATCCATATCTACCGATGTCGACGATCGAGCAGTTGGGTCCACAGCAGGTTGTCGAGCCGAGTTCCGAGCCCGAATTCATCCATTTAGAGGATGCGGGGCCGGTGTTGGAAGCACTCGCTTCGGAGACCGCACGGGCGATCGTGGCCGAACTCCAAGACGAACCGGCGACAGCGACCGAGATCGCTGAGCGAATCGATACCTCCCTCCAAAACGTTAGTTACCATCTTTCCGATCTCAAGGAGACGACGCTCGTTACCGACGTCGGCACGCGATATTCCGAGAAAGGCCGGGAAATGACGGTCTACGCGTCCGAGGCTACCGCGCTTGTGATCGGTGCTAGTCGTGATTACGGCCTCCCAAAGTAGTAACCGCTGGATGGTCATGCGGTTCCCGCTGGCATTGCTTCGATCGGTTCTCGGTGGTTTGATCGGGCCGATTCACCGTGCCAGCGGCTTTCATCGACACTCCCCTTGTGCCTGTTCGGGAATCGGCCGATCTCTCGCAGTTCGGTTGTGACTCGCTGTGATCGATCTGCTTGGTCACAACTGCTAAGAGACGACCGGAGCTACCACCGAAGCGTTATGTCTGATCTGGCGTTCACGATCGGCGATCACGAGCTTTCGGCCACCGTGTTGGATACGGCGGCCCCGGCAACCGCTGATCAGCTTCGAACACTGACACCCCTTGAGACGACCGTCAAACACGTGCGCTGGAGTGGCTATTCGATCTTCATCGAAGACTTCGGACAGTCCGATCCTGATTTCACACACCTACCCCGGGAGAACCATACGGTCTATCCCTCCCGTGGCGATGTTCTGTTTTATCCCGGTTTCGAGAACGTCCCCGAAATCCTGATTGCCTGCGGGCCGACGGCGTTTAAGAGCCCCGCCGGGGAATTGGCCGGCAATCACGTCGCCACACTCGACGCCGATCGGGATACTCTCGCGGCCATCGAGACCGACGTGCTCGAAAACGGAACCAAGCCGGTCTCGATCCGGTCGGATTGAGATCGACCGGTCGGCTCAATGGAGTTCCTGGAGATCGAAGTCAGGCGATCGTGATTCGAACCGATCGAGTTCGAACGGGCGCCGATCGAACGGGGCCGATTCGCCGGTCACTACCGCCCGCGTCGCCGCCGCCGCGATCGGGGAGGTCATAATCCCGAGGCCAGAGAACCCGGTCGCAACGACCAGCCCCGCTGGACCGTCCGATGGCCGATCGATAATCGGTCGGTTATCCGGTGTCCCGCCGTCGACACCGGCCCAATCTTCGATGACTGACGCCTCCTGGAAGGCTGGAAGGATTTCGGGTAACGTGTCGGCGATCCGGTCCCGGAACGCCTCGTCGGCCGGAATCCCGGTCGCCGCTGTTTCGGGAGTGGGTTCGGGGTCATGACCACCACCAACGAGCAGGGCACCGGTCTCTTCGGGCCGGAAGTAGATGCCGGCCGCATCGACCCGGGCCAAGGGAAACGAATCGTCGAGCGGTGCCGGTGGTTCGAGGACGAGACACTGGGTCCGATAGGGTTGGACCGGCAACGTTACGTGCTCACCGAACAGGTCAGGGGTCCGCCAACCAGCGGCGGCGACCACCGTCGAGGCATCGTAGCTGTCGGTGGCCGTGTCGACGCCGGTAACCCGGCCGTCCTCGACACGGAGATCCGTGACGGTCTCGCCGGTCCGAAAGCGGACCCCTCGTCGGCTGGCCGCCGTCTCGAGGGCGACCGTCAGCGAGTGGGGATCCACCCAGCCGGTATCCCGATACTCGACTGCGCCGACGAAATCCGTCATCTCGAAGGCGGGATAGCGATCCTCGACCGTCGACGGTTCCCGAAACGCCACTGGAAACCCGATCCCGGCAAGTCGCTCGGCGCGATCGCGGGCGTCGGATTCCCGATCCGGTGCGACGAGTTCGAGTCGTGGTCGCCGGGCAAGCCGAAACGACTCGGTTCCGTCGAACTGTTCGAAAAACGCGGTGGCATGGGCGGCCATCGCCGGGTGATCTGCGTAAAACAGTGTCGGCGAGACAAGACCGGCCGCAAGTCCCGACGCCTCGCCGGCGATCTGTTCGCGTTCGATGACCACGACGTCGTGATCCGGAGCAAGGCGGTGGGCGACGGCACAGCCGATAACGCCGCCACCGACGATGACGATACGGGATGAATCGCTCATGGGTGCCCCACCGATCCGACGATCGACATGCCCGACTCCTTGCGACGAAGCTATATAAAGCGTCACTCTCCGCGGTGGTGGCCCTGCTCGGCACCCGGTAATGCTTAGACTGCCCGGCGTGTTGCCGATCCAGTCGGGATAACAACGGTTTTTCGCTCGCCAGCCCGACGGATGGGCATGCAACGACAATCGCTGTCGACGCTCGATCCCGATCGGAAGGCGGCGCTCATCGAGCGTGACGCCGGGATCGACGCGGTGCGAGACGATGTCCGTGAAATCATCGATCGCGTCCGGACGGACGGTGATGCGGCTCTGCGCTCGTTTTCTGCCGAATTCGACGATGTCACGATCGAGGACTTCGATATCACTGCCCACGCCGCCGCCGCTGTCGACCGGCTCGATGCGACGATGCTCGAGGCGATTCACACCGCCGCCGAGAACATCCGTGCCTTTCACGAGCGACAGCGACCGACGGACTGGCGAGAGACGTTCGATGAGCGTGAACTCGGTCGACGGTTTCGGCCGATCGAACGGGTCGGGGTCTACGCGCCTGGCGGAACGGCTGCCTATCCATCGAGCGCTCTCATGGGGATCATTCCGGCGACGGTCGCTGGCGTCGAGGAGATCGTCGCTGTGACGCCGCCGGCCGAAGAGATCAACCCGGTCACCTTGGCGGCAATCGACATCGCGGGGGCCGATACTGTCTATCAGATCGGCGGGGCTCAGGCGATCGCTGCCCTCGCCTACGGCACGGAATCGATCCGCTCGGTCGAGAAGATCGTCGGGCCCGGCAACGCCTGGGTCACGGCCGCCAAGACCGAAGTGCAGGGCGATGTCGCGATCGACTTCGCGGCCGGCCCCAGCGAGATCCTCGTCATCGCCGACGAGACCGCCGATCCGGCCTACGTCGCCGCCGATCTCGTCGCCCAGGCCGAACACGATCCCCACGCCTCGGTGGTCGCCGTGACCGACGATGCCGATACGGCCTCGGCGATCGAGGCGGCGGTCGCCGATCAGATCGAAGACCACGACCGAACGTCGATCATCGAGGAGGCACTCTCGAATGACGCCAGCGGGCTGTTCGTCGCCGACTCGATGGAGGCCGCGATCACCTTCGCCGATGCTTACGCCGCCGAACACCTCTCGATCCAGGCCGCCGAGGCCGATCGGATCGCAGCGTCGATCGCAAACGCCGGCAGCGTCTTTCTCGGCCCCTACACACCCGTGGCGGCCGGCGACTACGCCAGCGGAACGAACCACATCCTCCCGACAAACGGCCGAGCGCGGGTCGTCGGTGGGTTGTCGGTCGATACGTTCATGCGATCGACTACGATTCAGCGACTCGATCGAGCGGCCCTCGAATCGATCGGTGAGGCGATCACGACGCTTGCCCGGGCTGAAGGGCTCGACGCCCACGCCGCCAGCGTTGAGCGTCGCCTTGCCGAGGATGACTGAGCTGCTCGACTTACGGCGTCAGCATTAACACCGTTGATCGCTAAGGGGCCACTATGAGTTCCGCCACCGAGGAGCAATCCCGGCCGGAGATCGAGGTCACGCCTACCGCCGCCGAACAGGCCATCGACCTCATGGAAGGTGAAGGGCTCGATACCGATGAATCGGGACTGCGACTGTTCGTCCAACAGGGTGGCTGTGCCGGCCTCTCCTATGGCATGCGGTTTGATACCAGTCCGGACGACGACGACGAGATCTACGAACACCACGGGTTACGGATCTTCGTCGACCCTGCGAGCATGCGCTATATCGAGGGCTCGGTACTCGACTTCGAAGGCGGACTCCAGGGTGCGGGGTTCACCGTCGACAACCCGAACGTCGTCTCCGAGTGTGGCTGTGGGGAATCGTTCCGGACCTGATCGGCGACTGGCCCCTTAGTGGCGGAGGTTTCTTTTATTGTTCTGCGTGACGACCGTGACCGATGCCTCGGTAAGGCGTCTATTTCATGGATTTATATTGCTCAACATTCCGTTCGAAACCAGGAGCGTATCGGGTCTTCATCGGAAAATCCGGGGGATTGACGTTGGTACGGAAATATCAGTATTGAAAGAATAGCCAAAATACTTATATGGCGAGAGGGGCGCTTGATAAGACCAGATGGCGCTGACGTCCCGTTTGGTCACACAACTCGAAGAACGGGTGGGGGACGCACTTCGGGTCGTCGCTACCTATGACACGGATGGATACACCCTCGCCTCGGTCCGGTCCGATCTCGATCCGGATCGTGTCCACGGTCGTATCGGCCTCCTCTATACCAATCTCGTTGCACCCGATCACGGCAGCGAACCGGCACTCGACCGTGACCTTGGTCCCCAGCAGGCGACGGTGTACGTCCGTACACGGGCGGTGTTTCTCCGGTTGCCCATCAGCGACACGAGCGGGATGTTGGTCGGCGTCGATCCGGAGTTCTCCGAGGATTTCGTCGACCTCATTGACCTCGTCCGATCCCAGCTCGACCATCGGGACAGCCCCCCCGACGAACAGGTTTCGACCACGGGCTCGTCGTGATCGCGAGAGTGATTGTCACTCGCGTCAGCGTCTGACTCGATCGTGGCTGGCCACCACCATTTGACTAACTCCCCCTGTTTTTCGTCGTCCTCTGTGATATCGACTACCCCGACAGCCGGTCGTTGAATCGGCGGCCGAGACTGCCGACGACATCGGTGAGGTAGGCTGTTCCCCAGACGGCGACCAGAATACCACCGACCACGTCGAAGATCAGATCGAGCATCGTGTCATCGAGCCCGTACTGCGTGAGTACCGCCTCGCCGCCGAGTACAGCAGCGATCCCGCCGATGGCGAACTCGATGACCTCCCAGACCACCCCGAACGCAACCACGAATAGGATGATGAACACGAACATCAATTTTGGCGGAATCGAGATCAGATCGGAGTGTTCATCGAGTGCCCGAATCGTCGAATATCCGACGGCGGCCACGACCGACGAGGACAGGGCATGCGTGAGGTGGTCCCACCACCACAGCGATCGATAGAAACTCTCCTCGGCACCGGGAAGCCCGACCGTCCCCCAGGCGTGAAGAAAGACTGCCGACACGATCCAGAGGGTCAGTCCCGGATCCATCGGGATGTCGTAGTCCCGTTCGAGGATCGCGGGCAGCTGCGTGGCCGCGAGGGCGACCCCGGTGTTGACCATGATCCCGGTACTGCCCCGTTCAAGGCCGATGAAAAACAGCCCGATCAAACTGACTTCCATCACCCGGACGAGCCGTTTCTGTCCGGTTTTCGAGATCGGGAGGTATTCCCGGAGCTTCACGGCTCGCTCACCTCGATATCCTCCGGTAGTCGACGTTTGATCCGGGACCGTCGTCGGAAGTACCCCTCAAAGATCACGCCGCCGACGATGCCGGCGACCGTCGAGTAGACGAACTCCCACATCAGTCGCTTTTCGATTGTCGCCTCCTCAACGCCGGGTATCAGCAGAAACTGTGTGCCAAACAGGATATCGAGGCCCCAGCGGACGACCGCCCACGTCCCGGCGGCCGCCATGGTCGTGATCACGACGAAAAATACCGCGAACGACGGCGTCATCAACACCCGGGTAAAGACGTGTAACTCGACGGCGATAATGAGTGCGATGGCGGCGACCGAGAGATAAGTCGCAAACCGGCTCGTGAGCGCGACCGTCGCGAACGATCGCCCGAGCAACGGGAGGGTCGCCAACAACAGTACCTCCCACGGGAGCATGACTGCCGGCCGGCGATGGGTCACCGTCGGTATGAGAGCCAAGAGCAAGACCGTCCCGGCGAACCCAGCCCAGAGCAGATCCCCTGACACGACGTTCTCGATAACGACCACACCGAGAAACACGACGAGCAACCAGGCCAGCGTTGCGTTGGTCCGCTCGTCTTCGAGGACTGTCGCCAACCGTTCCGTCTGTGATCCCGCCATCCGTTGGTATTGCTATCGCCCTCGGGATACAAAACCTGCCTGGGACGGCCCGGAATGGCCGCGTATCGACCGGTTACTGTGTTGTGCCTCGTTTCGTCCATCGTTTTTCGATGTCAGCGTTGCCACGGACAACGGTGTCATCCCCGGTCTCAAACCTGGTCTTGCGCAGTTCGATCGTCTTGACAACGCCGGTCATGTCGCCGACGACGACCTCGTCACCGGGATTGAAATCGGGATCCCGGAGCAGGTAGACGCCGGCGACTGCGTCCGCGATCATCCCCGAGAGGGCGTATGACACCCCCAGTGCTAGAAAACCACTGGCGGTACCCAGGGCGGTCGCAATCCCCTCGAGGCCGACGATCGAGAGAAACGACAACAGCACACCAAACCAGAGAAAGACCGCGATGATGGTCCGGATAAACTGGCGATAGACCGGTGACGTCCCCGGTAACGATCGTATCAGTACCTTCCCGATGACCCACAGCAGGAGCTTCACCAGCGCCGCCGCGATCGCAAGAAACAGGATGCCGGTGATGACTTTTGGGACGGCAGCGATGGTGGTGGTGATCGTTGCTTCGATCGCGTCACCGATACCCGTCGGGCCCGTCGTCTGTAGGACATTGATCGGTTCGGTCCCATACATGTGCCCCCGCTACGTCGTCCCCGACAAGGAAGGCTGTGGTCTCGGCCGTCCAGTCCCTGGGGTATGTTGGATACTATGTCGATCGGATGGGCTCGACACGATGGATGTCCCGGCGCGTGTCACTCGTGGGCGGCGTCCCACTCCTCCGGCTTACGGGTGTTGCCACATTCGTTACAAACGATTCGTCCCATCGTATCCATCGCGTTGTTGAGCGTCTCGCAGTTACCACACCGAAATCCCCACCGTGTTTCGTGGGTGTCGTCCGTGTAGACCACGAAGAACGGTCCCTTCGAGCCCCGCTCGCTTTCATCGGTCGCGACGTATACCGTCTGATCATCATCGGTAACGACCGTTTGCATGCATCGATATTACGATGTCGGCGTTGATATATGTTGAGTCTACCGCCGCCGAAACGGTCAAGCCGTCGGCTCCGTATCCGACCGGACATGGGGGTTGGCGAGGACGGCAACGGTGGTGATCCGACCGATATCCGGACGGTCGCGGTCCGGTTCGAGGACCTCGTCTCCGCGCTTGAATTCAACGAACAGCAAAGCGGGACGGCGGTACTCCGCCTGACACCACCGTTTCACGGCCGGATGCGGGCCAGACTTCACGTCGAACAGCCCGGCGAGTACAGCGACCTCGCGGGACCGACCCCGATCCATCTCCCCCCACGAACGTTCCTCGAGGCCGCTTCGATCCCGGCCTATCCCAGTGCCGAACAGACACGGCGGACCGTCGAGGATCAACCGGGCGAGTACACCGTCGATGAACACTACGATACCCACGTCGAGTCGCTCGAGGGGTGGCGGGCCGCCGTTCGGGATGCCGTACTGGACTCGACGACGATCAGGACGGCGGCCGGAGCCACCGAGATCACTATCCGGCTCCTTGGCTGATCGGTCAGACGACGATCACGGACGAACGATAGGATTTACTGTCCGACCCGCCTTTCGATACCCGTGCGCCTCGAGAACAGTTTCATCGCCGTCGACGGGATCGGCGAAACAACCGAACGTCGACTGTGGGAAGCTGGAATCACCCACTGGGAGGCGTTCGATGGGAGCGCTCCCGGGATCGGCCCGACCAAAGCCGACCGAGTCCGGTCGTTCATCGACACCGCCCAGGAGCGGTTGGCGGCCCGCGACGCCGCCTTTTTCGAGCAGCGATTGCCGACCGCCAGCCAGTGGCGACTCTACGGGAACTTCCGGGCGGAAACCTGTTTTTTCGACATCGAGACGACGGGGCTCGATCCCGACCGGGATGAGGTAACGGTCGTCAGCTTCTATGACGGCACGGAGACCACTACTCTCGTCAGCGGCCGGGATCTCACGACGGAATCACTCCAAGCAGCGTTGGCGGACGTCTCGTTGCTGGTGAGCTTTAATGGCAAACAGTTCGATGTCCCCTTTCTCGAACGGAACTTTGCACTCTCGATCGACCGGCCCCACCTGGATCTCATGTACCCCTGTCGGCAGCTCGACCTCACGGGCGGACTGAAATCGATCGAACAGGAGCTCGGTATCGATCGCGACCGGCCGGATCTCTCGGGGCGGGACGCCGTTCGGCTCTGGCATGCCTACGAAGCCGGCGATCACTCGGCCCTCGAGACGCTCATCTCGTATAACCGCGAGGACACGCGAAACCTCGAATCCTTGCTCGAGTACGTCACGACCGCCCGCCGCGAGCAACTCCTTGCCGATATTTCCTCGACACCGCTGGCCTTCGAGACGCCGTCCCGGTAGACGGTGGGGTCCTCGTAGCGACCCGGTTTCGAAGCGCCCTTATCGCCTGACAGCGGAACACTGGTATGGGCACCTCCGCCGACACCGTTGTTGACGTCTCCCGCGTGGTGGTCCCTGTCCGATATCCGCTGTCCCGACATTCGCGCCGCACGCTTGAGCGAGCGATCGAGCTCGCCCGGGATCACGAGGCGGAGCTGACAGTCCTCCACGTGAACCTCTATCAGAACCAGGGGGAGGTGCGCCGGACCGATCTCAAACGGGCGGTCGAGCGGGCCTTTGGTCCGCTTGAGTTCGCCCGGTATATCGTTCGTTCGGGCTTTCTCGTCGAGGAGACGATCCTCGATGAGATCGCCGCCGAGAACGCGGACATCGTCGTTATCGGCCAAAAGCAGGTCGGCCGCTGGCGATCGATGATCAACCGCGTGATCGGCGATCCGGATATCGAACGGTACCTCCGTGAGGCGTTGGATTGTCAGATCATTACTGTCAGTTCTTGATCGGCCCAAGCGGTGGTTCTCAGGAACCTTCGCTCCGATCTAGCGCGTCGGGGCGTCGATCGTGGTTGGTGACTTCGACCCGGGCCGTCCCGCTGGTGTCATCGAACACGTGTTGGGTATGCGGATAGGCGATCTCGACGTCGGCGTCCTCGAGGGCCTCCCAGACCCGCTCTTGGACTTTTGACCGTACCCGGCCGAGGTAATACGGCGTCTTCACCCAGTATCGGAGGTTGAGCAATACCCCGTGGTCGGCGTACTCGTCGATGTAACAGCTCGGCGCGGCCGGATAACGGGCGCTCCCGATCCGGATATCCGGCCCGCCCTCGATCACTTCCGGCGTGTCTTTGGCGGCCTGTTCCATGATCGACCGGGCCTCGGGCAGGTCTCCCTCGTAGGTCACCAACAGCGGCAGCGACAGCCGGGTCCGCTCGTCTTCCGCCGAGTAGTTGATGACGTCGCGGTCGCGCATCGCGGAGTTGGGGATGACCAGGAAGGTGTTATCGAGGGTGAACACCTTCGTATAGCGTAAGGTGATGTCCTCGACGTACCCTCGTCGGCCGACGTCGGTCAACTCGATGAGGTCCCCGATTTCGTATGGCTGATCGGCCAACACGAACAGTCCGTTGATGACGCTCCCGATGATCGGTGCGAGGGTAATACCGACCACCGCCGAGAAGATCCCGACCGAAATGAGGATGTTGCCGATCTTGACCCCCAGCGTCTGGAGGGCGACGAGCCCGGCGAGGAACAACACCAGTGTCCGCACGCTCCGCATGACGGTTCGGGTGATGCTTGGTCGGCGGAACCGACGAGCGATCGATCGCCCCAGCAGCTTGACGACGATCCCGGAGACGTAATAGCCGATCACGAGCACCAGCGCCGCAACGACCCAATCGAATCCGGGCAGTGACTGTATCGTCTTGAAAATCTCCGGTGTGGTCGTTTGTCCGATCAACCGCACCTCAGGAAACGACCCCCCCGATATGGCCATAGGGACCCGTCACGCCGGTAGTGGAAAACCGTTGTGCCATCACCGGACCCGCAAAGCCGGGAAACTAAGATTGCTCAGTGAGTTGGTTTGGATATGTCATCTTCGCGGCCCGATCAGCGCGCTGACTTCCAGATCTCCCAGGACGTCGCCCCGTCGGATACCCTTATTGCCGGCTTTTCCCACTTCGGCCTGGCAGGTTTGACCGCCGTCGACTACCTCGTCGACCACCTCGAACTCGAAGAGACCGGTCACGTCACTACCAGCGATCTCCCCTCCATCACGCCGTTCGAAAACGGCGTTCCTCGCCATCACTCGCGGCTGTTCTCGCGGGCGGACATCGATGTCACCGTTCTCGTCAACGAGCTGTTCATCCCGGTGTGGGCGGCCGACCAGTTCAGCAACGCGATCCTCAGGTGGACCGACGAAAATGACGTCGAGGAGATCACGGTCCTTTCGGGCATTCCCATCCCCCACGGTCCCGATGACCACCGGGCGTTCTACGTCGCGACGCCCGATTATCACGACAAGCGGCTGACCGACGTCGACATCCCGCCGATGGGCAACGGATTTCTCGATGGTATCAACGCGAGCTTGATCGATCGCGGGATGGAAAGCGATCTCCGGGCCGGGGTCTTCATCACGCCGGTACACGCCCAGGCGCCGGACGTCGAGGCGGCCCTCCGGTTGTTGGACGCGTTCCGGAGCGCCTACGATGTCGGGATCGATACCGAGCCACTCGAGACCTTTGCGGCGGAGGTCCAACAGTATTACGCCGATCTCGCCGAGCGCCTCGATGCTGTCGAGGATACCCAACATCCCGACGATCGGATGTATATGTAGGCGTCGGTGTAAGTGTCTCTGTCGGCGTCGGCGTGGATATCAACGTCGCTCGGTAGCTCCCTATTCTACCGTCAGTATTCGATCGTCCCGGTATCGGTGTACACGCGATCGAGCAACTCGACCGGCGTGGCGTCATAGGCCGGATTCGAAATCGAAAATCCCTCGGCGGGTTCCCGCATGACCTCGCTGATCGGGCGAAATTCGTTCTCGAAGCGAAAGCCACCCTCGACGAGTTTGGCGCTGGAGCCAACGACCTCCATGGCGACGCCCATATCGGCCGCGGCCGCGGCGATCGGATACGTCCCGATCCGATTGTACAGCCGATCGTCAACGATACAGTCCATCCCGACCATGACCCGATCGACATCGGCGTTGTCGAGTTGATACCCTGCCGCACTGTCGACCAGCAACGTCGCCTCGACGTTCGCCCGGTCGGCGAGCTCGCGCACCAGCTTCCGGCCGAGATACCGTGGGCGGGCCTCCGTGACGTGGATCTCCAATTCGATCCCACCGTGGTTTAGTGAGCGGTCGATCGCGGCTAACACCGTCGTCGAGTAATCGTGGGTGAGGATGGTATCCCCATCGTCGATGGTCGCGGCGGCCGTGGCGGCCGCTTCCTCTTTGGCGGTTTCGACCCGTTCGATCACCTGCTCGATCGTCTCACGTGTTCGGTCCTTGGCGGCCGCGACCGACTCGACCGCATCATCGTCGATCGCGTCGATAATCGTTTGTTGGGTCGTCCACAGCGAGGCATGTGAAGGGCTGGCCCGACGTAGCGCGTCGCTGTTGCGTTTGAGCGCGCGTTCGTACTCCTCGACGGTGGCGTATTCCCGATCGAGGAGGGCTTCGAGTGCGCGGGCGGCTTTCACCGCCACGGCCGAGGAGCTGTGGGTCTGGAGTTCCCGGATCTCCTCGACGGTCTCGTCGATCATACCGGCGGTGACACCCCCAGCGCCAAATAGTGTGCCGGTCGTCGCCGAGCACCCTCGATGGGGCCGTGACCGTGCGTCCTAACTACGTGAGGCGCCAACTACACGCTAATGACTGTTGCCGTTCGTTATTACTGTCCCCACTGTGAAGCGGTTGTTGCGCTCGAACGGGATGCCTATCTTGCCGATAAGTCAGTGACACCGTATCCGCTTGAGGGCTGGGAGTATGTCGGCCCCGACGAATCGTATGAATCGGATGCCGTCGATGGAGTTCGGTTCGTCTGTGGTGAATTTGACGGGTTCGAGGACGCGGGGTGTGGGGAGCCGTTTTACCTCAACTTCGTCCGGTTCGCTGACGGCCAGGAGATCGATCCGACCCACGAGAGCGAATACGTCGAGATCAACGCCGGCATGTTCCCCGCTGGCCCCGATGGCCCGGACGCCCCCGGTTCCGGTCCGGGAGGCGCCTGAGATGCGCGAGGAAATCCTCGAGGCCCAACGGGCGTTGATCGAACGGATCGAGGCCGACGGCTGGGAGGTCACCGAGGCGGAACTGTCGACCTACGAGAGCCCGTTCGTCGACGAGGACGATCCTGAAGCCAGCGTGACGATCACCGCCCGGCAGGTCTTTCCCGAGGACGACGACACCGACGGCGAGGACCCCGACGACGACAATCCGTATCGGATCCAGTAGCCAACCGTCGAATCAACCCTTGATATTACAGATCGGGTAGGTGCGGGCGACCTTATCGCCGATGCCCAGCGCGTCCGATACCTGGACGACCTCATCGACGTCCTTGTAGACGCCGGGTGCTTCCTCGGCGATCGTCGCGCCGCTTTGGGCTTTGACATAGATCTGGTTGTGATCTCGGAGGTCGTCCTGGACGTCCCCGCCCCAGAACTCCTGTTTGGCCTGGGTACGGCTCATCAACCGACCGGCCCCGTGGGCCGTCGAGCCGAAAGTCAGGTCCATGGCCTCTTTGCCGCCACGGAGGACGTAACTCCCGGCCCCCATACTCCCGGGAATGATCACGGGTTGGCCGACGTCGGCGTAGGCGCGTGGCAGTTCTGGTCGCCCGGCCGGGAAGGCTCGCGTCGCGCCCTTGCGATGGACGAACAGTTCCCGCTGGTCGCCATCGACCTCGTGAACTTCCTTTTTGGCGATGTTGTGGGCGACGTCGTACAACAGCTCCATGTCCATCTCCTCCCACGGGCGATCGAAGACATCGGCGAACATCTCCCGTGTTTGATGCATGACCAGCTGGCGGTTGACCCACGCATAGTTGATCGCTGCCCCCATCGCGAGGTAGTAATCCTCCGCGAGCTGGCTGCCCGCCGGGGCGGCCGCGAGTTCCTTGTCCGGGAGCTGTTCGAGCAGTCCCTGGTGGGCCTGTTCGATCTTCCGGAGATAATCCGTACAGGTCTGATGGCCAAGGCCCCGTGAGCCACAGTGGATCAGGACGACTATCTGGTTTTCCCTGAGGCCGAATTCGGTCGCGACGTCCTCGCGGAAAATATCCGTTACCCGTTGGACTTCCAGGAAGTGATTGCCCGAGCCAAGCGAGCCGATCTGGTTTTTTCCCCGATCTTTGGCCTCCTTCGAGACCTTCGACGGATCGCTTTCGTGGAACACCCCTTCGTCCTCACAATGTTCGAGATCCGACCGGATCGCATAGCCGTGTTCGAGCGCCCAATCCATGCCTCGATCCAGGATCGATTCGACGGTATCGATGCCCGATTCGACGACGCCACCACCGCCCAACCCGGTCGGAATGGCGTCAAAGAGGGCGTCGACTAACTCCGTTTCGCGCCCTTGGATATCGTCATAGGTCAGATTAGTCTTCATCATTCTGACGCCGCAGTTCGAGACGACGAACCCGTTCGCGACGAAATTATGTGCATCGTGGGTGACGCCGATATCGTAGACCGGCTTTGTCCCACACTCCCGGATCGTCTCGATCTCGGTTTCGACAGTCATGTCATCGTGAACGGTGGTTTCCTCGACGAAGCGCTCGAAGTCAGGGAAATCAGCCGGTGGCCGGGGGCGTCCTTTCCGTCCACTGTAGAGACTCCGTTCGATGAACCGGTCGTTGACTTCGGACAGTTCGTCTTTGATCGCTTTCGACGCCGTCCCCCCATCAGCCATCGCGCGGGCTTCATCGGCGATTCTCGCTTCTCCTTCGATCAGATGTTCCTTCCGTTTGAGATATTGAGCGGCGAGTAGTGCCCGTCGTTGTTTTTCATCGGCGTAGCGATATCCAATATGGGTAAATAAACGGATGAGATTTTGCGAGTCCGTTTTGATTCCAAACCGGAATCGCACCGTTTCTCCAGTCGCTGTTTCCGTTCGTTCGACCTCTTCGAGAGCGTTCGTGTCGATATTCAGATCGTCGAGGAGTGCCATTAGATCTCGCATGAACCGTTTGCCAGCGTCTTGATGCTCGACTAACCGGTTATGTGAGAGCGAAGGTGCGTAGAAATTCTTTGGCGCGACTGTATCCGGTGCGCTGAGTTCTGCACCAAACAGCCCCGACAGATACAATGCTTTCTGCCAATCGGCAAGCTGATCGAGATACTCCGGGACGGTAAACGTCGAGGCTACCTTTGGCCCCTCAGGTGCGCCGAGTCGAATCAGTAGCTGCTTGAACGCATTCGCGGTTGAGCGAACGCTGTACTCGGTTCGTTCGAATGAATTCCCGTCGATTGCATGGGTACGCTCGCGTTCGTAAATCTTCGACGGCGTGAATCCGACTGCCTCGATGTCGGCTTGAATCGATTGCAGATCCGTCGGCTCGCCGTAGAACCACGACCGCTCTTCATTGAATGCCCCGTCACCGGTGTGGTAACCGACGAGTTTTAAGAGATGATTGAACGCCTCGTCTGTCGATTTCAACGGGAGTAAGTCGCGATCCTTCAATACTTGAATCAGCTGTGGATCCTCGTCGGCGAAATCGTGCTCATCGAGAACGATGAATTCCGGCGGCTGTTCGTCTTCGATGCCTTCGAAAGGATGGCGTAGGAGTCTGTCTCCAGGTTCTAGATCGGCGAGTGGTACCATCCCGTCCGGCGTCGCAAACTCGTGGTCCGCTGTCGCTTCGATCGTATCCCCGGTTGTCGTTTCGAGCTCGTAGACTGTTTTTTCCGATTCGGTGAACAGCCGAATGGGAGATGTCGTTTCTTCGTCTGCAGCAACTACTGCCCGTTCCGTTTCAAACCGATCAGCGAGTTCGTGAATCGGTCGTCGTCGTCCAAATTCGAGAAGTATATCCGCATCTTTTGTCAGGCAATTGATGTCGTACCCGACTGCTCCGGGCGATATACACCCGGTTTCGGCGTCAATGCCGGCTACCCCGCCGACCGGGAAACCATATCCCTGGTGGCCATCGGGCATACAGATCGCATGCTGTTGGATGCCGGGCAAATGTGTCGTGTTTCGCAGTTGGGTGAGCGTCAGGTCGTCGGCGATCTCCTCGAGGAGCGATTCGCTTGCGAGGACCCGTGCTGGAACCCGCATCTCGCCTTCTTGGGGGATCTCCCAGACGTAGTCCCTGATCCGCTTGAGGGTGATACCGTCGGCCTCGAAGGTGTCGGTCATGGCTACATACACCTACTGTTGACAGCGGGGAATAGATTTCGTCTGTTCCTTGGCTATCGATCAGACGTCGAATACGACGTAGGCATGCCAGCCCTCGGCCGTTTCTTCGAGCACCATCTCCGAGTAGGTCACGGCTTTGATCTCGCGGGCGGCCAATTCCGCGAGCGGCACGCCGCGGGCACTCCCGGTGGCCGACCACTCATTCCCCCGCTGTTCGATCGTAAACTCGTGGTCGGTCGGCAGGACGTTCCGAACGTCCCGTTCATAGATCAACCGATCGAGCACATCGAACAACAGGGCTTCCCTGTTCTCGGCGGTTTCCTCGATCGTAAACCGGTCGCCGGTATCGGGAATATCCTCATAGTGAGCCGCCGCCAGCCCATCGGCCACTGCGGCGAAGACGGCCGCGAGGGTCGCCCCCGTCGCCTCGACGGCGATGTCGGCGGTGTGCTCGCGCAACTCGAAACTCATGCCCACAGTCCGACCTTTCGGGGGTCCCGGTGTTGAGCTTTGACGTTCGACCCCGTGGGATGACCCGCGGTGGAATTATAGTAATCGGGGTCATAGCCGGGGATAGTGAGTATTAACGTCGACCGTTGTGTCGTCGATCCCGGCAGTGAGGCGTATCTTGAGGACGCCTGGGATCTCAAAGAGCGGATCCGCGCCCGGGCTGGCGTGCTCAAACAGCGCCGCGGGTTCTTCGCCGACGCCTACACTCGGTCGACAGTCTATATCTATCGAAATCCTGAGGCTGACTCCGACACCGATCGCAACGCGGTGATCGGTTTTGCGGCCGTCCGGCGGGACGGCTATATCCTCTTTTTGGCGGTCGATCCGGCCCACCAAGGCGAGGGATTCGGCGAACGGCTGGTCGCCCAAGTCGCGGAGGACTACAAGCAAGTGACCTGCCACGCCCGTGTCTCCAACGAGGAGGCCCTGGGCTTTTATGAGTCGCTTGGCTTCGAGATCATCCGCCGCATCGACAACTACTACGAGGACAGCGGTGACGCGTATTATCTGCGGCTGGGCGAGAAAGCGAGCCTGACTGATCGACTTTCGGAGCTGTTCCGGCGGTAGTTACCGCGGTTGTCGCCCCGAGTGTCGAACCGTTATTACCGAGCGGGTGCAGACAACAGGTGATGGAGGAGCGAACGCGGGCGTATCTCCGGGGCCGGTTTCGGGACCACTACCGGCGTGTCTCGCCGACGCTGCCGCCCGCGGCCGAGCGCCGGGAGTGGGGTTATATCCCCTGGACCGGCGGGTCCGGGACCACGATGGTTCGCCACCAGTCATTGTTGGATATCGGCGATCTGGGTGATTTCCTGCAACGCCAGCGTCCCCAACACGTCTACTTTTCGGCCGGCCGGTATCAGACGCCGGGTGCCGGCACGATGGACGCCAAGGGTTGGCAGGGCTCGGATCTCATCTTCGATCTCGATGCCGATCACCTTCCCGATGTAACGCCCGAGGAGGATAGCTACCGGTCGATGCTCGCGGCCTGTAAGGACGCACTGCTCCGATTGCTCGATTTTCTGCGGGCGGATTTTGGCTTCGATGACTCACAGCTGGCGGTCGTCTTCTCGGGGGGGCGGGGGTATCACGTCCACGTCCGGGCGGATGCGGTCCTCGAGCTCGACCGGGCCGAACGCCGGGAGATCGTCGATTACATCCGGGGGATCGATCTGGAATTCGAGTCGCTGTTACACACCGAGACGGTCGCGGGGCTGGGCCGGAAAACGCCCACCGAAACACGGACACTCGATACCGACGGCGGCTGGGGCCGTCGTGTCCATCGTGCGGTCCTTTCGGAGATCGACGCGTTGCTCGATCGATCCGAGGCGGATGCGCTCGCGTATCTCCAGGAATTCGACGGGATCGGCGAGGGCCGGGCCGAAAGTATCCTCCGGGTGGCCGCCGAGAACCGCGAGGCGATCGAAGCCGGTAACATCGATGTCCATCCCGACTTCTTCGGGTTCGTCAGGCGGCTCTTCGAGCGAACGGTCGACCGCGAGAGCGCGGCGATCGACGAGCCGGTCACCACCGATATCCATCGGCTGATTCGCCTGCCGGGCAGCCTCCATGGCGGCAGTGCGCTCCGGGTTACGCCGATCCCCTTCGAGGAACTCGATACCTTTGATCCGCTGGTCGATGCCGTTCCGGAGACGTTCATCGGCAACGAGATCCGGATCGATGCCGATGGCGGACCGCCGGTCGAACTCAACGGGGAAACGTTTACTGTGCCCGACGGTGTTACTACCCTGCCTGAGTACGCCGCCGCTTTCCTGATGGCGCGCGGCCGGGCAGAAAAGGAGAGGGAGCGCTGACGATGGACTTAGAAGACCTCCGCGCGGTCCAGACTGACGAGCGCAGTGCCGACAGTCTCCAGCCGCTGCCGGACTCGTTTTACGCCGACGTCGGGGAGTTCATCGAAGAGCTCCGTGAACAGCGCGACCGCGCGGCCGAGCAGGCGGACGACCCCTTCGGCTCCGATGAGGTCCGCCAGCTCACCGACGAGATCGAGACCGCCGAAGAGGTCGTCGAGGCCATCTACGAACGCCGGGTCGGCAAGGTCGTCAAACGGGCGAGCCTTGCGGCCGCCGGCTTGGAAACCGACAAGGAAGGATTGACCGCCGAGGAGACCGACCTGTTCGAACAACTCGTCGGGTGTATCCAGGAAAACCGCCAACGGGTGCTCGACGTGCTCGCCGGCGAACTGGACGTTACCGATGCCGACGGTCCCACGGACTCGTCGACGCTGACGGATGTCGACGCCGACCCGACCGATCAGAACCACCGGCCGGATCAGGAACCGGATGTCGACCGCCAGCAGACGCCCGATCCACCGCCGGAAGACGCCGCCGAGGCGGCCACATCAACGGGGGCGAGCGATGGCTCGGTGACCGATCCCGCAAGCGACGAACCTGACGGCGACGACCTCGACATCGCCGAGGCGATGGCCTCCGATACGTCGACCGATGGGGGCACGGCGGCGATCGAGACATCGGTCGAACCGGCGTCCGAATCCCCGACGGCGGCGCCGTCCACCGATGTGTCCGGGTCGGCTCAATCGCCAACCGAGTCGGTCGACCCCAAAGAACGTGGTTCCGAAGAGCCAGCCGAAACGGCCACCGCGTTGGCCGCTGGATCCACGCCGGAAACCGACCGATTGACCGTCCGGATCACACAGGATGTCGGTGAAATTCTCGGTATCGACGAACGCGTCTACGATCTCCAGCCCGAGGACGTCGTCACGCTACCGACCGCCAACGCCGAAGCGTTGCTCGAGCGCGACGCTGCCGAGACGATTCGATAGTCGACTGGTATCGTTCGATCCGGAATGAATCAGTAAACCAGCGACCGCTTAATGACCGGAACAATTAGTCGGGGTGGTGGTGCTGTTGTGGGCGTGATTATTGGAACGTCCGGCTGACCTCGCGTTCCTCATCACCGTCCTCGCGACCGATCCGCTGTTCGAGTTCCTCATAGCGGCTCCGGACGTCCTCATCGACGCTCGCCGAGACTTCATCGAGAGCCTGTTCGAAGTGTTCCTTGGCGATCAGGACGTTCCCGACGCTCTCGTCGATCTCCTCGGGGGTCACCGAGTTGATGAACTCCCGGCTTGCGGCCATCGCGGCCTCGCGACAGACGGCCTCGATGTCGGCGCCGACGTAGTTTTCGGTCTCCCGGGCCAACCAGTCGAGGTCGACGTCATCGGCGAGTGGCTTGTGCCGGGTGTGGACCTCGAAGATCTTCCGGCGAGCTGTCTCGTCGGGGATCGGGACGTGGATCTGCCGGTCGAGCCGACCGGGGCGCAACAGCGCCGTGTCGATCAGGTCGGGCCGGTTGGTCGTCGCGATGACGACGACGTCCTCGAGATCTTCGAGGCCGTCGAGTTCGGTCAACAGCTGGGAGACGACCCGTTCGGAGACGCCCGAATCGCCGGTGTTGCGACCCCGTTCGACCGCGATCGAGTCGATCTCATCGAAGAACACCACCGTGGGGGCGTTCTCGCGGGCCTTCGAGAAGATCTCCCGGACGCCCTTCTCGGATTCGCCGACGTACTTGTTCAACAGCTCGGGGCCTTTCACCGAAATGAAGTTCGAGTCGGCCTCGTTGGCGACGGCTTTCGCTAAGAGCGTTTTACCGGTGCCCGGTGGCCCGTACAGCAGGACGCCCTTTGCGGCCTGCATGTCGAGCGTCTCGAAGACCTGCGGGTACTCCAGGGGCCACTGGATGGTTTCCCGGAGACGTTCCTCGGTGTCATCGAGCCCGCCGACGTCCGCCCAGGTGATGTCGGGCACCTCGACGAAGACCTCCCGGAGTGCGGACGGTTCAATGCCTTTCAGGGCCTCTTTGAAGTCGTCTTCTTTGACCGTCAGCGACTCGAGGACCTCCGCCGGAATCTCTTCGGATTCGAGGTCGATCTGGGGACGGATCCGCCGGAGGGCGGTCATCGCCCCTTCCTTGGCGAGCTGTTCGAGGTCGGCCCCGACAAAGCCGTGGGTGTTCTCGGCGTACTGTTCGAGGTCGATGGAGTCGGCCAGGGGCATCCCGCGGGTGTGGACCTGCAGGATCTCGAGCCGGCCGTCGCGGTCTGGAACGCCGATCTCGATCTCCCGATCGAACCGGCCACCCCGCCGGAGTGCCGGGTCGATGGCGTCGACACGGTTAGTCGCTGCGATGACGACGACGTCACCGCGTTCCTCGAGCCCGTCCATCAGCGAGAGCAGCTGGGCGACGACCCGGCGTTCGACGTCGCCGCTGGCTTCGCCACGTTCGGGGGCGATCGAGTCGAGCTCATCGAGGAAAATGATTGCAGGAGCGTTCTCTTCGGCCTCCTCGAAGACTTCCCGGAGCTGTTCTTCGGACTCGCCGTAGTATTTCGACATGATCTCCGGGCCGGAGATCGTCTGGAAGTAGGCGTCGATCTCGTTGGCGACCGCCTTCGCGATCAGTGTCTTCCCCGTGCCCGGTGGACCGTGTAGCAGGACGCCTTTCGGCGGCTCGATGCCGAGGCGCTGGAACAGCTCGGGATGGCGCATCGGCAGCTCGATCATCTCCCGGACCTGTTCGAGTTCGTCGTCGAGCCCGCCGATGTCCTCGTAGGTGACGTCCGGTGTCTCCGTGGCCGTGGCGCCACCGCCGGCGCCGACCTCCTCGGCCGGGCGTTCGGAGAGCTGGATATCGGTGTTTTCGGTCACAACGACCGTCCCCGATGGATCGGTGTCGGCGATCCGCATCGGGATCGATTGGCCCGAGCCGGGGCCAAGCAGACTGAACCCGACACGAATGTCCTGGCCCTGGGTGACCGGCCGTCCCGAGAGGCGATCACGGATGAGCGGCCCGACGTTACCCCGGATTCGGAGATTCTGGGGCAACGCTACGGTGACGGACTTGGCGGCTTTGACGTCGGCTTTCTCGATTTCGACGCGGTCGTCGATCCCGACGTCGGCTTCCTGGCGCAACCGGCCGTCGATCCGGATGACACCCTGTCCTTCATCCTCCGGATAGCCGGGCCAGACGCGGGCGATCGCGCGCCCGCCGTCGTTGCCCTCGATGAGGATGTAGTCACCGCTCTCGAGGCCGAGTTCGTTGGCCGCGGCCGGATCGATCGCGGCGTAGTCACGGCCGGCGTCCTTCTGTTTGAGTGGCTTGACGATGAGCTTCATTTTCTCACCTCGAACGTGACCACGCCGTTCCGATTAAATGCTTGTACATCACCCTCCGGCAGATCGATCTCGGCCTGCTGGTCGGTATCGTACACCACGATCGCAGTTCCATCGAGGAGATCGATCGAGGGATCGGCAGCGGGGCCAAAGTCGGCGGCGATGACAGTCCGGTCGTCGTAGTCGAACCGACGGACCGGCGCATTCGCCTGCTGGTGCTTCAGAGACATTGTATCTTTACCAGTAGTTAGGCATACTACTATATAAATATATTGTTTATAAAACACCAGACAGCGAAGGGATACACTATAATCGATTGGGTTGTAGTTCATGCCATTTTGCGGGCGAGACCTATTTGGTATCGCCGGGTGGAGTCACCGTTATGGACACCGTCGACCATCACGGCCGGACGACCGCCTACCGTCTCGCGGACCGCGGTGGGACCGGGACGCCGCTTCTCTGTGTACACGGCAGTGGCGGTTCACACGAGGTCTGGAAGGCACAACTCGCCCGCCTGGCGAGCGAGCGGCCCGTCATCGCTATCGACCTCAGCGGCCACGGTGAATCGACTGATATCGACACTGCCCCGGGCGAAGCGACCTTGCAAGCCTATGCCGAGGATGTCGTTGCCGTCGCCGAGGCGACGGAAGCCGGCGCTCTTGCGGGTAATTCACTCGGCGGTGCCGTGGTCTTGCAGGTTGCGTTGGCGACCGATTTCGAACCGGCCGCACTGCTGTTGGTCGGTACTGGGGCCCGCCTGTCGGTCCGGGCGGACTTACTTGAGGCACTGCGATCGGATTTCGAGTCAGCCATCGAGACTCTCCACGGGAACGACCTGCTGTTACACACTGACGATCCACGATATCACGAGATGTCACGGGCCGCCCTCCGGGCTGCCGGTAGGGATATTACTTATCGGGATTTCGCTACCTGTGATCGCTTCGATGTCCGGGATCGACTTGCTTCGATTTCCGTGCCGACCCTCGCGCTGACGGGAGAATACGATGAGCTTACGCCGCCATGGTACCACGAGTATCTCGCCGACCAGATCCCGAACGCGGAGTGGACAACGATCCCCGAGGCCGCTCATCTCTCGATGCTTGAACAGCCAAGCGCGTTCAACGATGCCGTCTCAACGTTTCTCGACACACGGTGCGATCCGGGATGACGGTCTGGGATTGACCGCCGATCACCACGTACTGTAAGGCTTAACCGGGGCGATGCCGCGAGTTTACGTGTGCCCGAGCCAGTCGAGCAACACACGCCCGAAGGCATTGACTACGGCTGGATTATGCAAGTCACCTTCATCACGACGATCCTTATCGGGGTGCCGATCGTCGCACTCGGTGCCATCTTCGTGGAACTGCCGTCCTGGGGCGCTCGCGCCGCCTTCGCGATCCGTGTCGGCGCAGTCGTGTGGTTTCTCTCGGCGATCGGGGTGTATCTCTATGCCCGATCCTATCGGCAGGGGACGACATAGCGACGAACAACCGGGAGTTCTCAGTGACCGGACGGCCCATCGCCGACATACCGAAACGCCATACCCGCCCGCTCGGCCGCGATCTCGTCCCGTTCGGAGTCCCCAACGAAGAGGATCGCCTCGGGATCGACTGCGAGCCGTTGTGCGACGGTTAACAGCGGCTCAGGGTCCGGCTTACGCGTCGCAACGCTATCGCGGCCCACGATCGTGTCCACGTAGCCGAGCAGCTCGTGGACCTCGAGGGCAATTCGGCAGGCGGCCTCACAGTTCAACGAACAGACACCGACCGGACCGGTGCGTTCATCCAGTTCGTCGGCCGTCGCCAGCCGGTCGGAGCGGCGTGCGCCCGCCCGTTCGTGCTCGCCGATAATCTCCTCGACGACGTCCCGATAGCCCGTTTCGTCGGCATAATCCAAAAACGTCCAGAGGGTCTTTCCTTCGACGGAATGACCACGTTGTTCGAAGAACACGGCGACCTCGTCTCTGACCGCGTCCCAGTCGACAGTCAATCGGACCAGCGTGCCATCGAGATCGTAGATGATGGCTTCGAACTCACAGTCGCCAGCCGGTTCGGATGCCACAGCGATCCTACGTTCGATCCGCCTAAGGCCCCTTCGGTCTCCCGATCGTCATCGCTCACGATCCGAGTAGCGTTCGGGCGATGATCTCCTTTTGGATCTCGGACGTGCCTTCGTAAATCGTCGTCACCTTCGCGTCCCGATAATACCGCTCGACATCGAACTCCTGCATATAGCCATACCCGCCGTGTAGCTGGACGGCCTCGTTGGTGACGTCCATGGCCGCCTCGCTCGCGAAGTATTTAGCCATGCTCGCGGCCTGACGCACATCCACTCCGGCGTCATCCTGTTGGGCGGCGGTTCGGGTAAGCGAGCGGGCCGCCTGGACTTGTGTGGCCATCTCGGCGATCCGGTGGCGGACGGTCTGGATATCGCCGATCGGCCCGCCGAACTGTTCGCGCTCGCCGACGTAATCGATCGTCGCATCAAGGGCCGCATCCGCTAATCCGACGGCTTGGGAGGCGATGCCGATTCGACCGCCGGTCAGGATCCGAAGGGCGGCGCTGAGCCCCTCGCCCTCCGGAGTTAACCGGTAGGCTGCCGGGATCCGAGCGTCTTCAAAAGCCAGCGTCGTCGTATCGCTTGCTCGCAACCCGAGTTTTTCCTCCTTTTTACCGACCTCGACGCCCGGCGTGTCTTTGGGGACGACGAACTGCGTCACACTGTCGGGATCGGCCGGATCGGTCTTCGCGAACAGAATGACGATACCCGACCGTTCGCCGTTGGTGATCCACTGTTTCTGCCCATTGATGACGTATTCGTCGCCGTCTTTCCGGGCGTGTGTTGTCATCTCGGCGGGGTTCGATCCCGCTTCAGGTTCCGAGAGGGCAAAAGCACCGACTGGACGCCCATCGACCATATCGGGTAACCACCGCTCACACTGGTCGTCGGTCCCGAAGGTTGCCAGACACGATGTCGCAAGACAGTGGACCGAGAGGGCGGTCGCAACCGCCAGACTGCCATACGCGACGGCCTCGTTCACCACGCTGTATGCCACTCGATCGACGTCGAGGCCCCCATACCGCTCCGGCACGGTCATCGCGGTGAGATCGAGCTCCGCCAGCCCATCCCACACCGGCTCCGGAAACGTCTGGGTTGCGTCCGCCTCCTGGGCAACCGGGTCAAGCTCCGCTTCGACGAACTCGCGTACGGTCTCTTGGATCGCTGCCTGTTCGGGGGTGAGGGCGGTGGTATCGAGACCGTCAACCATGCGGAGGCATTCGCCTCCGGCGCCAAAAAGATGACTCGCGGGCGGCCTGGGATCCAATCAGTCGCGGAGGTAACCGACGACCGTCGCCGGATCGGCGTCGATGCCACCTCCCTGGGCGAAGGTCGGACTCCCGCCACCACCGCCGCCGAATTCGTCGGTCACGTCGGCCACGATCTCGTTTGCGTCGGCACCGTTCGCCGCGACCGCCACGAACGTCCGGCCGTCCTGTCCGACTAAAGCGATCACGTCGGCGGTCTCGCCGACCAGTTCCTTCGTTCGGTCGCCGAGGCTATTGGCATCCAGCCCCTCGATCGCCCCCACCAGCCAGCGCTCGCCGTCCTTTTCGACGATCTCGTCTTCGAGATCGGCCAGCTGTGTCTCGACCATCTCCCCGCGGAGCGATTCGATCTCGGCCTCGAGATCCTCGATTTCATCTTGGAGCCGTTCGGCGGCCTCGGGAAGCCCCTCGACGTTGGTCTCTAAGGTGCGGGCCGCCCGCTTGGCGGCTGTTTTTTCGGCGTGTCGGCGATCGATCGCCTGTGGACCGACGGTAAATTCGACCCGCGACAGCCCCTCACCCGGGTTCGACCGATCCAACACCGTCACCGGACCGATCTCGTTGGTCGTCGCGACGTGCGTGCCGCCACAGGCCGCGACATCCCAGTCCTCGATAGTCACGATCCGGATTGTGTCGGCGTCGGCCATCACGCCCTCTTCGGTCTTGGTGTTGAAGGCGACCTCATCGCGTTCGTGGGCTTCCTCGGGGGCGATCTGTTCCCAGCTGACCGACCGGGACTCCCAGACGACACGGTTTGTTAGTCGTTCGAGTTCGAGCAGCACCTCGTCGTCGATATCGGTGGTCGTGGTGAAATCAACCCGAACTTTCTCCTCATCGATCCCGAATCCGCCGTAGCCGAGATCATCGAGCAACCGTCGGCCGGCTCCATAGAGGGCATGACTCGCCGTGTGGGCACGCATGCAGTACCGTCGAAACTCCGGGTCGATCTGTGCGACGACCGTCTGTCCTTCGCTGAGATCGGCGGTCTCCTCGAGGACGTGGACGACATCGCCGTTTCGTTTCTGAACCGTCGTGACGGGACATTCCGCGATCGTGCCCCGATCAGCCGGTTGGCCACCTCCTTCGGCGTAAAAGTAGGTTCGATCAAGCGTTACCTCCGTGCCGGAAATCCCGTCGATCGTCGCCTCAAACGACCAGGTGTAGGGCTCGGCCGGCGCGAGATACTCGGTCATGCGTGCCGGGTCGGGGAGCCGTGACAAAAAACGCCGCGTCTTTGTAGTGCCGGGATCGGTGACCGGTTCACCCCGAGGCCGACGTCGTCACTCCTCGGTTAGTTCGATATTCAGCTCGGATTCCAGCTGTGTGATCAGCGATCCGCCGACCTTTGCCTGGACGGCTCGGCCCTGTTCGACGGCGAGGAGGTCGTTTTCGGAGACCCCCAGCGTCTCGGCGAGTTCCTGTCGTTGATAGCCTGCCTCCTGACGAGCTTCCTCGACGATGTCGCCGTAACCCCGGCGGAGGTATGGGAGGGGATCGTTCTCGTAATCGGTCCCCTCCTGTTCCCAGTGTGAGGAGTCGCCTGCCATCGCGTCGGTGGCCCTGGCGGTGTTTTGAGCCGCCTGTTTGCGGCGTTTGCGCTCCTCGTTTTGTTCCTCGTCGCTCGTCGCTCGATCGGTGTCATCGTGTGGGGCACAGTCAGGACAGACGAGGAGTTCCGCCCCGGAGATCGTCGCACGATCGAGTCGGTCGGCGGCTCGACCACAGAGTTCGCAAGTATCGCCGCCACCTCCGGAGGAGCTTCCCGTCGAATATTTGGGCATATTATTGATAGGTGTAGCTACCTTTTGAATGTCGCGGCTGGGTGTTGTTGGTATTTATACGACTGCCGGGGGGAACGACCGATCGCCGGTCAGCCGTAGAACTCGTTTCGGGCGTCCGCCCCGGCACGAAACATCGCGACTGTCCGCTCGTAGGCAGTTGGATACGTATCAGCCGTCAGTTGTGTTGCTCGGTCGGCGATCCGTTCGATCCCCGGGAGTTGTCCGGCCCGGTGGGCGTGGTTCGTCGCGGACCACTCCGCTTCGATCGTGATCGGTTCGTCGATCGCCGGTTGGGCAAACTCGCCGGCGGCTGCCCGCTCGACCGCCCGTTGGGCGGCGTCGTGGATCGCGGCGGTCGTCTCGGCCGGCGGCTTACAATCGGCGGTGAACCGGTCGATCCCATCTTTGACCGTAATCGTCTCGGCGTCACCGAGTTCTACGGTCGCCTCGGCCGTCGTTTTGTCGTCGCCGGTCACCAGGCCCACTGGGACCTCAAGGGCGTTGGCGAGCCGGGCGTTCCAGCCCATTTCGCCGGCTGACTCGCCGTTAATACGGACGTCCACCAGCTCGTGGCCGATGAACGTATGGTTCAACACGGCCCCGGCGGTTCCTGCCTTGGCGTGATAGCCTACGAACATCGCGACGTCGTGATCGGCCTCCAGACCTTGCATCATCGATCGGGGCTTCGTGTTTCCACGGATCAACCGCGCGGCTTCATGGAGGTCGTTCCGTTCGAGATTCGTCATACTCGAATGGGAGTCGTTGACGACGATCGTCTCGGCCCCGCCAGCGAGTGCGCCGGCGATGGCGGCGTTGACATCCCCGTGCATGAGTTCCTGACCCCTGCCGTACGCCGATTCCCCGCTCACCACGTCGGCCGGCGTTGCGATTCCGCTTATCCCTTCCATATCCGCCGATATGAACACGCGCATACCACCCCCATCGCTGGAGGATAGTATAAATGAGCGGGCTGGGGCAACCGGGATGGCGACAGTCGTCCATCGGGAACGGCCGTGTGGCGTCGGCTTGACGTCTGACGTTAGACCAAGGTTTATTCGTTCAGCCGGCCGATATACGGGTCATGGAATCGGTTCGCAAAGGACTCCGCGAGGGCGAGATCGAACAGGATACCTACGGCCGGCTGGTCTGTGGGTTCTGTGATACGAGCCTCGACAAACGTAGCGATCCGGAGGACCTCGGTGCGGTCCGAACCTGTCCCGACTGCGGGCGTGAGTGGCGTGCCCTGGATTGAGGGGCTGTCCGGTGTCGGTTGCTGAGTCACCTGCACTTTTCGCTGTGATCGATGGGGCGATCCCTTGGGTTATCGTCGACACCGGTCATTCGAGCTCGTCGCCACAACCGACCTATTGCTCTCATCAACCCCCCTGTGGGTCACTGAGTCGATTGATACAGGCTCGACAATACGTATAGCCTGGTTCGTTTGCCGTCCCGCAGTATCGACATGCCACTTGTCCGCCGGTGATCGGTTGTTCGGTCCCGCGGTCCGTGGCGGCATCCCGCCCCGATACCGTCGTGGTTTCTGCCCTCAGCGGTGGGGAGTCTGTTTGATCGAACATCGCCGCAAGCCGTACGCCGACCAACACGAGGAGGAGTGCGAGGAGAAACGCCGCGAGCAATGCTGTCGGATGGGGTATCGATGCGAACCACTCGGTTGCCGGCGGCTCGATATCTCCGGTGGACAGGACGGTGATCATGGCGACGGACGGCATGGACGGTCACCAGTTATGACTACGATTCCACAGCCGAAGACAGGTTGTGTTCGTTCCCAGCTACTGAGAACACAGGTGTAGACGACGGACCAAAGACGGCGGTTGATCGCTCCGTGTGATCGGAGTCAGGGTTAGTTATCCGACGGCTGCTGGTGTACCCGTGCCAACCGCGTCTGACCGGTTTCAGCTGCGATGTGGACGTTGTACCGAACGCCGTCAACCGTTTCAAGCGGGACGATCCAGGTCCCGTACTCGCGGTAGGGCTCGGCCGTGAGTTCTTCGACGGATTCGCCGGCTGAGTTGACTGTCTCGCGTGCGGCGTCGATCGCGGCGGATTTCGAGGTGATTTGCTCGGTGGGCGCCGATAGATCGACCGTCAACACCGGACACGGGCTCTCCCTGATAACCTGTTCGGTGACGCTACCGAGTAACATTCGTTCGACTCCTGACCGACCATGGGTCCCCATCACAACGAGATCAATACCGATGGTTTCGACGACTTCCAAGATAACCGGCGCCGGTCGTCCTCCCTTGAGCATCCCCTCGGCATCGATGTCGGCGTCATCGGCGAGCGTCAACAGATGATCGATCGCGCTTTGGCCGTCCTCTCGTAACACCTCGTGGAGATCGCTGTCGACTGTTCCGGGAAATCGATCGAGGTCGAGCGCATGAAGGACATAGAGTTTCGCGTCGTATGCGTCGGCGATCCCGATCGCCTGGTCGGCAACGGTTCGGGTCCGTGCGTTCCCGTCGGTGGGCATTAACAGTCGATCGTACATCGTTCGTCACTATCGGATCGTGCGTCCGTGAACGCGAAATACGTCGCTACGATTCCCGGCATATGGGAATCTGACCCCCCGTGATCGGGTTGTATGCGTCGCTCCATCGGAGTATTCCGGCGATCCGGGGGTGATCACCAACCGTTTCCATTCGTCCGGTTCCGTCATAGACCGTCTCCGACACGCTCGCCGCCGATCCCCCCAATATATTATACTCACGGGAGTACCCCCGCCTATGACGATTCTGGCAGCCGTTGACGGCGAACAACAGCCCGACCGCGTTGTCGAGGTCGCGGACGATCTGGCATCCGCGTACGACGATGATCTGACTGTCGTTTACGTCATGAGCGAAGAGGAATTCGACGAACGGCAGGATGACATCCCGGATTACCACGTCGATCAGGCCGAGACGGCCGCCGCCGAAACCGCACGGAAGGTCGTTGCATCGACGTTGGATTCAACTTCTGGCGTCGACACCGTCGGAACGGTCGGTCGGGTCACCCAACAGATCCTTTCGTTGGCTGAGGAGGTCGATGCCCGTTATGTCGTCATCGGGGGACGCAAGCGATCACCCGCCGGAAAGGCCCTGTTCGGGAGCACGACCCAGTCGATTCTCCTCCATGCCGACCGACCGGTCGTTACGATCATGCAGGCCGACAGTTGAGGCCCCTGAGCCGATCCAGCCCCTGACGTCGCGACCGGTCGTTCGTTACCGCTCCTCGAGCGGGATGAACTCGCGATCCTCCGGGCCGATGTACCGGCCCAACGGTCGGATGAGGCGGTTGTCCTCCTGGTATTCGAGGGTGTGAGCCACCCAGCCGCCGACCCGACTCATCGCGAAGATGGGGGTATAGAGATCGATCGGGATGTCGAGTTGATAGTACACCGATCCCGAGTAGAAATCGACGTTCGGCGCGATGTCCCGTTCGGGAAGACCGATCTCGTCGGTGAGGTACCGCTCGATCGTCGTCGTATATTCATGCCACTTGCGGACGCCAGTTTCCTCGGCGAGGGCTTCGCTGCGGGCTTCGAGGATCTTCGCCCGAGGGTCCTTGACGTTGTACACGCGGTGGCCCCACCCCGGTATCCGGCGGCCCTCATCGAGGGCTTGTTTGACCCATTCGAGGGGTTCCTTGTCGCTTTCGTCGATCTCGAGGAGGATCTCCATCACGTCCTGGTTGGCACCGCCGTGCCACGGCCCCGACAGCGCACCGACGCCGGCGGTGATCGCGTTGTACATATCCGCGTACGTACTGACGACCACCATCGTCGTGAACGTCGATGCGTTGAGGCCGTGATCGGCATGAATCGTCAGCGCCATATCGAAGATCTCGGCGGCGACGTCGCCCGGTTCGGCCCCGGTGAGCATATATAGGAAGTTCTCGGCGTAGCCGAGGTTCTCCCGTGGTGCGACCGGCTCCTCGCCCCGACGAAGCCGATCGTAGGCCGCGAGCACGGTGGGCAGTTTCGCGGCGATCCGTCGTCCCTTGCGTAACCCCGCCTCGAGATCCTCGGGCTCGGCGTCGGGTTCGGGGTCGTAGGCCGAAAGCATCGAGACGCCGGTCCGGAGGGCTGCCATCGGACGCTCGTCACGGGCGGCTAACGTCGCGAGCGTCTCGAGTATGCCGTCATCGATGGGTCGCTCGGCCGCGATCGAATCCGTGAACTCGGTGAGTGCGGCCTCGTCCGGAAGCTCACCGTGCCATAGCAGATAGAGCACCTCCTCGAAACTGGCCTGCCGTGCGAGATCCTCGATCGAGTAGCCCCGATATAGCAACTCGCCGGCGTCACCGTCAACATCGCTCAGCTCAGATTCCGCGACAACGACGCCCTCGAGGCCGTGATGAAGCTCGGGGCGAGTTACCCTCCTGAGTAGATCTGACATACCGTCCCATTAGGGGAGACCGCTGAAAAGTCCCTCTATAAATCCGGCCGGCACGCAACCGTCGGTCGAGGGGGTGTGTTCGACGGAGCCGAACGGCGATCCGTCTGGACGGGACGCTGGATTTAGTAGGGCGGTGACTCGGCTTGGATGATATTCGACACTTCGGCGAACTCGTTGGCGAGGAGTACGATGATATCATCCAACGTGACGATCCCGGCCAGCTCGTCCCCATCGGTGACGGGGATGCGCCTGACATTGACCTCGGTCGCGGCCCGGAGCGTCTCGTAGATGCCGGCGTCGGCATCGATCGTGAATAGATCCGCCGTCATGACGTCCTCGGCTGTCATCGATTCCGGTGCGTGCCCTTCGGCGAGTACCTTGACAGCGAGGTCACGATCGGTGACGATCCCGACCGGGCGATTCCCGTCCGTGACGACGACGCTGCCGACATCCTCGTCCCGGAGAATCCTGCCGACCTCCGCGATACTGGTGGCTGGGCTCACGGTGATGACTTCCGTTCTGGCGAGATCGATAATGGCCATAGATTGCCTCTAACTCTCCCCTGGGACCGTCGCCGAGAAAAACCCCGTGAAGACATCATCACCTGCTAATGGTGCACGCTGGCGGTGCTGTGGAGTGATTGATCAGCCTGGATGGCGCACCTATTTTTAGCCCCAGTCGTAACTGCCGGCAATGGCTGACTCCCCCCTCAAACAGCGGTTCGTGCTCGATACCTCGGTGTTCATCACCGAGGAGATCCGCGAGGACGAGGAGGACATCGAGGCGGCGATCAGTCGATTGCTCGATCTCATCGCCCGGGCAAAACTCGAGTACAATATCTCCTGTTACATGCCGCCGTCGGTTAACGAAGAGCTCACGACGATGCTCGACGATCGGGGCATCTCCGAGTCGACATTGGGGGAACTCAACACCTGGATCATCAAGAAAAACCCGGCGCGGTTCGAGGTCATGATCCCCGCGGAGATCGTTTATGGGTTCATCGATGAGATGTCCGATCGTGTCAATCGCGGGCTTCGTGTCTCCGAAAAGGCCGTCCGGAAGGCCGAAGACTCCAACGGCGAGCCCGCCGAACCCCACGAACCGATATCCGAAGTCGATCAGGTCATCTCCGATCTCCGCGATGAGTACCGCCAAACCCTCCGGCAAGGGGTATTGGATTCACGGGAGGACTTCGACCTGCTTGTGCTTGCCCGGGAACTCGAGGCAGGGGTCGTTACTGAGGATCAGGGCATCATCAACTGGGCGGAGGATTTCGGCCTCCGGTATCTTCGAGGGCGGGATTTCCCGTCATTGCTGGCGGACTATCTCGCGGTCGCCGAGGAGGAATAGCTCCTCTATGATATCCCCAGGTGGACAGACGGTGTCGAAAGCGCTCATCCGACGGTCAGGATCGGGCGGGTCGCATGCCGGATGACGGCTTCGGTCGTGCCGCCGAGTTCCTTGGCTGGTGGATCGGTTCGCTCGCCTTGGGTACCGACGACGAGGAGGTCGGCATCGATCGTGGTCGCCGATTCGATGAGCTGTTCAGCCGCGTTTCCCTTTTTGAGCTGGGGTGTGACCGGCACGGAGATGGCCTGTCCTTGGGTTTCGATTTCCTCGACGGCCTGCTGACCGCCGGCCCGGAGGACGCTGAGTTCCCCACCGGTCGTGTCCGTTCGATCGAGGCTCTCGGTATCGAGGACATAGAGCGCGTGGATGGTCGCGCCGTAGCGTTCGGCGAGCTTGAGTGCCATTTCCGAGGCAGCGCGTGACCGGTCGCTGCCATCGGTCCCGACGAGGATCGAGTCGAACAGCGTATAGCCACTGGCCGATTCGGTCTCGGCAGCCGTCGGCACGCCCAGCACCGGTGTTGGTGTCATGCCGGCCACCTCCACAAAGGATCGTTCGACGGGCGTGGCTCTCTCGTCCGTCCGTGACGGCATCACGATGAGATCGGGATCGAACTGTTCGTGCCAGGTTTCGATGACAGCCGATGGGGTCCCGTAGGCGTCCGTCTGTTTGACGGCCAGATCGACGTCGCTGGTTCGGTCGGCGATGACGTCGGCCGTCCGTGCTGAGACGGTCTGTGCGGTCTCACGGGAACTCGTCACCGCTATACTGTCTCCCTCGGCGTCCTCCGGATGGATTCGCAGGAGTTGGACGGTCGCTCCATACGAGGCCGCGATATCCAATCCATGGGTGACAGTCGGTTCGAGGGCGCTGCTGCCGTCGACGGGGAGCAAAATCCGATCGTACATCACAATCGCCCCTAGCTGTCGGTTCGACCGGTCGGCCTAAGACGCCCGTGTCGATTCTCAGAATTTGAAAGACGGGGAACCACTGATTTCGCCGCTCCCCTGGTTGCGCCCGATCCTCGACCGATCAGGTATTGAGGAGTTGATCGATGGTGCTGTGTTCGGCCAGCAGGTCACGCATCTGCCTGACGGTGTGTTCATCACGGGTGCGTCCCGACCGAACGATCTCCTCGGCTCGTTCGACGGTGGTGAGTGTATCAGTGGTAACCGTCATGATCGGGACGCCTTTCTCGGTGGCCTTGCCGAGGACAGTCTCGGGGGGGTGATGGCCGCCAGTCAGTATTAGACAGTTGATACCGGGAGCTTCGAGGGCGGCCACCTGGATCTCCGGCCGGTCGCCGCCGGTGATGACTGCCGCGTTCCGTGTTCGACGGAAGTACTGGAGTGCGGTGTCGGCTCCCATCGCTCCGACGCTAAACCGCTCGACGAAGCGATCACCGCCACTGTCGGTCAGCAGCTGGGCGCCCAGTTCATCGGCCAGTTCCGTGACCGTCACGCCCGCAAGGTCGTGTCGACGCGGCAGGATCCCCATCACCGGCATTCCACGGTTTTCGAGGAAGGGGACGACATCGGCCTCCAATCGATCGAACTGAGCGTCAGCAACGCGATTGAACAGGATCCCCGCGAGTCGGTCACCGAGCCGTTCGGCCGCGGCCAGGATGTCATCGACATCCCGTGGCTGGTCGTATTCGGTAACCAACAGGACCGAGGCGTTGAGCAACTCGGCGATATCGATATCGGTGATGTCGACGATTCCGCCCGTGGTAAGCGATCCGCCACCCTCTAGCAACATCAGTTCACGATCGACAGCCAGCTGATCGAACTGTGTCTCGATTCGCTCATGGAGTGTCGCCGCCGTCTCCTGGCCCCGGATCGCGCCCTCGATGAACGTCGGGGAGTAGACGATCGGTTCCATTTCGTGGACTTCTGCTTCGAACTCGAGCAACTCCCTGGCCAGGATCGGATCCTCGTCCAGCGTCTTCCCGACGTTTGACTGGAGTCGGGTCCCCTTCGGTTTCATATAGCCGACGGGTTTACCGCTCTCTTGGCCGAGCAGACCGATCGCGATCGTGATCGCCGTCTTCCCAGTGCTTTCCGCCGTCGAAGTGACCAGTAGTGTACGCATTGTTTTATTCTGAACCCTCCGTTTGGAGTTCCGCGGGATCGACCGTCAGTCGAAGATCGATCGCGGTGACGCCGTCGGGACGAGCCACCAGCGGATTGATATCCAACTCGAGGATCGCCGGGAAGTCCGTCACCAACTGTGAGAGGCGTTCGATCGTTTCAACGACGGCCTCGACTGCTACGGGCTCCCGTCCCCTGGCTCCCCGAAGGAGTGGGGCTGCCTCGATATCGTCGATCATCCCCGACGCCTCACGGCGACTGACCGGCGCGACGCGAAAGCTGGTATCTTCGAGGATTTCGACGAAGATCCCCCCGAGGCCGAACATCAACAACGGCCCGAACTGTGGGTCGCGGTTCATGCCGACGATCGTTTCGATGCCGGTCTCGGTATCGATCGACTCCTGGATCTGGACGCCCAATATCGATGCATCGGGCTGGTAGTTCCGAGCACGCGTGATCAGGTCCTCGTAGGCATCCGCGACGTCATCATGATCGACGCCGACCTTGACGCCGCCGATGTCCGATTTATGAAGGATATCCGGGCTGACGATCTTCATGACGACCGGCTCACCGAGCTGGGCCGCTGCCGCTTTCGCGTCCGTCGGTGTGTCGACAATGGTCCCCTCGGGTGTCGGGATGCCGTAGGCCTCGAGGAGCTCCATCGCTTCGACACCCAGACGGTTGTCCCCACGATCGGCCGCTTGTGTTAGCAGGCGGGAGGCGCGTTCACGGTCGACCTCGAACTGTCGTGGGTCCTGATACTCACGCTCGCGGATCGCTCGGTACTCCGCCAGCGTTTCCAGACTCCCGACCGCCCGGGCGGGATCGAAGTAGTTCGGGATCCCGTATTCACGTAATGTCGCAGTCGCCTCGCGGGCTACCTCCCCGCCCATCAGACAGGTCACGGTCGGCAGGCTATACTCGGTTTGGATCGTCCCGATGCGCTCGGCCAACGCGTCATAGGACAGGACGGCCGTGGGTGCCGAGAGAACGATGGCCGCCCCCACGTTGGGATCCTCGAAAACGGTCTCGATTGTGGTCGCGAACCGGTCGATGTCGGCGTCACCGATGATATCGACGGGATTGTAGACGTTGGCTTCGGTCGGCAGGTTCGCTTCGAGCTGTTCGAGTGTCTCATCGGTAAAGGAGGCCAACGAGAGCCTGGAATCGCCGATCGCATCCGTCGCCATCACCCCTGGGCCGCCGGCGTTAGTGACGATAGCGACCCCGTCGGTCTCCGGCACGGGCTGGTTTGCAAGCACCTGGGCGGCATCGAAGAGTTCCTGGACGGTTTCGGCCCGGATAATGCCGGCCTGATCGAATCCGGCCTCGTAAGCCGCCGTGGCACCGGCGATGGCGCCGGTATGGGAGGAGGCTGCCTGGGCACCGGCATCGGTGCGGCCCGATTTGACGACAACTGCGGGCGTCTCCGCGGTGACCGCCTGTGCGGTTTCGATAAACGCGCGACCGTTCTGAATACTCTCGAGATAGCCGATAATGACGTCGGTGTCGGGATCGTCGCCCCAGGTGGCAAGCAGATCGGTTTCGTCGATGACGGCTTTGTTACCCAATGAAACGATGTCCTTGAACCCCAATCCGTGATCGTTCGCCCAGTTGAGGACGGCCGTGACGAACGCTCCCGACTGACTCATAAAAGACAGCGGCCCCGGCGTTGCGTTGTCCGGACCAAAGGTTGCGTTCAGCCCGGTTGGGGTGCTCAGTACGCCGAGGCTATTGGGCCCGACGATGTTGAGCTCGTGTTCGGTGGCGAGTTCACGGAGCTCCCGTTCGCGGTTGGCACCCTCGCTGCCCGCCTCGCCGAACCCCGCGGTGATGACCACGTAGTTTTTGATACCGGTGGCGGCGCCCGCACGGAGTACGTCGAGGACGACCGACGGTGGGACGACGATCACAGCCAGATCGACCCCCTCGGTATCGTCGATCCCATCGACACAGGGTTCACCACAGACCGTTTTGTGGTTGGGATTGACCGGAACGACGTCCCCACTGAAATCCGCCAGCAGGTTCGTCATGATCGCCCGTCCGACGGATCCCTCCTCGCTGCTGGCACCGACGACGGCGACGCGGTCGGGCGAGAACAGCTCCGAGAGATCCCGCATGTCCTGTCTATCGATCGATGATGGCATAAAATCAAACCCCGTTTCACTGACTGCTGACCGGAATTTTCCCCAGGTTGACCAGTTTCGATTGCTGGCGTGGCGTCCCCGTCCCCTGTGGATACGTAATTGCCACTATGACCACCCCAACCGGCGTCGATCCCGGCGACAACTCCCACTCACCGGTGACGGTTTGACTCCCGCCCGGCTCGATCCGACCCGTCGTGGCGTTGCCACCGACCGTCCGGCCATCGCTGGTGGTAACGGCACTGAGGCGAAGCTCGTAGGCTGAGTCGGTGTCGTTATCGACGACGACGGTCATCGTAAACGGCCAGCTGTCCGATCGGGCTTCAATGATCGCCGCCGAGACGGTCTCGGTCTGGGGCGTCTCGGGCAGGAGTTCGTCGCCCTGCGTGACGCCATCGGCCGTCGTTGCCGGCTCGTTCGTCCCTGTCTCTGTCCGTGTCCGAGTGGCCGATGAGGATTCGCCGTTCCCACTCAGGCGTTGGTGGAACAACTCGAAGAAGGTGAACCCCTCGATGGCGATCGGGATACCGATGGCAAGCCCGATCAAGATGCGGATCAGCGACCGTCGTTTCATAGTTGTCTGGGTGGATGGGCTCGTCGCAACCGGTTCAGCTACCGGCGAACGGTCCGTTCAGATTGACTGCTGGATCTCCCGGCCGCGATGGCAAAGGGGATTGTGATTGTGATTGTGATCCTGGCCCGTATCGATCAGACCGGGATCGGTGGCGATCCCGGCGCGAGGACGCCATCGATGATCCAGGATCCAAGCGGCAGGGAGTAGGCCAACACGACCAACAACACCGCGATGGCAGTCCACAGCCGGAGGTTATCGAGGATCCGTGGACTGTGCTCGACCCCGGACAGTGGGGCCGGAATGACGCCGTTGACTCGGAGGGTCGCTTCCCCGCGTTCGGCCAGCCAGGTGGCACCCATCACGACCAGGAACAGCGCCAACGAGAGGAACAACAGCGTCCCCCCGATCGCGATCTGGGTCTGCATCTCGCCGATCCCGCCGACGACACCCTCGAAGGCAACGCCGTCGACGGTATCGAAGAGCGGTTCGGCGGTCCGGCGCGGGACGCCGGCCAATCCGGCGCGGTGCATCGCGTTTGACATCAGCGTCATGCCGATGAACCAGAGATACACCTGGACGAGCGCTAGTCCCTGATACTGCAGGCGTTTGCCCGTGATCTGGGGAACCAGCCAGTAGCTGACGGCCATCGCCGTGAGCGCGAACGCCGTCCCGACGGTGAGGTGGAAGTGGCCGGGGACCCACAGCGTGTTGTGGATGAGGTAGTTGATGTTCATCCCGGCGTTGATCATCCCCGAGAACCCGCCGGCCGCGAACATCAGGCCGGCGAGAGTGATCCCGGCGAACGCCGGTTCGTCCCACGGCAGCGAGCGGAGCCAGGCGAGTCGGCCTTCACCGCCCCGCTGGCGGGCCCCGTGTTCCATCGAGGCGACGACGGTAAATGCCGTCAGGAGACTCGGGAGCAACAGGAACATCGTGTTCGTCATCGCGATGAACTTGAACCCTTCCGGGATGCCGGGATCGACGTACTGATGGTGGAACCCCGTCGGCGTCGATAGCAACAGGAAGAGCACGAACACGACCCGTGCGAGCGGATCCGAGAACAGGCGACCGCCGGCGAGCTTCGGAAGGATCGTATACCAGATCAGATAGGCCGGCAGCAGCCAGAAGTACACGACCGGATGGCCGAAATACCAGAACAGCGTCCGGGTGAACAACGGATCGACCTGGCTGATCAGCCCCAACGACCACGGGATCAGGAAGACAACGACTTCAACGGCGACACCGATCGAGGAGAGATACCACATCAGCATCGTCGTCAACACCATGAACGTCTGGAGGGGGATCCGGCTATCCGGGTTCTCCTTGCGCCACTGCCAGTAGGTCAGGAAGTAATTCACACCGGCGATCCAGGACCCGACGATAATCAGTGCGGCCCCGATGTAGAAGATCGGGTGGGCCTTCATCGGCGCGTAGAAAGTAAAGAGTACGTCGGCGTTGAACGGGATCTGGCCGATGATCCCCCCGAGGATGGCGATCGCCGCGAGGACGGTCCCGATCACCATCAGGCTAAACCAGGTCCAGGTCAGTGTGGTGTTTGCTAACGGGCGTTCGAGACTGCGTGAGATCCCCCAGGTGAAGAGCCCGGCGATAAAAAACGTCGTGAACACTAAGGCCAACAGCACGCCATGGCCGGTTAGGATAGTGTAGTAATCGGCGGAAGGGATGATCCGAAGAACGTTCGTACGGTGTAATGCCTGAATCAGCCCGAACAGGCCGCCAACTCCTAACGCGGCGAAGGCGACGAGGAAGTTGTAGCGGACGATCCGTGCCTCGAAGGGATATTCGTCTAAGTACGCCATATTATGCACTTCCCTCGTATTGGGACGCTGGAACGATCGTTATCTTCCCTTCCATGGTATGGTGGCCGGCACCACAGTACTCGTGACAGACGATGCCGTACGTCTTGGCTTCCTCAAACTTCACGGTAATCTCCGCGACCTGGCCGGGGATGACCATCGTATTGACGTTGGTCCCAGCGATCTGGAAGCCGTGGATGACGTCACCACTGGTCACGTAGAGAGTCACCGTACTCCCTGCGGGTAATCGGATCGGCTCCGTTGAGCCGGGTTGGAAGAGGAACTGCTTTGCGACGATATACACCGCAAACCGGTTTTCACCCTGTCGGTAGACACCGGGTGTTCTGAAGTTATCCGTCTGATCGAAATTGCTGTTCTTGATCGTCGCCGGATCGACTTGGCCGCCGGACTCGTCGACCATCTTGATGCCCTGACCGACGGCTCCGTATGCGACCGTCGAGATGAATGCGACGATCAACAGTATCGACGCGGCGACCCAAACTTTTTCGAAGCGATGAATTTCCATAGTCTCTGACACCTCCTGATTAACCGATCACCGTCGGCCCGTTGCCGAGGAACTCGATGAAGTACATGAAGACCCACAACACCACCAGGATCAGGAAGTAGACGACGATGAGCGTCGCCGTCCCGATGGGATCGTACTCATCGTGATCGAGTTCCCGTTCGATCCCTTCGAAGGGATCGGACTCTTCGACTACCGGGGTGCCGGTTTCGGGGGCCACCCGTCGGCCAGGGGCGCCGTATCCAACACCCGACGATTCCTCCTGTTCGCCTGGGTGGACGGTCCCGCTCTTGTGTTTGAACAGAAGCGCACCGAAAATGAGCGGTACGAGGAAGGCAACTAGGAGACTACCACCGAACAGCGACAGCTCCGGCGTAATCGTTATATCCAAGTTCATGCCACCGCCGGCCTCTTGCTCGCCGGCCGGTTCCCCGCCGATGTTCCCGACGACAATGGCGCCTTTCATTCCGAGGGTGAGGTGGGGTTGACAGAAGTACTTGTAGATGCCTTCAGTTTCGAAGGTGTGTTCGATCGAGAAGCCGGTGTTTTCGATCGGTTCGTGGCCCTGCCAACCGCCACCGTCGGGTTGGGATTCGACGAGGATATTGTGGGTATCCGAGACCCACTTGAAGACGACCGTCGTGCCCGGATCGACTCGGACGGCCGTCGGCCCGAAGGCATAGGGCCCACCGTTGCCTTCGGCCCCGACTTCGACTGTGACTTCGTCCTGTCCGCGTTTGTCGACGGTCTTTTTGTAGCTCGTCGTCTCGCCGCCACGTGCGTTCGAGGTAAACCAGCCACCGTAATCAGGCTCGCCGACGGCGCCGCCCGAGCCGCCGCCACCACCCTGGGAGACGACGATGGCGCCTTTCATTCCGAGGGTGAGGTGGGGTTGACAGAAGTACTTGTAGATGCCTTCAGTTTCGAAGGTGTGTTCG
>JAXINS010000076.1:0-130333 GCA_034190395.1 Chewarchaeum aethiopicum (SeqCode)
CGGATTTCCGCCGGGTATGGCGTTCGAGGTTCCAACCCGCACTCAGGGAGAACCGGGAACATCCCGGCGAAACGATCGTTTTCTCTCTCGTATAGGGCTGTGGCCCGGTCAAACAGGCCCCATCGGAATTTGTGTCATCGCCGCGTGAACGACCCGCTCGTTCACCGTCCCTTGTCGTTCAGGACCGGCTCTCACCGATTCCGTCCCACTCTATGCCACACCGGACCACAGCAAAACGATTGCGGTCGAAATCCGGGGCGGCCACCGTCGGCGGCTGTCGTGTCGGGCCTACCGCTTCACCGCCGCCTGAAGACGGAGGTATGCGCTATCGGTCTATATCACCGACCCGGCATCGACACGGTGGCGAGATCCCCACTGATTACCGCGGAGGCTGTTCGGGCGGGCCGTCCTCGTCGTCGGTCGGCGGGGCGATATGCTCGATAAACGTCGCGACATCCGGTTCCTCGACGCGAACCCGGACATGGATCTCGCCGAGTTCGCTCGGGTTGCCGACCGCGAAGTTGACGACGCCCTCGTGGGCGGCCTGTTTCTTCAGATCGAAGCTGAAGGTGTCGCCGTCGCTGGTCTCAAAGAAGAGCTCGCGAGCGGTGTCGACGATCGCTTGTTCTTCAAGCCGCTCGGCGAAGTGATCCAACGAGTGGGTCTCGCCGATCAACTCGCCGTGTCGTTCTTCGACCTCGGCGCCCGGAAAGAGGGTCGTGATGGCGTCGGTGACGCGGTCTTTGACCTCGGTCGCATACAGCGGCGTCGTGATCTGGACGTCGATTCGATAAATCATAGATACTCCTTCGTCGGGTCAGTCGGACGTGCGGGCCTCGAGGAATTCCTGGATACGATCGTGAAACGCCTCAAGCGTATCGGTGTTCTCGATGACGAGATCGGCCTGTTCCATGGCATCGCCCATTCCGAACCCGAGTTCGCGTTCGTCGCGCTCGGCCAGTGACTCGCCGCCTTCGTCGGCACCCTTGTCACGACCGCGGGCGTCGATCCGGTCGGCCCGGGTCTCGAAGGGCGCTTCGATGCTGACGAGCGTAAAATCCTCGCCGAACGCCTCGACGAACCGATCGACCTCGACATCACTTCGGATGCCATCGACGAGCACGACCTCGTCGGTCGCCAGTGCCTCACGGATCAGCGGGATCGACCGATCGGCGATCGCGGCCGGGCCGTTTTCCTCCCGGAGTGCCTGCGCAACGCGACCGTGGTGTTCCTCAGGGTCGAGGCCCCGGTCGCGACACTCCGCCCGGATCACATCGCCCATCGTGATGACCGGGATGTCCAACTCCTCGGCGACGGCCGCCGCCTCGCTTTTGCCGCTGCCCGGCAGCCCGACGAGCCCGATGACAGTCATCGGCGGCGCCTAATCGTGAGGTGCGCATAAGCGCTGTCATCCGGGCCAGCGACGACGGCGGTCGCCACGGACCCGTACCGCTTTTGAATGGACGGGGGCAAACTGTCGATCGGGGCACGTAGCTCAGTCCGGACAGAGCGTCGGACTTCTAATCCGATGGCCGCGGGTTCGAATCCCGTCGTGCCCGGTTTTTCGCCCAGTGGGCGGCGAGTAATTCAAATCGACCGATAGTACCTGACACCGACGTCACAAGGATATAATCGTCTTTATATAGTCCCCCTCATTACGCCCGAGATATGTCAAACGATACCACAAATACGACCGATACCGGACCGCGGCGTCGAACCGTGTTGAAGGGGCTTGGAACCGCCGGGATGGTCGGCCTCGGCGGGCTTGCGGGCTGTGCCGGCGAGATCAGTGGTACCGGTGGGGGCGGCGGCATTGACTCGCTGAAGGTCGGCGTTGCGACCTCGCTGTCGGGACCGTTTGCGGTCTTCGGGCGGGCCGAACTCAACGGTGCGAAACTCGCCAAACAGGACTTAGAGGAGGAACTCGACGTCAGCATCGAAATCGCGACCGGCGATACGGAGATCACCCCAGGAACCGGCCTTCAACGGATGAAACGGTTGGTGACCGAAGACGAGATCGACTTCGCGATGGGCGGTGTCTCCTCAGCGGTCGCGATCAAGATGGGTCGGTGGGCTTCGGACAACGGCGTGACGTATTTCGCGACGGGCGCCCACTCCGATCAGATCACCGGCGGCCAGTGTGCCAAGTACATGTTCCGCCCGACGTGTTCGAACTCGATGCTCGCAAACACGATCGGCAGCGAGATGGCTCAGGCGGCGGACAACTGGTATCTGATGTACTCCGATTACACCTGGGGCCAGACTGCTCAAAAGGCGGTCTCGCGGATCCTCCAGAACAATGGCAAGCAGGTCGTCGGCAAGAGTGCGATCAAGTTTCCCAACGACGACTACACACCCTTCGTCAACAAGGCGGCCTCCGCGGATGCCGACGGGATCGGTGTACTCATCGCTGGATTGGACATGCGCAAGGCCCTCCGATCGATCATCAACAAGGGACTTCATAAGCAACGCACGCTGGCGATGCATCAAAACGAGGACGTCGTCTACTGGGGACTCGGTAAGGAAACTGCCGGTGTCCTTGATATGTCCGGCCAGGTCTGGGGACCGGCCCTAACGAATTCGGCGGCCACTTCCTTTGCCGAACGGGTCGCCCAGAACTACGAGACCGATCCCTACGTGCGACACTATCTGGGATACGTCTCAATGGACCAAGCGGTCCGGGCGGCTGTGCGGGCCGAATCGACTGCCGCCGAGGACATGCGCAGCGCACTTGAGGGCCACAAAGTCGGCTCAAAAGCCAAAGACATCAAGGGGGCCGACACGATGTACTGGCGGGAATGTGACCACCAGCTCATCCAGCCAGCCTACAGCGTCAAAGCCATGAGTCCCAACCAGATGCAGGACAACCCCTACAAGAAGTGGTTCAGCGTCAAGAAAACCTTCGCCGGCGACGACGTAGCCCGTGCCTGTGATGCAACCGGCTGTTCGTTCTGAGCCGGAGTGACCGGACTGGATTGTTATGAGTCGGATGGACACCGACGATCAGTGGGGAGCCACGGCCCGCCGGTACGTCGCGAGCCTCTCGGCTGGCGAGGGAGCTGTCATCGTACTCACGCTTGTCGTGTTAGCGATTGCCGCCATCCGCCAGCCGGGACTGTTCGTTAGCCAAGCCGTCGGGGGACTGGTCTACGGGATGATCCTCGTGATGGCCTCGCTTGGGCTCTCGTTGATCCTTGGGTTGATGGGCATCGTCAATTTCGCCCACGGCGCGCTGTTCATGCTGGGAGCATATTTCGCCTATACCGTCGTCAAACTGCTCGGACTCCCGTTTTGGGTGGCACTCGTGGTCGCACCGATCGCCGTCGGCGTCGTCGGGGTGCTCATGGAACTGATCGTCATTCGACGGCTCTACAGTGAGGAACCGATTATCGGTCTGCTCGCGACGTTCGGACTGACGCTGATGCTCGAAGAGAGCGTCCGGGCGGTCTGGGGGGCGGCGCCCAAGAGCTTCGACGTCCCGGCGGTGTTACGAACCAGCACCGATCTCGGGATCACCCAGGTCGGGACGTCACGGCTGTTCGCGGTCGCCGTGGCGACGGTCGCGGTCATTGCGGTTTATCTGTTGATCACCGGCACGGACTTCGGGCTCACCATCCGGGCGGGCGTACAAGACCAGGAGATGACCGGCTTCCTCGGGGTGAACCTGCCGGTGCGCTTTACCGCGATGTTCGCCATCGGGGCGGCCATCGCCGGGTTGGGGGGTGTGCTCCAAGCCGCCGAGTTCGGGATGGGCCCCGGCATGGGCCAGACGTTCGTCATCCTGGCGTTCGTCGTAGTCGTCGTCGGCGGCGTCGGCAGCCTCTTTGGCAGCGTCATCAGCGGGCTGTTGATCGGGGAAGCGACGTTTCTGACCGGCGTCGTGTTGACCTCGCTTGCGGGCGTTACCGGGATCGAAGCGATCGCCGTGCCCGGCATCAGGGGGCTGGTGCCCTATCTGGTGATGATCGCGGTGTTGCTCTGGCGGCCACGTGGACTGTTCGGCGAGGAGGGCTTTCTCGAATGACCGCCGATACCGACACGCCGACCGAAACCGGCATCGAACAGGAACGCTCGGCGGTGACGCGAGCCCGCACCCTGCTCGATCGCTATCGAATCCCGGTCGGACTGGTGTTGCTGGTGGTGTTCCTCAGGCCGGTCGTCGCCCACCCGTGGCTGCTCGGGTTCGAACAGATCGCCACAACGATGCTCATCTGGATGTTGTTTGTCGCCGCGTTCAACCTGCTGTTTGGCTACACCGGGCTGTTGTCCTTCGGCCACGCGATGTTTTTCGGCTTTGGCGTCTACGGCGTCGCGATCGGGCTGTCACGGTTTGATCTGCCGTTCGTCCTCGGGGCGGTTATCGGGATCGCCGTCGCGGCCTCGGTCGGGTACGTCATTGGCCGGCTGATCGTCCGGAAAGGCGAGATCTACTTCGCGATGTTGACGCTTGCGTTCGCCCAGGCGATCTACTTCATCGTCAACAAGGACCCCTACGGACTGACCGGTGGCTCCAACGGTATCTCGAAAAACACCCTGCCGGCGTGGGTAGAGACCTACCGGGGGGAAAAGAGCATCGTCCTTGGGGCCGTCCAGATCGACTGGTACTGGCTCGTTGGGCTCGTCTTTTTGCTCGCAATGGTGTTGCTCTGGCAGCTCGTCAGATCGCCGTTCGGCCGGACGCTGATCGCGATCCGGGAGAACCAGCGACTCGCCCGGGCGATGGGAGTCGACGTCGAGCGCTATAAGATCGCGGCGTTCACCTTCAGTGCGGCTTTCGCGGCCGTCGCCGGCGTCCTCCTCGAGATCAACAACCAGGGTGCCTCCCTGGAGACGTTCGGCGTGTTTACGAGCGGCGATGCGGTACTCATGGCGGTCCTGGGCGGCGTCAACTACTTCTTCGGGCCGATCGCCGGCACGTTCGTCTGGCTGTTCACCGAGGATTATCTCACCGACTTCACGACGCTGTATCTTCCGCTGACCGAACTACCGCTGGTCAGCATCGAACTGGCCGGCGTACTCAACTTCTGGCGGTTCTTCCTTGGGTTGTTGTTCGTGATCGTCGTATTGCTCTCGCCCAAAGAGGGGATCTGGGGGTTCGTCACGGATCTCGCCGATCGATGGACCGACGACGGCGATGAGACGGAGGTCATCGAATGAGCAACACCGATCACATCGACGACGACATCGGGACCGACACGACGGAGCCACCGGACGGCCCGGATCCACGACAGGCCGCCTTGGGGGTCGAATCGGTTACCCGGGCGTTCGGCGAGCTGGTGGCCGTCGACGACGTCTCGCTGGCGATTCCGGCTGGTGAGCTCCGCGCGATCATCGGGCCGAACGGGGCCGGCAAGACCACGTTGTTTAACGTGATCATGGGTGCACTCGCCCCGACGGCGGGACGGATCTGGTTCGGCGGCGAGGAGATCACCGATCGGCCGGAACACGAACGCCCCCATATCGGACTCGCCCGCTCGTTTCAATCGAACGAGCTGTTCACCGACGAAACCGTCCTCGAAAACATCCGGCTCGTCGTCCAGACCACCCGGGAAGGCGCCTTCCGGCTCAACTTCCGGGGCGACGGTCGGGAGTACGGGCGCGACCGGGCCGCCGAGTTGATGGACGCCGTCGGGCTGACGATGCCGCCGGATACGGCGGCGACGAACCTCGCTCACGGCGATCAACGCCGGCTCGGCATCGCGATGGCACTGGCGACCGATCCCGACGTGTTGTTGCTCGATGAACCGACCAGCGGCATGAGCCCCGGGGCGACGGAGGCGACGGCGTCGTTGATCGAGCGCATCCGGAACGAGCGGGACCTGACCGTGTTGCTGATCGAACACGACATGGACGTGGTGCTTTCGATCAGCGACCGGATCTCCGTGCTCGATCGCGGCCGGATCATCGCGACCGACACGCCGGCGGCCGTCCAAACGAACGACGCCGTCCAGGACGCCTACCTCGGTGGCATGCGGGAGGAACTCTGAGATGACGACCGACGACCCCACGACCACGACCGAAAGCGGTGCCGGGAACCCACGCGACCGCCCCAGCGAGGCGCCACTCCTGACCGTCGCCGGGCTCGAAGCCGGCTACGAAACCGGCCAGGTATTGTTCGGCGTCGACCTGACAGTCGACAGCGGCGAGTTGGTCTCGTTGCTGGGTCGAAACGGCGCGGGCAAGACCACGACCCTCCGGGCGATCATGGGCGCGGAGGTCCCACAGGTCCACGCCGGCACGATCCGCTTTGACGGCGCTTCGTTACTCGGCCAGGACTCGTATGCGATCGCCGATCGTGGCATCGCGTACGTCCCCGAGGACCGACGGTGTTTCCCGCGACTCTCGGTCACCGAGAACATCCGGGTGGCGGTCTCCCAGGCCGCCGAGCCGAAGGGTCTCGATGAAGTACTCGCGTTGTTCCCCGAACTCGATGAGATGCGGGGGAAACACGCCCGGAACATGAGCGGCGGTGAACAGCAGATGCTCGCCATCGCGCGGGCACTGGCGGCGAACCCACGGCTGATGTTGCTCGACGAACCGTTCGAGGGGTTGGCGCCGTACATCGTCCGCCGGATCGAGGACCTGATCACCGAGATCAACCGCGAGGAGGACATTACCGTGTTGTTCGTCGAACAGAACGTCGCCGCCGCGCTTGCGATCGCCGACCGGCATTTCATCCTCGATGAAGGCCGGATCGTCGAGACGGTAACAAGCGACCGCCTCCGGGCGGACGAGGAACTCCGCCGGCGATATCTCGGGGTGTGAACTACCCCACCCTGCTCGCGCTGACGCGCTCGCTTTTGGTGGGGCTTCCTGGTTCCGCGACACGCTTTTTTACGTCGGAAAGACGCACAGGGAGCGCAGTCTCCGCAGGCGTCGATTCGGAGTGTCCCACTCCTACTGGATGGTGATGGAGGATCTGACCGTCGCCCACCGTCTTGTCGGTGTCCGTAGCGTCGGTCATGAGTGAATCCATCACGGGTCTGTCTCCGACAGCCACCGTGATAACTCACAACCATGGAGTGAAAGTAATCCGATGACGAGCGCTGTATCCCCTCCCTACTGCGCTCACTCCGCTCGCTCCAGTAGGGGGGCTTAGCGCCCTGCACCCCACAAGCTAAAACCAGTAGTCGGGGTGTAGAAGCTTTATTCACGGGGCCCATCTGTGATCGACAATGACAGCCACAAGCGATACCGACGTCGACGAGGGGGATACGGGGGTCGAGGCGGTTCGGTTTCTCGAGGATATCGTCGAGGAGGGCCGGGTGAGCTTCGAGGCGAGCCAGCGCGAACAGTTCGCCCAGGACGCAAGCGCCCACGAACCCTCGATGCCCGACGCGATCGTCTGGCCGGGATCGCCCGAGGAGACCGCCCGGGTACTCGCAGCGGCCAACGAACGGTCGATCCCGGTGACGCCCTGGAGCGGCGGGTCGAGCCTCGAGGGGAACTCGATCCCGGTCGCCGGCGGGATCGTCCTCAACACCTTCGAGATGAAAGACATCGAGGTCCGCCCGGAAGACCTCCAGGCCGTCGTCGGCGCCGGAGTGGTCTACGATGAGTTAAACGAGGAACTGGCCCGCCATGGCCTGCGGTTTCCGCCGGGGATCTCGAGCGGGGATGTCGCCACGATCGGCGGGATGATCGCGACGAACGCAAGCGGGTTCAACGCCGTCCGCTACGGGGAGACCCGCGATCACGTCCTCCGGGTGGAGGTCGCCCTTCCCGACGGGCGCGTGATCGAGTGTGGCCGGGACGTGATCAAAACCTCCTCGGGATACAGCCTCAAAGACCTCATGATCGGGTCGGAGGGCACGCTCGGGGTCGTCACCGAGGCAACGCTGTCGTTGGCGGGGATTCCCGAGAAAAAACGGGCGGCACTGGTGACCTTTCCCAGCTCGACGGCCGCCTGTCAGGCGGTGTCGGAGATCATCCGCTTTGGGCTCAAACCCGGCGCCCTGGAATTCATCGACGCCCCGGCGATCGAGGTGATCAACGGGTACAGCGCGACGGAGCTTCCGGTTTCGCCGACGCTGATCATCGAGCTCCACGGAAACAACGCAGGTATCGAGGAGGACGTCGAGTTCGCCCGCGGGATCTGTGAGGACAACGGCGCCGAGACCTGGGAGGCGGCCGCCGAGGAGAACATGGACGAGATCTGGCAAGCCCGCCGGGACGCCTATCCAGCGATGCGGACCTACCGCGAGGAATGGGACGTCGCCCTGACCGGCGATATCGTCGTGCCCATTTCGTCGTATCCCGAGATCGTTGATCAGGTCACCGCGGTCAGCGAGGAACTCGATCTGATGTGTCCGTGTGTCGGCCACGCCGGCGACGGTAATCTCCATTACACCCCGTTGGTCGATCCGGACGACGAGGCGATGGTCGAGCGGGCCCACGAACTGAACCGACGGATCGTCGAGGAGGCCATCGATATGGGCGGCACCGCCACCGGCGAACACGGGATCGGCATGGGCAAGCGCAAGTTCATGCGCCGGGAACACGGGGCAGGGATCGATGTGATGAGGGCGATCAAGGACGCGCTCGATCCCAACGGCATCATGAATCCCGGCAAAGTACTGCCCGAGGAATAATACGGAGCCGAATTCGTTGAAACGATCGAAACCGCCGAGTGGTGACTACGCGGAATCGACGGGAAGGAAAGAGAAGAGGCCCCTAAACAGGAGCGGACGTCACATGAGCTTGGCTACGTCCTCGAAATCGGTCCGACAAAACGGGCACCGGTAATTCGTTTCAAACCCGTTGCGCTGTGCCACGGTCTGGGTGTCGAGTTCATGCATTGCGACATCTCGACCGCACTCCGGACACGCCAGTTTTGGCATATCGTTGGTATGGTATCCCATGCACTTATCCGCGACGGTTCGATCGGAAGGGCGAGGCGATGTATGGGCGACGGTCTGCCCGGCGTGTCGCCATGGGAACGCGAGGTGAGCGTTCCCGAGTCCTGGGAATCAAAGCGCTGTTTAGTACCCCACGGCGCGAAGGATGAAGTGTGATGTACGACCAAATCCTCGTTCCCACCGACGGCAGTGACGGGACCTCCCGGGCAGTCGATCAGGCGGTCGATCTGGCGGCGACCTTCGATGCGACCCTCCATACCATCTACGTCGTCGATAACGCCTCGCTCCCGCCGGATGTCAGTGCGGGCTCGATCCTCGAAGCGCTCGAACGAACCGGCGAGGAAGCGACCGACTCCGTCGTGACGATGGCCGAAAGCGCCGGTGTCGACGTCAAAAGCGAAGTCCTTCACGGCACCCCCTATCGAACGATCGTCGAATACGCCGAGGAAGCCGATATCGATCTGATCGTCATGGGGACGCATGGCCGCAGCGGGCTCGGTCGGTATCTCTTAGGGAGTGTCACCGAGAAGGTCGTCCGGATCGCGGAGGTGCCGGTATTGACCGTCCGGATGACCGACGACGATGCCCCCGAGCCCGAGGAGCTCGTCTGAACGGAATCGACCACTCAACAGCGGCCCGAAACCGTCGCACAGAACGGAACGGGCGGCGATCAGTCCTCGAAACCGTCCTCGAACACGAAGGTCCCGTTGCGTTGGATCGTCTCCCCATCGACGGTGATCGTCGACTCCTCGGCCATATCGACGATCATGTCGACGTGGACCGCGCTGTCGTTGGCCTCCATATCGTCGGGGACACACTCATCGTAGGCCATGCCAACGGCCATGTGGACCGTATCACCCATCTTCTCGTCGAAGAGCATGTTGTAGGTGAACTGATCGATATCCCGGTTCATCCCGATGCCGAGTTCGCCCAACCGGCGGGCCCCCTCGTCGGTGTCGAGGACCTCGGTGAGGACGGCCTCGTTTTTGCCGGCCCGGTGCTCGACGACCTCGCCGTCCTCGAACTCGAGGTAGACGTCCTCGACTTCCCGCCCTTGGTGATACAGTGGTTTATCGAAGAGGACCTCACCCTCGACGCTGTCGGGGACCGGGGCCGTGAACACTTCGCCGCCCGGGAGATTCTTTTCGCCGTAGTCGTTGAGCGGCACCATTCCGGCGATCGACATCCGGAGGTCGGTGTCCTCGCCGCTTTGGATCCGAACCTCATCGGCGTCCTCGAGGATTTCGACCAGCTGGGCCTGATGTTCCCGCTGGGCACCCCAGTCTTTGTTGACGGCGTCCCAGACGAAGTTCTCGTAGGCTTCGAGACTCATCTCGGCGAGCTGGGCGTTCCCGGGAGCCGGATACTGGGTGCCACACCACCGCTTGGACAGTCGCTCCTCACGGACGGGTTGGAGCGCCCGGGAGTGGTCGGCCTGAACCGCCGGATCGACATCGCTTGTTTCGGTCGCGTTGAGATCCCCACGGATACCGATGTAAACATCCGTCTCCTCCATCATCGCGAGATGATGGTCCGGGGTCTCGAAGCCGTCTTCACGGGCCCGGAGATACGCCCGGCTGGCCCGGGCACTCGAGAACAACGCAAGCGGATTGGCGTCACGATCGCCGACGGCCTCATGGAGGGCAACCAGCAGGTCCTCGGCGACCGACGGGCCGACGATCACGACGTTGTCGCCGGCGGTCACGTCGGTGGAGTGATCGACGATGACTTCGGCGTGTTCGCGGATACGCGGATCCATACACCGACGTGGGGTTGACACCCGTGAAATGCTTTCGATCGGACCGGTGGGGATACCGCCTGAGTGGTCTCCAAAGGGATCGGGTGGGCACGTGAGCGAACAGTCGATCGCGGCGATACGGTGATCGGGGGGCTGTGAGGCGTCGGGTATTTGTCCTCTGAACGCACAGACGTTCCCATGATCGATCTACGAAGCGATACCGTGACGAAGCCAAACGACGCGATGCGTGATGCCGCCGCCACCGCCGAAGTCGGCGATGACGTCTACGGGGAGGACCCAACGGTGAACGAGCTCCAACGTCGGGCGGCCGAGCTCGTCGGCAAGGAAGCCGCGCTGTACTGTCCAACCGGAACGATGGCCAACCAGGCGGCCATCCGCACCCACACCGAACGCGGCCAGGAGGTGCTGGTCGACGAGAAAAGCCACGTCTTCAACTACGAAGTCGGCGGGCTCGCACAACTCTCCTCGCTGCAGGTGCGGTCGTTCGACGCCGGATCCGAGGCGGTGCCGACACCCGAACAGATCCACCACCACTACCATGAACAGTCCGATCACGTCGCCGGCACCGGGCTGGTCTGTTTGGAGAACACCCACAACAAACGCGGTGGGGTCGCCGTTGCGCCCGAGGACATCGATGCGGCCGCCGAGGCGGCCCACGAGCTTGGGGTGCCGGTCCATCTCGACGGGGCCCGGGTCTGTAACGCCGCGGTTGCCCACGACGTGCCCGTCGAGCGGGTGACCGAAAACATCGATTCGGTGATGTTCTGCCTCTCGAAGGGCCTCGGTGCACCGGTGGGTTCGATGATCGCCGGGTCCGAGGAGTTCATCGACCGGGCCCACCGCAATCGAAAGCTGTTCGGCGGCGGGATGCGCCAGGCCGGTATCATCGCCGCCCCCGGGATCGAAGCCTTAGGCAACGTCGACCGGCTCCACGAGGACCACGAGAACGCAAAGCGGTTGGCCGCCGGCCTCGATGCGATCGACGGGCTCTCGGTCGACGAACCGGACACGAACATCGTCCTCGTCGAAACCGAAGGGACGGGCCTAACCGCCGAGGCCTTCCTCGAGGCCTGTGGCGAACACGACATCCTGGGGAACCCGTTCGGGGAATACACCGTCCGCTTTTGTACCCACTGGGACGTCAGCGCCGAGGACGTCGAAGCGACCATCGACGGGGTCGCCGCCGCGCTTGCGGAGTAAGCCGGCCGCGACGGTCGGAGATCGACATCGAAGAAGGGACTGTGGGTTCGCGTTAACGGCTCCGTCCACCTTCATAGCCCTCGCGGAACCCGGCAACGATCCGGCGGATGAACAGATAAATAAAAAAGAAAAACACGACGAGCGCGGCGAGGAGCCCGAGTAACACGGGATCACCGAGCTGGATCGCGGCCGGAACCATGGTATTCGCCGGTGGGCGGGCCGGCCTGAAAGCCGTTTCGGGGTGTGCTGACGACGATAAACCTACATACCAGGCCCAAACACAACCAAGTAGATGGCCCGCCTCCTGCCCTCCATTTCAGAGACATCGGCGGCCAATGACGCCGAGCCACGTGTGATCGGTGTCGACAGCGAGGCCGCCGACGAAACGCTCGCCGCCCTCTCCTCAACGACGGCCCGGCAGCTGTTGAGCGAACTGCATGACTCGCCGGCAGCCCCCTCCGAGCTCGCCGACGCAGTCGAGACATCGCTCCAGAACACCCAGTACCACCTCGAGAACTTAGAAGACGCTGACCTCATCGAAGTCGTCGATACGGTGTACTCCGAGAAGGGCCGGGAAATGAACGTCTACGCCCCGACCGACCAACCACTGGTCGTCGTCGCCGGGGACAAAGAGGAAACCTCAAGCCTCAAAAGCGCCCTGACGAGCCTCCTTGGCGGCCTCGGCGTACTCGGTGTGTTGACCCTGATCGTCCATCGTTTCACCGGCGGTCAGTTCCCCGATTTCGGCCTTGGATTCGGGGGCGCCAGCGACGCCGCCGCCCCCGCAACGGCGACCCCCTCGGGCGATATCGCCGCCATGGAGGCCGCGACCGCCACCCCAACGGCCGCGGCCGGCGGCGGGATGGCGGTCCCACCGGCGGTGTTGTTTTTCGCCGGCGGGGCAGCAGTATTGCTCGTCGGGTTTGCGGTGTGGGCGATCAATAGCCGATAAGTAAAGGCGAATTTTGAGTTTACGCTGACTTATTGGGGACCCGCCATCAAGGGGAGATTGCCTCCCCGCTGTGGCCCTCCAAGCGATCCCCCCGCAGATCGCCCCACCCACTTTCTCCCGTTGTCCCCCGCTGTCGATAGAGCCGGCAGACATCAATACTGAATTCGTTCAAGCGGCTCGCCGTCCGGCGTGAGCAACCGACCGGCGATCGTCTCGGTCGTGACGTCGAGTTCCGCGTAGGCGGCTTGGAACTGTCGGGGCCGCGAATAACTCCCGGGATTGACCACCAGCGCCGTCTCAAGCTGTTCGACGCCGGGACGATGTGAATGACCGACCACGACGAGGTCGGCTGCCTCCTGGCGCGCGAGCAACGACAGTGCGGTCGGAGTGTGCTCTTGACCATGAACGACGACGACCCGCCGTTCGGTGCCCGGGATCGCGATCGTCCGGCTCGCGGGCAGTCGCTCGCGAACGCCTGGCGTATCGTTGTTGCCGTGGACGGCTTCGAACCGCCGGCAGGTCTCGTAAAAGGCATCGAGCACTCGCTCGGTCGTGAAATCGCCGGTATGAACGACGAGATCGGCATCGGCGACGGCCTCGGCTGTCCGACCCGTCAGGGCCGTCGAATCCTCGCGATGGGTATCACCGACAACGACGAGCTGGACCATACCGACGGTACGGGAACGGGACCTAAATGAACGGGGCTATGAGAGCTGTTTCGCCGGCGTCGATCAAGGGGGTGGGATCGAAACGGCTCGGCGACCGACGCGGCCGGACCGAACCGAGACCGACGACCGAACACCCTCATTCCGGCTCGATGTACACCTTGGAGATGTTGCCGTTCTCGGCGATGAGTGCCTCCTCGATATCGGTGATCCGTTCATCGATCTCCTGGGTATCGAGTTCGTCGACGAACATGACATCAGCAGTGACAAGGAGGTTTTCGGGACCGAAGTAGACGGTCCGGAAGTCGATGATTTCGACGACATCCGCATGGTTCGCGACGATGCGACGGAGTACCTTTTCGTCCTCGGTGGGGAGGCTTTCGCCCAACAGGAGGCGTTTGTTCTCCCATGCGAGCGCGATGGCAAAGCCCATCAACAGGAGTCCGATAAGCAACGCCGACACGGCGTCGTACAGCGGATTTGCGGTTATCCGGGTGAGGTAGATACCGATGAGGGCGATGCCGGCACCCAACATGGCGATCGTGTCCTCCGTGAGAGCCGTGAGGACGGTCACGTCGCTGGTCTTCCGGAACGCCTCGGCGAGGCCCGACCACTCGTGTTCCTCGATCTGTCCGCGCATGTTGGCGTAGGCCTTCTTGAAGGCATACGCCTCGAAGATAATCGCCCCGATCAGGACGCTGTAATTGACCCAGACTCCGGGGAAAGTAAACCCAAAGAGCGTCGGATCGGCGAGATCCGGCGTATGGGGATGCATGATCGCATCGTAGCCGTGTTTGGCCGATTCCCAGCCGGCGATACCGAAGAGCAACACCGAGACGAGAAACGAATAGAAGAACTGGGCCTTCCCGTAGCCGAACGGATGGGCCCGCGTTCGCGACCGTTCGCCGTAGCGCAGCCCGATGAGGAGAAACACCTGGTTGCCCGTATCCGAGATCGAGTGATACGTCTCCGACAGCATCGCCGGGCTCTGGGTCAACAAGAACCCGATGAACTTCAACACCGCAATGGCCCCATTGGCGAATAAGGCGGCGATCACGACCGACTTGCTTGACGCCATTACTACCTACCTGTCATCCGTGAGTGGCGGTTGCCACTTAACGTGGGGGATTAGACGACGAGCAACTGAAGAGCGATCGAGCGGACGGGAACGGGATCGGCCCCACGGTCCTCGTTGACGAGTGCTTTTTATCGACGCCCGACAATGGCGGAGCGTGGCCAATTCGGAGCCGGAGTATCTGCGCTTTTTCCCCTATGACGCGCCCTACGAGCAACAACGCGAGGCGATGGACCGTATCGCCAACGCCCTCGCCCGGGGCCGGGATGTCCTCTTCGAGGGGGCCTGTGGGACGGGCAAGACCCTGGCTGCGCTGGTGCCGGCACTCGAACACGCCCGCCGGACCGACCGGACCGTCGTCATCACGACCAACGTCCACCAGCAGATGCGACAGTTCGTCGCGGACGCCCGGGCGATTACGGCAAACGAACCGATCAAGGCCGTCGTCTTTCGCGGGAAAGGCTCGATGTGTCACATCGACGTCGGTTACGAGGAGTGTCAGGTGCTCCGGGACAACACCTTCGAGGTCGTCGATACCGAGCGCGATCTAAAGGAACTCGAAGCCCGCCAACGGGATCTCCTCGAGGAGAGCCAGGCCGGCGACGCCGACGCCGCCACGGCCCGGGCGGCAGTCATGGACGAACTCGAAACGCTCGAATCCGAGCTTGAGTCGTTGCGCGAGCGAAACACCTGCGATCGGTTTTACGCGAACCTCACACAGAATACGGACGGCTTCTTCGGGTGGCTCTTCGAGGACGTCCGCACCCCCGATGAGATCTACGAGTATGCCCACGAACACGGGTTCTGTGGGTATGAACTGTTGAAAGAGGCGATCGAGGACGTCGATCTGGTGGTCTGTAACTATCATCACCTGTTGGACCCGGAGATCCGCCAGCAGTTTTTCCGCTGGCTCGATCGCGATCCCGAGGAGATCATCACAGTGTTCGACGAGGCCCACAACATCGAGCGGGCCGCCCGGGACCACGCCAACCGGACGCTCACCGAACGAACGCTCGATCGTGCCCTCGAGGAACTCGACGACCTCGACGATCCACGAGCGGATCCGGCGATGAACGTCATCGCGACGTTTCGGACGGCCCTCATCGAGTGTTACGAGGACGGTCTCGGGTTCGGCGATCGGGAGGCGATCGGGGAGGAGTGGACCGACATCCCCGTCGAGAACGAGGATCGTCGTGATGACCTCACCCTCGAGTTCCTCCAGCGCTACAGCGGCCAGGGGTTCAAGACGGATCTGGAGACGGCGATCACGCTCGGCCAGACGCTCGATCAACGCTACGAGGAAGCCTATCGGAGCGGCGAAAACGACACCCGAAAGGAATGTCCAACGCTGACCGCGGCGACGTTCATCGAGTCGTATCTCGAGGAAACGACCGAGCTGGGCCAATACCCCACGGTCGGGATCCGCCGTGACGCGACCGGCGAGCTCTACGGACGGGCGGAGCTGTACACCTGCATCCCGCGGACGGTCACCGCCGACCTGTTCGCCCAGGTCCATGCCAGCGTGTTGATGAGTGCGACACTGCGGCCCTTCGATGTCACCGGTGACGTCCTCGGTGTGACCGACCCGATGACGATCGCCTACGGGCTACAGTTTCCCGCCGAAAACCGCCGGACGTTCGCGGTGAGTACTCCAGCGTTGTTCGCGAGCAAGCGCGACGACCCGACCGTCCAGAACACCATCGCCGACGCGATCGAAAGCGCGATCGATCTAACGCCGGGGAATACGCTTGTCTTTTTCCCCAGCTACAGCGAGGTCGATCGATACGCCGAACGACTGACACCAGAGGCCGCGACGCTCTACGTCGACGAGCCCGGCGTCCGAGCGGAAGATCGTCGCCAAGCGTTCATCGGCGAGGACCACGCGGCGCTGTTGACCTCGTTGTGGGGGACGCTCACTGAAGGCGTGAGTTTCGACGGCGATGCCGCCCATACCGTCATCGTCGTCGGCGTGCCGTATCCCTACCTCGACGACCGGCTGGAGGCCGTCCAGCGGGCCTACAGCGAGGTGTTCGCCGATCGAACGGCCGAACCCGGCTGGGAGTACGCCGTCGAGATCCCGACGATCCGCAAGACCCGCCAGGCGTTGGGACGGGTCCTGCGGGCGCCCGACGAGATCGGGGTGCGGGTGTTGCTCGACGAACGGTACACCGCCGCCGACATGGGCCAATACAGCGTCCGTGACACGTTCCCGCCGGACGAACGCGGCGAACTGATCGATGTCGATCCCGAGAAGTTCCCCTACGCGATGCTCAACTTCTACCAGGATCACGACGCCTACGACGAACCGCCACCGATGCCGTGATCAGGCCGGCAGCGGGATCCGTCCGGCGGTCAACGCCCGGCGTGCGTCCCAGAAGAGCAGTTCGGTGACCGTCCACGTGACGGACTCGATGGACCGATCACAAAGCGTTTCGATCGTCTCGGGATCACCGCCGCGACCGAGCGTAATATGCGGGACATAGCCCTCACCCTCAAGGCCTTCAGCCGCCCCGAACTCGGCAACGAGACGCTGGTGGAGTCGGTGTAGTTCCGACCCTCGAACCGCCAGATAGACGACCGGTCCGGGACCGTTTGGCGGCTCCCGGAAGACGTCGATCCCCGTCACGGCGACCTCGAACGTCGGGGTGCCGGTCACCGTCGATCGGACCGCCTTTTCCGTGCGATCGAACTCGATCGGTTCGAGCGCGCCAAGGCGCTTGACCAGCAACGTCGGGTGTTCGCGGATCGAATCGAGCTGCGCCACTAACGGGGAGAGCTCGTCGATAATCCGCGTCACCCGGGGTGGCACCGGCACGTTCAGGCTGTACACAAACAGGCTATAGCGGCGAGCGAAAAGAGGGTGCCGGGACCGCAATCAGACGCGATCGAGCACCCAGAGGAGCACGAAGACGACGATGAGCACGACGACGATCGGTCGGAGGACGCCGAAAAGCGCCCCCAACACGCCGAACGTGATATCAAGGAATGTCTCGACGATTTCGAGGAGCAACCAGACGATCACCAATCCAAGGATCACTTTGAGCAACAAATCGATCGTAAGCTCGCCGCGGGAACCGTTCATATCCGTTCGTGCGTCGAGCGTGCTAAAAGCGTTCACGGCCACGGACGAACGGTTCGTAAGCGTTTAATACCACCAAGGCAGTACACTTTCGGTACATGTCACGGATCCGCGCGACACCGCGTGCCGCTGTCGGTACCGGCGGATCCGTCCTCGACGTCTTTTCCCGACGACCGCGACGACCGGGGCTCCGATAGCCCCACCTATACTCTCCCCCTCGTTCCCGGTTTGCTCTGCACCGATCACCACTGATTTGGCGTGTGTAGCTGGCGGTTCGTGATTTTATTTCAAATAATAAACCGTGTAATTTAACTATAACGGGCTGTAGACACCGTATATGACCGAACGCGTCGTACTCGCATTTTCGGGTGGGCTCGACACCACCGTCTGTGTGCCGCTGTTGAAGGAAGAATACGGATATGACGAGGTTATCGCCGTCACCGCCGACGTCGGGCAACCACCCGAGGAGTTCGACGAGGCGATCGAAACCGCCGAAGCGATCGGCATGCCTCACCACGTCGTCGACGCCCAGGAGGCCTTCGCCCAGCAGTGTCTGGACGCCGTTCGGGCCAACGGCACCTATCAGGGCTATCCCCTGGGGACGGCCCTGGCCCGCCCGGTGATCGCCGAGGCGATTCTCGAGGTCGCCGCAGAGTACGACGCCACCGCACTCGCCCACGGCGCGACGGGCAAGGGTAACGATCAGCTCCGGTTCGAGGCAGTCTGGCGGGAGACCGACTACGAGGTGATCGCGCCGATCCGCGAACTCGGGCTGACCCGCGAATGGGAAAAGGACTACGCCGACGAGAAGGGCCTCCCCGTCGAGGGCGGCAACGAGGGCGTCTGGAGCATCGACACGAACCTCTGGAGTCGGTCCGTCGAGGGCGGCCAACTCGAGGATCCCAGCTACGTGCCCCCCGAGGACATCTACGAGTGGACCGACAACCCCGATGCCGACACCGCGACGGTCGAGATCACCTTCGAGGAGGGATACCCCGTCGCCGTCGATGGCGAACAGTACACGCCGGTCGAACTCATCGAGTATCTGAACGATCTCGCCGGCTCCTACGGCGTCGGCCGGACGGACCTGATGGAAGACCGCATCATGGGCCTGAAAGTCCGGGAGAACTACGAACATCCCGCCGCGACGACGCTGTTGGCCGCACACGAAGCCCTCGAGGGGCTCGTGTTGACCAAAAACGAACGCCAGTTCAAACAGCAGGTCGATACCGAATGGGCCCAGAAAGCCTACGAGGGCCTGCTGGCCGGGCCGCTGGCACAGGCACTTGAGGGGTTCATCGAGGTGACCCAACAGAAGGTCACCGGGACGGTGACGGTCAAATTCGAGGGCGGGCAGGCCCGCGCCGTCGGCCGGGACAGCGAGTATGCGGTCTACTCCGAGAGTGCGGCCTCGTTCAACACCGAAACCGTCCAGGACATCGAACAGGCCGATGCCACTGGCTTTGCGAAATACCACGGCTACCAGGAGCGGTTTGCCAACCGCGTCGCCAAGACCATCGCCGAGCAGAACGCCGAGGACGAACAGAAAAAAGAACAGGAGGTCAACGAACCCGTCACCGACGGGGGCCAATAGATGACCAACGGGGGAAACACCACCGGGGACGTCGTTCGCCGCGACCGCTTTAGCGGCGGCCCCGCCCGGGAGTTTCTCTCCTCGATGGCCGACGACGAACGGATCTTCCAGGCCGACATCACGATCGATCGCGCCCACGTCGTGATGCTCGCCGAACAGACGATCATCGACGATGCCACGGCCGGCGACATCCTCGAGGCGCTGGCGGCCGTCGAAGCGGCCGGCCACGACGCCCTGCCGGCCGGGGAGGACGTCCACGCCGCGATCGAGACCGCCGTCATCGATCGGATCGGTCCGGACGGCGGTCGGATGCATACCGCCCGCAGCCGCAACGACGAGGTCGCGACCTGTATCCGCTGGCAGCTGCGGACGGAGCTGCTGGAGGCGATCGAGGCGACCATCGACGCCCGGGAGGCGTTGCTGTCGGTCGCGGCGGATCACACCGAGACGATCATGCCGGGCTATACCCACCTCCAGCCCGCCCAGCCGACGACCGTCGCCCACTGGTGTTGTTCGTACGCCCAGGCGATCGGGCGTGATACCGCCCGGCTGTTCGACGCCTACGACCGGGTGAACACCTCGCCGCTCGGCGCGGCCGCGTTCGGCGGGACACCGTTCCCGATCGACCGGGAGCGGACCGCCGCCCTCCTGGGGTTCGACGGCGTCGTCGAAAACAGCATGGACGCCGTCTCGACGCGGGATTTCCTGCTGGAGTCGGTCAACGCCCTGGCGACGCTGGCGACGACGCTGTCGGGGCTCGCCGAGGATCTGATCGTCTTTTCGAACAAGGGCTACGTCGAACTCGACGACGATTACGCCTCGACGTCTTCGATCATGCCCCAGAAAAAAAACCCCGATTCGCTGGAGCTTGTCCGGGGCGTCGCGGGCGACGCCGTCGGCGAACTGACGGGGCTGTACACCACCCTGAAAAGCCTGCCCCGGGCGTACAACCGGGACCTCCAGCGGGCGACACCACATGGCTGGGCGGCCGTCGACGCCGTGACGGACGCGATCGACGTCGCCGGCGGGGCCATCGCAACCGCGACCTGGCCCGAGGAGACCCTCGCCGCCGAAGCCGACAGCGGGTTCGCGACCGCGACCGGCGTCGCCGACCGCCTCGCGATGGCGGGCATCCCCTTCCGGACGGCCCACGAGCTGGTCGCCGAGGCCGCCGAGGCCGGCGGTGACTTCGCGGCCATCGCGGCCGCCGCCGAGGACGTCCTCGGTGAACCCCTCGAGGCGGTCGTCGATCCCGATGCGATCGAAACCGCCCTTGACCCCCACGAGAGCGTGGCGATGCGGGATTCGGTCGGCGGGCCGGCGCCCGCCGCGGTGACCGAGACGATCGAGGCGGCCGACCGTCAGCTCAAGGCCGACCGGGACAGCCTCGAAACCACCCGCGAAGCACTCGCGACCGCCGATGAACAGCTCACGGAGGTTGTCAGCACCTATGTCTGATCAACAGTCGCTCACCCGAGGTACCGACCGTCCGAAACGTCGTCGGCCGCGACCGCGGCTCCGACGACGACCGCCGGCCCCCCGCCGGGGCCATTAATCATGGAGACGTTCTCCACGCGACCGCGCCCGAATTCGTCGCGAAGAGCCATCCATGTCATTATTTTCAGTAATTAATTTAGTAAATTTTATACCCATGACGAACATTGTGTGGAACACGAAACGATGTCCGAAGCCGACTGCGTCGAGTGTGGGGCGACACTTGCCCTGCCCGACACCCTCGAAGTAGGAGAGATCATCGACTGTGATACCTGCGGCGCCGAACTGGAAGTCGTCGACACCGCTCCGCCGGTCCTCGAACCAGCCCCGGAGCTGGAAGAGGACTGGGGGGAGTGACGTGTTCACGACCACATCAACGACTACGCAACCCCAACCCCGGTGGTGATCGAAATGACACACACGATTGCGATCCTGTATTCCCGCATCCGCGAGGACGAAAAACTCCTCCTCGCGGAGTTACGGAACCGCGGACACGACGTCCGGAAAGTCGACGTCCGTGACCAGCGGTTCGATATCGACTCACCGCCGGCCGCACTCGAGGACGTGGATATCGTCGTCGATCGGTGTCTGGCGACCAGCCGGAGCACCTACGCGACTCGGTTTTGTGAGCGCTATAGCATCCCGGTGATCAACGCCGCCCGGACGGCGAAGATCTGTGCCGATAAGGTCGAAACGAGCCTCGCGCTCGCCGAGGCGGGCGTGCCGACCCCGACGACCGAGGTGGCCTTTACCGCCGAGAGCGCCCTCGAGACGATCGAATCGTTCGGCTATCCCTGTGTGCTCAAGCCCGTGATCGGATCATGGGGACGGCTCATGGCGAAAATCGAGAACAAAAGCGCCGCCGAGGCGGTATTAGAGCACAAGGAGACGCTGGGACACTACGAACACAAGGTCTTCTACATCCAGGAGTTCGTCGAGAAACCGGGGCGGGACATCCGCGTATTGGCGACCGACGGCGAGCCCGTCGCCGCGATGGCACGCTCGTCGGATCACTGGCTCACCAACGCCTCCCAGGGCGCCGACACCGAACCGATCGAGGTCGATGCCGAACTCGAAGCCCTCGTCGCCGACGCCAGCGCGGCGGTCGGTGGAGGGTGTCTCGGGATCGACCTCATGGAGACCGGCGCGGACGGCTATACCGTCCACGAGATCAACCACACCGTCGAGTTCAAGGCACTCACCGAGGTGAGCGACGTCGACGTGCCCGGCCGTGTGGTCGACTGGCTCGAGACGAAGGCGGCAGCGGACAACGAGGCCGCCATCGGGCAACACGGGGTGATCGGCCCATGAAGCGACTGCGACGATCCCGAGCGTAACCCACGGTCGCGTTCACGTTCCGGCCGCTCGCACCGCTTTCGACTATCCTTCACCGACCCCGATACCAATGACCGACCACACCGTCGACACGAACAACGCCACTGGAACCGCCGACGAACCGACCATGCCACCACAGCATTACCTGGAAGTGGACGATCTGACACCCGCGGATCTCCACGCCGTCCTTGAAACGGGCGCCGAGCTCAAGCAGGCCCTCGCCGTCAACGAACCACACGAGAAACTCCCGACGGCCACGCTAGCGATGCTCTTCGAAAAACCGAGTACACGCACCCGCACCTCCTTCGAGACGGCGATGACCCAGCTCGGTGGCCATGCGATCTTCCTCGGCCAGGACGACATCCACCTCGGCCACGGTGAACCGATCAAGGACGTCAGCCGGGTGTTCGGCCGGTACGACGATGCGATCATGGCACGGGTCTTCAACCACGAGACCTTAGAGACGATGGCGGCCTACGCCGACGTGCCGGTGATCAACGGGCTCTCGGATGCGGCCCACCCGTGTCAGACGCTCGCCGATCTCATGACGATCAACGAACACTGTGGCGGCTTCGAGGACGTATCGGCGGCCTGGATCGGCGACGGGAACAACGTCGCCAAGTCGTTTGCGATCGGCTGTGCAATGGTCGGGATCGACCTCACGATCGCGACGCCCGAGGGCTACGGATTGGACGAAACAGTCCTCGAAACGACGGCGTCGTATGAGGGGACGATTACCACCACGACCGATCCCGAGGCGGCCGCCGAGGGGGCGGACGTGATCTACACCGACGTCTGGGTGAGTATGGGCGACGAGGACGAACGTGAAACGCGCTTGGAGGACCTCGCACCCTACCAAATCAACGAAGAATTGCTCGCGAACGCCCCGGAGGCCATCGTGATGCACTGTCTGCCCGCCAATCGGGGCGAAGAAATCACCGATGCCGTCTTAGAGGGCGACCAGTCGGTCGCCTTCGATCAGGCCGAAAACCGGCTTCACGCTCAGAAAGGGCTCCTCGTCGAACTGCTAGGCTGAAACGAGGCTCCGATCGCGCCGCCAATCGTCCTGGGAGGCCATCCCGACATCGAACCGGTGGTCGATCGGCTCGTCTTCCTGTGGTGATGGTTAGTTTTTCGATTCGATCGATCGTGTTGGCGACGCCGTCAGCGCACCACCGGATAGAAGACACCGACGATCACCCCATAGACGAGGTGCATCAGCAAGCTCCCGACGTTAACGTTCGGCAACGGCGGCGCACCGGCGAACCCGACGCCGCTGAGCCAGATCGGCATCACGATGACCGCCAACGCCACCCAGACGACGGCCCCATAGAGGCCACCGATCAGAAGATGCCGGCCGGTCGCGGTCGCGTATTTGCCGATATCGGTCCGTTCGACGAGCGCCGCGAAGGCGACTCCGATGACAGCGCCGTGAGCCATGTGGAAACTCCATCCGACAACGCCGCCTTGTAGGCCATAGAGCGCCGGGATCGCCATGGCCATGACCTGTGGGGCCATGGCAGTCATGACGACACCCATCCCGAGGCTGCCGGCGAGGCCGGCGAGGACACCCGCCTGCCAGGCGGTGAGTCGAGTCGTCGATACAGTCGTGTCGCGTTGCGTCTCAGTTCCGGCAGATACTTCTTGTGACATTTACCTATCCCCCACGGACACGTCGGTCGTGGATCGAATACCGACCGCCATCATCACCCGTCAGGCCGATCAGGTACGAGCATCTGGTACTCCCCGCGAGGAGATGAACTCGCGCCGCTCGTGCGGGACCATCGCCCACCTGACCGGAGGCAAGCGTTCAAGACCATACCGGCCGATATACCGCCGATGACCGACGCGTTGCGGATCGAAGCGGGCGAACTGAGCGCCGAGGAACTCCTCAGACGGCTCCAGGAGGGCACCCGAATCGTCATCAAACGCGAGTTTTTGGGAAGCGCCCACGAGATCACCCTGCGGTACGACGGGGACGTCTACTACTGTGATACGCCGACGACCCTGCATCGCCATCAGACCCAAGACGGAATGCGGACCTGTCTGGAGTCCCAAGGGTACTGTAAGTGATCCAAGGACCGGGCATCGTGGGTGTCCGAACGGGCTTTCGCCTCGAAACGGTGTAACGGGAATGCGAGCGAAGCGTTTTGAGCGTGGCACCGCAACAGATTGACATATGGACTCCGAGCGGGACGAGAGACCAGCCACGACGAAGGAAACCGGCGGCCGTGATATGGGATGGTTGCTCGAACGGGATGACCCGGACTTCGAGGAGATCATGGGCTGTGTCATCGGGATCGGCGGGCGGGAGATCCGGACGTATCTCGCGTTGCTCGATCGACCGGGCAGCACTGTCGAGGAGTTGGCGAACGATCTCGAACGGGACCGAAGCAATGTCAACCGATCGCTCTCGCGACTCCTCGAGTTGGACCTCGTCCGCCGGGAACGGCGCCTGCTGGATCCGGGCGGGTACGTCTATCAGTACACGGCCGAACCGCTCCCTGAAACCAAAGAACGCCTCCACCAGACCCTCGACGCCTGGACCGAACACGTCCACGACCGGATCGACGCCTTCGGCGACGGCGACGATGAGGACCACGTCGAGTGAAGACTCCCGGACGGCACGCCAATTCGATGGAAACGGACCCGTGGATCGGCCCTTTTTTGCCCGCTCGTCCCCCGCTATTGGGTAATGGCAGATCTGCGACTCGCGACGGCTGCGCCGACCATCCCCGAGAACGTCCGGGATGATGTGTGGCTCGCCTGTATCGAATGTGGCCACACGGCGCCCGCCTTCGAGGACGTCCTCTATCGCTGTCCGGAGTGTGACGGCCTACTGGAGGTCCGGTACGCCGATCCGCCGACCTTCGAGGACTTCGAGGGCGACGGTGTCTGGCGGTACAGCGATGCCTTGCCGGTCGACGACGGCGTGACGATCCAGGAGGGTGCAACACCGCTGTATTCGGTGCCATCGATCGCCGACTCCGTCGGCGTCAACGACCTTCGGGTCAAACACGAGGGGATGAACCCGACGGGGAGTTTCAAAGACCGGGGGATGACCGTTGGCGTCAGAGTGGCCGAACGCCTCGGTGTCGGTCGGTTGGCTTGTGCCAGCACCGGCAACACGAGCGCGGCGCTTGCGGCCTACGGTGCGCGGGCCGATCTCGATGTGTTCGTGTTGTTACCGGCCGGGAAGGTCGCCGCAGGCAAGCTCGCTCAGGCCGGCCTCCACGGCGCCCAGATCCTCGAAGTCGACGGGAACTTCGACGCCTGTCTCGATATCGTCGCCGAACTGGCCGGTCGCGGGGAAGTCTACCTACTCAACTCGCTCAACCCGTTCCGGCTGGAGGGCCAGAAAACGATCGGCTTCGAGATCCTCGAACAGACGCGGGAAGCGACCGGGGAATTTCCCGACCGGATCGTCCTGCCGGTCGGCAACGCCGGCAACACCTCGGCGCTGTACAAAGGGTTCCGGGAACTGGTCGCCGCCGGCGCGATGACACCCGAGGAGGTACCGAAACTCGTTGGCGTCCAGGCGGCCGGCGCGGCCCCGTTCGTCGAGGCCATCGAGCACGGTTGGGAGGACGTACAGCGATGGGAGGACGTCGAAACCAGGGCGACCGCGATCCGGATCGGCAACCCCGTCAACGCTCGCAAGGCACTGCCGGGCGTGCGGGCGACCGGCGGGACGGCCGTCGCTGTCAGCGACGAGGAGATCACCGCCGCCCAGCGACTGCTCGCCGAGGACGGCATCGGCGTCGAGCCCGCGAGTGCCGCCTCGGTCGCCGGCGTCCGCAAACTCCGCGAACGCGGGGAGATCACACGCGACGAACGGATCGTCTGTCTGACGACCGGTCACCTGCTTAAGGATCCGGATGCCGCGGCCGAAGCGGGATCGGAACCGACGAGCGTGCCCAACGATCCGGACGCCGTCCTCGAAGCGTTCTGATCCGGTCGGCCCGCCGTTGGGTGGTCACCGTCGGCCAAGCGTGAGGATCAACAGACTGCTCAACAACAGACAGCCGACCAGCCCCGTGAAGGCAGTCGTGAAATCGATCGCGTCCGCCACCGCCCCGACGTACGTCGGGCCGAGAGCACCGATGCCGATATAGATCGTCCGCATCGCCCCCAGATCACCACCCATGCTGTCGGTGGGAAACGAGTCCATCAGATACGCCTGCATCACCGGTGGATACGCCATCAACCCGGCGGCGAAACAGACCACCGCCGCCGTCGCGACCAGCGGCGTTTGAGCCAGGATCACACCCACGAGCATGACCGCCGCAAGGGCGAGAACCGCCGGGGCGAGCAATCCCCGAGGGAAGCGATCGCCGAGACTGCCGGCGACGGGCTTGACGATGGCGCCGACGACGAACAGGGCCGCAAAGCCGGTGTTGGCGACCGCCGCGGAGAACCCCTTGCCGACCTGAAGGTACGTCGGGAGAAACCCCGTCGCCGACTGCCAAGAGAAGGCATACAGGGCGTAGGCGATCAGCAGCCACCGAAGCTGTGGTTCCTTGAGCAGGCGGCGGCCGGTATCGCCGATCGCGAGGTCGACCTTCGCGAAGACATAGCCCTCGCGGCTCCAGAGATGTAAGGAAAGCGCCACCCCGAGCAAGACGACGATCACCGGCGCGAACGCCCCTCGCCACGTCGCGACCGCGAGCACCGCGGTCGCCACGCCGGCCGCGAGTACGCCACCCACGTCCCCCGAAGCGGTGTGGATGCCGAAGGCCTGCCCGCGCCGGGCGACGAAGAGATCCGAGACCAACCCCCGCGCAGGGGTCGGATACAGGCCGGCACCAAGCCCGACGACGGCGGCCCCCGCCAGGAGAACCAGATAGGTCGGTGCCCCCGAGAGGACGAAAAAGCCCACACAGAGCAATACGAGCCCGGCGACCAGCAGCGTCGTCCGTGAGAGCTGATCGGAGAGGCGACCGCTTGGATACTGCAACAGCGCATACAGCCCCCAGATGACGGTGATCGCAAAGCCGGCCCGCGTACTCGAGAGGCCGAGATCGGCACTGATCGCGGGCAACAACGGGGAGATGACCAGCCGGCCGGTCTGGATGAACGCCCAGCCGATCGAGACGGCGATCAACAGCCGGCCCGTGTAGCCGGTCACGAGGCGCTCGTCACGGTCGTCGCGTTCGGAGCCAACGGTCTCGGTCACGGACGGGGGACCGACCGCAGTCTACTTGAACGCGTCCATTCCGGCGATCAATGGGCCGTGCTACCGTCCGGCAATCATGAACCGAATTTCGAGGGACGGGACCGATCTGAAACGAACCCTTAATATTATATGGAAATCGAGCATTGGTGACAGTGCACACGGTGGGGGATTCCGGTGGCAGTTCAACGACAATCAGCCTCAGAACTTACAGCCGTTGACATCCACGACGTATTGAGCAACGAACGACGCCGCATGGCGCTCGAATACCTCCAGGAGATGGGGGGTGTCATCTCCGCGAGGCGACTCTCCGAGCGCATCGCCGAACGCGAGACCGGTGAGTCGCCACCGCCACGGAACGTCCGACAAAGTGCGTACGTCTCCTTACATCAGACGCACCTGCCCAAGCTCGATGAGCTGGGGATCGTCGAATACGATCGCACCGCAAAGGAGATCCGACTCAACGATCGAGCCGAGGAGGTCAACGTCTATCTGGAGACGGTCCCACGATACGGCCTCGCCTGGAGCGAATTCTACGTTGGGCTCTCGGTTCTCGGCTTGCTATTGGTGGCCGCGACGGCGATCGGCGTTCCGGTGGTACGGACCGTCCCACCGCTTGGGTGGGCAGCGATAACGCTGCTGGCGATCGGTCTCACGGCCGGCTATCAGACGATCGAACAGGGCAGTTCACTGTTCCACCGATTGCGGCCGTGACCAACGCCTCTGTAGGAACGCCCGCTATCGGCGGCCAGTCGCGACCGAATCAGTCCCGGAGACGCTACCGTCGGCCCCGAAGCCGTCGGCGAGAAACGATCGAACCGGCGGGCCGACCTTGCCGGGTTCGACGAGAAAGGCGTCGTGGCCGTGGTCCGACTCGATCGTGCGGTGGGTCACCGCGACGTCGGCGCTCCGAAACGCCGCCGCCAACGACTCGGCCTGCTCGACGGTGAAATGCCAGTCGGCAGTAAAGGACAACAACAGCGCCTCCCCTTCATAAGCCGCCAGGGCCGCGGCGTCGGATTCGTATCCAGCCGCCAGATCGTAGTCGTCCATCGCCCGGGTCAAATAGAGATAGCTGTTGGCGTCGAACCGGTCGGTGAAGTTTGCGCTGTTATAATCGAGATACGATTCGACGTCCCGGTAGGGAAAGTAGCCGGTCGTTGGATCCTCCGGATACGGTTCGTGGCGACCGTCACGGCCGGCGGCCCGGCGGCCGAACTTCGCGGCCATCGAGTCCTTCGAGAGGTACATCACGTGGCCGATCTGTCTGGCGATCGCCAGCCCGTACTCCGGGAACGGGTGGTCGTCTCCGTAGTAATCACCGCCGTTCCAGTTGGGATCGGTCGTGATCGCTCGGCGGGCGATCGCATCCAAGGCGAGACACTGGGCGTCGAGCCGGGCCGCCGTCGCGATCGGGACGATCCGACTGGTGTCATCGGGATACCGTTTCACCCACTCGAGGACGTTCATCCCGCCGACGCTGCCCCCGACGACTGCGTGGAGCCGCCCGACCCCCAGCGCATCGAGCAGCCGCCGTTGGGCCCGCGTCCAGTCACCGACCGTAACTGGCGGGAAGTCAAGGCCGTAGGGCTCGCCCGTTTCGGGATCGACCGAACTCGGTCCGGTCGTGCCGTAACACGATCCGGGGATGTTCGCACAGACCACGTAGTATTCGTTGGTATCGATAGCCTTGCCGGGGCCGACGATCGAATCCCACCACGCGTGAGCCTGGCCGGCCGTCCCCTCGCGGCCCCCTTGGCCGGCGACGTGTTGGCTGCCGGTAAGCGCGTGACAGACGTAGACGGCGTTGTCGCCATCGAACTCGCCGTAGGCCTCGTAGGCGACCTCGAGTTCGGGGATCGTCTCCCCACACTCGAACTCGAAGGTCCCCAACTCGACAGTGCCGTGATCGATCTGCATGGATCGTTAAACCGCGGCACCGACGGCGCGTTCGATCGCCTGGTCGAGATCGGCGATGATGTCCGCGGGATCCTCGATGCCGACCGACAGCCGGATGAGATCCGGCGTAACGCCGCTTGCCCGCTGTTCGTCCTCGGTCAGTTGGGCATGGGTCGTCGAGGCGGGATGGATCACCAACGTCTTCGCATCGCCGACGTTCGCGAGGAACGACGCCAGTTCGACGTTCTCACAGAACCGCCGACCGGCCTCGTAGCCCCCCTCGAGACCGAAGGCGATCATCGCACCGTACCCGCCATCGAGATACCGGCTGGCGGCCTCGTGCGTCGGGTGATCGGCCAACCCGGGGAAGGTCACCCAGTCGACGGCGTCGTGGTCGACGAGGTGGTCGGCGACGAGTTCGGCGTTCTCACAATGGCGGGCCATCCGGAGCGGGAGGGTCTCGAGTCCCTGGAGGGTCTGCCAGGCGTCGAAGGGGGCCTGACTGCTTCCGATCGACCGGACCGCTCGGTGGCGGGCCGCCGCGGCGAAGGCCCGATCGCCGAACTCCTCGGCGAAGTTCAGCCCGTGGAAGGCCGGATTGTCGCCGCCGATCTCGGGATAGCTCGCGTCCCAGTCGAAGGACCCACCGTCGATGAGGATGCCCCCGATCGTCGTGCCCGAGCCATGGAGCCACTTGGTCGTCGATTCCCAGATGATATCGGCCCCGTGGTCGAGCGGTTGACACAGCGCCGGCGTCGCGAAGGTGTTGTCGACGACGAAGGGAACGTCGTGGTCGTGGGCGATCTCGGCGATCCGTTCGAGATCCGGCGTCACCAGTGAAGGGTTACCGATGGTCTCGGCGTGGACGAAGGCCGTATCCTCGTCGATCGCCTCGGCGTAGGCCTCATAATCGGTCGTCTCGACGAACTCCGCATCGATCCCTCGTCGGCCTGCAGTGTGGGTGAAATACGAGCGGGTTCCACCGTACAGATCCCCCGAGGAGACGACGGTATCACCGGCTTCAGCAAGGAGAAAGGTCAGTGCATCGAGCGCGGCCATGCCGCTTGCCGTCGCGACCGCGTCGGTGCCACCCTCAAGGGCGGCCAGTCGATCCTCGAGCGCGGCCACCGTCGGGTTCGAGATCCGTGAATAGACGTCGCCCTCCGTCTCGAGGGCGAACAGGTCGGCGGCGTGATCGGCGTCGTCGAACACATACGATGTCGTCTGGTACAGCGGTGGCGCGCGCGACCCTGTCGCCGAATCGGGCGCGTGGCCGTGGTGGACGCTGCGCGTCCGGAATCCTCGAGTCATGTATGACATGCATATATTTCCAGAATCATATAACCCACAGTTACGGCAAAACCTGCGAACTATGTGGTATGTCGACAGTTACCGAGCATAATCAATGGAGGACGGTCGGACACCTGAGCGGCCAAAAAACCCTTACAAGCGGGTCTGTAATCCCCATCCGGGTTCCCGACCATCCGGTCAGCCTCCCGACGAACCGAACGTTCCCCATCGGACCGGGGACCCGGCCTGCCTCTTTGTGCGCTCGCTACGGTCATCACGAGTCGCCGGTGTGTTCGACCGATCGATACCACGGGGCCGACACAGCTGACACGCCGCGATCGGGCGTATGAAAGAATGCCGCGACAGGCGGGGTCAGCCTCCAAGCAACCCGGCGGTTGTAGGGGACAAGCGAGGGGAGGAACACGCGATGACAGCGTGCCACACCGCTCCCTGTCGCGGCAATCGAAACTGTGCCTCGGTTAGTAGTATGTTTTCTGGCCAGTCGAAAGGGGATATTCCCTCGATAACTGACATTTCAGCCGTTAATGGCGTCGATCTTCGGTCTGCTCGATGCGTGTTCACGAGCCGGCGAATCGGTCACAAAGAGTTGATACCACCGGCGTTGGAGAATGTGGCTATGGCTGCGGAAACCGATGATCCGCTCGCGTGGGCTCGCGATCACACCCCGATTCTCCGATCGTTCGGCGAGGAACACGAAACCGACGAGCCCCTTTCGGGGTATACCGTCGCCGTCGCGTCCCATCTCGAGGCGACGACGGGGATCCTGATCGAGACGCTCTGGCGAGCGGGGGCCGAGGTCGTCTTTGCTCCCAGCGAACCCCAGAGCACCCACGGCGATGTCGTCGAATATCTCGACGGGAAAACGGGTATTACGGCCTACGCCGAGGAGGGGATGAGCGACGAGGCGTTCGCGGCCGCCCAACACGAATTGCTCGAAGAGAACCCCGACGTGATCCTCGATGACGGCTGTGAGCTCATGGCAAAAGTCCACGCCGACTATCCCGGAATCGCCGAAACGGTTCTCGGGGGTGCCGAACAGACGACGGCGGGGATCCATCGGCTCGAAGCGATGGACGCCGACGACGTCCTCGCGTTCCCGGTGTATGGCGTCAACGACACGCCGATGAAACACTTCTTCGACAATGTCCATGGCACCGGCGAGTCGGCGCTCGCGAACGTGATGATCACGACCAACGCCCAACTCTCGGGGAAGACGGTCGTCGTGGCGGGCTATGGCTACGTCGGTCGGGGGATCGCCCGGAAAGCCCGCGGCATGGGTGCCCAGACCGTCGTCACCGAGGTCGATCCCAGAAAGGCCCTCCAGGCCCACATGGACGGCCATCGGATCATGAGTATGGCCGAGGCCGCCGAGGAGGGTGATCTGTTCATCACGGCCACCGGCAACGCCGAGGTGATCCGGCAAGAACACATCGAACGGATGCCCGACGGGGCAACCCTCTGTAACGCCGGGCACTTCGATGTCGAGATCGAAACCGATGCCCTTGAGGCGCTCGCCGATCGGACGACGACGCCGACGGCGGGAGTCACACAATACCAGCTCCCGGATGGCCGGCGGCTCAATCTTCTGGCAGACGGTCGGCTCGTCAACCTCACGGGTCCGTACAGCCAGGGCCATCCCGCCGAAGTGATGGATACGACCTTCGCTATGATGTTCGTCGCCGGCCGCGATCACATCGACGGGGAGGGTGGCGACGCGCTATCACCCGGGCTGTATACGGTGCCTGACCGATTGGATCGGGCCGTCGCCGAGCGGAAACTCGAGACGCTGGATATCGACATCGACGCCCTCACCGACGCCCAGCGGGACTACCTCGGTAGCTGGGAACACGCCGATAGTTACTAACGCAGCCACGGGGCTTTTGCGGCCGGCGGTAACTACGCGTTGGTGATGGCACCGCCGGAGGATGCCGACACGTTTGTCGACGCGGAGAACCCCTACATCGAGGAGCCACCGACCGACTTCGAGCCGGTCGAAGCACTCACTGACCCGGAGGCCAAAATCCAGGCGGAGAACCTCCGGGAAGCGATCCGCTATCACGACTACCGATACTACGTCGAGAACGATCCGGTGATCGCCGATCGGACGTACGACGCGCTCTTTTCGCGATTGGAGGCCCTCGAGGAAGCGTTCGATCTCCGGACGGCCGACAGCCCCACCCAGCGGGTCGGCGGCGAACCCCTCGACGAACTCGGCGACGTCGAACACGCCGTGCCGATGTTGTCGATCGATTCGAGCGGCGAAGCGGCGGACGTCCGGGCGTTCGACGAACGCGTTCGCGAGGCCGTCGGCGACGTCGAGTACGTCTGTGAGCCGAAATTCGACGGGCTCTCCCTGGAGGTCGTCTACGAGGGCGGTGAATACGTCCGGGCGGCCACCCGCGGCGACGGCGAGATCGGTGATGACGTCACCGCAAACGTCCGGACGATCCCGATGGTCCCTCAGCGGCTCCGGGGGGAGCCACCCGAGTTCCTGGCGGTCCGCGGTGAAGTCTACATCCCACGGGACGCGTTCCAGGAACTGAACCGCGACCGCATCGAGGCCGGCGATGACCCGTTTGCGAACCCACGGAACGCCGCCGCCGGCACCCTCCGGCAACTCGACCCGTCGGTGACCGCCGAGCGTCCGCTGGCGGTCTATTTCTATGACATCCTCGACGCCACAACCCGGCCGGACAGCCACGCGGCGGAGCACGACCGACTCAAAGACTACGGCCTGCGGGTGAACGACCGAACCGAGGTGGTCGACGACATCGAGGCCGCGATCGCCTACCGGGATCGACTGCTAGAAGAACGTGATGCGCTCAACTACGAGATCGATGGGGTCGTCATCAAGGTCAACAGCCGGACCGCCTGTGCGGAACTCGGGACGACAGCGCGGGCCTACCGGTGGGCGTTCGCCTACAAGTTCCCGGCCCGGACCGAGGAGACGATCCTCCGGGACATCGTCGTCCAGGTCGGCCGGACGGGCCGGTTGACGCCGGTCGCGTTACTCGATCCCGTCGATGTCGGCGGCGTCACCGTCTCGCGGGCGAGCCTGCACAACCCTTCGATCATCGAGGAACTGGGCGTTGGGATCGGCGATCGGGTCCGGATCGAACGGGCCGGTGACGTCATCCCGGAGGTCGTCGAGGTAACGGAAGACCGCGCCGAGAACGACTACCGCTTCCCGGATACCTGTCCGGTCTGTGACAGTCCCGTCGAGCGTGACGGGCCGATGGCGTTCTGTACCGGCGGATTGGGCTGTCGGGCCCAACTCGAGCGGGCGATCGAACACTACGCGAGCCGCGAGGCCCTCGATATCCAGGGGCTCGGTCCCGAGCGGATCGAACAGTTGATGAACGCCGGATTGGTCGAGTCACTGGCCGATCTCTATGAGCTAACCGTCGAGGAGTTGGCCACGTTAGAGGGGTGGGGCCAAACGAGTGCACAAAACCTCGTGACCGAGCTTGAGGCGACGACCGAACCGCCGTTAACGGACTTCCTCGTCGGGCTAGGGATTCCGTCAGTTGGTTCGTCGGTTGCCCGGGACATCGCGGCGACATTCGGGAGCTTCGAGTCGTTCCGGTCGGCCGCCGAGGCAGGGGAGACGGATACGTTGACCGCTGTCCCCGACGTCGGGCCGGTCGTCGCCGAGACGATCATCGAGTTCTTCGAAACCGAGACGAATCGCGAAACCGTCGATGCGTTACTCGACCACGTTACCCCCCAGAGGGCCGATACGGAATCGGACGATGCACTGGCCGGATTGACCTTCGTGTTCACCGGCTCGCTCGACGGCTATACGCGCGAGGAAGCTCAGGAACTCGTCGAACGTCACGGCGGGCGGGCAACCGGCTCCGTGTCGGGTGAAACCGATTATCTCGTCGTCGGTGCCTCTCCCGGGCGGACCAAACGGGAGGACGCCGAGGCGAACGACGTGCCGATGCTGGATGAAACAGCGTTCGAGTCGCTACTCGCCGAACGGGGCGTCCCGATCGAATAACTCCCCGACTGCAACGATCAGTACTCAGGTGAGATCGGCGTCGGTAAAAAGCAGATAGCCGACGATCGGTGGCAACACCAGCCACACGACGAGGACGGCGATGATGAACGGATCCGAGAGGTAAAACGGCATCCCCTTTTGGAGCTGTTGGCGGGCCAACTGGGCCAGAATCGGGTTCGAGGTGCCGTAGAGTCGGGCACCGATCGTATCCTGGGCATACAGCGTCGCTGCGAGCGTCTCGTATGCCCGCACCGGGTTGAGGAACTTCGAGAGCAACGACGCCTTCACGAGCGTGGCGTTTGCCGGTTCCGAGAGCCCGGGAACGCGCTTGCCGGCCTCGGTCAAGATGTTGATGACGCCCCGGCGGAGATACTGCCAGAAGAGCGTAAAGAGCACATAGACCCCGACGCTGCCGATCATCGCCCGCCGTTGGCTGGGAGCGCCCGCTGAAAAGCCGATCGCGATGCCGACGAAGACGACTCCCAACGAGGCCGTGAGGATCGTAAAGGCCAGAAAATTCGCGAACTTGAACGTGATGCCGGCGATCAGAAAGACGACCGCCGCGATGGCAAAGCCAAGCAGAACCGGCAGCGCAATCACGGCACTCCGACCGAGGAACTTCCCGAGGACGACGTCCTGGCGGGAGTGGGGCAACGAGAGCAACAGCTTGATCGTCCCCGACTCGCGTTCGCCGATGATCGCGGCGTAGGCGACGACGATCGCGACCAGGGGAACCAACAGGCCACCGATCTGCCCGAAGATACCGATAAACGAGTCCGTCGTCACGTCTTGGGTGTCACCGCGGGTAAAGAAGTACGCGCTTCCGGCGATCAGGACCACGAACAGCACCGACAGCCCCCAAAGCCACCGCGAGCGGATCGCATCCTGGAAGTCCTTGTTGGCGACGGCCTGCCAAGTCATGCTGGTTCCTCCGTTTCCTCGGTCGTGTCGGATCCGTCGGCCGGCTGTGACTCCGCATCGCCTTCGGTATAGGCGACGAACAGATCCTCGAGGGAGGCCTCTTCGGTCTCGAAATTCCGAACGCCCGCGTCGGCGTCCTCGAGGGCCGTCAGGACGGCGGTTTTGGCCTCGTCCGTACAGGCGACGGTGAGGCTGGTGCCATCGGCCTCGACGCTCGTGACGCCCGAGAGCACTTGCAATTCCTCAAGGATCCCATCAGGGACGGTTTCGACATCGATCCGAAGCGTCGACTCGGTGCCGACGGCCTCGCGAAGCCCTTCGACGGAATCCTGGGCGACGAACTCGCCGTCCCGCAGGATACCGACCCGATCGCAGACGGCCTCGACTTGTCCGAGGATATGGGAGGAGAAAAACACCGTCGCCCCGCGGTCGTTTTCCGCCCGGACGATCTCGCGCATCTCCCTGGCGCCGTTTGGATCGAGGCCCGTCGAGGGCTCATCGAGGATCAACAGCTCAGGCTCGCCGACCAGCGCCATGCCGAGCGCGAGCCGCTGGGTCATGCCCGTCGAGTAGCCACCGGCCTTCCGATCGGCGGCGTCGGCGATGCCCACCCGTTCGAGGACGGCGTCGGGGTCCTGCTCGACTTCCTTCGATTGGATGGCGAACTCGATGTGTTGGCGACCGGTCAGCCGCTCGTAGACGTCGAACCCCTCGGGGAGGACGCCGGTCCGCTGGCGGATCGCGACGCTTTCCTCGTGGGCGTCGCGGTTCAACACCCGGATCGATCCGGCGTCGGGGCGGACGAAGTCAAGCAGCATGTTGATCGTCGTCGACTTGCCCGCCCCGTTCGGCCCGAGAAAGCCAAACACCTCGCCCTCGGGGATCTCGAGGTCAAGGGCATCGACGGCGACGACATCGCCAAAGCGTTTCGTCACGCCGTGCAGCTCGATCGCCGACATGTCTTATCTCCCGGTATCGAGACCGGCCATATAGGGCTTTGTCTCTCCGTCTTGCCCGCGTCGGACAGCTCAGACCGTCTCGTCGGGATCGTGACGGGCTTGCATCCGCTCGACTTCGGTCGCATAGCGTGCCTGCCGTTCGGAATCGGTCACCGGTTCGAGCCGATCGGCGGGTACCGATTCGGCGGCGGTGACGCCATCCCGGAGCATCCGCGAGGATCGTTCCCGGACGATGTGGCGCTCCCCATCGGGTGTCGCATAGACCAGTTTGACCAGGCCCTTGTCGTCGTAATCCCGTTCGACGAGCCAACATTCGACTCTGTCGGCATCGGCGTCGGCGGCCATACCCGGTCGGTCGGTGCCGGCCGCCTTGGGCGTTCCCCTGTGGCTATGGGTCGATCGCGCCGTTGAAACACCTCGGCGCGCTATATGCCATCGATGGATCCCGCCGACGTCCGGGCGCGGGCCAACGAACTCCCCGACGAGCCGGGCGTCTATCAGTTCCTCGCGGGGGACACCGTGCTCTACGTGGGCAAGGCCGTCGAACTTCGCGATCGTGTCCGGTCGTACGCCGACCCACGAAGCGAGCGGATCGGGCGGATGGTCGAGCGGGCCGATACGATCGACATCGCGGTGACCGACACCGAGACCCAGGCGTTGTTGCTGGAGGCGAATCTGATCAAGCGCCATCAGCCTCGATACAACGTCCGTCTCAAGGACGACAAGTCCTATCCGATGGTCCAGCTGACCGCCCATCCCGTCCCCCGCATCGAGATCACGCGCGATCCCGAGGAAAACGCAACCGTCTACGGACCCTTTACTGACGTCGGTCGGGTCAAGACGGTGGTGAAGGCGTTGCGGGAGACCTACGGCCTGCGGGGGTGTTCGGATCACAAGTATTCGGGACGGGATCGTCCGTGTCTCGATTACGACCTCGGGCTGTGTACGGCCCCTTGTACCGGCGAGATCAGCGAGGCCGATTACCGGGGCGACGTCGAATCGGTCAAGCGGTTCTTCGAGGGTGAGACGGGGATATTGTCGGACCCGATCGAGCGAGCGATGGAAGAGGCCGCCGCCGACCAATCCTTCGAGCGGGCGGCGAACCTCCGGGATCGATTGGAGGCCATCGAGGCGTTCCACGGCGGGGGTGCCGCCGCCGTTAGCGATCCCGACGGCGGACACACGATGGACGTCCTCGGGGCCGTCGTTGAGGGCGAACGGGCGACCGTCGCCCGCCTCCATGCCGAGGGCGGCCAACTGATCGACCGCGATCGACACCATCTCGACACTCCTGACGCCGAGGAGGCCGCGCCGGCAGTGCTCGGTGCGTTCATTCCACAGTACTATGCCGAACGCTCGTTGCCGGACGTGCTCGTCGTGTCGGATCGCCCCGACGACGAAACCGGTGACCTCGAGGCATGGCTGGCGGCCGAGGGCGTTGACCTCCGGGTACCCGGCGCCGGCCGGAAGGCGAAACTCGTCGATCTCGCGTTACGAAACGCTCGCCAGCACGACGAACGCGATGAGATCGCCACCCTCGCCGAGGCACTCGATATCCCCCGACCCGAGCGGATCGAAGGGTTCGACGTCAGCCACGCCCAGGGCAAGGCGGTCGTCGGGAGCAACGTCGTCTTCGTCGACGGCCAGCCCGCGAAAGCCGATTACCGGCGCAAAAAACTCGACGACCGCAACGACGACTACGCCAATATGTATGACCTCCTTGCCTGGCGAGCCAGCCGTGCCGTCGAGGGCCGGGACGATCGGCCCGCGCCGGACCTGTTGTTGATCGACGGCGGCGAAGGCCAACTCGATGCAGCCAGGGACGCGCTCGAGGCCGTCGGCTGGGACGTTCCCGTGATCGCCCTCGCGAAGGCCGACGAACGGGTCATCACACCCGACGGAAGCCAGCAATGGCCCGACGACGCCACGCACTTGCATGTCCTCCAGCGAGTCCGCGACGAAGCCCATCGGTTTGCCGTCCAGTATCACCAGACGGTTCGGGATACCGTCGAGACGGTGCTGGACGACATCCCGGGGATCGGACCGTCCAAACGGCGGCGGCTCCTCCGACGGTTCGGCAGCGTCGACGGAGTTCGAGCGGCCTCTATCGAGGAACTCCAGGACGTCCCCGGCATCGGGGCCGACACGGCGGCGACGATCGAACAACGCCTCTGAACGGATGGCAGCGATCCTAAAAATAAAAAACGGGTGAGGGGATCCTCAGCTCTCGATCGGGATCGACGTACCACGGACGCCTTCCTCGGCAAGGACCGGGAGCCGGACCTCAAGGACACCGTTGGTGTACTCGGCGGAGATCCCGTCGGGATCGATCTCCTTTGGCATCCGGAAGGTCCGGTGGTAGGTCCGTTTCATGTCCCGCATGTCGTCCTCATGGTCCGCCGAGATCGTCAGCCGACCCTCATACCAGCTGACATCGATCTCGTCGGACTCGAAACCAGGCATTTCGACACTGAGGACGAATTCGTCGTCCTCCTCGAACAGTTCGTAGTCGGTACCGTCGAGCTCGAAGAGCTGGGAAGGCAGATCGAGGTTCTGGATCCATGAACTCGCCGTGGTGGGGAGAGCCATGGGCATCACCTCGTGTTCGGTTGAAAGTAGCTGCCCGAGAATGAAAAATATAACGCGAGATTCGGTAGTTAATCACACATTCGTATACGAATCCCGGCTAAAACCCCGTTTTGATCAATTCTTTCGACGGACAAGCGGGCCGGATAGCCGGTTACGGAAATACAACTCGAAAGCCGCGCTGTTCACCGCGGGGATGAACTCAAGCCGGTTGCGGATCGGTCATGTAGTTTTTCACGACCGCGAGGAAGCTGATGACGCTCACCAGAATCAACACGACCCCAATACCCGTCAGCGTCGGGCCGCCGAAGAAAATAAACGGCAGACCGACGAGCAGTGCCACGATCACCAGGACACGGAGGAGGGTGTCGGACCCCTTTAGATCCATATCTGGGTGTGCTCCCCGGAACGATATAATAATTCCCCGACTCAGCAACGACGGAACGGGACGGAGAGATCAACGAGTTGATAAGTTGTGTCAGTCGTGCCACTCGGGGATCGTTCAAAACTCGGCGTCTGGTTCGGGTGCCACGCCGGCGTCGGTGTCCTCGCCGTCGAGGTCGAACTCCTCGTGGAGTTCCCGGATCCGGTCACGGATGTCGGCGGCGAGTTCGAATTCGAGGTTATCGGCGGCCTCCTGCATCCGCTGTTCTAACTCCTCGATGTGTCGGGCAGCCTCCTCGGCGTCGGCTGGCTCGTCGCCGGTAACACTCGTCGTGTCGGTCTGGCTCCCGGGAAGATCGGTCTCGGAAACCGCTTTGTCGATCGTTCGCGGTTCGTGGCCGTGTTCCTCGTTGAACTCCTGTTGGATGCGGCGACGACGGCGGGTTTCATCGATCGCCGATTGCATCGCATCGGTGACCTCGTCGGCATAGAGCACGACCGAGCCGTTGACGTTGCGGGCCGCCCGCCCCATCGTCTGGATAAGCGTCGTTTCCGAGCGAAGGAACCCCTCCTGGTCGGCGTCCAGAATGGCGACCAGCGAGACCTCCGGGATATCAAGCCCTTCCCGGAGGAGGTTGATGCCAACGAGCACGTCGATCTCGCCCAGTCGTAGTGACCGCACCAGCTCGTGGCGTTCGAGGGTGTTGGTCTCGTCGTGCATGTACTCGACGTCGATCCCGGCCTCGGCGAGATACTCGGTGAGGTCCTCGGCCATCCGCTTGGTGAGCGTCGTCACCAAGACGCGTTCGTCCTGCTCGATCCGGGTATCGATCCGGTCCATGAGATCGTCGATCTGGCCCTCGGCGTCGGCCACTTCGACGGCCGGATCGACCAGATACGTCGGCCGAACGATCTGTTCGACGACCTGGCCGGATTCCTCCCGTTCGTAGTCCCCCGGCGTCGCACTGACATACAGCGTCCGATCGGTCCGTTCCTCGAACTCCTCGAAGGTCAGCGGCCGGTTGTCGTAGGCCGTCGGCAGGCGAAAGCCGTTGTCAACCAGCGACTCCTTGCGGGAGCGATCGCCCTCGAACTGCCCGCGGATCTGGGGAATGGTCTGGTGGGATTCGTCGATGACGGTCAGAAAGTCATCCGGGAAATAATCGAGCAAGGTGTAGGGAGCATCGCCGGGCTCGCGATCGGAGAGATGGACCGAGTAGTTCTCGACGCCCGAACAGTAGCCGGTTTCTTTGAGCATCTCCAGATCGAAGGTGGTGCGTTCCTCGATCCGCTGGGCGGCGACGTGATCGCCCTGGCGTTCGAAATGACGGATCCGGTCGTCGAGGAGGTCCTCGATCTCCTCGATCGCCGTCTCCAACCGGTCTTCGGGGATCGCGTAGTGTTCGGCCGGATGGACGAGGACGGCGGGTTCCTGGCCTTTGAGTTCGCCTTCGAGGGGATCGAGCTTGGTGAGCCGGTCGATCTCGTCGCCCCAGAATTCAACCCGGACGGCATACCGGCCGTACATCGGATAGATCTCGACGGTGTCACCCCGCACCCGGAACGTGCCCTGGGTGAAATCGACGTCGTTGCGCTCGTAGTTCAGATCGACCAGCTGGGAGAGTAACTCGTCGCGATCGATCGTCTGGCCCTGTTCGAGCCGAAGGGACATCTCCTCGTAGTTGCCCGGATCACCGAGCCCGTAGATCGCCGACACCGAGGCGACGACGATCACGTCATCCCGGGTCAACAGCGACCGGGTCGCCGAATGGCGCAGCCGATCAATCTCCTCGTTGATCGAGGCGTCCTTGTCGATGTAGGTGTCGGTCTGTTCGACGTAGGCTTCGGGTTGGTAATAATCGTAATAGGAGACGAAATACTCGACGGCGTTGTCCGGAAAGAGGTTACGGAACTCCTCGTAGAGCTGGGCGGCCAGGGTCTTGTTGTGGGCGATGACGAGCGTCGGTTGCTGGATCTCCTCGATCAGCCACGAGACGGTGTTGGTCTTGCCCGAGCCCGTCACCCCAAGCAGTGTCTGTTTGTCCATCCCCTCGCGAAAGCCCTCGGCCAGCTGTTCGATGGCCTCGGGCTGATCGCCCGCCGGATCGAACGGGGCATCGACGCGAAACGGTCGCTCGGCGTCGGGTCGGTCCGGCGACAGGGGACCCGAACCGGCGTCGTCGACATCGGGATCGGGATCGGCATCGGCCTCGGGACCGGTATTGCTCATTACAATCGGGTTGGACGGCCGTCCACTTTATCAGCTCGCTTGTGCGATGTGGCGGTGACCAAGCGTGCCACAGCGAAATGCGATCCCCTCAACAACAGCGGCGACGTCGAAGGCAACGCGGGAGCCAAGGGGAGTCAAAAACCGTTCCATTTCGCGGGCAACACAATCGCTTTCAGCCACCGCGTGGTACACCTACACATGGTTCGGGACGAACTCCGCAAGGCAAGCGAAACGCTCAGCGAGGCCGCCGACCGGACCGACGACGAGACGCTTCGGGAAGGCCTGGCAAAACAAGCCGACCAGCTCGCCTCGCTCGCCGACCGGGACCGCGGACCCGATCACGGGCGACTCGATCGACATCAGCAGTCGCTCCGAGAACTGAAAGCCGCGGCCGACGACGAGACCGCCGACCGAATCGACACTGCCAACGAACACATCGTCGCCTACCGGAAGACGGTCGAAGGTGTCTAAGGCAAAACGACACACAAAAGCAACGAGAGCGGTCGCCGGCGCTATCGCATTTCGTCGAGTACTGGAGCATCCGTGGCTGCGATCGATACCCAGGCGTCCTCCGTCGAGAGATCGGCGATGATCAGATCGGCACTGGTGCCGTGATCATCGATGGACGCCATCACATCGGAGTCGGTGGCGACCGTATCCGTCGGCATGTGTGACACTTGGTGGCATAGTTCATAAACGCGTCGAAACGACCTGGAACTGCGACACACCGTCCCGGGAGAACGTTTTCGTCGGTTGACAGCTTTGACACGGATCCACGGATAAACGGCCCGAGCCGTTCGTAGGGTACAAGAACGCGGAAGGCAAACCCGGGGGTATGAAGGTCGCTGACGCGATGACACCGCGGTCGGACGTCGTGACCGTCGAACTCCCCGGCACACGGGATGACGTCCTCGAGTACCTCCAAGATCGAGCGTTTTCATCGGTGCCGGTCGTCAAAGAGACCGACGGCATCGAGGAATACCGGGGGATCGTCTCCCGGGAGGATCTGATCGAACGCCCGAACGAGGACCAACTCGCATTGCTCATGCGTGAGGTCCCGACGGCAACCCAGGACACCACTATCGAATCAGTCGCCCAGCTGATGGTCACCGAGAATGCACGCCGTATCCCCGTCGTCGATGGCGAACTCGAAGGGATCATCACGGTAACCGATATCGTTCGGACGATCGCCGACGGCGCGGTCGAGGCCGAAACAACCGTCGGCGAGGTCGCCACGGCGGACATCAACACCTCCTACTGTGAGACGCCGCTACCGGTTGCCAACGAGGAGATCCGCTATGCGAACGTCCCGTACACGGTCGTTCTCGACGAAGACGGCTCGATGACCGGCATCCTCACCGAAGTCGACGTCATCGAGGTCGCCCGCGTCGTCGAAGGGGAAGACGACACCGGCGAGAGTATCGCCAACCAGGACGACGAGTGGATGTGGGAGGGAATCAAGGCGGTCGGCAACCGGTATCTACCGACCCGCAACGTCGCGATCCCCAATGAACCGGTCCGTGAGTTCATGACCGACGAGCTGGTCACGGTCTCCCAACGGCGAACCGTCCAAGAGGCCGCCCGGTTGATGCTGTCGAACGACATCGAGCAGATTCCGCTGGTCTCGGGTGACGAGTTGGTCGGCATCGTCCGGGATATCGATCTCCTGGAGGCGTTGTAGGGATGAGCGGTGCCGACGGCGACAATGAGCTGTCGTCCGAACAGGCGGACGAACAGGAACGGCTCAGCGAGCTGGCCCGTCGCCGCGGGCTGTTCTTCCAATCCAGCGGCGCTTACGGCGGCGTCGCCGGGTTTTACACCTATGGCCCGACCGGCGCGGCGATCAAACAGAACGTCGAGGACGCCTGGCGCGAGCGGTTTAGCGTCCAGGAGGGCCACATGGAGATCGACGCCCCGACGATCATGCCCGAGGCCGTCTTTGAGGCGTCGGGCCACCTCGAGACTTTCGACGACATGCTCGTCGAATGTCCCGACTGTGGCGAGAGCCACCGGGCCGATCACTTAGTCGAGGACCACACCGAGATCGAGGACGCCGAGCAGTACACACCCGAAGAGGTCGCCGAATTCATCGCCGAACACGCCATCGCGTGTCCGGTCTGTGGGACCGGGCTGGCCGAGGAACCCGTCGAAGAATTCAACCTGATGTTCGAGACCAACATCGGTCCCGGGACCGCCTCGACCGGCTATCTCCGCCCGGAGACGGCTCAAGGGATCTTCGTCGAATTCCCCCGGCTGAAGGAGTACGCCAGAGGGCAATTGCCCTTCGGCGTCACCCAGATCGGTCGCGCCTACCGCAACGAGATTAGCCCCCGGAACGCCCTCGTGCGGGTCCGAGAGCTCACCCAGGCCGAACTCGAGCTGTTCATCGATCCCGAACGGAACGAACCCGACCTCGGGGCGGTCTCGTCGGTCCCGCTGACGCTCTATCCCGCCACCAACCAACAGAGCGACGGTGAGTACGTCGAAACGACCGTCGGCGACGCCGTCGAAGAGGGGATCGTCACCTCGCCGTGGATCGCCTACTACCTCGGCCTAGCCCGGCAGTGGTATGCAACGATCGGCGTCGACATGGACCGGTTCCGGTTTCGCCAGCACCTAAGCGGCGAACGGTCCCACTACGCCAGCGACTGTTGGGACGCCGAGGCCGAGATCGAGGGCGACTGGATCGAACTCGCCGGGTTTGCCTACCGATCGGATTACGACCTGCGAAAACACGACGAGTACGCCGACGACGACTTTACGATCTTCCGGGAGTACGACGAACCCCAAACCGTCGAACGGGTCACGGTCAACCCCGATATGAGCTACCTCGGCCCGGAGTTCGGCGGCGATGCCGCCGCGGTGGCCGACGCCCTCGAAACGCTCGCCGAACGGGACCCCGAAGCCTTCGAGGGCGAGACCGTCACCGTCAGTGTTGACGGCGAGACGTATACGGTCCCGACCGAAAAGACCGGCTTCAGCGTCGAGACGGTGACCGAACAGGGCGAACACATCCTCCCTCACGTGATCGAGCCGTCCTTCGGTGTCGGCCGCACGGTCTATACGCTGTTGATCCACGGGTATACAGAAGACGTCATCGACGAGGAAACCCGCACCCGGCTCGAACTCGAACCCCACATCGCCCCGACAACCGTCGGCGTGTTTCCGCTGATGGATCGTGACGGGTTGGGCGATATGGCCCGGCTACTCGCCGACGATCTCCGGACCGCCGGGATCGACGTGACCTACGACGACTCGGGCTCGATCGGTCGGCGCTACCGGCGCCAGGACGAGGTCGGAACCCCCTACTGTGTCACCGTCGATTACGACACCCTCGAGGACGATACCGTCACGATCCGGGAACGCGACTCGGCCACCCAGCGGCGCGTTCCGAGCGACGACCTCGTCGAGATCATCGAGGCGCTTCGGACCGGCGAACGATCCTTCGAAGACGTCGGGCGGGCGACCGCCGACGCGGACGCCTAACCCGATGGGCGTCACCGCCGACGAACTCAAACGCCGGCTCGTCCACGCCAGCGGCGTCGTTCTCCCGGCGGGCTATCTCCTGGCTGTCATTACCTGGGAGCAACTCCGGATACTGTTCGTCGTCGGAGCGGCCATCGCGATCGGCCTCGAAGTCCTTCGGCTGTTCGTCGGGCTCGACTGGGCGATCTACGAAGAGCTCACCCGCGAGTACGAGCGGGATAACCTCGCCGGATATGCGATTTATTTCGTGAGTTCGGCGGCCGTCGTCCTGCTGTTTTCACCCCGGATCGCGCTGCCGGCCGTGTTGATGTTGATGATCGCCGATCCGGTCAGCGGGCTATTGAGCAGCGACGAACTCAGGGACGTCAAACGGCCCTTCGTGATCACGATGACCTTTCTGGTCAGTGCCCTGATCGCGATCTGGTTCGTTCCACCGTTGCCGGCCGTCCTCGGGGCGGTCACGGCGACGGCAGCCGATGGCGCCAAGCCCGTCGTCGCGGGATACGTCATCGACGACAATCTCACTATCCCGATCGGTGCAGCCGTCGCCATCTGGATCGGTATCCGGTACCTGCCGGCGGTTCCGGTTTAATCCGGACCGCCCGATCGCGAATCGCCCTCGGCGGACGGTCGAGCGATCACGAGGCGTTCAATCGCCCCGGAGTACCGCATCAATAACGTGCCCAGGATACTCATCACGAGGACGTATCCGACGGCGAAGGCCGGGATCGTCCGGTTGAGTGCGGCCGAGCCGGCGGTCGCGGCGACGGCAGCGACCACCAGGGAGAACTCCCCGCGGGTAACGAGGGCAAAGGCGACCCGCCGGGATCGGAGTGGGGAAAGGTCGTAGGTTCGGCCGCCGAGATAGCCGCTTGCGAGCTTCCCGCCGATCGAGACGAGAACGGCCACGAGCAGGAAGGTACCGGCCTCAAGGACCTGAGTCGGGTCGGTCGACAGGCCGATAGCGAAAAAGAAGACGGCCGCGAAGATGTCCCGGGCCGGCGACAGCAGCGACTCGATTCGGTCTTTGTGTTCGGTCTCCGACACTGCCGCGCCGACGAAAAACGCCGCAACCGCCTCGCTGACACCACCCAACAGCGCGATACCCGAGAGGAGCGTCGTCAGGGCGATGATCCGCAACAGGAAGATCTCGTCGGATCGGGTCGCGAGCAGCCGCCCGAGCAGTTCGGTGCCAAAGGCCGCCAGCAGCCCGAAGATAATGAGGATCCCGACGGACTCGGCGAGCGGCACGGCCACCGTCGCGAGATCGCCCCCAAGCGTCACGGCGGCAAGGCCGGCCAGGTACAACGCCATGACCACGTCCTCGAACACCAACACGCCCATGATGACCTCGCTTTCGGGATCGGCGATCCAGCCGAGATCGATGAGCGATTTCGTGATCACCGCACTCGAGGACGGATAGATGATGCCGGCGATGAACAGCGACTCGACGAACGAAAACCCAAGCGCTAACCCCAGCCCGATCCCCAGGGCGATCCCAACGACGAAGTCGACTCCCCCGGCCTTGAGCAGTCGTGTTGGATCGGCGAGGAGCTTGCTGACACTGAACTCGACGCCGATAAAAAAGAGCAAGAAGACGATCCCGAGTTCCGAGAACAGATCGATAAATTCCCCACCCTCGACCAGCGTCAGGGAAACGCCGCTGATCGTCGGCGCGTTGGGGCCGATGAGAATGCCGACGATGAGGTAGGCGGGGATCACCGACTGTTTGGCCGACCACGCGATCGAACCGGCGGTCGCGACGGCGGTGAACACGATCCCAGCGACAAGCAACAGTGATTCAGCGGCGACCATCTATTCGAGCATCGTCTCTAAGACGGCCTGGTGTTCGCGGGTCCCAAGCGTCACGAGAACATCGCCGGCTTCGATCGTAAAGTCGGCGTCGGGGTTTGCGATCGTCTCCACGTCGCGTTGGACCGCGATGACCGAGACGCCGGATTCGGCCCGAATCGCGGCTTCCTCGAGGGTTTGCCCGACGACCGACGCGTCATCGGACACTTCGATCCATTCGATGATCGCCCCGCCAAGCGGGACATCGAGGGCGTTGACGTCGACGGTCTCGAAATGCGCTCCCTGGAGGACCGTCGCCAGCTCGCCGGCCTGGCGATCGGAGAGATCCATGAGTTTCTCGCTGTCGGCATCCGGTGAGGGGCGATGAAACACTTCCCGCCGACCGTCGTGGTGGACGATGACGACCAGCCGTGCCCCACCGTCGAGTTCGAGTTCGAACTTCCGGCCGACGCCCGGCAGTTCGCTTTCATAAATCGTCATCGCTGCAACGATCGATGGCCCGCCGGATAAGTCCAACTCAACCGCCCGATGGACCGTCTGACGGTGTAGGCCGATCGCACGATCGATCGCCCGACAGCAACCGGTTTTACTCTCAGTGTGGTCAGCGAACCCTTAAACACGACGCGGCCGAACGGGAACGTGAATGGCCGCCACGGACGGCGAAACCCAGTACGTGGACCACCCGCTGATCGAACCCGACGCGATCGAACAGCGGCTCTATCAGGTCGAACTCGCCGGGACCGCCCGCAACGCCCACACCTTGGTCTGTCTCCCGACCGGGCTCGGGAAAACCGCCGTCAGTTTGCTGGTCACCGCCGACCGGCTACACGGCCGGGGTGGCGACGCGAAAGCACTGCTGTTGGCCCCGACCAAGCCGCTGGTCAACCAACACGCCGACGATTATCGCGAGTGGCTCGATATCGACGAGGACCGGATCGTCGTCTTCACGGGGGAAGTCCGACCGGACGATCGGGCCGCCCTTTGGGAGGACGCAAGCATCGTCATCGCGACACCCCAGGTCGTCGAGAACGATCTCATCGGCGGCCGGATCTCCCTGGCGGATGTCGTCCATCTCACCTTCGATGAGTGTCACCGCGCGACCGGCGACTACGCCTATACGTATATCGCCGAACGATACCACCAGGACGCGACCGACCCGCTGGTCACCGGACTGTCGGCCTCCCCGGGCGGGGACAAGGAGGCCATCCTCGAGATCTGTGATAACCTCGGTATCACCGAAGTCGAGGTCATGACCGAGGAGGACGCCGACGTCGAGGACCACACCTACGAGACTGACGTCGAATGGACGTGGGTCGAACTGCCCGACGAAGTGATCGAGATCCGCGACGCCTTGGATGCGGTAATCGAGGACCGCCTAGAGCGGCTCAAGGAACTCGGCGTCGTGCGATCGGTCAACACCGACATCTCCCAAAAGGAACTCAATCAGGTCAGAGGGCGGCTACAGAAACTGATCGACAACGGCGATTCCTCGGGCTACAAGGGCATGTCCGTCCACGCGGAGGTGATGAAACTCCGGCGGGCGGTCGAGCTGGTCGAAACCCAAAGCGTCGAAGCCCTCCGTCGATACTTCGAACGTCAGCGCAACGCCGCCCGATCGTCGGGGGCCTCGAAGGCCAGCCAGCGGTTCGTCTCCGAGCCGAAGGTCAAAGAGGCGATGCGAAAGGTCGAGGCCTACGATGGCCTCCACCCGAAGTTCCGCCAGGCCCGAATGTTGATCGCCGAGACGCTCGGGATCAACGACGGCGACCGAGTGATCGTCTTCACCGAATCCCGGGACACCGCCGAGACACTGACCGACTTCCTCGGCGAGCACTTCCAAACCCGTCGGTTTGTCGGCCAGGGCGATCGCGAAGGGTCCGACGGGATGACCCAACGCGAACAACAGGACGTCCTCGATGCGTTCCGCGCCGGGGAGTTCGAGGTGTTAGTATCGACGTCGGTGGCCGAAGAGGGACTCGACGTCCCCCAGGTCGATCTCGTTTTGTTCTACGAGCCGGTCCCGACGGCGATCCGGTCGATCCAGCGCAAGGGTCGGACCGGCCGCCAGACCGAGGGTCGAGTCGTCGTATTGCTCGCCGAGGATACCCGCGATAAGGCGTATTTCTTCAAATCCCGCCACGAGGAAGAACAGATGCGCGAGGAGCTCCGCGAACTCAAAGGCGTCGCCGACGAGGTCGAAGCCGAACTCGATGACGCCCAGGCCGATCTCGGTACCTTTGACGACACCGAGGGCGACGGCGACGAGGACGGGACTACACCGACCGACGACACCGATACGTCCGGAGGGTCACGCCCCCCTCAGGCGGATGCCGATAGCGGCTCGCCATCCGCCACCCGATCGGCGGACGAGACCCAGCCCGGCCTCACCGACTTCACTCCAACTGATGCGGACGAGAATACGGACTCACCGGGCGATGGGGCTGACACCGAGGAGGCGGACAGCGTCGTCGCCACCGCCCGTCCAACCGACGACGCCGTCGAAATCGTCATCGACCAGCGCGAACTCGATACCACGATCGCCCGGGATCTCTCCACCCGGGAGGGGATCGAGACACGCCTGGAAACCCTCGAAGTCGGCGATTACGTCCTCTCTGATCGGGTCGCCGTCGAACGCAAGGCGGTCGATGACTTCCTCGATACCCTGACCGGCGGCGATCGCTCGCTGTTCGACCAAGTCGGCGATCTCGCTCGCCACTACGCCCGGCCAGTCCTCCTCATCGAGGGCGACGGTCTTTATGAAAAACGGAACGTCCATCCCAACGCCATTCGCGGGGCGCTCGCATCGCTGGCGGTCGATTTCAACGCGAGCGTCCTCCAGACGGTCGACGAAGCCGATACGACTGACCTGCTCGAAGTGATCGCCAGCCGGGAACAGGAAGACTCGGATCGGGAGGTCAGCGTCCACGGCGAGAAAACGGCGAAAACGCTCGCCGAACAGCAGGAGTACGTCGTCTCCTCGATCGCCGAAGTCGGCCCGATCACCGCCCGCAGCCTGCTCGAGGGCTTCGGCAGCGTCGAGGCGGTCGTCACCGCCGATGAGGAGGCGCTACGCGAGATCGAGGGTGTTGGAGCGGTGACCGCAGAACGGATCCGTGAAGTCGTCAGTACCGACTACGAGCCGGACTGAGCCGTCGCCATAACGAAATCCCGACCCTAAGGAATGACCGTAACCGGCACGGCGTTCGATCGAAGCACCGTCTCGGCAGCGCTGCCGAGGATCATCCGATCGACCGTACCGGCCCCGTGATGGCCCATGATGACGTGGTCATAGCCTTGCTCTTCGACCATCTCGAGGATGTCCTCGCCGATCTGCGTTGACGGTCGAAAGGAAAGGTCGATATCGATTTCGACTTCGGGTGCGTCATGGATCCCTTCGTCCGCAAGGATCGACTCGGCTCGGTCGATGAGTTCTTCCGTGGCCTCGGTTTCGACGTCCGTGATATGGACGACGTGCATCGATCCCTCGAACCGTCGACAGAAATCGGCGCCAAATCGGAGGGCCCGCATGCTACAGTCCGAGCCGTCAATCGGCAGGAGAATGTCCATATCCATCGCAACGGCAGGCAGCGAATTAAGGATACGGCCTGTTACCGCTCGGCGTTGCGGTTCAGTGCGGCAAGCGCGTCCGCCCCGTCCTGGACCGCCTCGAAGAGTTGGCGGGTCCGCTGGATGTCCTCAGTCGCCTCGGCTTCGCGGGCAAGCCCGGTAATGCGCCGGACGAGCGCCAGTCGGGCGTCGCCGAGATCGCCGGAATGGGAGACTGACGGTGCTGTCGACTGGGATTGGGTCTGTGACTGCTGACCGCTTGCCTGCGTTCGTTGTGCTTGAGCCTGTGTCGGGGCCGATTGGGTGTCTTGATCGGGCTGGTGAGGGGCCGTCTGGTGGGCGGGAGCGGCGGAATCGGCAGGCATCCCGGTAGACTGTTCGGCGGCGGGCTGTTCGACGCCGGGGTCGTCGGGATCGGCCGGTTGGTCGGCGACATCCCCGTCAGCGTCCGTCTGGGTTTGCGGTGATGCTTGCTGGGCGCCGGTTCCCTGCTCGTCGGCTGGCGTGACCGGTTTCTCACAGGTCGGACAGAACTCCTGGCCGTCGTGTCGAAAGATGGGATCGCCACAGTCGTCACAGTGGCGGTTGGTCATCGTCGCTCCCTGTAACAGCAACTGGCTCATATGCTCGGTCGCCTGCCGGTTTTCCTCCTCACGTTCGTACTTCTCGCGGAGTTTCTCCCGTTCGGCTTCCTTGTCGAACTCGTCGCTCATACCCGAAGCGAGGAGATTCGCGTCAAAAAGGGCTACGCCATGAAACGCCCGGCAGAATCGCCGAAATATGCAGTCGTAGGACGGGAAAGTCGAAGGTTTAACGCTCGTTGGCGCGGGATTTCAAGGCGTTATGACTAAAGTAAGCGTCATCGGTGCCGCCGGGACGGTCGGCGCCGCTGCGGGGTATAACATCGCGCTGCGGGACATCGTCGATGAGCTGGTATTCGTCGATATTCCCGACAAGGAAGACGAGACCGTCGGGCAGGCGGCCGACGTCAACCACGGCGTCGCCTACGACGCCAACACCACGGTCCGACAGGGGACCTACGAGGACACGGCCGGCTCGGATGTCGTCGTCATCACGGCCGGGATCCCCCGACAACCCGGCCAGACCCGCATCGATCTGGCGGGTGACAACGCCCCGATCATGGAGGACATCGGCGCCTCGCTGGCGGAGTACAACGACGATTTCGTCTCGATTACCACCTCAAACCCGGTCGATCTGCTGAATCGCCACCTCTACGAAACCGGCGACCGTGACCGCCACAAGGTCATCGGCTTCGGCGGCCGGCTCGACTCCGCCCGATTTCGTTACGTCCTGTCGGAACGTTTCGACGCGCCAGTCACCAACGTCGAGGCGACGATCATGGGCGAACACGGCGACGCCCAAGTCCCGGTGTTCTCGAAGGTCCGGGTCGACGGCCGGGATCCGGCGTTCAGCGACGACGAAAAAGAGGCGATTCTCTCGGATCTCCAGGCAAGCGCGATGAACGTCATCGAACGCAAGGGCGCGACCGAATGGGGGCCGGCGACCGGCGTCGCCCATATGGTCGAGGCCGTCCTCCGGGACACCGGCGAGGTGCTACCGGGCTCGATCGCGCTTGAGGGCGAATATGGGCTCTCGGACGTCGCGCTTGGCGTTCCGGTCAAACTCGGTGCCGATGGGGTCGAGGAGGTAATCGAGTGGGAGCTCTCGTCGTTCGAGCGTGAGCAACTCGACGAAGCAGCCGAGAAACTCGCCGATCAGTACGACTCAATCGCCTGAACCGAAATTAGAATCGCTCGGCACCGCGGTCGTCGGCATCACGCCGGCGGAGCCACTGCTCCCACTCCTCGACGTGGGACTCACGGTCACGGTCACGATCCCGTTCGTGTCGCATGGTAGCTCAGTACGTATTTACAACGAATTATTATTTAACTGTTACTTGCCGATCGATCACCGGTTACCGACCGAGCTGATCGGCGAGGTCATCGTAGTATTCCCGCCGATCCTCGGTGACCGACGGCGAGACCGCCTCAAGCGCCTGCCGGAAGTGACGGGCGGTGACCTGCAACCGGCGTTGGGCACTCTGGGGGTTCTCCTGATCGGCGAGATAATCCTCAAGCGCCAGCATACTCGCCTCCCGGACGATCGCCTCGATATCGCTGCCGGAGTAACCGTCGGTTCGTTCGGCCAAGCCCGCGAACTCGATCTCCGATCGCGGGATATCCCGGCTGTGGATCCGGAAGATCTCCTCGCGGGCGTCCCGGTCGGGGAGCGGGACCTCGATCGCCTTCTCGAGTCGGCCCGGCCGGAGAAGGGCGGGATCGATCATATCGGGGCGGTTGGTCGCGGCGATGACCACGACGTCGTCTAGCGATTCGAGCCCGTCGATCTCGGTCAGCAGCTGGGAGACGACCCGTTCGGCGGCACGCGAACCGACATCGTTGCCCCGTTGGGGCGTGATGGCGTCGACCTCATCGAAGAAGATCACCGCCGGCGCGTGCTGGCGGGCGCGATCGAAGACCTCCCGGACCGATCGTTCGCTCTCGCCGACGTACTTATCGAGGATTTCCGGGCCGTTGATCGAGATGAAGTTGGCGTCGGTCGCGTTGGCGACCGCCCGTGCGAGTAACGTCTTACCCGTCCCAGGAGGCCCGTACAACAACAAGCCCGCCGGCGGGTCGGTGTTGAGTCGATCAAACAGATCCGGATAGGCCAGTGGCCACTCGACCGCCCGGATCAGTTCCCGTTTCGCGGCGGTCAGCCCGCCGATATCGTCGTAGCCGACGGCCGGCACTTCGACGGTAACCGATCGCATCGCGCTGGGTTCGACGGCCTGGAGGGCGGCCTCGAAGTCCGTGGGCTCGATCTCGATGGTCGCGAGGACTTCATCGGGGATCGGATCGTCGTCCAAATCGAGGCGGTCGTGGACCCGACGCATCGCACTGACGGCGGCCCGGCGACAGAGCGCTTCGAGATCGGCACCGACGAACCCGTGAGTCCGGTCGGCCAATCGGTCGAGATCGACCGCCGAGGCAAGCGACATATCGCGGGTACGAACGCCGAGGATCGCCCGACGATCATCGCGGTCGGGGACGCCGATCTCGAGTTCGTAGCCGAACCGATCGCCTCGTCGGAGCCCCTCATCGATCGCATCGAGCCGGTTGGTCGTCGCCAACAGCGCGACCCCGTCGGTGGCGGCGAGTTCATCGATCGTCGGTAGGAGGCGGGCGGTGCCCCGACGATCACGACCGGTGGCATCGTCACGGCTCGGCGCCAGGGCATCGATATCGTCGAAAAAGACGATCGCCGGCGTCTGTTGGGTGGCGTCCTGGACGATCGATTCGAGCCGTTCCTCACGGTCGCCGGTCGAGAGGCCGGCGATCGTCGGGCTGGCGACGGGGATGAAGGTAACATCCGTCTCGGTCCCGAGCGCTCGGGCAAGCAGTGTCTTGCCGGTGCCCGATGGGCCGTGGAGTAGGACGCCGGTGGGCGATTCACGACCGAGGCGATCGGCCAATTCCGGATGTTCGAGGGGTAACAGGAGTGTTTCCCGCAGTTCCGCCAGTTCGTCATCCAGTCCTCCGACGTCATCGATGGCAACGGTCGGTCGGATCGACCGACGCTCGCGAACCCCCGTCGCCGAGACGGGATCGTCCCTGACAACGAGGTCGGTTCGGTCGGTAACCCGGACGGGGCCTTCGGGTTCGATATCGACGATGACGAACGTCAACGTCAGCGATCCGCCGAGCAACGACGTCCGGACGGTGTCGCCGCGAGCGACCGGACACCCATCCAGAGCCGTGCGAAGCGCCGCTTCGCCGCCACTGACTTGGAGGGGTTGGGTCGGTGCGACGGTGACCGTCGTCGCAGGCCGTGTCGAGACAGGGGCGACTTCAACGGTGTCATCGACTTCGGTATCGGCGTTTCGAAGGGCGGTCTCATCGAGCTGGATCGTCCCGGTGGGGCCGTCGCGGCCGCTCGCGTAGACGGCGACGACGGTACGACGGCGACCGACGAGTTCGATCGCGTCGCCGCTTTCGATACCGAGGCGGTCGAGCGTGGTCTGATCGAGCAACGCGTGTTCGCGATCCGTGTCGGGATTATCGATGGCAGCGACAGTCAGCGAGAGCGTCATAGAGTACCGTGGAGAGTGGTGGAGATCATCGGGGAGCGATCGACGGATCGAACCGACCCTATCGGCGTCGGCTGATCGGTACGGCGGTCAGTATTCGTGAAAGACGCGGCCACACCGTGTACACTCGATCGTGTTCGAGCGGAACCATCGGCGCTGTTTCACGACCGGACCATGACAGTCCGGACAGACCCCCATGTCGTTGCCGTCGGCGACCCGAGCCGAGAGATCCGTCAGCAGGTTCTGGAGTTTGTCGATTTCTTCGGCCTGTGACTGGACCTGTTCTTCGAGCCGTTCGATCTGTGCCTCGTACTCCTCGGCTGCGTCAATGTCGAGGACAACCTCGTCGTCGACGTCCGTTTCGGTGGTATCGACGTCGACTTCCTCCTCTTCGATCTCGGCTTCGTCCTCATCCTCGACAGTGGAGTCGCTCGGATCAGCCATATCGAACATGTACTTTTCCTAATACATTAAACCCCAGTACGCTGTTCGACAGATCACCGATTTCGGGAGACTCAGCCATGATATTCGCCGAAGAGATCATTATCTATTAATCATTATATTGTCCAGAAAACTATAATAATCCAATATATTTAAGTATAGACATGTTGAAAACTCAGAATGGATCATGTCAGAAGTAACCGCGGTAATCCTGCAAATCGCAAAGGCGAACCCCCTCGCCCGGCCGGAGTCCATCTGGCTGGCGCTGGGGACGGTGCTGATGCTACTGGGCATGTTTTACTTCCTCGTCCGTGGGTGGGGCGTGGAAGACCCAGAAGCACGGGAGTACTACGTCGTCACGATCCTCATTCCGGCGATCGCGGCGGCGTCGTACCTCTCGATGTTCTTTGGGTTCGGGCTCAGTTTAGTTGAAGTCGCCGGCGAAACACGGCCGATCTACTGGGCACGGTACGCTGACTGGCTGTTTACCACGCCACTCCTGTTGCTCGACCTCGCCCTACTTGTTGACGCCGATCGGCCGACGATCATCGGCCTCATCGGCCTCGACGCCTTCATGATCATCACCGGACTTGTCGGTGCACTCAGCCAGGTGCTGATCTACCGGTACGTCTGGTGGCTCGTCAGCGAGATCGCGCTGCTGTTCATCCTGTACTACCTGTTCACCATCATGACGGCCAAGGCCTCGGAGATGTCCGAGGACCGCGAATCGACGTTCCTCACCCTCAGGAACCTCGTACTGGTGTTATGGTTCATTTACCCGATCTGGTGGTTGATCGGGACCGAGGGTGCAGGGATTGTGAGCCTCTTCGTCGAGACGCTTGGCTTCATGGTGCTTGACGTCACCGCCAAGGTCGGCTTCGGCTTCATCCTGCTTCGCAGCCGGGCCATCCTCGGCGACGCGTCGGCACCCGAGCCATCCGCTGAGGCGGCAGCTGGCGAGTAACCAGCGCAACACAACCAACCATCGTCTTTATTTATTGGACTGACGACACGACCACTAGCCACGGGTATACCGGCACCGTGGACTGCCGGCAGGAACGGTCCGCCGGGCAAGACCGAACCGCCACGAAGATCAACCGCGACCACATAACACCGCAATGACGGCACTCACCTATCTCGACTTCCATGCGGTGTTCATCCTCCCACCGCTGGCAGTCCTCGCGATGACCGCCCGCCCGCTCGCCGAACGACGGCGGATCATGTACGGCGGGATCGGCCTCATGGCGGTGCTCGCGCTGTTTTATACCACGCCTTGGGATAGCTATCTCATCTGGAAGGGGGTCTGGGGCTACGGCGAAGGGAACGTCCTGACGACGCTTGGGTACATGCCCCTCGAGGAGTATATGTTCGTGTTGCTCCAACCCGCCGTCACCGGGCTGTGGCTCTGTCACGTCCGTATCCCACCGGCCACCCAGATGACGATCACCCGGCGTGATCGGATCCTTGGCGTGATGGCCGGGGTCGCCGTCAGCCTCGTCGGGGTCGTGTTGTTCGCCGGCACGGCGACCCATTATATGGGGGCGATCCTCGCCTGGGCCGGGCCGGTCTTTGCGATCCAGTGGGGATTTGGCTGGCCGTATCTCCGGCGTCACTGGCGGACGGTACTCCTCGGCATCGGCGTCCCGACACTGTATCTCTCGATCGCCGATCGGATCGCCATCGGCCAGGGCGTCTGGCATCTCTCCCCGACCTATACGACCGGTATTACCGTCCTCGGATTGCCGATCGAGGAAGGGGCGTTCTTTCTGATAACGAACGCCTTCATCGTCGAGGGCATCGTCCTGTTGCTGTGGGTGATCGAACGATGACGGTCACACTCGGGGCCACGAACAGTGGTTACACGATCGAACCGGCGATCCGGCGAACCCTCCGTCGGGCGGTCTTACGGCCCGAGTGGGCGCTTATCGCGGCCGTGACGGTGGTCTTTGTGATCGATCCCGAGCTGTCGGTCGTCCTCCGGTATGGGCCGCTGGCGGCCAGTGTCGTCGTTTTTGGGCTGCCACACGGCGCCGTCGATCACCTCGCCGTGCCGCGAGTACGCGACGATCGACCGACCCTCCGGGCGTTCGCCGGGGTCGGGGTACTCTATTTGCTGCTTGGTGGCGCGTATACCGTCGTGTGGTTTCTCGCCCCCACAGCCGCCTTCGTGTTTTTCATTCTGCTAACGTGGTTTCATTGGGGGCAGGGTGACCTCTATGCGGTGGCCGCACTCGGAGACGCCGACTACCTCGACACACCGGCGACTCGCTGGGGGACGATTCTCGTTCGTGGCGGCTTGCCGATGCTCGTGCCTCTCATCGGGGCGCCCGAGCGCTATCGGGCGGTCGCCGAGCTGCTGATCGCGCTCTTTACACCGGAGGGGGCCGCGGCGCTGGGGTGGGTGTTCCGGCCGGACGTCCGCCTCGCGCTGGGGATCGGATTCGCGACACTCGCGGTACTGTCATTAGGTGTCGGCTACTACCGCGGTGGTGGCGCGACACCGGCCTGGCGGCTCGATGTCGGCGAGACGGTCCTGTTGGCTGGTTACTTTCTCGTAGTCCCGCCAGTGTTGGCGATCGGCTTGTACTTCTGTTTCTGGCATTCGCTCCGGCACATCGCCCGGCTCGTGCTGTTGGACGACCGCGCGGTGTCGACACTGCGTGATCGGCAAGTGCTGCCCGCGGTTGGACGGTTCATCAAGGATGCAGCCCCGCTGACGGCGGTCTCGATCGGGTTGCTCGTCGGGCTTGCCTTGCTGGTTCCAAACCCCCGGACTGACATCCAGGGGTTCGTCGGGATCTACCTGGTGTTGATTGCGGTGTTGACGCTGCCACACGTGGTGATCGTCTCGCTAATGGACGAAGAACAGGGGCTGGCGGCCTGGCCACCGGTGTTGACGGGTTAGGGGATCAGCTGCTCGCCGTCGTCATCGTAGACGGTGATCGCATCGACCGGACAGGTCCGGGCGGCGAACTTCGCGTCCAGTTCGGCGTCCTCGGGGATCTCCCGGGCGAAAATCCCGTCTTCGATCTCCTCGGCACCCTCGAGATCGGCCTTGCCCGCCTCCAGGTTCTCGATGAAGGCATCCCACTCGTGGATACACTGAAACATGCCCGTGCAGGTGTCCCGATCGTACTCGATCCGCATAGGAAGGCGTTACTCGGGCACGGTCAAAGCCGTGGTGGTCGATCCGATAGCCGGGGCGGGACCGACAGACGATAGTTTAAACCGGAACAACCGACTAACGGCGGTCAATGAACGTCGGGGAGCTGTCAGGCCTGCCTGACGGTGCGATCGAACTACTCCAAGCCGACGGCATCGAGGAGCTGTATCCCCCACAAGCCGAGGCCGTCGAGGCGGGCGTTCTCGAGGGTGAGAACATCGTCGCGAGCGTCCCCACAGCCAGTGGCAAGACCCTCATCGCGACGCTGGCGATGCTCGCGGCTATCGACCGCGGCGGCAAGGCCCTCTATATCGTCCCGCTACGCGCCCTCGCCTCCGAGAAACAAGCCGAGTTCGAGCGCTTCGAATCGCTCGGGATCGAGATCGGCGTCTCGACGGGCAACTACGATTCGACGAGCGACTGGCTTGCCGCCAAGGACATCATCGTCGCGACCAGCGAGAAAGTGGACTCGCTGATCCGCAACGGGGCCGACTGGATCAACGATCTGACCTGCGTCGTCGCCGACGAGGTCCATCTGGTCGACGACCGGGATCGCGGCCCGACCCTTGAGGTGACCCTCGGCAAACTCCGGAGTACCGTTCCCGATCTCCAGACCGTCGCCCTGTCGGCAACGATCGGTAACGCCGACGAAATCGCCGCCTGGCTCGACGCCGCGTTGATCGATACGACCTGGCGGCCGATCGAGCTGCGTCGGGGCGTCTACTACGGGAACGCCATTCACTTCGATGACGGCGAGGTGACGGAACTCCAGGGCGGCCGTGAGAAGGCGACCGCGACGTTGGTCCGGGATACCCTGACCGATGACGGGTCGACACTCGTCTTCGTCAACTCCCGGCGCAACGCCGAGGCGGCCGCCCGCCGGCTGGCCGATGTCGTCGATGACTCGCTGTCTCCGGACGCTCGCGAGGCGCTCGATTCGGTGGCCGCCGAACTCCGTGACGTCAGCGACACCGAGACCAGCCGTGATCTGGCCGACGCCGTCGAAAAGGGGGCGGCCTTTCACCACGCCGGCCTCCAATCGGAACACCGATCGCTCGTCGAGGACGCCTTCCGGGACCGGCGGATCAAAGTCATCGCCGCGACACCGACGCTGGCCGCCGGGGTGAACACCCCGAGCCGGCGGGTCATCGTCCGTGACTGGCGGCGCTACGACGCAAGCCGGGGTGGGATGGCACCGCTCGATACCCTCGAAGTCCACCAGATGTTCGGCCGGGCCGGCCGACCGGGGCTCGACCCCTACGGCGAGGCACTGTTGATCGCCAACAGCCACGACGAGCTCGACGAGCTGTTCGACCGGTACGTCCACGCCGATCCGGAACCGGTCCAATCGAAGCTGGCCACCGAACCGGCCCTTCGAACCCACCTGCTGGCGACGGTCGCGACCGGCTTCGCGACGACCATCGAGGGCGTGCGTTCGTTCCTGGACGAGACGCTCTATGCCGTCCAGACCGACGAGGGCGGCCGGCTCGACCGGGTGATCGAGACAGTCATAGAGTATCTCGATCGCAACCGCTTTCTCGACCGCGACGGCGAGACCCTGACGGCGACATCACTCGGCCATGCGGTCTCGCAACTGTACATCGACCCGATGAGCGCCGCCGAGATCGTCGACGGGCTCGAAGCCGCTGCCGAGGCCGAGCAGGACGTGACCGCGCTTGGCATCTATCACCTGATCAGCCGGACGCCCGATATGTACGAACTCTACTTGCGCTCGGGCGATCGGGAGACCTACACCGAGTTGGCCTACGAGCATGAACCGGAGTTCCTCGGCCGGATGCCCTCGGAGTTCGACGAACACGCCTTCGAGGACTGGCTCGCAGCGCTGAAAACCGCCCGCATGCTCGCCGACTGGGCCGACGAAGTCGACGAGGACCGGATCACGAGCCGGTACGGCATCGGTCCCGGGGACATCCGGGGGAAAGTCGAAACCGCCGAGTGGCTGTTACAGGCCGCCGAACGGCTCGCGAGCGAGCTCGGCCTCGAGTGTGTCCCCGCGGTCCGACAGGCCCGGCTACGGGTTGAACACGGCGTTCGTGAGGAACTGCTCGATCTCGTCGGCGTTCGAGGCGTCGGCCGCAAGCGGGCCCGCCGGCTCTACGAGGCGGGGATCGAATCCCGGGCCGACCTCCGCACCGCCGAGAAGGACGTGATTCTCGGCGCCCTCCAGGGTCGCCGTCAGACCGCCGAGAACATCCTTCGAAACGCCGGGCGACAGGACCCGTCGATGGGACCGGATGCCGTTGACGCCGACGCGGCGGCCACGACGAAACGATCGAGCGCCGGCAACGAGGACGAGCCATCCGATCCCGAACAACAGGCCAGCCTCGGTGATTTCGAATGATCCTCCGCTGTGGTATCGCGACGATCGATTCGGTCGATGACTTCGTCGAAAAGCTCAACGAGATCGGCGACGCCCACGGCTGTACGGTCCAAGCGTTCGACGCCCGGTATGTCGCCGGTCGCGAACATCTGCGGGCTGCGGTTGATCGCGCGGATCGGGCCATCGACCGCGGTGAGGCGATCGCTCGGGACCGCGGCGTCGAGGTGTTGCTGTATGCCGCCGGACGCCGCCAGATCAACCGGGCGCTCGAAATGGGCGTTGACGCGGGGACACAACCGGTCGTCGTGCTCATCGCCGCCATGGACGAGGCGGGCGACGAATCGGCGGCCGCCGCGGCCGTCGAGACGCTGCTTGCGGACGAACGGTCGATCGCGGCATGTCGAGACGAGACCCGGATCCGGGAATTCTTCGACATCACCGACGACGAACGCGAGGCGACCACGGCGACGCTTGAGGAACTGGTGATCGAGCGGGTCGCACTGTTAACCGTCGAGAGGTGACCCATGCCCACGCTCCCGATCGACGACGATCGGTTCAGCGCGATCCGAACGTTTCATCGACGTCTCGCCGCGAACGATCCCGCCGTCGACTGGGCACTTACCGGCAGTACGAGCTTCGCGCTCCAGGGCGTCCCCATCGACCCGGGCGACATCGACGTCCAAACCGGTGTCGCGGGCGTGACGACGATCGGTCGTGTGTTCGCCGACTCGGTCACGGATCCGATCACCTGGACCCGCTCGGAGCGGATGGGATCGTACCTCGGCGCCCTTACGATCGAGGGCTATACCGTCGAGGTGATCGGCGCCCTGCGCAAACGCCGCGCCGACGGTACCTGGGACCGGCCGGTCGACGTGACCGACCATCGTGAATACGTCACGGTTCATTCGATCGAGGTGCCCGTCCTCTCGCTTGCCTACGAAGCTCGGGCCTACGACCGCCTGGGTCGCACCGAACGGGCGCAGTTGCTCCGGGAACACGCTTGAGTGCCGTGTGGAGATGATGGTCGATCAGGCCGTCAGCTCCGGGAAAAATCGGCCATGGAAATCATAGGGCAATCGGTGGGGCAGCCGGGCACGGGCACGCTCCTCGAACGTCGCCCCGTCGAGGACCAAGAGCCAGGACGCTTCGGCAGCCGTATCGAGCATGACGCTGAGGACGACTCCATCGTCCTCATCCGTGCTATCGGGCCGGGGGACGAAGATCGGCTCACTACAGTGGGCATCCGGGACTGAAAACTCCCGAACAGCACCCGTTTCGACGTCGATCTTCAGCAGCGAATCGGGCCAATCGGTGACGTGTTCGTCGGTCGACTGGGAGTAGACAAACCGATACGGGCGAAGTCGAGCGTCGGGCGAGACCGTCGGGAGCGCAGTGCCGCCCTCGTAGATTGGATCGACGGTGATCCGGGGCGGCCCCGAGAGATCGATCCGGAACCGACGGATCGACGCAGCCGGGGTGTCCAATCCGGACTCCAGATCGTCAAGATAGAGCGTCTCGACGGCCTCAGCGTCCGGAACCGTCTCGAGATCGATGACGAGCTCGTCGGCGTCTTCGAAGGCGTTGACGTGATGAAAGCCAAAGTACGCGTCCGTCCGGGGCTCGGCGATTACCTCGCCGGTCGACCGGTCGATAACGATAAACCGCGTGCCACGATCGGGCTGCCACTCGAAATGTTCGATGAAGGGCGGCTGGCGGCCGGGTTTGAAGAAGACGAGCGGGTTGACCACGAACGGAAATTCCGTGAGCACGACGTAACTAGGAGTCAACGCGAAGCTGTGCATGTAAGCCACCTCATCGGCGGACACCGAGGCGATCGGCCGTCGGTCCTCGGGGGCGGTCATGGCGTAGACGTGATACTGGCTGGTCCGGCCGAACTCGACTTCGAAGTTGACCAGCTCACCCGTCGCCGGGTCGGCCTGGAGGTGGCCACAGGCCAGTTGCCCGCTCGGGGCCGGTCCGGTGTACTCGAAGTCACCGATCGTCTCGAGGGTTTCGGGGTCGAACTCGATCCATCGGGGCGTTTCGGTCAGGGCGAAATAGCGGTCGCCCAGCCGTTCGGCGATAATGTTGGTGTTGTCGTAGGTGTCGGCGAAGAGAAACGACTTGATCCGCCCACGAAGCGTCGATTCGCCGGTCGCAAACCCGCCGTCGAATTCCCCGCGCTGGGCCTGTTCGTACGCATCCGTCCGGAGATATCGGTTCGAATACCGGACCGTCCCGGCGTCGAACGTGAACTTCCGGAGCATCGCGAGCCCATCGAACCAGTGATCGACCGTCTCCCCACCGGCCTCGAACGTACCCGGCCCGTTGCGCACCAACGAGCCATCGAGCCACTCGGGAATCGTCCCTTCGACCGCCAGTAATTCGTCGGTGAGTTCCTCCTCGACACCCTGGAACCCGGTGGCGTAATCGGCAGGCACACCCGATAGATACGGACAAATCGGTTTACACCCTACGGTCGGGGCGAGAATCGGTGACGACCGTTGCCGTCGGTCAAGCGCCGTCCATCGATCCGCTGTCGACGATCGAGTCGGTATCGATCCCGAACCGATCGCGGAGGTCCTCAGCACGAGCTCGGATCGCGGCCAGCTCCTCGTCGTCCTTGCCGTCGAGGTGATGATAGACCAAGCCCATCCGGTGGTTCGATCGGAGCCGGTCCTCGTTGCGATCGAGGAAATCCCAATAGAGGGTGTTGAACGGACAGGCGTCCTCGCCGACCGTCGCGTCCGGATCGTACGGACAGCCCGCACAGTAATCGCCCATCCGATCGATGTAGTTCGCCGAGGCCGCATACGGTTTCGTCGAAAGCACATCGCTACCGAACATCCCCATGCCGACGACGTTCGGCGTGGTCACCCAGTGGAACGCGTCGGTGTAGGCGGCGTGAAACCAGCGGTTCAACGCCGCCGGCCGGACGCCCGCCAGCAACGCGAAGTTCGACAGCACCATCAGCCGCTGGATGTGGTGGCTGTAGCCCCGGCGGCGGACCCCATCGATAGCATCGGCGAGACAGGCCATGTCGGTGTCGCCAGTCCAGTAAAACGCCGGGAGATCCCCGTCGGCATCGAGCTGGTTGGCCGTCGCAAGCGCCGGCATCGCCCGCCGGTAGGTGTGTCGGACGAACTCCCGCCACCCGATGAGCTGGCGGACGAACCCCTCAAGGCTCTGGAGGGGGATATCCTCCCGTTCCGTGCCGGCCTCGATCGCCCGTTCGACGACCTCCGCCGGGTGTAAGAGCCCGAGGTTGATCGCCGGCGAGAGCAGGGCGTGGTTGAGCGCCCACTCGTCGGCCACCATCGCGTCCTGATAGGGACCGAATTCAGGAAGCCGGTTGTCGATGAAATCCTCGAGTGCGGCAAGCGCCGCCGATCGCGTCACCGGCCACCGAAACGGTTCCGGATCCGCCCAGTCACCGCCGTAGGGTGGTGTCTCATAGCCGCCGGTGAACGTCGAGTCGACCCACTCGATAACCTCACGGGTCACCGCGTCGGGCTCGAACGCCGGTGGATCGGGCGGTGTGTATTCCGGCGGGGGTGTCTCGCGGTTGTCCTCGTCGAAGTTCCATTGCCCGCCGACCGGCTCGCCATCGGCCATGAGATAGCCAGTCTCCCGGCGTATGAACCGGTAGAACTCCTCGTGGCGGGGATCTTCGTCCTCATCGGCCCATCGCTCGAACTGCTCGACCGAACAGAGAAACAGATCGTTGTCGACGATCTCGATGGTGCCGTCGGCCGCATCGACAAGCCGTTGGAGTCGCTCGCCGCCGCCGTGACTGGCCGGTCGCATGGCGACCAACTCATCGTCCGGCCACCGGTCGAAGTGTTTGTCGAATCCGTCGGCGAAGGTCTCGACTTGGTAGTAGTCGACGGGACGACCCGCTGCGCGGAGTTCATCGCGGAAGTGCCGCATCGCGCTGAAAACGAGGATGAGTTTGTGGGGATGGTAGGGCAACCGTTCGGCGAACGCGCGGGCCTCGATCAAACAGACCCGTTCGTCCGGACGACGGGCCAACGGCCCGACCGAGCGGGTGAGCTGATCGCCCAAAACGAGGACGGTCACGCGAGTGACCCCCCGTGTACCACACGAAACGTCGCCATCGCCCAACACTACGTCGCGGCCGGTAAAGTGTTGCCGAATCAAGGTGTTTCGGGCGGTTCGGGGTCCCGAACCGAGGGGACATCCCCTCGGAGCCCGGCTCACGGCAAGAACAACGATTATACCGTGTCGGAATGAGAGGTGGGGTGTCACATGGACCCGCGTCAGGTGGTCGTCTTCGATACCAAGCGCCCGGATCTCAAAATCGAGCGACAGGTATTCGAGGCGCTCGACCTCCCGGTCGAGGTCGAGATGTCACCCCACCGGACGGAAGCAGGTGTGATCGAGGCCGCCATGGGTGCCCACGGGATCATGGTCGATGCAGGGACGCCGGTGACCGAACGCGTCCTCGATGCTCTCGACGCGCTCGAAATCGTCGCCCGGGTTGGCATCGGTGTCGACAACATCGCCATCGACGCCGCCCGCGAACAGGGAATCGCGGTGACGAACGTCCCCGACTATAGCGTCGATGAGGTCTCCACCCACGCTCTCGGGTTGTTGTTGACCCTCGCCCGGGAGATCCAAACCTACAGCGCCGACACCGAAGCCGGCAACTGGGATTGGAAACGCGGCGTGCCGCTCTTTCGGCTCCAGGAACGGACCTTGGGAGTGATCGCGTTCGGCCGGATCGGCCGCCGGATCGCCCGGAAAGCCGCGCCGCTGTTCGAAACGGTGGTGGCATACGATCCGTACCTCGATGACGACGTGTTCGAGCGCTACGACGTCGAGCGGGTCGGGTTCGAGGAACTCCTCGGGCGGGCGGATGCGATCTCGCTGCACACGCCGTTGACCGAGGAAACGGAATCGATGCTCGACTCGGCGGCCTTCGGGACGATGGCCGAACGCGATACCGACGCCGGAACGATCCTTATCAACACCAGCCGTGGCGGTGTCATCGATGAAGGGGCGTTACTCAAGGCGCTCGAGTCGGGGACGGTCCGGGCGGCCGGCCTCGACGTCTTGGCCGAAGAACCCCCGACGGACCGGGGCCTGCTCGATCGTGACGACGTCATCATCACCCCCCATATCGGATGGTACTCCGAGGAATCGCGGGACGAGGTCCGTCGTCGCTCCGCCGAGGAGATCGGTCGGGTTTTCCAGGGTGTTCCCCCGGAAAACGACGTGACCAGCGAGGCCGAATGGCTGTGAGCCTCGGTATGTCCTAGCGGCCACGGCAAACGGAACCACCGGCGGCGGTCGGATCAGCACCCTCTTTATCGGCGACACCCCTTAGACCGTCCATGACGATCGACTCCCCATTCTCGGCGGCCGTTGGGACCGACCGAACCAACGCGGTCATCGAGTCGGTGATCCGAGAGATGACCCGCGAGGCCCTCGAACACGACGCGATCAACCTCTCGCAGGGCATCCCCGATGAGGACGAGACCCCGACCGCGATCAAACGCGCCGCCAAGGAGGCCATCGAGGCCGAAAGCCAGTATACGATCACCTGGGGACTCCCCGACCTCCGCGAACGGGTCGCCGATCGGTATGCCGACTGGAAAGGCGTCGAGTACGATCCCGAGACCGAGGTGACGATCACGACGGGAACCTCCGAGGCGGTGATGTCGGCGATGTTCGCGCTGTGTGATCCCGGCGACGGCGTGATTTACTTCGAACCGACCTACGAGAGCTATATCCCGGCCACGCAGTTCGCCGAGGGCGAGGGTCATCCGATCGATATCACCGAGGAGATGACCGTCGAGCCCGAGACGCTCCGACGGGCAGCCGCCGACGCGTCGATCCTGCTGTTGAATACCCCACAGAATCCCACCGGGAAGGTGTTCACCGAATCCGAGCTGGAGGTGATCGCCGACGTGGCCCGCGAGGAGAACCTCATCGTGATCACCGACGAGATCTACGAACACATCGTCTACGACGACGAGCGATACGTCAGTCCCGTCGAGGTCGCCGATCTGGCCGGCCGCACGATCGTCTGTACGGGGCTTTCGAAGACGTTCAGCGTCACTGGCTGGCGGGTCGGGTTTGCGCTGGCGCCCGAACCGCTGTCGGCCCAGCTCCGGAAGGTCCATGATTACACCACGATCTGTGCGCCGACGCCGTTCCAGCGGGCCGGCGTCGAGGCACTCTCCTTGCCCGATTCCTATTATGATGAGCTTGCGGCGTCGTACGAACAACGCCGGGAACTGCTCTATGAGGGGCTTCAGGACGCCGGGCTCGATCCGCGGAAGCCAGCGGGCAGTTACTATATGATGGCCCGCTATCCGACCGACGAGGACGACCATGAGTTCTCCCTTCGACTAGCTCGCGAGGCCGGCGTCGCCGTCGTCCCCGGCAGTAGCTTCTACACCGACGGTGACGCCGACTGGGTCCGATTTACCTTCTCGCGCAACGAGGCGACCCTTGAAGAGGCGATCGATCGACTCCAGTCGAACCGCTGGTGGTAAGGCGAAGGGCGGAATGGCGCTTCAAGCTCGAAAATGTAAGCCGTAGCCGCCCCTAATCAAATGACGGATTCAATGAATGTCTCTGCCGTCGTGCAAGATCCAGTGCGCGAATCTTGCAGTAGTGTTACGCTGAAACCACCAGGAGCTACAGTTATCGTATCAACGATCCATTAGTGACCCTGGAACGAACTGCCCCGTTTCTCACGGATTTCGTCCCAGGACAGATTCATGAGAGCCTGCGAAGACGATTAGAGCTGTGATCTCATCTTCGATATCGAAAAAGTCGTGTTCGACGCCCTGTTCGACAAAGACCACGTCACCCTCATTGATAGCATACGTCTCGTTTCCGACACGTGCCATCCCAGCGCCCGAGATAATAAAGTAGAGTTCATCTTTCTCATGAGGGTGTTTTGGCTCGGGATTGGGATAGTGTGCAAGTTCGACACTCATTGATTTCTCACTCAGGACTTCCAAATAGTGGGTGTCTTGTGTTTTGAGCTGTTCGATCAGTTCGGTAGTAGAAACGTGGCTCATTGATTTTCGTCTGCTAATGTCGATTACGGATAGGATGAATGCTTTGGCTTGCCGGACACCCGAATTTCGGCCGTCCGGTGGTTGGGTCTTTATTCCCGCTGACGGTACACCTTCATGGACTCTCTACGTCTTGCACGGTTGAGTTTGACCTACCCGTGAGTTGTCAGAAACTGTGTGCAAGATGGACGACGCGTATCGATCATACTTCTCAATGTAGGTGTCGGATAAAGTGTCCAGTTGCTCTATTGACGGATGACGCCGGGGGACAATCTAACATCACTTTGATCTAAGGCGGAAAGATAATCCAGCACAGAGATGCCTGACCCATTTGCACAGGCCCTTTACGATTACCATTTCGATGAAATGCGCGACTCCTTAATCTATCGACGAGGCGAAGAAACCGAAGAGGTCGGGATCGAGCACTACTTCGATGTGATCGATGGCGACAGTTGACTGGAATCCTACCTCCACGGACCCCTCTTGGATATAGGTGCAGGTGCTGGACGACATTCACTTTACTTTCAGGACCAGTTCGAGACCGTCTCGATCGAGCAGAACGAAATGTTAGTCGAGGTACTACGTGATCGCGGTGTAAACGACGCTCGACAGGTAGACATGTTTAATTTCCCTGATACGTTCGACGAAAATCGATTTAAATCGGCGATTGCGTTCGGAACTCAAGTGAGCCTTTGTCGGTCGATGCAGGGACTCAAACAGTTTCTTGACGATCTCGCCTACGTCACAACGGCAAATGCAACTGCTATCATCGATGGGTGCGACCCTGACCACGAGCAGACGAAAATAAACTGGATTACTACAGCGACCCATCGGATGGCCTTGCCTATCGCCTCCTCCAGATGGAGTATGATGGAACGCTTGGGGAACCGTGGCTGTACAGGCTTTTTACACCCGAGCGTGTCCGCGACGCAACCAACGACACGGACTGGGAAATCGCTGCGGTGGGATATGGGCCTGAGAACCTCTACCACCTCACCTTAGAAAAGCGATGAAATCGCCTTCTGAGACACAATCTCCGACCGTACCGTTGAATTCGCAGACTCCAGTAAGACCCGCGCCACTGTAGACGAACCAAAACGGAAGATGGGAAATGCCGGAAACATCCCTCTACTCCTGGGACAGGAAGACGCATGACCGATACACTCGCTACTCCTTGCACGCTATTTCTGTCAGAATGTGAGATTCTCGACGCTAACCAGGGAAGGGAACATACAAGTCGAGAGCCGTGAAGCTACACTGGGCGCTGAGAGCGCACCACCGGCGACCAGGCAGCCGATGATCGATTAAACGACCCGTCGTCGAACCGCCCACGCTTATTGTCAACGCCGGCTGTCGTAGGGCTATGTCCGACGTCGAAAGGACACGGTCCCCGCCGATCGACACCGACATCCACGACCGACCGGTCGCACTCCTCCAGGAACTCATCCGCTTTGACACCACGAACCCACCCGGCGACGAACGGGCGTGTGTCGAGTGGATCGGCGATCTCCTCGAGGCCTATGGTCTCGAATACGAGACCTACGCGAACGATCCCGACCGACTGAACCTCGTCTCCCGTCAATCCGGCGGCGACGCCCCCGCCCTTTTGCTCTATGGCCACGTCGACGTCGTGCCGACCGAAGGCCAAGACTGGACCCACCCGCCGTTCGATGGCGTCATCGAGGACGACTTCGTCTGGGGGCGGGGCGCTCTCGATATGAAGGGTGGCGTCGCGATGATGATCGCCGCCTATCTGCGGGCCGCCGTCGAGGACATCGATCTCGGTGGTGATCTCGTGCTCTGTATCCTCAGCGACGAGGAGGCCGGCGGCACCGACGGCGCCGCATTCATGGTCGAGAACCACCCCGACGCCTTCGAGGGCGTCGAGTACGCCATCGGGGAGTTCGGTGGGTTCTCGACGGAAATCGCCGGCGAACGGTTCTACCCGATCCAGATGAACGAGAAAGTCTCCTGTCCGATGAAAGCGACGTTCACCGGGCCCGCCGGTCACGGATCGTCGGCCCACTCCGGGGGGGCAATGGCAAAGATGGCCAAAGCGATCACGGCCGTCGATGAATCCCGGCTGCCCGTCCATATCGTCCCGACGGTGGAGTCGATGATCGAAGGGATGGCCGAGGAACTATCGCCGCCGACCGACGAGCAGTTGCGGGCGTTGCTCGATCCCGAGCGAACCGACGACGCGCTCGACGAACTGGCCGCAAACGGCGAGGACGCCGTCGCCGACATGCTCGATCCGTTGTTGCACAACATCGCCAACCCGACGGTGATCAACACCGGCGAGAAGGTCAACGTCATCCCGGCGTCAGTGGAGTTGACCATGGACTGTCGGCTGATCCCTGGTCAAACCGACGCGGACATCGAACGGGAACTCCGGGCGGTCATCCCCGATGAGATCGACGTCGAACTCGAACCGCGGTACTTCAACGAATTCCCCGCCGAAACCGATGCCGGCCTGTTCGATCTGCTCGGGGGTGTCCTCGAAGACGCCGATCCCGAGGGAACGGCCATCCCCTACATGCTCTCGGGGGCGACCGACGGACGGCATCTCGCCCGGATCGGTATCCAGTCGTACGGCTACACCCCGATGAAACTCCCCAAAGCGTTCGATCTGCTGGATCTGGCCCACGCCGCCGACGAACGGATCCCGACCGACGCCGTTGAATTCGGCGCCGATGCCATCGAGACCGTCGTTACACGATACGACGGGGCCTGAATCCACGAAGGGGACCGGAGCGAACAGTCCGGATCGAGAATCCGGTGGCGCCTAGATTATAATCGCGGTGAGGAAATGTCGAAACGGGATGATTCTGACACGACTACGACGGTGCACGGCGGGATGTCGTGGTGAGTGGCACCGTCGGGCCCGAATCGTCACCACCGAGGATGTCCTCGATGAGTTCATCGACGTTCGGGGCGTTATCCTCCTTTTCCGGTTCGTCCGAGGGATAATGGGGGACTACCGGCATGCCGTGTACTCACCCCGTATATGTGACTAGGATGAAATCCCCTATTTATCCGTTACGCCTGCGGACGGCCGGTCACACGGCAGTTCACGACAAGCAAGGAGTGCTGGAATATCGGTAAATACCGGCACCACCCACCAGTACTAGCTCGTAATCGGTCAGCGCCGATCACGAACGTGCCGGCTCGTGTCGACATCGATGTCGAGCTTGTCCGTCCCGCGGATCCAATCGAGGTAGTCCGCAAGCCGGTCGGCCCCACGAAGCGCCTCGATCGAGTCGTAATCGGCCTGCAGTTCCCCGTTCGTAAACAGTGCATGGACCTGTTTGTGACAGGGACGACAGAGCAAAACCGTCGGACTCTCGGCCCGGTGTTCGGGAACGAGATGGTGTTCCTGGATGAGTTGCGGATCATCGATGCGCTCGGTCGGAAACCGCCGGCGACAGAGCGCACAGGTCGTCGACATCAGCTGTCGAATACGGTCGGCCGGCCCATCAACGCCACGCCCGTGTAGGCCGGTTTCCGATCGTGATCGCTCGATCGCTAATGCACGAACGCGTTGTCGGCCGGATGGGCCATCAATACGCCGGCGGTCGTTCGGTTATCCTGATCGCATCGTTGGCGGTATTCGATCGGTTCCCGAACCGACGATCGTACCACGCCGGTGTCTCGACCGTCGTGCTGTCGAGCCGGTCGTAGGTGGCCGTAAAGCGGACTTCATAGGTCCCCGTATCGGCGATCTTGGTGTACTCAACTCTGAGGCTCGTAACGAACCCGTAGCGATCAACCGTCGCGACGGCGGTATATCCCCAGACATCGGTGAACCCCGACGGCGGGCCGTGACCGACGACCCGGTAGTAAGTCCGTCCGTTGTCAACGACCCGTCCGGCGACCTCCGTTCGCGGGGAGGAGAGATACTGTAGTACCAACGACTGTTCGAGGACGAACGGATTGTACGCAAGCGCCGTCGATGAGGCCAGCGAGGTAGTGCGGCGGTACGTGACGTTCTCGCCGGATGTGTTGGCAACGTACCACGCGAGGCCGTCGTAATACACCGTTCGGACGGACCGCCGAGCCCCCGAATCCACCGGTTCGACCGATAGATCGATCCGATAGCGACCGTCGGCGACCGCGATATCGATATCCTGCTGGACCCGTGAGTTGTTGATATCGCCGTCCCGTGGTTGATAGAAGTCAAGCCAAAGCGTATACGAACGGTTCTCGAGCGATCGTTCGTGAGCCATAGCGAGCGCCGAGATGTTCGTGATGCCGTCCCGTGTCACCCCAGGGGCCGGGACGTTCCAAAGCGGCGCGGCCGTCCCGGGTGTCTCAGTGTCGGCTTCGGCATCCGTCGCCGGCGTCGGCGTGTCACTGGGTGTTGGCGCCGTCGACTCCGGTGGGGTGTCACCGACACCGGTGACGCCACCGATGATGGCACCCAAAAGAACGAGACTGACGATCGAGACGACCGCCGTCGAGGAGCCAACCGCCGTCACGCCCGCCCGGACGCGGGTATGGACCGGCGGCCGGAGGTTCTCAGGGGGATCACCGAAATGGTGGATACAGAGCTGTCGCCGGGTCGAGCGGTCGATCGCGTACCACAGCATCTCGCGGACGGCCGCCGCATCGAGAAGTTCGGCGTCGGTGCGATCGGCGATCCGACGGGCGTGTCGACCCCTTTTAGGGGCAACGACGGCGTCGATCGCTCGATCGGGAAGTGATGGCGTCCCGGTGTCGAACCGACCGCCGGTCACGGGATATAGCGTCGTCGATTGCCCCGCGTTGGTCGCGATGACCACCGACTCCTCGCCCTCGCCTTCGACCTGGGTGTCGTAGCCTCGGGCGGCCCACAGCTCCGCGATGAACTCCGTGAGGGCCGGCTGGTCCAGTTGCCGGAGATGATACTCGACGACGGCACCCGTCGAGACGGTCATCGGCCCCACCGGCCCGCGAGCCCGCGATGGTCGGTCCGGGGTATCGCCACCATGCCTGTCGTTACGTCGATAGGACCGCGACCGAATAGATCCACCGACTAGTCACCCAACCCGCTAGTCCGGATCGTCGGCACCGACGTGTCACCTAGTGGAGTCAATAGGTGGCGAGATCCGACGCCACCCGTACCGTCCCGGAGAAGGCCCCGCTGGCCGCACTGGCGATATCGTCGGGGTTCCGGCGGGCGTTGAGGTGGGTGAGGACGAGCGTGTCAACACCGGCCCGTTCGGCGATCTCGCCGGCCTCCCGTGGGGACGTGTGGAGCTGGTCATCGAGCTCGTCCTGGGTCACGTCCCCGAGCACCCACTCGAAATACTCGGCGTAGGGCGACTCGAAATACCGATCGTGGACCTCGCCGCGGCCAAGTGGCGTCTCCTCGGCGCCCTGGATATTACATTCGTGGATCAGTAGATCGACATCCGCGGCGAACTCGACGAGCCGATCAAGCGGGGTCGTATCCGCCGAGAAGACGAACGTCTCGCCGGTCGCCGTTTCCTCGAAGCGGTACGCGAAGACATCGAGAGCATAGGCATGATCCGTTGGGCAGGCGGTCACCGTCCAGCCCTCCCCGCGGTATGTAAAGTCCTCCTCGACGGCAACGACCGAGATATCGGTAAGCCCCCCGGTATCGCGGTGTCGCCACTGGGCGGTGTCCTCGATGTGGCGATCGAAAGCCGTCAACAACCCGTCGACGAGGTCCTGGGTGCCGGTGGGGCCGTACAGCGTGAGCGCATCCCGGCCCATGTACCACGACATCAACGCGAAGTGAAAGAAATCGACGTTGTGATCCATGTGGTGATGGGTATAAAAGATGTCCTCGATGGCCGCGAAATCGAAACCGGCCTCGATCAGCCGATAGCTGGTGAGCGGGCCGGTGTCGACTAAGAGGGTGTCATCGGCGATCTCGACGGCGAGGCCGGTCCCAGCACGCTCGGGCTGGGGACAGGGGTTCGCCGAGCCAAGCACGGTCACGTCCATGACGGCTCATGGACTGGACGGCGCGTTAGCTGTTTCCCTTCAAGTGAATCCGCCCCGAACCGCGGGGCGGAGGGCACACACAGTATGACAGATAGTAATGGGAGGCTGACCCCCGGTATTACCGCCCCGGGCGGTGGGCGCGCCGGATACTTGATCGCCGTGGCGGCGACCTCCGACGGGGTAGTTACCACTATGGGGACGAAGTAAAAGAAGGTATGCCTCAAATTATCCATTCTGAGAACGGCTCGTGGCCGTGGAGCGTCGAACCAGAAGGGTCCCGAGTCGACCGAGAGACTGCCGCTGCCACGACGTTTTTTACGCTCGGTGCCTGAGAACCGACGATGCCCGAACCCACCGATAGCGACGCGGGGCGCCGTGAGGAATCCGGCCACCCCTCGGTATCCTCGGAGATCACGGTGGGTGGGTACGAGCCCCAGGTTCGGCCGGCCGAGGAGGACGAACTCGCCCCAAGCGAGGCCTTTCAGACGCTGGCCGATGAGCTCCGAATCGCGGTGTTGCTCGCGCTGTTGGACGCCGAACGGGCCGGGGAGACGCCGCTTTCGTTTTCGTCGCTACAGACGGCCGTCGAGGCCGACAGCTCCGCCGGGTTTGCCTATCATCTCCGCCAGCTCACGGACCATTTCATCCAGCAACGATCCGATGGGTACGTGTTGACACCGGCGGGCCGTCGGGCCGCCGAGGCGATCCTTTCGGGGACGTTCACGAGCGGTCACGACAGCCAGGCGAGTTGACCGGCCGGCTGACCGTCGACCGGTCGGTGTCCGGTGAGATTAGGCCGACTCGTCGAACCAGGTCCCGATACGATCGGTCGGGACGGCCGTATAGCCATCCTGGCCGATGATGCCGGCATCGATGCCGTCGGCGGTCAGGTCATCGACGGTCGTCGCGAGAGCCTCGATCGCGAGCCCGAGCGCGTCGTCGGTCGTCATCGCCGGTTCGTGGTGCTCTTCGAGATGGGCGACCAGATCGCTCGTTCCCCGGCCGACGGCATCGGCCCGCCACTCGTCGATCGCCCCCGATGGATCGACCTCGAACAGCTGGGGTGTCTCGTCGTAGCCGGCCACGAGGAGGGCGGTACCGTACGGACGGGCGCCGCCGGTCTGGGTGTGTTCTTGGATGTGATCGGCCACGGTCGTCGCCAGGGTCTCGACCGTCGCGGGTTCGCCGTAGCGCAACCGCTCGCCCTGCGCGGCCCGGCGGATGATATCGACCAGCCGGCGGGCATCCGCGGCGTGGCCGGCACTGGCGACCGTGACGTGATCGTCGATCGAGTGGAGTTTCTCGATGCTGCGGTCCTCAATGAGCGACGACCGACGCGGCGCATGGGCCGCCAGCACGACGCCGTCGTCGGCCCGCACGCCGACGGCCGGGGCGCCCTGTTCGACGGCCTCGCGGGCGTATTCGACCTGGTAGAGCCGGCCGTCCGGCGAGAAGATGGTAATCCCCCGGTCGTAGGCCTGCTGATCGTTGCCTTGCATTTAGATCACCGCCTCGATGTCGTCGTATTCATCGATATCGACGCCCTCGTCGGTGACGGTCGCCACCGTGAGCCCGTTGCCGCTGGCGGTGTCCCGTTCGGTCGCGCCCTCGATGGCCCGACCGGCCACCGACTGTGCGTCCTCGATCGACAACCCGACCTCGTACTGGCGTTCGAGCAGGCCGTAGGCGACCTGCATCCCGCTGCCACCGGCGGCATAGGTGTCGGAGAGCACCCCGCCACCACCGTCGAGAGTGATCACGTGGGGGCCCTGTTCGTCGACGCCGCCCAGCAGCGGCGAGACGTACAGCGGCATGCTCCCGAGAACGTTCCCGGCAAGCGTCGAAAGAGCGTCGATGCTCATCCGGTCGTCCCGACGCTGTTCGTAGAGGGCCGCTTCCGCCCGGAGCATCCGGGTGAACCGCTGGATGTGGCCGACCGCCCCCGAGAGGGCAAGCGCCGCCGTCGGGTGGACATCCTCAATTTTCTGGACCCGTTTGTTGGTCACGAACCGACCACCGAGGCTCGCCCGGCGATCGGCGGCCAGCACGACTGATTCGGCCGTCTGGAGGGCGACGATCGTCGTCCCGGTCTCGTTGACGTCACCGTCGGCCGTCTCCATCGACCGGTTCGGGACCGGCGGGTCGGTCTCGTGAAGCGGTTGCCATCCCGGCGTCCGTCCCGGGGGCGCCTCGATAGAGGCTTGGTGGTCACGTGCCATGTCTCTCTCTCAGGCCTATCGACCTAAATATGTTAGCTAAAAAATATTTTAGTAAGGTCCGATATTCGGCTTACGTATGCAATATCTCATTCGTTATGTGCTATAGCTATCAGATTAAGTTTATTTTGAGCGGGGCTATCGACGATCGGGCCGGTCGACTGGTGGCGTCTCCGTCGACGACCACGCCTGGTTTCAACAAGGATAAGTAGGCTCTCCGTCAATTTTCTGGTACAGTCCGTTGGGGTAGTGGCCAATCCTGACGGCTTCTGGGGCCGTCGACACTGGTTCGAATCCAGTACGGACTATGACTTCGGGCGTTCGAATCCCTACAGCCCTGCGTGTATCGTGCTGATTGTAGGACGGACCCGTTACGGCGCGCTTGGTTTCGCGTGGAGGTCATCAGCCTCGTATTCGTGTCCCCGAATCCAACGGACATAAGCTGCTTAGACAGCTGTAACACGGGGGGCTTGCCTTCGGTGTGGGCGCGCCCGACCCCACACGCGAGGAAACAACGATCTTCCCGCCACGGAGGATGTCGTTGTTGTCCAATACGATCGTGAGTATGCTATGCATCGTCGGTACCGACGAGGTGAATTTCCCCGAGCGTGGCTGCTATGAGGCCGCCGATAGCGTCGAAGGCGAGATCTTCGAGGGAGTCTTCGACGCCGTACTGGGTGAGTGCGCTCTCCCCGCTGATCTTGATGTGACCAACGGCGAATTCGAAGATTTCCCAGTAGACACCGAAGGCAAGCACGAACAACAGCGTGAATATGAAGGTCAGCTTTTTGGGCAACATCACGCTCTCGCTGTGCTCGTCGATCGCGCGCAACACTACATATCCGATCCCGGCCACCAGTGACGCGCTGGCAGCGTGGGTCAAATGGTCCCACCACCAGATATCGCTATAGAAATTCCCGGGGACACCCGGGATCCCGACAGCCCCCACCACATGCAAGAACACGGCCATGGTGAGCCACAGTGAAAGGCGGGTATCTAGCGGGATCCGATGGTCCCGTTCGAGGACCGCCGGGATGACCGTGACTACAAGTCCACCGGTCGCATTCAGGAGGATATCTACGTTGCGTTGGAGAATACCGATGCCGATCGCAATCCCCATGAGACCCTGCATGATGCGTGCCGCTCGAGACCGTCGTCGTTCAGGAAGCGTCAGTAGCCGAGGAGATGAGACTCCGCGAGAGTCATCGCTCATCTGGATCCCATTCCTCCTGTGTGGCGAAGACGGGCGTCAGGCGATCGATACGTGTCTCCCACCATCGCACGTAGAGATCGAATAGAATACCGACGATCACACCTGCTATCGCCGCGGCGAGAAAATCGCCCATGAGTTCAGCGTTGGTTGTGATATAGTTCGTTCCCAGATACACGTCGGCGGCCCAGCTGAGCAGCGCCCATCCGCCAGCGACGGCGGCGGTCGAGACAGCGACGAGCATGACGACGAATCGATGGTTCATCCGCGTCGCTGTAAACAGGTGGAGTTCGGTCGCGATCACCACCGCCGCGCCGGCCGTCACTCCATAGAGTGCGAGTTCAGATCCCGGAACAAAAAATCGCCATCCAGCGGCTGCGGTAATGAGGCCGATGAGTTCCCACGGGAGCGTTGTCGTTAGCGATCGATAGAACGGCCCCGGGAGGATCGCGAGAGTGGCGACAAAAAGAACGAATATCCCCCAACGCACATTCCCCCGAGCAATTTCCCATATCGCGAGTCCAGCGAGGACACCGCACCCGCCCCATGCGAGGATTGCATTCAACCGGTGTTCCTCGAAAAGACGCGTCAAGGTCACGCCGGATCGTACAGGCATAGCGTTTCTCCCCCTATGAGACATGATACGTGTGACGTACCTCTGAGTCAAGCCCCGAGGCATTCGCCTTGCTTATCTGTAGATGACCAATCGACTGTCAGTATTTAGGATCCGGTTCAAAGTGTGTCTTGTGGCGAAGAGAGCGACGACGCGTACGTCGAGGCGGGGACGCAGTTCGCACGCGGGCGGGCACTGTGTTCATGACCCAACACAGCGACACAGTCCGTCTCTGGCAACGCCAACTTGAGGAGACGTACGCAGAACGCTCACGGATTGAAACAGCGATCGGCGTCTGCAAGGATCTCGGCCTCGGGACCCCGCGGGTCCGAGGCCGAGTAAGAGTCAAAACACATGTCTTCATCGCCCTCTGCCTGCGACTGGCCGTCGCACTCGCTAACCATCACCGTGGAAACGATGGCGCCAGTCCAACCATCACGCTATGATAATCGTTCTGCACCACCGCCGACCCAATCCATCCAGCTACTCCGACCGGGACGGTAGGGTACGGTTCCCGGTCGCCCGTCCATACCACGGTGGTCGCTCGACAGCCGTCGATCCGATCCCCGAATAAGTCACCGTCCGAGTGATCCGTACGGGCTGGCCGTCAATGCGTCCAGTGTAGGTGAGCCGGTAATCGTGGACAATGCCTGGGGCGTCGACGTGGATCCAGATGGTGAGATTCCTCGGCGATGCCACCCGTTCAATGGCCGCAAAGCGATCCGGGCGTTTGATCCGGTTGGCAAACAGGTGATAGCGGGCCGTCCCGTCTTCGATCGATCGACGACTGTATCGTGGGTCTATGGTCCCGGCACGAAGGTGAGCAAACAACCACGTCCCTTTTTTAACAGAGAGCCTCTGCCAGCGATCTCTCAGCTGGTAGCCCGTCAACTGGTGATACAGTGTGTCATTTCCCCATTGTTCCCGCTCGACGATAATGGTCTCGTTGAACCAGATTGTGCGAGCTTGGGGCTGCTCACTTGCCGGGTTAGCCCGTTCGATGGAGACCAGTCGGGTCTCATCGTTGACGGCGATCACGAGCGTCGTACGGCTGAGGACGGTCCCGTTCGCGGCTTCGATCCGCTCGACCTGCCGGTAGGTGTAGGAGGTATCGGCGAGTCGCCGGGAGTGAGCCTGAGCGAGCCGCCCCGGATCGGCAATGCCAGTGGCGTTAAGCCCTGGCGGCCACTGCACCAACCCAATCGCGCCCCCCGAATCCGGAACCGTTGTTTCGGTAGATGCTGGCGTCGCCGTCTCGGTCGGTGCTGATTCTGGGGTCGTGGGCGCGGTTATCGTCGGGGCGACAGCTGTCTCAGGTGTCCACGGAGCGCCAAGCACGATCGTGCCAGTAGCGGCACCGATGATGAGCAGAATAACTACGGCGATGAGCACACCGGGACGGCCGTCGAGAAGGTCCGCCACGGTATCCTTCGTGCCGCCCGACCCCTTCTCGGCGGTCACGGGACGGCCGAAGTATGTCCGAAAGAGATCCTCACGGGCGTTGTCGTCGAGCGCGTACAGGGCCATCTCGCGGAGATGGCCAGCGTCAAGGAGATCCGCATCGAGGGAGCACGCGGCCGATCGCGCCCGTGCGGACTCCGACCCGCTTGTGACAACATGCGTTATGCTTGATCGATCGGTCTCCCACGTCGGGCGTGCCAGCCGAGGGGCAGTGTGGCGTATCCAGAGCGTTTGTCGCTCTATCGTGGGGTCCTCTCGGGTCGCGATTACGACCTGGCCGTCGATCGTCGTGTTCCATCCCCGGGCCGACCAGAGGTCGGCGACGAGCGAGACGAACTCCTCTACAGAGAGCCGACGGAGGAGACGCTCAAACTCGTCACGGGATGGTGGCATAGCTGTCAGTACGGGTTACTGCCACTTTTCGATGGGGCTCAAAGAACTGAACGGACCCAGGAAAATATAAGAAATCGACCAAATATTCCGGATTACAATGGCGTACCAAAAGGCGACGATCATCGGCTCGAGTACTGAAAGCTTCACCGCGGCTGCCGATGATGCAATCGATCGTGCAGAAGAGAAGTACGGCGAGGTGAAATGGGCGGAAACACAGCTTCGCGGGGTCGAGATAGCGAGTGTCGACGATCGCGAATATCAGGTTGAAGCCGTCGTTGCTTACGAGATTACTTGACACCCGGCAGCGATACTGTCCCCGATAGCTACGACAGGCAGGGGCATATCGCGCTGGTACGACGGAACGTTAGTCGAGCCGATAGGACCCGAAGCGTTCAGTCTCTTTCGCGAAGTTAACGGTGTACAGCGTTCCCGGGTGGATTTTTATCTACCGGCACCGGTGGAGGAGGCATGCGATTCCGCGATCTGAGCATCCCCGTCGACGAGAACACCGTCGTGCCGCCCGGCCTTCCGAGTTTTCGACAGGGCGGAGTCCGTCGAAACGACGAGACCGACGGCTACGAGAGCGACTATATCACCTCAACCATCCACGTGGGCACCCACGTCGATGCTCCCTTTCACTTCGATCCGAATGGCGAATACATCGGTGACATCGAACTGGAGTCGCTCGTCCGCCCGACAGTCCGGGCCGATGTCCGGGGCGCCGTCACCGCCGGCGAAACGATCACCCTCGAGACCATTCGGGCCGGACTCCCTAGAGACCCGGATCCTGGCGAGTATCTCTTCGTTCACACGGGCTGGGCGGACGACTACATCGATGACACCGACTACTACCTCGAAAATCCCTACTACGAGCCGGCGGTTTCGCAGTACGTCGTCGATATGGACTGTCGCGGGCTCATCACCGATACCCCGATCGACGCGGGACACGAGTATCCCAATCACTTCACGCTCTGTGAGAACGGGAAGGTCATCGTCGAGAACGTCGCGAATCTCGAGGGACTCGCCGACGAGTTCGTTACCTGGGTCGTGCCTATCAAGCTCGCTCGCGGTGAGGGAGCACCAGCACGCGTCTTCCTCGTCGAGGAGTGGCCCAGGTGAACGACTGCCGTCGCTGTCGCTGTCTACTCACTCGCGACAACGACCGTGTGGATCGAAAATCGGAGCGTGAGTACCTGAGCGTAGCTAACCGATCCGATACGACTTGACCGGACGGAACGTATTTATTCCCCTCAAGTGACGTGTGGGGGTACCATGAGCACAGTCCAATCCGTCGAGACCCGACACTGCGACGCCGGTTGGCGCAACTATCACTTCGTCCGCATCACCACCGAGGAGGACGTCGTCGGGTGGAGCGAATACGACGAAAATCTGGGGGCTACCGGCATCACCACGGTCATCGAGGACATGGCATCGACGGTGGTGGGCCAATCAGTGAACAACGTAGAGGGGATCCGATCGCGTCTCGTTCCCAAGGTACGCCAGTCCTATACCGGCGTCGGGGCGATGGCCATCGGGGCGATCGAGAACGCCCTGCTCGACGCGAAGGCCAAGGAGATGGGCGTTGCCTGCGTTGATTTACTGGGCGGGGCCGTCCGCGAGGAGATTCCGGTGTACTGGTCACACTGTGGCAGCTATCGCATCACTCGGCCGGACTATTACGAGCCAGTGCGTACGCTGGAGGACGTGACCGCCCTCGGCGAGGAGGTCCGTGAAAGCCAGTTCTCGGCCGTGAAGACCAATATCTTCGACTTCCGCGGCGAGGAACCGACCGGATGGGCGCCGGGCTTTGGAAGCCCACACCATCCGTCGCTGACCATCGAGGACGATCAACTGGCGGCCCAACGGGAGTATCTCGACGCCCTCCGTGAGGGAACCGGTCCGGACGTGGATATCCTCCTTGATTTGAACTACAACATGAAGCCAGAGGGCTACGTCCGCATGCTGCAGGCGCTCGAAGACTTCGATCTGTTCTGGGTCGAGATCGACTCGCCCAACGCGGCGTCGCTGGCCGACGTACGACGGGACAGTCCCTTTCCTATCGCATCCTGTGAGGCCTTAGTCCCCCACGAGTCGTTCGTGCCCTATCTGGACGAACGAGCGATGGACGTGGTGATCATCGATGCCCTCTGGAACGGCGTCCAACAGACGACGAAGATCGCGTCCATGGTCGACGCCCACCAGCTACACGTGGCGCCGCACAACTACTACAGTCATCTCGGCACGTTCATGAACGCCCACTGGGCAGCGGCCGTCCCCAACCTGCGGATCATGGAGACCGATATCGACCGCCTCCCGTGGGACGACGACCTGTTTACCACGACCCCGGAATACCGTGACGGGAAGCTGCAGTTGCCCGAAGGAACCGGCTGGGGCTGTGACCCCGACGAGGCGGCGCTCGACGACCATCCGCCCACCCCCAGCCCCTGACACTGGCGTAATAACCCTACCAACGCTGTCGTCGTCGATCAGGAGTTGACGTTCGTGATCCTGAAGTAGAACGTCTCCGCCGTGCCGTCGCTGTAGCTAAACGAGGCACTGATGTACTCACCGTCCGGCCGTTCGGTAGCCGGCTCGATCGTCAACGCGACGTTTCCGTTGTCGTACTGGCCGAAGTCGAACGTGCCCGTTTCGCCGGGTTGGAGTTTCGGTTTATCCGTGAACGTCCGGAACTCACTATCAACGGGGAACCCATCCGGATCGCCATCGACGGCCGTTGCATCGACGGTGACCTCGGCGCCGCTACGCTGGATCGACTCGACTTGCACAGTCGTCTCCAGTGCCCATTGGTGGAACGTGACGGATTGGTCACCGGTGTTTTCGAGCGTGAACGTGAGCGTCTTCGATTCGTTCGTGTTCGTGCTGGCACGTTCGATCCGGGCGGCGTGTCCGGACTGGTCGTCGTCCGTCGAGCTGTCTGCCGCTTCGGCGTCCGGATTTGTGGCGATGATCGTCCCGGCAGCACCGACGGCGATATCGTTGTCGGCTTGATCGATGACGGCGTTGAGGTTCTGTCCGCTTGGCGTCTCATCGCGCGACCAGGCGCCATCCGCACGATCGAAGACGGCTTCGGAGTTCCCGACCACGTAGCCGTCACCGGCGTCCACTTCGATGTCCCGCAGACCCGGTTCGCCGACCTTGGTTCGAACCCATTGGGGCGTGCCGTCGGCATCGGGAGTGTACTGATAGACGACGCCACTACCGGCGGCCACCCAGACGTCGTCCTTCGCGTTCGAATCGACGCCGTACAGCGAAACGTCGGCGTCGGCGATCCCGATCTTGTTCCACGTCGTCCCGTCGGCAGTCGAGAAGACGTTTGCGTTGCCGTTGACCAAGTGGCCCTTCCGGGGGTCGTAGAAATCGATCGCCTTGATCGCGGCCCCCTGGCCGACCGTGACGCTGTTCCAGCTGCCGGTGGCGCCGTTCTCGAAGGAGTAGTAGACGCCGCCCGAGTCACCGGCCACGTAGACGTTCGCCTCGTCGGCGTTGCCGGTCACGGCAACGTCGTTGAAATTATTGGTCACGTCGTTTGGGGCGGAGTGATCGACGAGATTTCCGGTCTCGACGTCGTACTCGCCGATCGCGCCGGAGGCACCGACGAACCAGAGCCGTTTGCCATCGTCGGTGACATCGGCACCGTAGGCGTCGTTGCCGTTGCCTGAAGGGCCGCCGTCGACGACCGTTTGCCAGCCCGTATCGGTCCGTTCGATCACGGTCCCGGAGCCGCCGACGCGAAATCGTTGCGGGCGGTCGTTTCGACGTCGTACAGCGTCACATCGACGGGGCTTTTCACCGACTCCCAGGTGGCGGATTCGGCCGTTGCCGAACCAGTACCGAGGAATCCGCCGGCGATGACGGCGCCGGTTAGCTGTACCACTCGTCGACGAGTCGTTGTTGGGGACCAACCCATGGATGGGCCTGGACAGTGTTTTGACAAAATGTCTTATGGCCAACATTATCGGTAGGCGGCAAGCGAGCGAGCGTTCGGGACAGCCAATGGATCGTCCGGTCGGCCGACGTCTTGCGGTGTCCGGTGACGGATGTGGTGTCGGTTGTTCGAAACCGGATATGCCTCCCGCGGCGGGGTCGATCCGTCGCCGGGTGACCCTATTCGTTTTTTTGGCATCAACCGGTCGGTAATGTCGGCTACCAATCCAGAACCGTCCCATTGCCGGTGACCGGGACTATCGGGTGAGATCGGCCACGTCGTCGGCCAGGGCGGTGCCATGCTCGGAGTACCACTCATGAAGGATGGTCGTATCGGTGTTCAGGCTGAAATCCCGGACACCGCGGTCGATATAGGCCTTGGCCTCCTCGGGGTGGTTGATTTCGACCCGGGGAGCAACATCCATATCGAGGGCGGTTTCGATCGTCTTTTGTTCCGCGTTCGTGACCTCGGGCGCGTCGTAGGCGCCGGGTTTACCGATACTGAGCGAATAATCCGAGGGACCAAACTGGACCATATCGATCTCATTGATCGACAGGATGGCCTCGAGGTTCTCGACGGTGGCTTCCTTTTCGACCATGATCGCGATGACGGCATCCGCACACCACTCGACAACCTCCGCAGGAGACGCATACCCCCCGACATAGCCGTTACGGCGATCCGATCGGACGCCGTTGTTCCACTCCGGTTCCGGCCGAACGGCAGCCACGGCCTCGCGGGCGTCCTCGACAGTCCGAACGTCAGCAAACAGCAGGTTTTGAATGCCGGCAGCCATCGATCGCTGGGCGACGAACCCACGATTCTCCGCGTCGATTTTGATCATCATCGACAGCCCCGATAGCTCGGCCGCCCGGGCCATGTTCTCGAGGTCCCGCAGGTCATAGGGGGCATACTCAGCGAGAAATTCCACGTAATCGAAGGCATCCGTCTGGCCGATGATCTCCAGGAGGCCGGGCCACTGGTGTTGCATCCGGGTCCCGATACTCACCTCACCGTGTTCGAGTCGTGCTCTGAGCGTGTTTTGTGTCACAACCGGGCACCGCCACCGCCTGCGCGGGGGATCGACAAGGCTCTTTGGTCGCGTCGAACGGCGAATGCTGGGCGGTGTCTACGCGACGTGGACCTCGCCGGTTCGTTCGTACTCCATGATCGTCGCGACCTCCTCGGCGATATCGACACCGAACGCCCGTTCGACGAGGTGTAACGCGAGATCGATGCCCGAAGTGACGCCCCCGGCGGTTATGAGATCGCCGTCGTCGACCACGCGAGCGTCGATGACCTCGGCCCCCGAGTCCCGGAGGTCCTCGATGGCGTTGTGGTGGGTAATCGCCGGCCGGCCATCGGTAAGCCCGGCCCGTGCCGCGAGCATGCCGCCGGTACAGACCGTCGCGATCTCCGCGCCAGCGTCGTAAAACTGAGTGAGCGCCCTCGGAATGTCACCGCGTTCGGCTTCACCCCACGTTCCGACCTCCGCCCGGGAACTCCAGCCGCCACCGGGGACCACCACGAGATCCGGCGTTGTCTCTAACTCATCAAGCGTGCCATCCGGCTGAACGCGAAGATCGTGACTCGATCGGACGATCGCTTGCTCCTCGAGGGTATAGAGCCCGACATCGATGTCGGCCCCGGACGAGGCTGCGTGACTGAACACTTCGTAGGGCCCGATGGCGTCCAACTGATCGTAACCATCGTACAGAACGATCGCGATATGCATGCGACCGTATACGGTGAGTCACGGAAAAGCCGTATCGGTGTCGACAGGGGTGGCTCGTGACCGCCGGTTCCGGTAACCTACGCGGGGAATCGTAGGTGTTTCGCCCCCGGAGACTGTGGGACTGGCCATGTCGTCGGACGACGCGGGTGGCTTCGAGAACGTCCGACAGGAGGTCGACGGCCATCCGATGTTGGGATTGCTCGGCTACGCCCGGGCCTACTGGGGCCGGTTAGGCGTCGGGATCGGCTCGTCGTTGCTGACCCGTGGCGCCCGGCTCGTCCCGCCGATCGTCGTCGGGGCGGCCATCGATCGCGTCATCAACCAGTCGGCCGATCCCGGATTGCTCACCGATCTCGGGCTCATCACGGCCGGACCGATGACGACGGAGGCGGCCCGACTGAACCTCCTCCACCGGCTTGCGCTCATCGCCGTCGTCGCCTACGTGGTGCGGTCGATCACCCGATTTTCCTCGCGTTATCTGCTGCAATCGACCGCCCAGAAGATCCAACGCGACCTCCGCAACGACACCTACGACCACATGCAACACCTCTCGTTGGATTTCTTCGCAAACCACCAGACCGGCGCGACGATGTCGATTCTCAATAACGACATCAACCGCTTGGAACAGTTCCTCAGCACCGAGATCCGCCAGATCATCCGGGTGGTCGCGACCGTCGGCGGTATCGCCTTCGTGCTCTATCTGTACTCGCCGGCCCTGGCGGCGATCGTCCTGCTCCCGGTGCCGATCATCGGGATCACGAGCATGAAGTTCCTCACCTGGATCGAGCCCAAATACAAGAGCATCCGGGAGATCGTCGCCCGGCTCAACTCCCGGCTCGAAAACAACATCGGCGGCGCGAAAGTCATCAAGGCCTTCGATCGCTACGGCTACGAACGCGAGCGCGTCGCCGAACAGAGCCAGGCCTACCACGACAAACAGGTCGAGGCGATCATGCTACGGCGTGGCTTTTTCGCCGCGATCCGCGTGTTCACCGGCGTCGCCTTCGTCGGCGTGTTGATCGTCGGCGGGACGATGATCGTCTCGGGCGCCTTCACGCTGGGGCCGGTAACGATCCCCAACACCATCACCGCCGGGACGTTTACGGTGTTTTTCCTCTATCTCCGCCGGATGTACGCCCCGATGCGCCGGATCGGCCGGACGGCCAACCGGTATCAACGCGCCAAGTCAAGCGCCGAGCGGGTGTTCGGCCTGTTGGGCTACGACCCGACGATCGAGACCCCCGAGGACGCGATCGCTCCCGACACGATCGACGGTCACGTCGCCTTCGAGGACGTGACGTTCAGCTACGAAGGCCACGAGGAAGTCGTCGTCGACGGCGTCTCGCTTGCGGTCGAACCGGGCGAGACGATCGGACTGGCCGGCGAAACCGGCGCCGGCAAGTCGACGCTCGTGAAGCTGATCCCCCGATTCCACGACGTCGATACGGGAACAGTCCAGGTCGATGGCGTGGACGTCCGCGAGTACGCGCTCCAAGGGCTGCGCGATCACATCGGCGTCGTCGAACAGGACCCGTATCTCTTCTCGGGCACCGTCGAGGAAAACATCGGATACGGCGATCTTTCGACGCTGGACGGCGACGGGATCGACGATCGGATCATCGAGGCAGCCAAGGCCGCCGAGGCTCACGAATTCATCACTGACCTGCCGGAGGGCTACGAGACCCAGATCGGCGAACGGGGGGTCAAACTCTCCGGCGGCCAGCGCCAACGGCTCTCGGTCGCCCGGGCGCTGTTGAACGATCCCGCCATCATCATCCTCGATGAGGCCACCAGCGACGTCGACACCGAAACTGAGGAACTGATCCAGGAGAGCCTCAACCGGCTGATCGCCGATCGGACGGCCTTCGTCATCGCGCACCGGCTCTCGACGATTCAGAATGCCGACCGTGTCGTCGTCATGGAGGACGGCCGGATCATCGAGGAAGGGACCCACGAGAGCCTGGTCGACAAGAGCGGCAAGTACGCCGACCTCTGGGCGAGCCAGGCCGACGCCCAACGGGGTGTCTCACCGACGGACGACTGAAGCGATCCATCGATTCGCTGAGCCCCGAATGTCATGAACGTTAGTAACGGAATCGACAGCAGTAATCCCCGGTAGGAATAAGATTTTTACCGATACTCTCGGAGTGTCAGATTGTCCCACACCGATATTCAAAGGGCTGATGCCATCACATCATCTGGGTCTCGTCTCCCTTGCCCTATCGAGGTGGGACCGCGCCGTCATGTTCGGCCTGGACAGACTGGCAGTCTCTCTCGACGGCGCGCCTTTCCATGCGGTCCACACTGCATCGGGAGTGCCGACCGCCTCGCCGGCGATTAACCGAATCGGGCGGTTCAGCAATAGCCTGATGCGTGAATATACACGTTATTTAAGTATCTTTCCGCGGATGGGCCCGTATGTCCGAACAATCGTCCCCGATCATCACCGAATTCCGGGCGGACCACCCCCTGCTTCGCGAGGCGCTTGCAGCCGTTCCGGGGATGCGGATTACCTGGGAGCGGGAGATTCCGATCGATGACGAGCGATCACGCGTCCTCCTTTGGGCCGAGGGCGACGATTTCGCGGCCTTCGAGGCGGCCATCGAGGAGGATCCGACCGCCACGGCCCCCGAACGGGTCGTCCGGTTCGACGACAAACGGCTCTATCAACTCACGATCAAAAACGAGGGCAACGAGACGACCCTCCAACCGACGTTGATCGAGCAGGGGGCCGTGATTCAACAGCTCTCGGCGACCCACCAGGGATGGGAGTGTCGGTTTACCTTCCCCAGTCGCGAGGAGTTCGCCGCCTTTCAGGAGGTCTGTGCCCGACAGGACGTTGACGTAACCCTCGACCGGATCTATGTTCGGGAGGCACCGAGCCTTCCCTCGGGGGCCGGCCTCACGGCGGCCCAGCGGGAGATACTCTTGGCGGCTCTCGAGGCCGGCTATTTCGAGATTCCCCGGGACGCGTCGCTCGCTGACGTGGGTGAGGTAGTCGGGATCTCGGGGAACGCTGCCTCCGAACGACTTCGGCGTGGGATGCGGACGCTCGTCAACCAGTTACAGTAAGTGCGGTCCCAGGCCGGACCTATCGACGATCTCGCTCCGTTCAGCGAGCGTATACCGGTCACGACACCGAAGGACTCACTCGCGGATCATCACGGTCTCAAGGAAATCGTAGATCCGGGTCATATCGGCTTCCGCTCCCTGCTGGGTGCGGGCATAGCCGACAAGCTGGCGGATCATTGCCGCGAGTAACAGCGGCGTCTCGTTGTGCTCGCTGAACTCGGTAAGCAACCGGATGTCCTTTTCCATCAACCGGAGGGGAAACCCCATGTCGTAAGACCCGGTCGCGACGTGGTTCGGGAGCTTGTCCTCGGTCGCACTGTTACGGCCGCTCGAGGCGGTAAAGACCCGACACATCGTCTCCAGATCGAGGCCGATTCGCTGGCCGAGCAATGTTGCCTCCGAGGCAGCGATCAACCCGGTAAACGAGAGATAGTTGTTGAGCAACTTGATCCCGTGACCGTGTCCCGGAGCGGGCCCGACGTGAAACACGTCGGCTGCGAACGCGTCGACCAAGGGCTTACAGGCCTCATACACCGCCCGATCACCCCCCATCATAACCGACAGCGTACCGGCCTGGGCGCCCGTCGTGCCGCCGCTGACGGGGGCGCCCAGGACGTCGACACCATGGTCGGCGAGCCGGTCGGCTACTGCCGCCGTCGTTTGGGGTGTCGAAGTCGTCGTATCGATGAGGACATCGCCCGGATCGATCGTCGGTGCAAGCTCCGCCACGACGTCCTCGACATCGGCCGGTGTCGGCAAGGAAAGAAAGATCACCTCGGCGGCCTCGGCGACCGCGGGGATCGAATCGGCACCGACCGCGCCGGCGTCGACCAGCGATTCGATCGCCGATTGCCGGATATCATAGACCGTGACCGCATGGCCGGCATCGACGAGATGAGTCGCCATCGGTTCGCCCATGTCACCAAGCCCGATGAATCCAAGCGCAGGCATGCAGGAACGCTCGTGGGACACGCAAATAAAGTTCAGAACGGATCCCACCAGGACCACGGATATGGGCGAGGGGACACACCAAGCGATCACCCGGCGAGTGGCGGTAACGTTTTGCGCCCGATCGATGATCAATCGGACATGCCGGCGAAGGTGACCGCCCCGGCGACCTCATACGAGCCGATCGATCGCTGGAACGACGGCGTCGGCTGGATCGCCCACCCCCAAGAGATCATGCGTCGGGCGAGCCATGCACTCCGGACCGATGAGGGGGTCTGGGTCGTCGACCCGATCGATGCGGCGGGCATCGACGAGTTGCTCGCCGAACTCGGTCCGGTTACCGGCGTCGTCATTCTCTCGAATTACCATCGACGGGACGCGGACGTGTTCGCCGACCGATACGACGTGCCGGTCTATCTTCCGACACCCATGGAGGACGTCGCCGCCGAGCTGGCCGCCCCCATCGAGTGGATCGACCCTGGCGATCGGCTGGGGGACTACGAACTCCGCGAAGTCGCGATCAGTTCCGTACTCGGCGCCGATTGGTTCGAGTATGGTCTCTACGACGGTGAAACGCTGGTCGTCGGCGAATCCGTTGGCGCAGCGCCGTACCTCCGCGTCGGGGATGAACGGCTGGGCGTGATGTTACTTCGGCGGCTCGATCCACCACGGGATACCCTCGGGGACCTAACGCCGGACCGGGTGCTCGGCGGCCACGGATCCGGCGTGGACGAGAATGCCGCGGCCGCACTCGAGGACGCACTCGCGAATTCCCGGCCACGATTTCCGCAAGCACTGGTGGCAAACGGACTCGATCAGCTCCGGACGGTCCTGGCGGCGATTCGAACCTGAACGATCCCGATAGCGCGTGTCTGCCCCGCCGAGTTCGATCAGCAACCGACCGTCGGTTCAAGCCGAAACGACGATATGCCGGTCGATGGATGGCGATTGTAATTGCCTCCGAGATAGCGGCAAATATCGTAACCTCTTTTTGTGTCTTGTTAACACAGTATGCTTATGAGCCAGCAGTCGCCAACGCAGGATCCGAACCCGCTGGTTCGGGAGGTCTATGACGAACTCGGCGAGTTGCTCGAGCAGGGCGATGACGTCTTCGTCGAAGAGGGACCGGCGCTGCTCAAGGCGGCTATCGACCAGGATGGATTTTTCGAGAACGTGACGACCGACCCCGCCGCGCCCGACGAATACACCCGCGAGAAGGTCATCGGCGATCCAGGCGAACACGTAATCCGGTTTATGGAGTGGCCGCCGGAGTACACGCTGATGCCCCACGAACACCACGGTCGGCCCTGTTTCGAAGTGCTCGTCGAGGGGCATCTCATGCTGGCCGATCTGGAGCGAACCGAGGTCGGGGACAACGAGTATACCTTCGACGTCATCGATTCGGATATCACCGAACCCGGCGAATCGGCCGTCATTGATCCACGACAGTGCGAGATCCACGCCGTCTACAGCCCCGTTCGAAGCAAATCCCTCCACGTCTATCCCGACGACAACTGGACGGCCTACGGCTACGTCCCCAAAGACGACACGGCCGACAACGATATCTACGAACGGCGGGAGTTCCAGCTCCGAGATCCCGACGAAGAGGACTAACGATTACAGTCGCGACTGCCCAACCACGAACCACGAAGGACGTTTCAGATGGACGATAGAATAATATGATCGAGGCACGCGAGTTTATATACTAAGGGATGGACTGAGCGTGGGATCAGGAACGTATATCGTGTTAGTCACGGACGAAACCGGTGAACAGGAGGAACTCGTCAATGTACACTTCGAGGAGACCGTCGTCGATCCCTCACGCGATCGTCTCCAGGCGGCCAGAAAGCGGGCGGAAGCGGCCGTCGATTTCGAGGTCGCCGACAGCAAAGTGCAGTTGAAACGCGGCGGCTCCGGGGCCGACGCCGACGGGTAGACAGACGGCGTCTGCCTTCGATACCGCCACTGTTGGGATCGACACGACCTTACCGATCGGTGTCTCACCCACGGGTATGTACGTCGGCCGGTTTATCGTCATCGGGCCACGGATCGGCGCTTATCGGGTCTCGTCGCGTTCGTTTCCCAACCGACAGATCATCGAGCGCGATGGTGTACTCACGGTCGTCCCGACGCCGGATGCCCCTGAAACCGACAACCCATACATCTCGTATAACTGTCTCCGGACCGTCAAAACGACTGGCGATACCACACCGGTGGCGGTGCTTGGCAATGGATCACACGTCGATCCCATCGCCGAGAAACTCTCGCTTGGCTATCCGGCCCGGGATGCCCTGGCGTCGGCGCTGTTGGCGCTCGATTACGAGAAAGACGACTACGATACCCCCCGGATCGCCGGCGTAATCGGCGAGACGGCGACGATCGGGATCGTCCGCCGGGACGCACTGTTGATCGACACCGTCGCGGAGCCGACCTTAGTCGCGACCTACGAGAAGGACGCCCCGGAACCGGTCGCCTTCGAGGCGACCAGCGCGACGACCGCCGCCAGCGAAGCCTACGGAATGGAGTTCGAACACGCGGTCTGTGCGGCCGGCGTCGAACGGACCGACGCCGACGTGACGTGGGCGATCGACAACGGCGACTGATCGTCGGTCAGTCCGATAACCTAAACGGTCACGGGCATTAGACGGGGCCAGCGACCATGCGGATCGGGGCCATCTCTGATATCCACGCGAACGCGGTGGCGCTTGAGGCCGTCCTCGAGGACATGCCGACGGTCGATCTAACCGTCTGTGCCGGCGACGTCGTCGGGTACAACCCCTGGCCCGGCGAATGTGTCGAGACCGTCCGGGAGCGGGAAATCCCCACGATCCTGGGCAATCACGATCGGATGGTGGTCTCCGACCGGAACTTCCGGGGCAATCAGATGGCCCGCGCCGGCGTCCGCCACGCCAAGGAAACCCTGACCGAAGAACAGCTGGCGTGGCTTGAGGCGCTCCCGGTCGAGGCACGGCTGGCCGACGGCCGGATCTCGCTGGTCCATGGCCATCCACAGGACCCGGATCACTACACGTATCCGGCGGAGTTCAGGCCGGGCCTGCTCGGCGACGAGGAACTGTTGCTCATGGGCCACACCCATGTCCAACACCACGAGATCTATTCGGATGGTATGATCGTCAACCCGGGCAGCGTCGGCCAACCACGGGACAGCGATCCCCGGGCAGCCTATGCCGTGATCGACCTCGATGCGCGCACGGTCGATGAACGCCGCGTCGAGTACGATATCGATACGGTCCAGGAGGCCGTGCGGGCGGCTGGCCTCCCCGAACGGACGGGCCGCCGGCTGGCCAAAGGGCAGTAACAGCCATAGCGATCGAGCGATCGGGACGGTTTACTAATGTTTTCCGAAGAACAACGACAGCGGGGTCAGTCGATCGCCGACTGGATCAGATCGAGCGCCTCCTCACGGTCCTCCCAGTCGAGGTAGACGCCCACGGAGGTGGCGCTGGTGATGAAATCACAGATGCCTACCCGGGCGTCGGCAAGTGGGTTGATGACGGCGGCGATGACGTCGGGTTGATTGGGCAGCCCGCTACCCGTGATGCGGATGACCGCGAGGTCGTCCTCGACGGTCACACTTGAGAGGGTGCCGCTATCGACGACGACCTCGTGGAGGATTTCGGCCGCCCGGTCGGCGACGGTCTTGTCGACGTAGAAGGTGATGCTGTCGAGCCCACTCGAGGTGCCATCGATGTTGATGTCGTTGTCGGCAAGGGCCGTCGACAGGGCGGCGAGGATGCCGGGCTGGTTCCGGATCGCCCGCCCGGCGACGGTTACACACGAGAGGGGTTGTTCGCGGAGATCGATCAGGTTCTCAAACTGGCCGACGATATCGGTCCCCCCGGTGAGCAGATCGCCGTGTTGGTAGTGGATGACCCGGACCGTCAGATCATCAGTCTTGTAGGCCAACGCACTCGGGGCGACGACTTCCGCCCCCCGAAAGGAGAGGTTCCGCAACTCATCGACCGTGATCTTCGCGACGTTTTGGGCACCCTCGACGGCATGGGGATCGCCGGTCATAACCCCCTCAACGTCGGTGACGATCACCACCTCATCGGCGGCTAAGTCCCGGCCAAGCATGACCGCCGTCGTGTCCGATCCCCCACGGCCGAGAGTCGTGACGTTCCCGTCGTGGTCCTCGGCGAGGAAGCCGGTGATCACCGGAACGACGTCGTCCATCTGTCCGGCCAGCGCCGTGGCGCGAGCGCGGGTTTCCTCGGCGTCGACTTCGCCGTGTTCGTCGGTGATGATCGGCCAGTCGTCGTGGCCGGGTTCGATGAACACGGCGTTGATGTCGCGGGCGTCCAGGGCGGCTTTGAGCATGCGGACGCTCGTCCGTTCGCCCATACTGACGATCTCAGCCCGATCCCGTTCGGAGGCCTCGAACTGGATCTCATCGAGCAGATCGTCGGTCGTCGATCCCATCGCACTCGCGACGACGGCGATTTCGTGGCCCGCCTCGACGACTTCAGCGATCGAGTCGGCCGCTCGATCGATCCGCGTCCCGTCGGCCAGACTGGTGCCGCCGAATTTCGCGACTAGTCGCACCCCACCACCTCCGGTGTGAGAGAGACGTACATAGCCCGCGGTAACTCCCCCGGATGAATAACTGCTTGCAATCGACGCTAACCCGCCTGATCGTCCATGATCGATTCGCCGGCTTCGATCGATCGCCAAACCGACGGGTGGATGGATAGGTCCAGGGCCGATCAACCACGACGAGGAAAGAGGTCAAGTGTCAACAAATCGTGTTGGTTGGTATGGAGGTCCGGGATGCCGTCGAAGCCGATGCCGAGGCCTTAGGCCAACTCGTCGATACGCCAACCGATGTCCTGCGAAACCTCATTCACGACCGGACTGTCCGCGTCGTCGAAGTCGACGATTCTCCCTCGGCGTTCGTCAGTTACGACGCCCGGCCGGAAACCGTATACATCACTCAACTGGACGGCGACCCGGCCACGTACGAACGGCTGCTCGAGGAACCGATCCGATTCGCCCGCCGCGAACAGATGACCGTCGAACTCCTCGTCGGCGAGGACGACGATCCGCTCCGGTCGGCCGCGACCAACGCCGGGTTCGACGAAATCGGCGGCGGCCCACGGTTCGAAAACGAACCGACGATCCGGTATCGGTTCACGCCCGAGTGACCACCGACAGCCGTGGATCGATCGGCGGCGGTCGCCAAAACGAGGAGTGAACCCGTCGGCCGGGGAGCGTCAAACGAACTTCCGGATCGTCACATCCAGAGTATCGAGATCGACGATCGGGGCGTATCCCGCGTCCGGATCGATGTTGACACTCCGCTGGAAGGCGGTCTGAGCCTGCCAGCAACCGCTGTTGATCACCGTGACGTTGTGATAGCGACCGGAGCCAAGCTTGTGTACGTGGCCGGCATGGAAGACGTCGGGGACCGAGTCGATCACCAGGTAATCCTCCGTTTCGGGGGCGATTCGGGTTCGCTCGCCGTACTGCGGGGCGACGTGGCGCTTTTTCAGGAGCTGGTACATCGCCTTGTGAGGCTCGTCGTAGCTGGCTTTCGCCTCGGGGAGTTCAGCGATGACCTCATCGAGGGAAACCCCGTGATACATGAGGACATCGACGCCTTCGATGGTGACTGTCGAGGGGTTGCTCGTAAACTGGGCGTTGTGGGCGCGCATGATCGAGCGCAGTTCCTCGTCGAAGGCCGGCTGGGGCTCGGCCAGCCGGACGGCGTCGTGGTTGCCCGGGATCATGATGATCTCTAAGTCCCCGGGGACGGCTTTGAGGTGTTCGGAAAACGTCTCGTATTGGTCGTAGATGTCGATGATCGTAAGCTCCTCGTCCTGATCGGGATAGACACCGACGCCTTCGACCATGTCGCCGGCGATCAGGAGGTACTCGACCGCCTCGGCCTCGGGGGAGTGTAGCCAGTCGGCGAACTGGTGCCATTCCGTTTCTAGGAACTCCTCACTCCCGACGTGAATATCCGAGATCAGCGCCGCCTGGACGTGCCGGTCGGCCGTCGATGGTTCGTACGTCCGAGGGATGTCAGGGAAATGCAACGAGTCGACAAAGAGAATCCCGGCGTCGTCGGCCAGCGTTCCCTCGACGGCGACGACCTCATCCAAGAGGAGTTCGTCGACAAGCTCGGCGATGTCCTTGTCGTTGACGATCAAACAGGGGAAGGTCCCCTTCGAATCTTCGAGCTCGATCAGCCAGTGGCCGTTCGCCGTCGATCGGATATCGTTGATCATCCCGACGATGGCCGCGTCGCTGCCACCGGCCATATCGGCGACTGCCGAGGTCGGCCGTCGGTTGACCCGCGTGCGCAACATCCCCGCCAGCTGCTCGTAGCGATCACGGAATACCGAGACGAAGTCATCGTAGGTGCCGGTCCCCGTCGATCGACCGGTCATATTATTCGTGATCGAGACGCTTTGGTGGCCGGCGTTCGAGTCGGCGTGTTCCGTCGATTGAACCCCTGTTGTTTCAACTGTAGAGACGCTTTCAGTCGGTGAATTATTTGACGTGTTGTCTCCAGATGAAACGGTGGTCGTATCGGGGGACGAATCCCGATCGTCGTCGTCCGGACGGACGTGATCGGTCGTGAGTCGAAGGGTATCGGCCGGAGCCCGTTCGATCGCCCGTTCGATCGCCCGTTCGGGATCGTCGGCCCGTGCAAGCAGCGTCACGGCCTCGCGGTCGGCGTTGTAGCCACGTCTGGTCAGTTCCTGGACGATCCGGACCGCCGAATCGAGCGACACACCGATCTGGAAGGTGCGATGGGTAGAAAAGGATAGCGACCGCCGATGGCCGCCCGGCGATGACCGACGCGCCGGTCGACGGCTGGACCGTGGGACGCGATCGGGTCCGCTGCATCGGATCATCGAGACAGAACCTTGATATCGCCGTCCCTCTGAGGTGGCATGTACTGATGAGCTCGGGTGACGGATCGCCGCCGAAGCGTCGCGATCTGCGCACGTGGCTCTATTGGATCTGGACGACCGATCGGACGCTCGTACAGTTTACCCGGGAAGTCCTCAGCAGCGTACTGATCGTCGCCCTGGTCGGCATCCTGCTCTTTGGGATCAGCGGCGTCTGGCCGCCGATGGTCGCCGTCGAGAGCGGGAGCATGACGCCACACATGCATCGCGGCGATCTCGTGTTCATTATGGAAGAAACCCGGCTGGCGCCGTCGTTTGCGACTTCCGGTGTCGGCGTAGTGACCTACCGGACCGGCGAAACCGTCGAGTATCGGAAGTTCGGTGATTACGGCGATGTCATCGTGTTCCAACCAAACGGCGCGACGGGAACACCGATTATCCACCGGGCCCGGTTTTGGGTCAACGAAAGCGAAAACTGGTATTCCAAGGCCAACCCCGAGCATCTCACGGGGGATAGTTGTTCGGCGGTCCCGAACTGTCCGGCCCCCCATGCGGGATTTATCACCAAGGGTGACGCGAACTCCGAGTACGACCAGGTGAGCAACATCGCCGACATCGTCAGACCCGACTGGATCAGGGGAACGGCGGAAGTTCGGATCCCCATGTTGGGCCATATCAGGCTACAGTTCGGGACGCTTTCGATCCGGTCGGAAATGCTTCGAGGTTTCGCGTCGTTGTAGCCACAGCACACCCCGATCACGATCGCATAGAGACGATCGGAGCAGTCCGGAGTTTTGCGAGAAATATCCCCAACAATTCTCAGAGACAGACTGGGGGATACAACGCGCATATCTTACCCGATGACGCTGCAACCACCGGATGTGGAAAGTATTGAGGCGTGGTTCAGAGGTCGCTCTCGACGTCTGTAACGGAGATCGGCCCGTTGGTGACGATGTTCGATTCAGCGAGTGCAGGCGTGTTCAACACCTCGTGGGCGGTTGGGAACGGCCACGTCGTTATCCCAAGGGCAGTTAATTCGCCCCGGGAGACGGGTGGCCGACCCGAGGAACCGAAGGTGCCGTCATAATTCGGATCGCTGGGATCACCGACGACGATCCGCATGACCATTCCGAACAACTCGTGTGGCGCACAGAACAGGTCATACAGACCCGGCGAATCGAATTCATACAGCCAGAACCCGCCGGCGTTCATGAGTGGCGACGAAAACGGTGGGTTGTCGTCTGGGACACGGCGCTGTCTGCCCTGTCCCGGATGATATGCTGAGATCGTATGCTCGGGTGTCGGCACGTCAAATCGGATAATATCACCCGCCTCGATTTGGACGCCCATCGGCTCAAAGTGGAAAGGGAGCGTCGTCTGATCCTGATCTGTAAGCGCCGCTCCATCGATATGCAGTTCGACCGTGTGATCCGGATGCAGTTTGCCCGGTAAGCGTTCGTCTTCCGGTGCTGGGTATCCGTAGTGGGAATCGATATGCGGTGGATGCGGGTTGTCGTGTTTTGCGGTCGCGGACCCGGCGCCAAGGGATACGAGGGTTCCGACACCGATGACCTGCATCACGGTCCGTCGATCAACTCCATGGTGTTTGATCAGGCGGATGAGCTCTGTATCACTGAGCTCCAGTTCATCGACACGTGTGTTATCAGCCATGGATGGTTCGATCTCACGAGTGTGAGACCATGTTAAATGTTATCATGTTCCATATTAATTAGTGAGCCATTAACGGGGATTGGAATAGCTGATCGGATCCTCCAAATCTCGTCCATTGATCTTACCCCATCGGAATTGCGTCACATTAGAAGGTGTGAGAGCTCAGGCTAATCCGTAGCAGTCTATCGATTTGAACGGTCGAATCCCTCAAAAGGATCGCCCGTGTGATGAGATCACATGGCAATTACGGTGCTCCAGCTGATCGGGATTTCAGCACAGGTATTCCTGATCCTGACGTTCGTACTGGTCATGGTGGGTGTCGGGATCACCCTGTATCTCACCTACGTCGGTCTCGATAGCGACGTCCACTCGCCGGCGATTGCCCAGGACGACGGCGAAGAAACGGGATCCTGATCGGGACGGTTGGCCGAGAACAACAGTCATGCGAGCGGTCGGTGTGTCTCGATCCGGACGTGACACGGCTCAGGAGTCGCCGCTGTCAAAGCGGGCCTGGACGAACGGCTGGGCGTTCTCGATGTCGCCAAGCCGTGAATCCGACAGAAGGACGGCCTCGGTTTCCTCGATCGGGACTGAAAGGCTGATTTCTTTGGTCCGGCCATAGCGGCCCTTCGAGACGACGACGGCGTTGACGATCCCGAGCATGTCGAGTTCACTGATCAGATCGGTGACCCGCCGTTGGGTGAGGACGTCGGTGTCGATCTCCTCACAGAGCCGCTTGTAGATGTTGTACACTTCGCCGGTGTTGATGTTGTGGACGCCGTTTTTCTCGAGGGTGATCGTCGCAAAGAGGACGAGTTTCGACTGCATCGGTAGCGTCCGGACGACCTCGACGACCCGGTCGAGTTCGATCTTCTCTTGGGCCTGTCTCACGTGTTCCTCAAGCACCCGATCGGTCTGTTCGCGTTCGGCGAGTTCGCCGGCGGTTCGTAACAGATCAAGCGCCCGTCGGGCGTCGCCGTGTTCCTGGGCAGCGAAGGCCGCACACAGTGGAATGACGTCATCCGAGAGGATGTCGGGTTTGAATGCGACCTTCGCGCGGTGTTGGAGGATGTCGCGCAACTGATTGGCGTCGTACGGCGGGAAGACGATCTCCTCCTCGCCGAGGCTGGATTTGACCCGGGGATCGAGGAAATCGGTAAACTTGAGATCGTTCGAGATGCCCATGATCGAAACCCGGGAGTTTTCGAGTTCGGAGTTCATCCGCGAGAGGTTATATAGCGTGTCGTCACCGGATTTCTCGACGAGTTTGTCGATTTCGTCGAGCATGATCACCACGACCCGTTCCTGGTAATCGACGGCGTCGAAGAAGGTGTTGTACACCCGGTCGGTCGGCCAGCCCGTCATGGGAACCGGTTCCATCGATTCCCGATCGGCTCTGAGGGTTTCCATGCGATCACGGATCGCCTCGGTATCCTCAAAGGACGTCTCGGCCGGATCGACGGCGGCCGATTCGATATCCTCGATCAAGGTCCCGAGTTCGTCGAGCCGGTCGTCGATGTAGGTTTGATTCTGTTCGATGAAGGTGTTCGCGAGCTGGGCGAGGACGCGATACTTCGTGTCGGTGACCTCACAGTTGATATACTGCACGTCACAGGGCACCTCATATCGCTGTGAGGTCTCCTCAAGTTCCTTCGAGACGAATTTCGCGCTTGCCGTTTTTCCCGTCCCGGTCTTGCCGTAGATGAGGATGTTCGACGGTGTCTCGCCACGCAGTGCTGCGACCAGAATCGTCGCCATGTTGTTGATCTGGTCGTTCCGGTGTGGCAGTTGATCCGGTGTGTACGATGGCCGGAGCACCTCCTTGTTGTCGAAGATCGGTTCGCCGCTGAGGAGATCATCGAATAACCCACCCTCATCCTCCGTTGACGACTCCTCGAGGACGAACTCGTCGAGCTCAACCTCGCCACGATTGCTGGCCCCGGAGTCGAAATCGGATGGGCGTTCGATCTCCTCGTCATCCGGCTTCGAACCGGTGCCCGTCTGTCGTTTGTCGGACATGATTTGCGTTCGCAACCCCCCCTATTTCAAGTGGAATTCCGATCGCCCCTGTCCTATACGCCGGAAATCGCCGACAATACGGCGTTTCCCGGGGTGACATCCCCACGATCGAGTCCAGTTGATGCAGGTGAACCCGAGGTGGGGGAAGGTATTAAATTATTGTGGTCGATACCGATCGAACCGCAATCGTATCGGGATGGCTGTACGCGCGGTTTCCTAAAATCACCGATCCCACTAACCGATGATTACCGACTTGACTGGGCCGTCATCAAGCCGTGTGGGGTCGGTACACCCCAGTACCGCCGTAGTTACCCCGTCAGGTCAACGGATGTCGTCACGATCAAGGACGATTGATCATCCCCATGCCGTGATCGTTGATTCCCCACAGTCACCCCGTTGTGACATACAAGCACGGATGACTACCTCCCCGACCACGTACCCCCACACCCCTTCGTTTCAACTGGAACAAACAAATACACCCCTCCCCCACCCCACTCTAGTCATAGCAATCTTTATGTTACACCCATGTAAACAGTAACCGCAATATATCCTATACTGACGTTTTGATGTTTGCCAGTTATGTTTTACTAGTCTAGTATTACTGGGGTTCGTTCGATGGATCGATCTGGGAGGATCCGGGTTAGTGGTTCCACTCGAAACAAAGGGGTGGGAGGGGTCATCCCGGGCATGCTCCGGCCCAACGATGGATGGGTTCTTCAGGACGATGTGGTTCAAGCAAGGCGATAACGGTCACCTGAAGTTCGCGGATCCACCGTCCGTGTCGAATGAAAAAACACGACGACGGCGGGATGTCTGACGTAGGTTTAAGTATATGGCATCGCTGTCTCCCAATTAACACCCAGCGACGGCGCTGGAGGCCGTCCGGGTACGGGAGGAAGAATGGGTCTGCTCACGAATCTGAAAGACAGTATCTCTCGGGTTACCGATCGGCTCTTTGCCGGCTCGGAACCCAAACGTATCGGGATCTACGGGCCGCCAAACGCGGGCAAGACGACCCTCGCAAACCGGATCGCTCGGGATTGGACCGGCGACGCGATCGGCCCTGAGAGTCATGTTCCACACGAGACACGGCGGGCTAGGCGCAAGGAAAACGTCGAAATCGAACGCAACGGACGGACCGTCTCGATCGACATCGTCGATACACCCGGGGTGGCGACCAAAGTCGATTACGAGGAGTTCATGGATTACGACATGGAAAAAGAAGACGCCGTTCGTCGCTCCAGGGAGGCAACCGAGGGCGTCGCCGAAGCCATGCACTGGCTCCGGGAGGACATCGACGGCGTCATCTACGTCCTCGATTCGACGAACGACCCGTTCACACAGGTCAACACGATGTTGATCGGGATCATCGAGAGTCGGTCGCTACCCGTGTTGATCCTCGCGAACAAGATCGATCTCGACGAATCGAATATCAAGCGCATTGAAGACGCGTTCCCACAACACGAGACCGTTCCGTTGTCGGCGCTTGAGGGCGATAACATGGACGAAGTCTACGACAAAATCGCGGAATACTTTGGGTGATACGATGGCGACACAAGCCGACAAAGAGGGCGTGCAACTCGACCTCATCAGCGGTGAACGGATGGAGGGACTCACGAGCATGGAGAAGATCCGGCTTATCCTCGATGGGGTCCACGACGGTAAGATCGTGATCCTCGAGGAGGGCCTCTCCCCCGATGAGGAATCCCGGCTCATCGAAGTGACGATGTCCGAGATCAGCCCGGATGAGTTCAGCGGCATCGAGATCGAGACCTATCCGAAGTCCGACTCGGCCGAGCGTGGCTTTCTCGATCGATTGATGGGCCAAAACGAGGAATCGAAACTGACGGTGATCGGCCCCGCCGATCGCATCGAGACCCTACACAAAGACGAGACGATAATCAGCACCCTCGTCTCCCGGACCTAATTCACCCTCTAAGCTGATGCCTCATCAGTGTACGAACTGCCAGCGGTCGTTTCCCGATGGCTCGAAACAGATGCTCTCCGGTTGTCCCGACTGTGGGGGCAAGAAGTTCCAGTTCATTCCGAGCGAGAAGGCCGATACAGCAGCGGACCCGTCATCCGAACCGGAACCACACTCGGGCCCAACGCCGGATTCGGACTCCGAGCCGGCATCGACGTCGACAGCTCCGATTGAATCGTCGGCCGGTTCCCCGACGGCGAGTCGGACGGACCCAACGGACGATGACTTCGACGCCTGGCCCGACGAGTCCCAGTCAGCCCCCCCGACTCCGGACGACGATGGGATCATCGAGGCACCCGAGGAGCCACTGGAGGACGGAACCTCCGAGACGGGACCGGAGGATCTGGCCCAAGCCGACGCCCGACGAACCGTCGTCGACGATGACGAACTCCCCGAACACGACGACAAGACGGTCGTCGATATCCCCGACGCCGAGGATCCGTCGCTGTCGGAGCTTCGTGAGGAACTCAACGATCAGTTCGAGAGTATCAAAGTCCTCGAGCCGGGCCAGTACGAACTCAACCTCATGGAACTCTACGATCGCCCCGAACACATCATCGCGATCGAGGAGGACGGCCGGTACGTCATCGATGTCGCGGATGTCGGGGAGAAACGCGAACAGTAAGTTCGCTCGTCGTCGATCAGCGATCCTTATTCGCCCGGCGGATCCGGCGTGAACCGATAATCCGATCGACCCAGTGCCGTCGCTCTCACCCGTCCACCCGACCCCTCACAGGTCGAGAAACGCCCGCGGTGTCTCCGGAATCGTTGCCAGGATCTCATACGAGGTCGCGATCGACGGAACGTACACCCGGGTGTTCAGTTGCTTGACGCCGTTTGGCTCAACGGTGCCGACCGGAAGGGACGTCTCTCGAACCTGTACGCCGTCCTTCGAGAGAAATCGGAGGACGACCACGACGTTCGATTTCTCGCCGGTGTTGTTGATCGTCGCCTTGATCCGCACCTTCTCGCTTTGGAGATCGGGGATCGGATACTGTTGGCCATCGAGGAAAAAGCCGACGTCCGAGATCTCGATGTAATCGACCGGCTCAGCCTTGATGTACTGAAAGAGCCGGTCGCCGATATCCTCCACGATCGCCTCGGCCTCCTCGTCGCCGTCGACCAACACTGAGAGGGAGTTCAGCGAGGAGCGAAGCGAACTCACGATCGACTCCCGATTGCGGCGAGTCGTTTTCAGGCGTTCATACTCGTCGCGGAACGTCCGATACTGCCGCGGTGGTTCGTCGTCGAAGTACTCCTCGAGCTCGGCGAGTTCGTCGTCGAAATTGATCAACGGCGGGACCGGTTGAATCTCCTGTGTCGGTGTGGTGTCCTCGGCGGCCTGTTCGTTGTCGGTCGCCGTCGTCGGTTGTGTCGTGGTTGCCGGTAGTTCGATCTCCGGTCGATTGACCTCGCGTTCGGGATACGTCGAATCGATCTCGTCGAAGTGCCGTAATGCGAATAACATGAACCCGAGCACCATGCTGATCAACCCGATCGCGACGACGGCGATCGCCAGCACGAACAACACACGTCCCTTGAAGACGAGGCTGAAGGTCGTCAGAAAGACGGCCGATACCAACACAACCAACGCAATAAATCTCCCAACCCGCCCCCAGGATGTGTTCTCAGCACTCATTGTGTTCACCGACCGTCCGCCTGTGTGAGTGCGTTGTCTAAGACGACGATCAGGTGTGACAACCAGAGACCGGCCGTCAAGCCAAAGAGGAGGGCGACGCCGACCTGTTTGATCGAGATCGATACCGGGGCAAAGGCAAGCAGGATACTGCTCCCGCCTAAAAGCACCATCAGACTGTACTCAACGATGGTGACCCGGGAATACTGCCGGGCCATGTCCGTGATCGCTGTCATTGCTTATACGTGGTAATCAGTTGACATAAGTCACTCTAAAAGAACTCCAGAGTGGTTCTTTCGCCACTCTCGGAGTCGTGTGTTTGCTCTCCGGTTTGACTGTGTGACCACCCACCGCTTGCCGGAGACCGGTGTTTCCGGCGTGTCCCTTTAGGTTGAACCGAAAGAGGATTTGGGGATCGTTCCAAACGAGGTGACAGCTGTGTCCGCCCTCCGTGAGCAGGTTCGTGACGCGTTATTCCTCTTTCCGGCCGGCCTGGCCCGACTCGGCCTCGTCGATCGGGAGAAAGGCGAGGAGGCGTTCGATCTCGCCATCCCGGTGATGGTCACCGGCGGGATGCGCACGCTGTTGCGGGTCGCGGACTTCTTTATGGTGAGCCTGGCGCTGGGGCCGGCCGCCGTTGCCGCCCTGGAGTTTGGCTTTCAGTACTATTTCATTCCGTTCGGGCTTGCACTGGCGCTGACCAGCGGCACGATCAGCGTCGTCTCGCGATTCAAGGGCGCCGAACAGGACGCCGAGGCGGCCTTTGCGGTCAAGCAGTCGCTGTGGCTCTCGTTGATGCTGTCGATCCCCATCACCGTCGGGACCTGGCTGTATGCCCAGCCGCTGATCGATCTCCTCACCGACGATACCCGGGCGATCGAGCTGGGGGCGATCTACCTCAAGATCATCATGCTCTCGGTCGCGTTCCGGTTTTGGGGCATGATCGCGGCGCGAGCCCTCCAGGGCGCGGGCGACACCCGGACGCCGATGTACATCCGGTTGATCACGCTCCCGACGAACATCGCCCTCAATGCCGTGCTCATCTTCGGGTTGGGCCCGTTTCCCCGCCTCGGAATCGCCGGGGCGGCCTGGGGGACCGCGATCGCGAACGTCCTCGCGGCAGTCATTTTCTTCGTCGTTTTGGGGTCGGGCCGGTACGCGATTCGGTTGCCGATCCGGGGCAAACAGTGGGACACCGACATCGCCGGCGAGATCGTTCGCGTCGGGTTACCGCTCGCGGGCACCCGACTCGCCCAAACGTTCGGTCGCTTTCCGTTTCTCTTTTTGCTCGCATTGTTGGGCACCGATATCGTCGCCGCGTATGCGATCGGACGCCGGGTCATCCTGCTGGCGCTGATGCCTGCTTGGGGCTACTCGACGGCCTCGAGTACGCTGGTCGGCCAGAGCATCGGCGCGGGCGACGAGGAGGAAGCCGACGCGTATGGCTGGCAAACCCTTCGCATCGCGCTGATCACCCAGCTGTTGATCGCCGCCGTCCTCATCGCCGGCGCGGGCCCCATCGCGGCGGCCTTTGGCGCCCAAAACCACGATCTCACCGTCCAGTTCATCCAGATGTTCGGTCTGGGGGTCGCCGGGTTCAGCATCTCCCGGACGCTACGGGGTGGCCTCCGTGGGGCCGGGGACACCCGCTGGCCGTTTTACGGGACGATGGCCGGCACCTACCTCGTTCGGCTACCGATCGCCGCCTTGGCCCTGCCCGCCGGGATGGCGATCACCGTCTTTGACTACTCGTTTGCGCCCGGCCTTGGGTTCGGGTTGCTTGCAGTCTATGTCGCTATCGTCGCCGATTTCTACGTTCGAGCCGGGGTCAACTTCGTCCGGTTTCGGTCGGGTCGTTGGAAAGCCGTCGCTCGGGCATCGGGGATCGGTGACGACGAATCGGCGAGGACGGATTAGGACCGATTTCACCGGGTCGCCGACGCGTAACTGATCGGATTTATATAGCCCCGTCCGTACCCTTCGACTATGAGCCAGGCGACGAAGATCGTGATCGGGACCGTCGGTATCTCGGCACTACTGGCGGTTGCGATCATCCTCAATCACGCGATCGCGGCTTGAATGTTTACCGAGCGTGAGCTACCCCCGGCACTGGCGTCGATCCGTGACGATCACGCCCCGGGTGCCCGGTGTTTCGATTGCGAGCGGGATTTCGACACCGTCGATCCCCCGTTTCTCGATGATCTGGCGACGATGGCCGACTCACTTGAGCCGCTTTCCTATCCGACGGAGTGGGTGCCCCCCTCCGCCCCGGAAATCCTCCCGCGGATCGCCGGTTCGGATCTCGTGATCGGGTATCCCGAACACGGCAGCGTGACCTGGACCTGCCAGACCGACCCGCCGACGGTGCTCATCAAGCCCCGAGCTCGGAGTTCGCCCTCGGCGTTCGTCGACTTTCTCATCGCCGAGGCGTTCGTCGAGATCGGCACCGATCTGCCCGAACACTTCTTGGGGTTTTTCGAGGACCACTATCGGACGCTTGGGACGACGCTCGATCCCGGCGATCGCTACCAGCTCGCGGCCGCCCTCTATGACGCCTACGTCGGGCTCTATACCCGCGACGTGTTCGACTCGTGGGTCGATCGTTATCCGGCCCTCCATGACGCGTACGTCGACGCCGGCGAACGGCTCACACCGCGGGTCAGCGACGTCATCGGCGAAGTCGGTCGCGGGACGACTACCTTTCCCGACGCCGCCGAATTGGCATGCGCGGGCGTGAAACACGACCTCGATCTGCCGGCCCCCTTCGATGCCCTCGATACGGCGATCTACCGCGAACACGGCGCCGAGTATGCGAGCCGCTGGACCGAGAAGGTACTCGCGGCGACCGCCGAGGTATCCGACGACGACCTGGATGACGAACCGTCGGTCTCCGAGCCCGATCGATAGCGGTTCGATCGATGTCCCCGTGTCGCCCGTGACGGGCAGTCAAAACCGGATCTCGATGGTATCGTCTTCTCCCAGTTCGATCACGCCGTCGAACAACGACTCGTACTCCGCGACGATCGCCTCCTCGTGGACCTCCGGCGCGAGATGAAAGAGTCCGACGGCATCGTGTTCGTCCAGGAGTTCGAGCAACCGTTCGACCGCCGAGAGAGTCCGTTCCTCATCGGCGTAGTAGGCCATCTCGGTGATCGAATCGACGCTGATCCGCCGTTTCCCGTCGGTCTCGCTCAGAAATCGTTCGGTGACTTCGATGATGCCATCGAGATCGTCCGGCGAGGAGACGTAATGGATGTTGTCGGCGCTCCGGCGGGAGTAGCCCCGTTCGACCGAGAGGGTATCGAGGATGTCGGCCCGATCCTCATCGACTCCGTAGTGCTCGAGTTTCTGCTGGACTTCCCGGGCGGTCGTCCGGGTCGAGATCACCAGAAAGCGATCGGTATCAGTCTTCAGGAAGTTCGTGTCGATGCGATCGGTCTCGCCGGTACTCGGGTGGAGCAACAGGATGCCGGTCCCCCCATCGATCGATGATGGCGCCCCGTCGATCGCGAGCGAATACTCCATTTACGCGTATCTGTCGGGCCAGCCGACTTAATCCTCCCGTGTTCGTCGTTGGCTCAGAACACGCTATCGGCGGTCGCCGCGCCGACGACGCTGAAGATCGCCCCCACACTGGTTGCCTTCAGCGTGAACGCTACCAGGGCCACCGTCGTATCGATGCCGCCGACGGTAGCGGCGAACGTCGTTGGCGCCGTCAACGCGAGCGCGAGAATCAACACCGAGCCAAAGGAGATCGCCATCAGCGAGATGAACCGTAACGGCACCCCGGCGATCTCCGCTTCCCGATCTGGATCCCGATCGTCGTCGGCCTTGTACAATGCCCCGTATCCGATCGCGAAGACGATCCCGACGGTCACGATGGTATGCCCCGTCGTCATGTTATTGGCGAGCACCCAGACTTCCTCGGTGACGACGAAAGGGCCGGCGAGGAGAAAGCCACCCACGAGTTGCTGGGCGGTATCGGCGAGCCCATAACGTCGTGACCGGCCGGCCATGCGTTGACTCATTGCCAGAGCTATAAAAGCCGATTCGATTGCTCCGACGCAATGTGTCCGATCGCCATCGGCGTAAGTCCTCATCCTTTCTAATGTGACGAATCCCTGTTGATCGAGATCGGAGGGCGGGATATAGAGGATACACTCATCAGCGCGGTCGATGCCGTCTTTACAGCGGTAGCGAGGCGACAGCCCACCCGTGGAGGAGGTCAAAGAACGACGCTACTGGGAGTGTCACGCTCCCTTACTCCTATACAGCGGTGAGAGCAGGTGCTACAACCCCCTCACTGCAAATCAACGATATTTCTACGACTGAATCGTTAGGGTGAGCAATGGCCGTACCCATCCGCGTCCTCCATGTTGATGATGAGCCGGATTTCGCGGATCTGACCGCCCAGTATCTTACACGGGAGGACGAACGGCTCGAGGTCGTCACGGAGACAAATGCATCTGATGGGCTCTCTCGACTTGCTGATGAGAGAATCGACTGTATCGTGTCTGACTACCAGATGCCCAGTATGAATGGACTGGAGTTCTTGGAGGCCGTCCGCAAGGAGTATCCGGATCTTCCCTTCCTGCTCTTTACCGGCAAAGGGAGCGAAGAGGTCGCCAGCGACGCCATTACCGCCGGTGCAACCGATTATCTTCAAAAAGGCGGAACCGAGCAGTACGAACTCCTCGCCAATCGCGTTCTGAACGCCGTCGAGCAGGATCGCGCCACCCGGCGCGCTACTGAACTCGATCGTATCCGCACCCTCCACAGCGATATCAATCAGGCACTCATTCGCGCGGAATCACGGGCTGATCTTGAGACCCGGGTGTGTGAGATCTTCAGCGAATCCGATCCGTATCTGTTTGCATGGATCGGCGAGCTCGACCCGGATACAGATCGTATCGAACCTCGGGCATCGGCCGGAATCGAAGACGATTATCTCGATGAGATCACCGTCACTGCCGACGATACTTCGACCGGACAGGGCCCCGGTGGAACGGCCATCCGTGAACGACGCGTCGCCGTCTCTCAGAATATCGCTAGCGATCCCGAATTTGAGCCGTGGCGTGAGCACGCACTCGACCGGGGATACCAGTCGGTCGCTGCCGTCCCGCTGGAACACGAGGATATCCTCTATGGCGAACTCGTCGTGTATGCGGAGCGTCCTCATGCATTTGATACCGACGAGCAGGAACTCCTTGCGGAACTCGGGACCGATATCGCCCACGCTATCCACGCGCTTGAACTCCGGGAGGTCCTTCGTGAAGAGCGTGATCGACGAAAAGCCCTGTTCGAGAACGCCCCCGTGCCCGTGATTGCCGGGGAAATCCACGAGCGAGGCGATACATTCCGGATTACCGACGTGAACGACGCTTTCGAGGACGTGTTCGGATACGAGACTACGGAGGTTGTCGGGAGCGACGTTGCCGAGGTAATCGTCCCGGACAAGGGCATGGACCGTCACGAAGCGTTCCGCGAGCAAACGACGAACGGCGAACCAATCGTCGCCGAGGTCGAACGTCGTACCGCCGATGGGACACAACCGTTCCTGGCTCAAAGCATACCCTACGCGAGGGACGAGGAATCCGTGGACGGCTGGTATGCCTGGTATACGAATATCTCGGAACTCAGAAGCCGAGAACAAGCCATCGAGGCGTTACATCGGACTACCAATGCACTCATGGAAGCCACGACATCCGAAGAGATCGCCGAGATTACCGTCGATGCAGTCCGCGACATTCTCGATATGCCGGCCAATGGTATCCACCTGTACGACGAGAACGAAGGCGGATTAGTTCCGGTTGCGTGGACGGAACGGACGGAAGAAATCGTGGGTGAACCACCGACGATACCCCTCGGCGAGGGGATCACGGGGACGGCTTTTGAGACGGGTGAGCCACAGATCTACGACGACATTTCGACCGTTCCCGATCGGTACAATCCCGATACGGACGTGCGGAGCCAGATCGCCCTCCCGCTGGGTGATCACGGTGTACTTCTCATCGGCTCGCCCGAGCCCGATGCGTTCGATGACACGGAAATATCGCTCACCCAAACGCTCGCAGCCCACGTGACGACGGCACTGACCCGGAACGAACGCGAACAGACACTCGAACGCTATCACCAGCTGATCGATACAATCCCCGATCCAGCCGGTATCCTGGATGCGGACGGCCGGTACGAGATCGTCAACGAGGCGCTGGCAGAGCTACACGGTATATCACCAGCCGAACTCAAAGACGATCCCTCCCGCTTCATTCAGCAGCTTCGGGCGGAGCACGAGAACGATCCATACCAAGAGCTCGTCGACGGGGCCCGTGAGGAACTCCGGGGGGAGCAGACGATAGAGACGTTTGAAGGGGAACCAGTTACCTTCGAGTATCGACTCCGTCGAATACTGGATGAGGGGGAGTTCGATGGAATCGCTATAATTAGTCGTGACATCACGGAGCGCAAGCGCCTCCGAGAACAGTACGAATTAGTGGTGCAAGCGTCAACGGACGCCTTCTGGGACTGGGATCCGAACACGGATGCAATCACGCGAAGCGATGGGTATCTGTCTCAGTTCGGGTATGACGAAGCGACCGTCGGCTCCGATACCGACTGGTGGCGTGATCGGATCCACCCCGACGATCGTGATCGCGTGCTAACCGCCTTACAACAAGCCGTTACGGACCCGGAGTACACCTACGACGAAACCTATCGTTTTCGCAGAGCCGACGGTTCGTACGGCCATCTCCGATCGCGCGGGACCGTTGTCTACGATCACGCCGGTGATCCGGAACGGATGGTCGGTGCCCACATCGATGTCACCGATCAGATGAAAGTACAACACGAACTCGAACGCCAGAACGAACGCTTGGAAGACTTCGCCAGTGTCGTGAGTCACGATCTCCGGAACCCGCTCAGAGTGGCTGAAGGACGGCTTGAATTGGCCCAAGAGCAGTATGAGAGCCAGCATCTCGAGGAGGCAGCCAACGCGGTGGATCGAAGCCTCGCGTTAATCGAGGACCTGCTCACACTCGCTCGGGAAGGCGAACGGGTTGGCGACCTTGAACCGGTCACGCTTGCGGACACTCTTGAAGGATGCTGGCGAAACGTTGAGACAGCGGATGCGACACTGGTCACGAAGACCGACCAGACGATTCATGCTGACTCGAGCCGCTTGAAAGAGCTGCTGGAGAACTTGCTGCGGAATGCGGTCGAACATGGGGGCGATGACGTGACGATCACCGTCGGTGATCTCGATACTGGTTTCTATGTCGCCGATGATGGCCCCGGCATTCCCGAAGACGAACGCGAACAGGTGTTTGAAACTGGCTACTCCACGAGGAACGAAGGAACCGGTTTCGGGTTGAATATCTGCAAGGAGATCGCCGAGGCCCATGGATGGGACATTCGCGTAACCGACGGCGAAGACGGTGGAGCGCGATTCGAGATTACCAACGTCGAATCGACTGACTGTTGAATACGCGCGATCTATCTTACTAACGACTGCTGGAGGTATTCCGGGTGAAACTACGAATTGCTCCGATAATCCCCTTACATTCGACCGAATCGGGGATTCGCCGGCCGGGACCGAACGCTTTTGCCGGCACCCAGTAAACCGAGGGGGTGTGACCCCGACCCGGACGAACGTTCTCGCGGGGCTGCTCGTCGCGGTAATCCTCATTGCCGGGCTGATCCTCTCGGGGGTACTCTCGACGGTGTTTTTCGCCGTCACGATCGCCTATGTTATGAGTCCGATCCATCGCCAGCTCGTCAATCGGGGGTTCTCCTCGTGGATGGCGAGTGCGATCGCGACGACGCTTGTGTTCGTCGGCATTCTCGGGTTCTTCGTGCCCATCGGGCTCATCCTCTATAGTCGCCGCCGGATGTTGCTTGATCTGATCGCCACGTTACCCGAAAGCATCAGGATCGAACTGTTCGGATTTTCGTATCTGCTCACCGCGACCGAGTTCCTCAATATGGCCACCGGGTGGCTCAGCCAGGTCGCCGTCCAGATCGCCCGGACAGCGCCGATCCTCGCGATCAAGGCGACGCTCTTTGCGCTGGTCGTCTTCGCGCTGCTGTTGCGTGGCCGTCAGGTCGGCCTGGCACTGCTGGCACCCATTCCCACTCAGTATCACGATATCGCCGACGCCCTCCACGAACGGAGCCGGGGGACGCTGTACGCTCTGTATATCATCCAGGCGGCGACCGCCGTCGGAACCTTCCTGATCGCTTTCCCGGTGTTTGCGGCATTGGGGTATCGAACGCCGATCGCGTTGGCCACCATCGCGGCGATCTTTCAGTTCCTGCCGATCATCGGCCCCAGCGTCGTGGTCGTCCTGCTGGCGGGATATCAGCTCACGCTTGGCGATTACACTGGAGCGATCGTGCTGCTCGTCGTTGGCACCGTCCTGATCGGTTTTCTGCCGGATGCCATCATCCGTCCGCGCCTCGCCCGCGAGACCGGCCAGCTCCCGGCGAGCCTCTATTTCGTGGGCTTTACTGGCGGGCTGTTGAGCTTGGGATTCGTCGGGATCATCGCCGGCCCGCTCGTCGTCGCGATTCTATCGGAGCTGCTCAGCCTGCTATCGGATGAAATCAACGACAATGCTATCAAGGAATTCCAACGCTAACCCCGCTCTGTCCCCGTTTCGAGGCTGAGATCGCGCTCGCGCCAGTCGGTGAGACTGCCCTCGTAGAACGCGATGTTCTCGAAGCCAAGCCAGCGCAACCCGACGTACGTGTGACTGATCCGTCGGGCGGTATTACAATACAGCACGATCCGGCGATCGGGTGTGATCCCGTCGGCGGCCAGTTGCTCGCGAAGCGTTGCCTGGTCTTTGAACCCGCGGGTGTCGGGATCGACGAGGTCACGCCAGTCGAGGTGGACCGCGCCGGCGATGTGACCCTCGGCGAACTCCTCGGTCGAGCGGGTGTCGACGAGCACCGCATCGGGATCGTCGATCGCGGCGAGAACGCCATCGGCATCGATCAGCGGCCGCGTGCTCGGGATCGTGGCCTGATAGTCGCTTGCCGGGAGTGTCGACGGTTCCGTCGACGTCTCGTATTGTCGGTTCCAGGCGCTGTAATCGCCATTCAGCAGCCGGCAGTCGGCGTGCCCGTACAGCCACGCCGTGACAACGAAGCGAGCCGCGAACACGCCGTGTTCGTCGTCGTAGGCAACGACGGTGTCATCGGTCGCGATGCCGGCCTGTCGCATGAGTTCGGCGAACCGATCGACGCCGGGCAACATCCCGACGTCGGCGTCCCCGCCCCGAAACGTCTCGAAGGGCACGTTGACCGCCCCCGGGATGTGCCCGATCCCATCGTACTCCCAGGCGTCTCTGACGTCGACGATCCGCACCGTTTCCCGATGGTCGGCAAGCCAGGCCGGACGTACGACGACCTCGGCGGCGGCGGCGTCGCTCATAGCCATGGGTACGCTGTGGCGTCGGTTTATGTTTCGGATGGTGACACCATCTGTGGCTTCTGATCGCGTTCGCCACCAATCGGCGGTCCCCTCGGTCGTGCCACGTCAGCGAAATCGGCAGGGCTCTCCGATATAACTGATCGGTCCAACCGAACCAATCCACGTCGCTGACGTCACCGATGTCCTAGCGAGGTGTCAGGTTCAACAACAAGCATTATTTGCCTGTTCTCATCACGCATGGCGGCTTCTGCCGGGAGTGCAGTAGCTATATCCGGTCGTACCGTCTACATGACGTGTATGAGCGATTACGCAAAAGACGTGCTAGTAAGCGCCGATTGGGTCGAAGACCATCTCGATGAGTTCCAAAGCGACGATCCGAGCCACCGGCTGGTCGAGGTCGACGTCGATACCGAGGCCTACGACGAGGGTCATGCCCCCGGAGCCATCGGGTTCAACTGGGAGACCCAACTCCAGGACCAGACCACCCGGGACATCCTCGAGAAGGACGATTTCGAGGAGCTGCTCGGCAGCCACGGCATCTCCGAGGACTCGACGGTCGTCCTCTATGGGGACAACGCCAACTGGTTTGCGGCCTACACCTACTGGCAGTTCAAGTATTACGGCCACGACGACGTCCGGCTGATGGACGGTGGGCGTGACTACTGGCTCGACAACGATTACCCCCTCACCGAGGAGGTCCCGGAGTTTTCCGCCGTCGAGTACAACGCGTCCGGTCCCCGTGAGAGCATCCGTGCCTACCGCGAGGACGTCGAGAACGCCATCGATCGCGGGCTCCCGCTCGTGGACGTGCGCTCGCCCGAGGAGTTCCGCGGGGAGATCCTCGCCCCGCCGGGCCTCCAGGAGACCGCCCAGCGTGGCGGCCACATCCCCGGCGCGAAGAACATCTCGTGGGCGGCCGTCACCAACGACGACGGCACCTTCAAGTCCGCCGACGAGATCCGTGAGCTCTACGCCGAGGAAGGGATCGACGGCGATTCGACGGTCGTCGCCTACTGTCGGATCGGCGAGCGGTCCTCGGTCGCGTGGTTTGCCCTACACGAACTGTTGGGATACGACGATGCGATCAACTACGACGGCTCCTGGACCGAGTGGGGTAACCTCGTCGGCGCCCCGATCGAGACGGGCGACGCCGAGTAACCCCGCTGGGACGGCCACGCCCCCTCAATCGAACGGTTGGCGGTGCTTACAAACGCCTGTCCGTTCTGGTAGCCACTATGGATACTGATACGTTTCTCGAGACGATCGAGGCCGACCGCGAGACCGAACTCTCCCGGCTGGGCTCCTCGAAGGCGATCTACGCCGTCACCGAGGGTGACATGGAAACCGAGGCCGTTCTCGCGACGATAGCCGACGCCGCCACAACGGCGGGCGCGACGTTCGCGGACTGGGCGACGGCCGCGGAGCCAGACGCCGAGCGGGCGTCGGTCTACGAAACGGTGGCCGAGACGCTCGATACACAGGCCGACCGGCTCGCCGATGCCCACGGCGACCACACGCCGACGGCGACCCCCCGTGCTCCCGAGTCGATCCTGCAAGACCAGGACGAACCGATCGACCGGTTGAGCGCCGCCGTCGCCTGGACACTCGTCACCGATCGAACCATGTCACAGGCGGTGGGCTTTTTCGTCGGCAACGCCGATACGCGGGCGGCCGATCTCTTCCGCGATCTCCGCACCGAACTCGAGGACGAACGCGATCGGTTGCTCGGGGCGCTCGCGGGCGCCTGTGAGACCGACGCCGACTGGGAACAAGCTCTTGAGGCGGCCCGTGCCGTCGTTGATGCCGCCTACGATGAGTACGTCGAGACCCTCGAAGGAATGGGCATCAAGGTCAAGCCCGTCTGTTAGCTCTACGGGCTGACGTATCCGGTTCGATCCCGCCGACGCGGGAAGGCGCAGTTTTTTGAGCGTCCCCACCATCCGCTCTGGCATGCATCGTCGTCACCGGACTGGACGGTCCGTCCCGCACGTCTCGATCGACGGATACCGCGACTGTCCGACCGGGACGACGGCCTGAGGACGCATGCGCGAGGCAGACCAACGATATTTCGACCGGATCGAACGCCAGGTCGAGGACGCCTTCGAAGTCGCCCGGGCCGCCAAGGCACAGGGCAAAGACCCCGAAACCGAGGTCGAAATCCCCGTCGCCAAGGACATGGCCGACCGGGTCGAGAACATCCTCGGGATCGACGGCGTCGCCGACCGCGTCCGGGAACTCGACGCCCGGATGAGCCGCGAGGAGGCCGCCCTGGAGTTGGCCCGTGACTTCGCCGAGGACCGGGTCGGCGATTACGAGACCCGCGAGGGCAAAATCGAGGGCGCCGTCCGGACGGCGGTGGCGTTGCTCACCGAGGGCGTCGTCGCCGCCCCGATCGAGGGGATCGACCGCGTCGAGCTGCTCGAAAACGATGACGGTACCGAGTTCGTCCGGGTCTTCTATGCGGGACCGATCCGATCGGCCGGTGGGACTGCCCAGGCGCTGTCGGTGCTGGTCGCCGACTACGCCCGCAGCATCCTCGGGATCGATCGCTACAAACCCCGCGAGGACGAGATCGAACGCTACGCCGAGGAGATCGAGCTTTACGACGAGGAGACCGGCCTCCAGTATACCCCCAAGCCGGCCGAGACGAAGTTCATCGCCCGGCACTGTCCGATCATGCTCGACGGCGAGTCGACCGGCGCCGAGGAGGTCTCGGGCTATCGTGACCTCGAACGCGTCGACACCAACAGTCCCCGCGGGGGGATGTGTCTGGTCCTCGCCGAGGGGATCGCCCTGAAAGTCCCGAAGATCCAACGCTACACCAACCAACTCGAGGAGGTCGAGTGGCCGTGGCTCGAAGACCTCAAACAAAACAAAGTCACTGATGGCGGCACGACGACCGAGGCCGGCACCGACACTGACGTTGAGGGAGACCCGGACGCTGATGCCGACCTTGCCACGGCCGAGGCCGAAGCCGACGTCGATGCCGGTGCTGAGGCTGTCGAATCCGCTCCAGCTTCTGATCCCGACGAGCCACCGGATTCGCCGGCCGGCCCCGGGGACGATCCGGAGCGTGACACACCCCCGCGGGTCGACCCCGACAAGAAGTTCCTCCGGGATCTGATCGCCGGCCGGCCGGTTTTCTCCCATCCAAGCGCCGACGGCGGGTTCCGCCTCCGGTATGGCCGGGCCCGCAACCACGGGTTCGCGACGGCGGGCGTTCATCCGGCGACGATGCACCTCGTCGATGATTTCCTCGCGACGGGCACCCAGATCAAAACCGAACGCCCCGGGAAAGCCGCCGGCGTCGTCCCGGTCGATTCGATCGAGGGCCCGACCGTCAAACTCGCGACCGGCGAGGTCCGTCGGATCGACGATCCCGAAGAGGCCAAAGAGATCCGCAACGGGGTCGTCGACATCCTCGATCTCGGGGAATACCTCGTCAACTACGGCGAGTTCGTCGAGAACAACCACCCGCTCGCCCCGGCGTCCTACGTCCGTGAGTGGTGGGAACAGGACGTTGCGGCCGCGGGCGGGGACCTCCAGGCGCTGCGGGACGATCCAAGCGTCGACCTCGCCGCCCCGAGCGCCGAACAGGCCATCCAGTGGGCCCGGGAGTTCGACGTGCCGCTCCATCCCGCCTACACCTATCTCTGGCACGACATCGACGTCGCGGCCTTCGAGGCGCTTGCCGATGCCGTTGTAGACGGCCGCATCGAGGAGACGATGGACGGTCGCGTGCTTCAGCTCCCCTCGACCGATGAGCTCGCCGAGACGCTGGAGGCGTTGTTGATCGAACACACCCAGGGCGATGCGACGATCACGATCCCCGAGCCCCTCGCGTTGCTCCGCTCGCTCGGTATCACCCCGGCGCTCGACCGGACGTGGACCGACCTGCCCGACGGGGCCCGCGAGTGGCCAAACGCCATGCGGGCGGTCAACGCGGTCGCACCCTTCGAGGTGCGCGAGCGCGCTCCGACGCGGATCGGCAACCGGATGGGCCGGCCGGAGAAATCCGAGGTTCGGGAGCTCAGCCCCGCCGTCCACACGCTCTTTCCGATCGGCGAGGGCGGTGGCAACCAACGTGACGTCACGGCGGCCGCTACCCACGCCGAGGGCATGCAGGACGATCCCGGACAGATCACCGTCGATGTCGGTCGCCGACGCTGTCGGGACTGTGGCACGGAGACGTACACGCCCGCCTGCCCGGAATGTGACGGTCACACCGAGTCGGTGTACGCGTGTCCGGACTGTGACATCGAGGTCGACCCCGACGAGTCGGGCCGGACCGAGTGTCCCCGCTGTGGCCGGACCGCCACGGCGGTCGAGACCCGCGAGATCGATCTCCAAACCGCCTATCGGGAGGCCTTAGCCGCCGTCGGTGAACGCGAAAACGCCTTCGAGATTCTCAAAGGCGTCAAGGGGCTCTCCTCGACGGAGAAGACGCCGGAACCAATCGAGAAAGGGATCCTCCGGGCGAAACACGGCGTCTCGACGTTCAAGGACGGTACCGTTCGCTACGATATGACCGACCTCCCGGTGACGTCGGTCCGGCCATCGGAGATCGACGTCAGCGCCGACCGGCTCCGGGAACTCGGCTACGAGACCGACATTCACGGCGATCCCCTGCAGTACGACGATCAACTGGTCGAACTTCGGGTCCAGGATATCATTCTCTCGGACGGCGCCGCCGAGCACATGATGCGGGTCGCTGCCTTCGTCGACGACCTGCTCGAACGCTACTACGATCTCGAACCGTTTTACGAACTCGAGGCGCGTGAGGATCTCGTCGGCGAGTTGGTCTTCGGGATGGCCCCCCACACGAGCGCGGCCGTCGTCGGTCGGGTGGTCGGCTTTACGAGCGCCGCCGTTGGCTACGCCCACCCGTACTTTCACGCCTCGAAACGCCGGAACTGCTTTCATCCCGACACGAAACTCTGGTTCGAGGACGAGGACGGCGCCTGGCACTACGGCCGTATCGATGCGTTCGTTGAGGAACGCCTCGATCCCGAGACTGCCGACGAGGACGACTTCGGAACGGTGGTCAGCGAGCTCGATGGATCCGTTCGGGTTCCTTCGATCACCGACGATGGTCAGACGGTCCTAAAACCAGTCGACGCAGTATCGAAACACCCCTCTCAAGATCATTTGATCAGGATCGAAACTCAGGCTGGTACTTCGGTTACTGTCACGCCTGATCATCCACTGCTGTGTTGGGAAAACGGACTCAAACGGACGGCGGCGATGAATATTGATCCGGGTGATCGAATTCCCACTCATTCCTTTGTTCAACAGGAATTTCATTCAGGAGATAATCCTACGCTTGCGGTTGATGGCGGGACACCACAACTCGAAGTCGTTGAACACGCCACAATCGTTCCAACCGATGTTAAATTCACGTACTCTCTCACCGTTCGAGACACCCACACATTCGTCGCTAATGGGATGCACATTGCGAACTGTGACGGCGATGAGGACTGCGTGATGCTCCTGATGGATGGTCTGATGAACTTCAGTAAATGTTATCTTCCTGATAAAAGGGGCGGCAAAATGGACGCGCCCCTGGTCATGTCCTCGCGGATCGATCCAACCGAGATCGACGACGAAGCCCACAACGTCGATATCGTCGAGCAATACCCCCGGGAGTTCTACGAGGCGACCCGTCGGATGGCCGATCCCGGATCGGTCGACATCACGATCGCCGAGGATACCCTCGAAACCGACGACGCGTATTCGGGCTTTCGCCATACCCACGATACCTCGAACATCGCCGCTGGCCCGGATCTCTCGGCGTATAAGACGCTGGGGTCGATGACCGAGAAGATGGACGCCCAGCTGGCGCTGGCGCGGAAGCTACGGGCGGTCGATGAGACCGACGTCGCCGAACGGATCATCGAGTATCACTTCCTGCCGGATCTGCTCGGCAATCTCCGGGCCTTTTCCCGCCAGGAAACTCGGTGTCTCGACTGTGGCACGAAGTACCGCCGGGTGCCCCTCACCGGCATCTGTCGGGAGTGTGGCGGGGACATGACCCTGACCGTCCACGAGGGATCGGTCAATAAATATCTCGAGACCGCCTTGGAGATCGCCGAGGAGTTCGGCGTCCGGGAGTACACCAAACAACGCCTGCGGATCCTCGAACGGTCTATCGAACGGATCTTCGAGGATGATACCAACAAACAGTCGGGCATCGCGGATTTCATGTAGCCGGTCGGTCACTGGGCCGGTTTTCAACTCGACGGTTGCACGGCGTCGCCTTCTTCAACGATCTCGTGAATAGAAGGAAATGGCCCTACCTACTAGGCGGATCGTAATTCGGCCATCGATCATCTAACATCTGGTGCAACCGACCATTATCGAAATCCTGCAACGCCTTCTCGTATGAGTCTACCCCATCAACTAAAGGCACAATCTGTTCCTCAACGAAACGTTGCATGTCAACTACCCCGCCCTACTCGCGATGACGCGCTCGTTGAGGGCGAGGCTTGCACGCCGGCTCGGGGGGTGGGACTCACCCGCTCGAAGTCGGCTTGTAGCGCAGGGCCAGACGCCAGTGGCAATTTAATTGTCGGTGTCCTCCACTCGATCCCCAGTGGACACCGGGGAGCGGAGAGGCACAGGACGTCACGCTCGCTTGGGCGGACCCGACTTCGGGGTCGGTTGACCGCGACCCGTCCATGCCGAGAAACGCACCGTGGCCTCGTTGACACGCCAGCCCGCTTGGACTGTCTGTGGCCCGTCATGGACAGTCGGGAGGAATCGTCGCGCCCGGTCGTCAATCTTCCCACGCGCTCCTCCTTTCCCTACTCGCTCACTCCGGTCGCTTCTTGAGGAAGGGGACTCCGCGCTACCGCGAAGTTGATAAAAATCCTCTCTGAACTGCTGTATCTCTTCAGCTGTTACATCAGTATCTGAGTGGTCTTCCAATCGCGTTGAGATTGTCCCCATCGAGTACTGCAAATCGTCCTTGTAAGCGTAAAATAACTGAGACAGTGCTTGCAAGGCGATTGATTCCCAGTCTGGTTCCTGTTCTGTATCCTCGGGACCACCGATGTCGTTTTCACGGTTGGTAGTTTCTGCACTCACTGCTGGTCTCCTACCAGCAACGGCGTCAGGGCCCTACTCCCTGGCGTCGCTTTCACGCTCATTGAATAGAGCTCACAGCGGCGCATGTCGATGCTGGGTGAGTTTCGATTTGATCTCCACCAATAAATAAGTACATGTATGTTTAAACGTACATTGTGGCAAGCAAGACAATCACCGTGACAGAAGAGGCCTACGAGAAGCTCAAAGAACACAAACGTGAAGGGGAGAGTTTCACCGATACGATCATCAGGCTGACTGGGGGGAACCGAAATATTATGGAAGGGTTCGGTGCGATGGCGGATGTCGAAGGATTCCGCGAGGCCGTCGAAGACACTCGTAACCGTCTAGACGACGATCTCCAAGCTCGGTCAAAACGATGATGGCATTTGACACCAGTTTCTTGCTGGACTATCTTGATGGAGTGACAGCGGCCAGGGATCTTCTTAACGAGCACAATGGGAAGCCGTTCTTCACACCTACATTGGCGCTTTTCGAGGTCTACCGAGGTGCAGCTCGAACAGGTGGTGCTGAACAAATTGAGAACGCTGCATCCGCGTTGGATTGGGTCGAGCCCCTCGAATTAACCGATGCAGCAACGCGAGAAGCCGCATTGATCGAATCCGAACTTCTTGATCAAGGTGAACCAGTCAATCTCGGTGACATACTGATCGCCGGTGTGTGTCGGTCTAATGGGGCACGTGTAGTAACCCGTGATGAAGACTTCAAATCGATAAACGGGTTAGAAGTCGAAGAGTACTGAGGGCTGAGCCAAGCTAATCTCTAGTATTCGCTCCAGAGTATATTCAGAATGGACGTAGGAACAACACCTTCTGATCAGTGTGGGGTTTGTGGTGATCCGGTTGACAGCCCGGTTGGATTCAAAGTGACGTTGTCAATCTGGCAATATCTTGCTCGCCGGTTTGAAACTGCATTCCCCGACCTTGATCTTCGGATCACGATGTGCTCAGAGTGCTACGATCATCACTCGGTTTCCGTTGTGGTTGCGTTTTTTGCGGCCTCATACCATGGCGGCGGTGATACGGTCGTCGAGCCGATCTCGCTGTACTGTAACGACACCACGACGGTCACGTCGTCGCGTTCCTTGAGCGTCGATCGCCGCTGGAGGGTGTGGATGACGCCGTCGGTGCCGATCACGGCGGTCACCGTCGTCGGATCCTCGTCCGCGGCCGTGGCCGGTTCGACCAGCGTCAGGATGTAGGCCGGCTCGCCGTTGTACTGGGTTTCGGTCACACTCGTCGAGTAGTTCCCGAAGAGATAGCTCGCAAACAGGACCCGGGCCCGGACGGCATACCGGGTCCGGTCGTTCCAGTAGGTGATCGGCGTCCGCCGGTAGTGGGTGCCGTTCGGCCCCGTCGCTTTGACATACCGGAACCCATCGGTGCCGAAAGCCTCGACCGTCGCGGTCGGATCGCTCCCATTGAGCTGGAGTCGGTCGCCGCTGACGTTGGTGACGTATCGCGATGGCCGCCGGACACGGATCACTTCCTGGCGTTCGATGGTACGCTGGCCCCGGAAGAGGCTGTTTTCGGGGAGGATGCGGTAGGTAATCGTCAGGGTGTAGGAGTGGCCCGAAATGTCATCGAAGTGGTCATCGATCAGGACCTCGGGATCGGTGATGCCGGTTTCGGACAGCCCCGGCGGTCGCGCCGGTTTCGGGGTCAACGTTGGCGTCTGTCTTGCCGTCGGGACCGGCGACCCCTGTGACCAGACGGGGGCCGTCGTCGGGGTTGTGGTTGATGTTGGCGTCGATTGAGCGCCGAACCCGAACACCCCGGCCGCTCCGGGGGCCCCGATGATACCGCCGGTCAGTATCACAACCGTCAACGCGATCGCGCCGAGGATGGCAACCCGACCGCCGCTGGTCGCCGTCCAGGCCGTTGTCTCGGCGTCGGTCGTCGTTCGGGCCGGTCGATCGAGATACGCCTGACAGAGTTCGTCCCCACGGCGCGGATCGATCGCATACAACAACAGCTCCCGGAGCGTGTTTGTCCCGATCACGCGCGCGTCCGTCCGAGCGTCGAGCCGGCGGACCCTTTGCCCCGAGGCCGTCGTCACGACGATGTCGGCCGAGGACGATGGCGACGGCGGTTGCTCGTCGCCGATCAATCGGGCGAGCGGCGCGCGCCACCGGCCAGGGCCGTGCCGGCAGACGAGCCGTTGTCGTTCGCCGTCCCGGCGGACGATCACGCTGATGCCCTCGCTGTCGCTGTCTCCGTTTCCGTCCCCGTTCCAGTCCTGGTCGATATGGGTCTCGTAGCCCCGGGCCGCCCAGAGATCGGCCACGAACGCGGCGAGCCGTTCCGGCGGGAGATCGCGCAGTCTCCGGGCGAACGTCGCCGACGAGATCGGGGCCATCTGCAACGACGTTCGGCTGGAACGGTTCAAACGTTTTGCCCTGGTGGCGGACGACCAGCCGGCACGCTTGGTCGGTGTGCGTGTCGCGCCGAGATTTAAGGCCGTCTCGGCCGAACGATCGGGATATGAGCGACCGCCGGGAGATCGAGGTATCGATCGGCGAGGCCGTCTACAACGCCGACGGCGAGCAGATCGGTAGCGTCCGTGGCGTCGACGAGGACGGGTTTTTCGTGACAACCCGCGAGGGCGTCGAGGCGATGAGCGTCGAACACGAACGGGCCGGCCAAACCTTCGGGGAGGCCGAACTGCTCTGGCGGTGTGCCGACTGTGGGGCCGTCGGCGATATCGCCGACATGCCGGATGAATGTCCGGACTGTGGAGCCCAGCGGGAGGCGCTGTTTTACTGGATCGAGGACTGATTCCCTAGGCCCGGTAGATGACCCAGATGGCACCGATCCCGCTGACGATCAGGGTAAACCAGTAACTCGCGACCCGATAGACCGTCGCGACGGCAAATGCCTGGGCGTCCCCACCGATCGTCGGCACCAGCGCGATCAACAACACCACCAGGGCGGTTTCGACGCCGGCCAGCCCGCCGGGCGTGGGCACGAAGCCGGCGATCGTCGAAGCGGGGACGATGAACAACACGAGCCACGGATCGATCGGCAGCCCCAATCCGCGGCCGGCGAAATACAGCGGCAGCGAGAAAAAGACCCAGCCGGTATAGGAAAACACCAGGGCATAGAGCAGTTCCCGGGGTTCGGCGGCGATCACTTCAAGCGAGTCATAAAACCGCTCGATGCGCTGGCGGGCCCCATCGATGGTGACCCGTTTGGTATGGCGGGCGACCGGCCCTAATACCCGGAGGAAGGCGTTTTCGACGCCCTGGCGGTGGTTCCATCCGACGTAGGCCAGTGCCGGAATCCCCAGCGCCAGTGCCGTCAATCCGTAGGCAAGCGGTTTGATCGCCTCGGGCAACTGGGCGCGCAACAGAATGACCGCCATCCCGAGGGCGGCGAAGTTGAAAAACGGCAGGAGGTTGAGCAGATCCGCCGTCACGACGCTTGCCAGACAGTTCTCGTAGTCACTGCCGGTATCCTGCGAGAGGACATACGCGATGAACGGCTCCCCGCCGGCCTGCCCGAAGGGCGTGATGTAGTTTGCAAAGGTGGCCGCGAAGTACGTCGAGATCAGCCGTCGGTAGGGCACCTCGATGCCGACGACCGCGAGGACGATCTGCCAGGCTTTACTCCAGGCCATCAGACACAACAGCGTCGACAGACAGGCGACCGCGAGCCACTCCCCGGAGACGTTTCTGAGGGTGGCGTTGATCTCCCGCCATCCGACGACGACGCCGAGTAAGTAAATGAGGAGGCCGGCGACCAGAAACCCGCCGGCGATCTTCACCAGCGTCTGTCGATCCGCAAATCGTTCTCGGATCGCTCGGCCGCCGTCTGTTTCCTTCACGATTGTCCTGTCCCCTTCACTCGATATAACCCAGATCGCGAAGCCGGTCCTGTGCGCTTGCGCTCATGTCTTCGAGGACGTCCTCGGCGGCCGTCGAATCCCCCCACTCGGCACCGACCCGGTCGGCAAAGCCGGCCAACACGCCGTCGAGTTCCTCCTCGAGTGGATCGCCCGTTCCGATCATGTTCTCGGTCTCGCCCGGATCCTCGTCGAGCCGGTAGAATTCGTCGTCGATGCGTTCGTTGTGGATGTACTTCGCCGCCGGCGTTCGGGCGGCCCGCATCCGGGAGTAAAATCGCGACTCCCTCTCGAGGGTAATGCCGGCGGCACTGGCTTTCTCCTCGAGTTGTTGGAGCTCGACGACCGGCCGGTAGTACTCGACGAAGGCGTACTCACTTTCCTCGAACGCCCGGTACTCCGGCGAGAGCAACGACCGGGTTGGCTCTGCCGGGGCGCGGGTTCCGGCTGCCGAGACGTCGGCGTGATCGAGCACCGTATGGTAGAGATCGAGGAGTTCGACCTGTTCGTCGTAGCGTCCCGGATCGAGGTCGGGATGTTTGACGATCAGGGGCACGTTCACCAGCGGGTCATAGATGCAAAACTCGTGTCCGTAGAGGTCGTGTTCGCCGTGGAGTTCGCCGTGATCCGCACAGACGACCACGAGCGTCTCGTCCCACTCGTCGTTGTCCCGAAGCCACCCGAACAGCCGCTTGAGTTCGGCGTCGATATGGCGGATCTCGGCGTCATAGAGCCCGCGGATCGCCTCCCACTCGTCGTCGTCGATATCCCGGGCGCCGGCGTTGTACTCCTTTGAGTTCTGGCAGATCGTCGTCGAATCGACGCCGGGGGCGAACTCCTCGGCGTATTCCTCGGGGGGATGATAGGGGAGGTGGGCGTCCATCAGGTTGATGAACGCAAAATAGGGCTCCTCGCTGTCGTCGATGAATTCGATGGTCCGGTCGATCACCGTCGGTGTCTTCGAGTCCGCCCCTTCCGCGCCGGCGAAGTACTCGTGGGCGGTGTTGCCGAGGCTGACGAGCTTGTCGGCGATCCGGCGCAGCGACTCGTTGTCGTTCAACGCCTTCCACGCCCGGGCGAGCGGCCCCGAGAGCAGTTCGCCGGGCATGATCTCGAAGAAGTTGTCCTGGTCGTCAAACCCCGCCGTCAGACCCGTGTAGGGGGTGATCCAGGCGTTCGAGGAATAACAGGCCGTCGCGTAGCCGGCGTCGTTCAACGTTTCCGCAAGCGTCGTCGCCCCTTCGAGATAGGGGTTTTCCTGGCTTGCGGCGTGTTCGCTCGGATACAGCCCGGTAAACATCGACGCGTGGACCGGCAGCGTCCAGGGCGCCGGTGCGACCGCCTGCTCGAAGACGGCGGCCTCCTCGGCGACACGGTTCAGTGCGGGGGTCGTCGGCCGGTCGTACCCGTACACCGAGAGATGGTCCTTGCGGACCGTATCCAGCACGACGAAGACGACGTTTCGGTCCGCCGTGTCGCCACTCATATCATATCATCCCGCCGGCCGTGAGGTTAAATACCGTGATGTCGCCTCGTCCACCGGGAGTCGATGGCCATCGTCGCCATCGACCGGGCTCGTTTCGGCGGCTGGCTGTGTCCGCCGGATCCCTCGGCATAAACTACATTTCGCTATAGCGAATCGACTCGGCCATTCCTGTCTCTCCCGATCACAGCTAGTGCTTCTGATGCTATCCGGCACGACGACTCGTATGTCCGCTCCCGGCGGAAACGAGACACCGCTGGGACTGGCGATGACAGGGAAGAGGAAAACGGACGAGCTGCAAACGAGAACGACCGGATCAGAACGGTGCTTCGGGGCCGTCGTCGTCCTCTTGATCGAGGGTTTCACCCGGGAACGACGGCGAGACGTTGCCGGGGCCGCCGTGGCCGCCGCCGGCGTCACCCATGCCGGTGTTGGCGTGGACGGTGTCGATCTCGGGGATCTCCTTGACCATCCGGCTTTTGATCGCCTGGATCGTCATCGGCGAGATCCCACAGCCGCTGCAGGCCCCGCCGAGCTGGATGGTGACCTCGCCTTTCTCGCGGTTGAGGTCCTGGATCGCGGCGGTCCCGCCGTGCATCTGGATCTGGGGGAAGTTCCGACGCAGGAAGTTGCTGATCCGCTCTTTGAGGTCGTCCTCGCTTTGGGTATCCGTGCTCATAGCTGTATTCTCGTTTTGGGACGTGGCTTCTTAGCGCTTGTGCCTGGCTCCGGCCTCATTCGCCGGTATCGTTCCCATCGAATCCAAAGACGGCCCGTAGTTCCGCTTCGAGTTGGGTGACGTACTCCTCAAGTGTCGCCTCGAGTTTCTCCTCGTTGACGATGATCCCCTGGAGCCGATCGCCCGGATCCGACGGGAGGTCGATACTGAACTCGCCGTCGCCTTCGTAGAACGGTTCGCTCTCGTTGAGGATCTGTTGGTCGATCGCGTGAATCAGCTCCGAGTCGTACTGATCGTTCATCGTCTCGAAGGCGTTTTTGTAGGCTCGCTGCAGTTCGGTGAAGTAGTGGGCGTATTTGTCCTCGAATTTCTCGGGATCGAAGTCGGCCATGTCAGCTCACAGGTCGGGACGGCAAAAAATCGGCTGGTCCCCGGTTGAGGCCGGCGTTCCCATCGACGACGCGTGCTTAGGGGCGTCGAGACAGCCGGTATTGAATCGGCTACCGCAATTTGATATAGCGGCATACAGTTTATGACAAGTCCGACTACCCGGTGCCCGTACTCACCCGATCGAGCCGTAATCGCCTGCCGGCTGTAGTAATTTCTTAGACGTGATCGACAGCGGCGGCCAGTTCCTCGCTGGCAGCGTCGACGCTGTCGGTGTTCGAAATGTAGCGAATGGGCGTGCCGGTCTGGAAGGCATACGTCATCGCCGCGCCGGCCTGGAGCTGGCGCTGGAACTCGATGGCGTCGCCCGTATCCGCGCCGTAATGTCGGTAGTCGCTGTCGGCGCGACGATCGAGGATCGTGGCCGTCGGGGCATCGATGACGACGAACTGATCGGGATCGATGTCATCGAGCAGCGTCGTGTCGAAGCCCGGAATGAACCCGGCAGCCGTTTTGACCACGAAGTGCGTGCTGACCAGAAGCGATTCCCCATCCGCCCGGCGGGCGACGTACTCGCCGGCTCGGCGTCGTAACTCCAATTGATCACGAAGAGGCAACGAGGCCAGTTCCTCCCGGTCGGTGGTGAGGCCACGTTCGACGGCCTGTTCGAGCATGACATCCCCGACGTTGATGAGGATCAGCTCATCATGGCGACGCCGGGTTTCCTCACAGACACGGGAGGTTCCGACGCCGGGGACCCCCGAGACGATGGTGACGCTCATCAGAGGGACACCTCGTCGTTGTCGATCGCCTGCTGGGAGCTTCGATCGTCGTAGTATTTCCGCCCGATATACTGGTCGTTGAGATGGGCGATGAGCGTATCATAGAGTTCATCGGCGGAGGCGAATTCGGTTTCCTCGGCCCGGTCGAGTACTTCAGCGATACATTCCGGATCACCAGTGGGGGCATCCAATTTGATCTCGCCGACCGCATCGAGCACTTCAGGGCTATTGGTAGGAAATTCGAGACGATCAATGAAGAGATCACGTGTTTCTGTTAGCCGCATTACATTTTCGCATAATGGATAATCATTATGTAACTGTAACGGAATTTTCCTGTCCGGCGATTCCTGCCGTGGTTGCGGTCCCGCCGTTCGTCGATCAGTCGCGCTCAACCGATCGGTATGTCCATGACCACTGAGCGAATCGGCACCGCAAAAACGGAGCTGTCGCTCGGCACGTCAGTCATAGCTACTTCTTGTGACGAGAAGCACTTAAACGCCGACCGGAGAGCCGTCATCGGGACGGGCGATCGGCCCATGTCCCACCGAACTGACCGCTCGATCCGCCGACGATCACACCGTACTGCACCGAGCGTTGTTCACTCCAGCCGGTATGGTTGGACGGCCGAGTCGATCTCCAGACCAAGCGTCGTCGTGAATGTGTTATAGAACATAAACAGTGCGATGACCGTGACGATTTCGAGGATCTCGCGGTCATCGAACCCGGCCTCCCGTAGCGCTGTCACGTCGTCGTCGGTCACCCTGTTTGGATCGTTGGCGACCGTCTCGGCGAACGTCAACGCCGCTCGTTCCTGTGGATCCGCAAGCGAATCGAAATCCAACTCGTTGATCGCACGCTGTTCGGCCTCGCTACGACCGGCCTGTTCCATCTGGAAGGTATGGTGGCTATGACAGTAGGGACAGGCATTGACCTGGCTGACGACGACGCTGATAGCTTCTTTCAGCCCCGGATCGAGTTCGCCATCGACCATGACCGCATCGGTGAGGTCGTGTTCGGCCATCGCCAGCTCGGGCCACATGGCAAACGCCCGTTCGATGTTGGCGACAAACCCCCAGCGTTGTTTGGATGCCTGTACCGCCTCGGCGTGTGGGCCCTCGATGTTCTCGGGGTCGGGGAGATCGATCCGTGCCATGCCCAAACCGATCGGTCCGGCTCACTTCAGTGTATTCACCAGCTCTCCGGCGTATCGTGATCTACACGACGGCCGATCGACAGGGGTCGTTTCGATACGCGAATTGCTCCGACGTGTGCGTTCACAGATCAGCTTGTCTCGTCGGCTTCGGTATCCAACGGGTCTTCGACCTCGCCGATGATCGCCTCGACGGCGTCGGTGATCGTCACCAGTCCGACGACATCGCCTTCCTCGACGACCAAGGCGAGTTCCTGGTTTTCGGTTTGGAACCGATCGATGAGGTCGCTGACGACGGTGGTCGTGCTGACCGTCATCGGGGGGGTCGCAAGTTCCCGAAGATCGATCGTCGAGGGATCGAACTCAAGCGTCTCGTCGTCGATCGCCTGCAGGATGGCTGGTGTATAGACGATCCCGTGAAACTCCAGTAGATCCTCGCCGATGAGCGGAAAGCGGACATGGGGGGAGTTTCGCATCCGTTTGATGTTCGTTTCTATATCATCGGTCGTCGAGAGGGCAACGATCGACGATCGATCGATCATGATTTCCTCGACCGGCTGATCGCCGATCTCGAGGGCGCTGATGACCTCCTCCTGGCGGTCGTCCGAGAGCCCGGCGTCTCGGAGGGTTTCACCCATCTGTCGGCGCAGTTCGCTTCGGGTGGACGGTGCCTCCTCCTCGAGCTCGCCTTCGGTCCACGAGCGGGTGATATCGACGCCGACGAGTCCGAGCAACCCCTTTGCGATCCGGTCGGCGATGATAATGACGGGCCCCATGATCTTCGTCCACCAGTACAGCAGGGGGGCCCCGTACCGTGCGATCGTCTTGGTCCGCTCGATCCCGAGATACGTGGGGGCCTGTTCGCCGATGATCACGTGCAGGAGGTTGATGACGACCAGGGCGACGATCACCGATCCCGCCGTGTGACCGGCACCGGGTCCGCCGCCGAGACCGAATGGTTCAAGCGCGGCGCCGATGACGGCCGTCACGGCCGGTTCGGCGACGACCCCCAATCCGACGCTTGAGACCGTGATCCCGAGTTGACATCCTGAGAGGTAGATCTCGAGGCGTTCGGTCATCTCCCAGGCGCGTTTCAGCCCGCCCTCCTGGAACTCCTTCCGTGGGAACTGTCGAACGCGAGTCAGCGCGAATTCCGTCGTCACGAAAAAGCCGTTCGAGAGTAACAACAGGATCCCACCGACCAGACGCAAGGCAGTAACGACGCCTACCATCGTACACGGCTTCCGGTGGTATCGGTCTAAAAGTAGCGACTCTCCGTGGCGTTCCCGCTCCTCGGTTCCCTGTTCGCCGTCGGCTTAGCCCAGCTGTTCGCCGATCCGGTCGTCGACGGCGTCGATGAACGCCCGTTCGGTGCCAGCCGGGATGGTCGCCCCGGCGGCGATATCGTGACCGCCGCCCTCGCCTTCGACCGCCACGGCGGCGTCGTGCATCACCGCCGAGAGATCAAGGCCCCGCCGAACGAGTGTCGGCGTTGCCCGGGCAGACACCTTGACCGCCGGGTCGCCGTCGTCGTCCGGGTCTTTCGTGGCGAAGGCGACGATCGGGCGGTCGCTGTCGACGCCGTCGGTCCCGACGGCCATCCCGGCGACGATACCGACGATCGTCTCGCGGATCCGGTCCTCGGCATGGAACCACTGGACGTGTTCCTCGTAGGTCACGCCGTGTTCGGTGACGAATTCTAAGCCCTCCGAGAGGTTGCGCCGGTGGTTTTGCAGGAGCCGACGGGCCCGATCTAAGGCCGCCCCGCGATCGCCCAGACAGACCGCCAGGCCGACGTCGGCCCGCTCGTATCGGGCCGTCGCGTTCAACAGCGTCGAGAACTCGCTTGCATCCCGGAGTTCGGTGCCCGGTGATTCGGTCGTGAGTTCGTAGCTGCGGCCGATCAGCGTCTCGATCCGGTCGGCGGGGACGCCCCGGTTGACCGCCCGTTGTATCAGTGCACTCACGAGGGTTCGCCGTTCCTCGGCGGTCAGGTCCGCCCAGGTCCGCCAGACACCGTCGCGTTTCAACTCCAGATCGAGGTCGTCGAGAAACCGGATCGCGCCCGACTCGTCGTTGGAGATGCCCGGGATCGACACTTCGCTTGCATACTCCAGAAGCTTCGGCAGCGGCCGGGTCTGTTTGCCATAGAGCACGAGGTCCTTGCCCGTCGCCAGCACGTCGGCCGCAACGCCTTCCTCGACGATCGTGCCGTTGGCGCCGTGTAACTCGCCGTCGCTGGCCTGCATATCGCCGACGGCGCCGACGACCGCCAACCCCGCGAGATC
>JAXINS010000076.1:130433-134636 GCA_034190395.1 Chewarchaeum aethiopicum (SeqCode)
ATGAAGTGATCGACGGTCAACGAGGAGGTAAAGAGCACGACATCGATGTCGCCGGCGGCTGCCAGTTCCGCGGAGTCGCCGGCGCCGTCGGGTCGGACCAACCGGTAGAGTACTGTTTCGTGGACGTAGGCGCCCGCGTCGTTCAATCCATCGAGCAACGTCGCGGTCCCGTGGTCGCTGCGGGCGACCTCGACCCGGGTCCCCGCAACCTCGTCGGCGAGCGCCTCGACGAGTCCCGTCGAGGAATATTCCTCGGGGACCCGATCGACCGGATAGCCGACCGCCCGGAGCGCTTCGGCGGTTCGTTCGCCGATCGCACAGATCGTCGTCCCCGCCGGTTCCCAGCCGGCCCCATCGAGGAGTTCGGCCCCGGTCTTGCTCGTCAATAGCGTGTACTCGGCATCCGAACGGGGCATCTGTCCGGTCGGATCGATCGCGAGCATCGGGTCGGCGACCGGTGCACCGCCGAGGGATTCGATGAGCTCGATGGCCGTCTGGAGGCGCTCGTCGTCCGGTCGAAACACCGCCACGCGGAGCCGTTTGTCCCGGGCTGGTCGGTCAGCCATGGCTTTCGGCCTCCTGGATGTGTTCGTAGCCACGTACGACCTCGCCGATGACGGTCACGGCGGGTGGCTCGATGCCGACTTCGTCACGCACCGAGACGATCGTCTCAAGGGTGCCCGTGGCGATCTGCATGTCCGGCCAGGTCGCCCGCTCGATCAGCGCGACCGGCGTCTCCGGTGCCATCCCGGCCGCCAGCAGTGTCTGGGTGTACTCGGGGAGCTTGCCGACGCCCATCAACACGACGATCGTGCCGCCCGTCGCCGCCAGGGCTTCCCAGTCGATCGCCGACTCGGGTTTGTCGGGGTCCTCGTGGCCGGTGACGACCGACACGCTTGAAGCCCGATCGCGGTGGGTCACCGGAATGCCGGCGGCCGCCGGGCCGGCGATCGCCGAGGTGATTCCCGGCACGATCTCGACGGGCACGTCGTGGGCAGCCAGATACTCGGCCTCCTCGCCGCCGCGACCGAAGACGAACGGGTCGCCGCCTTTCAGCCGGACGACCGTCTTGCCCGCCCGGGCCAGTTCGACGAGTCGATCGTTGATCTCCGACTGTGGGGTCCGCTCGCCGCCGGCCCGTTTGCCGACGTCCTCCCGTTTGGCCGGCGGGATCTGGTCGATGATCTCGGGGCCCGGCAGTTTATCGTGCAGAACGATATCGGCCGTCTCGAGCAACCGTTTGGCCTTTACTGTCAGGAGCTCGGGATCGCCCGGTCCGCTGCCGACGAGATAGACCGTACCGGTCGGGGGCGTTTCGTCAGTCATTGTGGACGTCTTGATCGGCGTCGGTTTCGGCCGCTTCGATCAGCTCGGCGGCACCGCGGTCGGCGAGATCATCGGCGAATTCACGGGCCGTCTCGACGTAGCGTTTGATCGGGAGGTCACGCGTCGCCGTGATCGCCTCCTCGCCGTCCTGGCTGTACACTTGCGCGACGACATGGACGACGCTGCCTTGGACGACCGCATAAACGCCGATCGGCGCGATACAGCCCCCACCGAGGGTCGCGAGGATCACGCGTTCGGTCGTCGTCTCCACCCGGGTTCGGGGGTGATCGACGGCGTCGTGGATCGCCTCGCTGGCGTCGCTGTCCTCGATCGCCGTCACCGCGATGGCACCCTGGCCCGGCGCCGGCGCGAACTGGGTCGGCGGTAACGCGGTATATTCGAGCTGGTGGTCGAGCCCGCTCCGCTCGATACCGGCAGCCGCGAGGACGATCGCATCGTATTCGGTGTCGACGGCCCGTTCCATCGCCCGCCGTTCGATCTCGGCGAGGTCGTTGAACCACTCCTCGACGGTTCGGTCGTCGTCGATCGCCGGCGGCTCTGACGCCCCATCGGCTTCGTCTCCCTGATTTTTCTCCCCTTCGTCGTTCTCGGCTTCCTCGGTCTCTTCGGCCTCGAGTCGGGCTTGGTGTTCGGCCTGCAGATGGGGAGCGAGTAGCTTCTCGATACGGGTATCGATATTCCCTCGAAGGGGCTCGACGTCGAGGTCCGGCCGTTTCGCGAGCAACTGGGCGCGCCGCCGGAGGCTGGCAGTCCCGACGCGGGCCCCATCCGGAAGCGCGTCGAGTTCGTGTCCATCGGGGGAGATCAGGACGTCCCCGGGCGTTGCTCGTTCGGGGATCCCGGCGACGATCAACTCATCCGGCTGTTCGGTGGGCATGTCCTTCATCGAGTGTACCGCCCCATCGAGCTCGCCGTCGATGACCTTCTCATCGAGCGCACGGACGAACGCGCCGGTTTTCCCGAGCCGGTGGATGAGTTCGTCCCGGAGCTGATCGCCGCGGGTTTCGACCTCGACGAGTTCGACCGTGTACCGGCGGTCCTCTAGGGCGTCCTTGACGATCGCCGCCTGTCGCTGGGCGAGATCGGATCCCCTGGTCGCCAGCCGGAGGGTCCCGCGGGTGTTCATACCTCCGCATCAGCGGTCGGTCCTAAAACCTCCTTCGTCATCGCTGGGTGGCTGTCTACAACGCTTCTTTATACGCTTCGAGGGTCGCCTCGATGTCCTCTTCGGTGTGTTGGGCACAGACGAACTGCGATTCGAACTGGTTGGCCGTCAGGAACACGCCCTGATCGCGCATCGCCGGCCAGAACAGCCGCTCCCAGCGTTCGGTCTCGGCGGCGCCGACGTCGGCGCCGTTTTTCGGGCAGTGATCGTACCGCGGACAGTCCTCTCGTTGCTGGCAGCCGGCCGGACAGTGACCGGCGCGGTCGTCCGGCCCCTCGCGGGTGAAGATCACCTTGAACATGCTGTCGGTGCCGACGACGGTGTACTCCGGCGCCTGATCGGCAATGATGTCGGTCAGCCCGCTCCGCAGCCGCTCGGCGAGCCCGTTCATGTGGCTGTAGACGTCGTTCTCGGCGGCGTAGCGGAGCGTCTCGAGCCCGGCGGCCATCGTCACCGGATGGCCGGAGAACGTCCCGGCTTGGAAGACGTTGCCGGCCGGCGTAAACGACTCGATGATCTCGGCAGGGCCCCCGATGGCGCCGACGGGAAAGCCCCCGCCGATGATCTTCCCGAAGGTCGTGATATCGGGCTCGATCCCGAACTTCCCCTGGGCACACTGGAGGCCCCCGACCCGGAAGCCGGTGATCACCTCATCGAAGATCAACAGCGCACCGTGGTCGTCACACAGGTCCCGGAGCCTTTCGTGGTAGCCCTCGACCGGCATGACGATCCCGTTGTTGCCCAGGATCGGCTCGGTCAGCACGCCCGCGATCTCCTCGCCGTGGGCGTCGAACACCGCCTCGATGGCCGCCTCGTCGTTGAACGGGACGGGGATCGTATGTTCGGCGAACGAGGCGGGGATCCCGGCCGTACTGGGGTGGGCGTCTTCGGGGCCACCTTCGACGAGGGTCGATTCCTGGGCGCCGTGATAGCCACCCTGCATGACGACGATCTTGTCCCGTCCGGTGTAGCCGCGGGCCAGCCGCACCGCCGAGACGGTCGCTTCGGTCCCCGAGTTGACAAACCGCGTCATCTCGACGCTGGGGACGTGGCGGGCGACGAACTCGGCGAGTTCGACCTCGACCTCCGTCGGTGCGCCGTACATCGGGCCGTCACTCATCGTCGACTGGACGGCCGCCCGGACCGATTCGGGCATGTCGTGGCCCAACAGCAACGGCCCATACCCCATCACATAATCGATATAGCGGTTGCCGTCGGCGTCGATGACGTAGCCGCCATCGCCGCGCTCGACGAAGAACGGATAGGGCTTGATCGCCCGCACCGAGGAGTTGACCCCGCCCGGGAGGACCGACAGCGCCCGATCGTAGAGCGCCCGCGAGTTGCCGCGAGTCATAGCCCGAGCTTCTATCGCTGGGCTAAAAGCCTTGACTCAATCGGACCATCGGTCCCGAAATTCGAAAAACGACGGCCGGACAGTCGTGTTCGCGAGCGATCAGCGGCCTTCAGAGTCGGTCGGCGACGTCCTCGGCGAAGTAGGTGATGATCAGATCGGCGCCGGCACGTTTGATCGATGTCAGCGATTCCATTGCGGTTTCTTCGAGGTCGAGCCAGCCCTTCTCGGCGGCGGCGTGTAACATGGCATACTCCCCGCTGACGTTGTAGGCGGCGACCGGCTGGTCGAACTCCGACCGAACCGATTGAATCACGTCGAGATAGGGCAGGGCCGGTTT
>JAXINS010000022.1:0-17247 GCA_034190395.1 Chewarchaeum aethiopicum (SeqCode)
ACCGGCGGCACCGCCTGACATCCGCAAAAAATCCCGCCGTTTCATACAGCTGAGGGTCAGTACGGGACTCGCTTAAACCCACCGATGCACGCCTTCCGTGTGCGGAATTTCAGTTCTGAGGCTCCTCGCCAGCGCCCCCATTTTCGAGGGCTTCGAGCTGGCCCGTCTCCTCGTCGATCGGCAGGAAATCCGGTCGCTCGTCGGTCCCAACACCGGTGGCCCGGAGGCGTTCGCGATACTCCTCGGCACGGAACCGATCGGACAGCCGGGCGTTGGCGACGACGACGAACAGGAGCCCGCTGATCACCAGAAACCCGAGTCCAACGATCGTCGTCAGCACGATCGCTCGTCCCGGTGATTGCATCGCTATCGTCGTCGTACTGCCAGGTAGCCCGATCGCACAGTTGTAGACGCCCGTTTCGGTCGTTGGCTGGCAGAACAGCTCCAACAACGGCTCGACGATCACTGGCGAGAGCAACAAAAAGAGGCCGGCCACCAGCTGTACGCCGGCGACCGCTAGCATCAACTGGTTGCCGAGTTCACTCCCCCCTTCAGGGACCGACTCGGGATCCGGAAGGATGTCACCCTCGGGCGGTTCACTGACTTCATACTCCTCCATCGAACACAACGCGACGACGGGTTTGACGTCCCGGAGGACCGTCCCGCGGCCCTCGACGGTCCCATCGGGATAGATGATCGAGTAGCCTTCATCGGAATATGCCAGCAGCCGCTCCTCGCCGCCCTCGGTGATCCGTTCGACAACGGCGAAGACGTCCCGGCTCGCTATCCGGTTTTGCAGATCGGCTTCGACCCGATCGAGCAGGGCCGATCCGGTGATCCACGACTCGGCGTCGAAGGCGGCCTCCCATTCCTCACCGCTCATCGAGGCCATGTCCTCGGCGGTGAAGTTCTCGAAGTCGTATTTCTCCTCGACGGCTGCCCGGAGCTCGGCCATCGAGACGTCATCGTCGTCGACCGCCTCCTGGGACGTCTCCGGTTCGCCGTCGAACCGATCGGTCCGGTCCGTCGCGGTCTCCGTGCCGGACCCGTCGGTGTCGGGATCGGCCATTATCGGCTCGTTGGTACTCGTGGGGGTAAACCCTTTTCAAACGGGCGTTGTGATCCCTCTCGGCCCTTCTGTTCCGCCTCCATACACCCCCGTTTGTCACCCGCGAGGCCGGTCATCGCGCCGTTTAACGCGGTCGGGTGGCAACAGCCACCCATGGTGACGTCGACGGAGGTCATGTTGGCGACGCTTGCCGCCGTGGTGGTCACCGCGAGCTTTCCGTTCTATCTCTACGGGGCTTGGATCGTTCTCTCGGTCGAAACGGTGACCTGGTCGGTGCTCATGCGCCATCTCCGCTTTATCGTCACCGGACTGGTGTTGACGACCCTTCCGGTGGTGACTTGGATGGCACCCCGGCTGTTGGAGCAGCTCAGCGGGTTTGCGGCCCTACACGCCTTTCTTGGCTTGCAGGCCTACGCGATGTTGGTGTTTGCCCTCACCGGCATTGTCCGGATCTTCCAGGTCAAACGCCAGCATGATCTCTATAACGATCCCACACAGGATGTCGATCTCGCGGATCTGCATGAGAACATGGGTGCCTGGCGCGGTCGCCTCCGAATCGGTGTCGCCGGGTACGTCGTCTTCTGGCTGTTGGCCTGGATCGTCGGGATCGCCCGATATTTTCTTCGGTATAACCCGGTTTGACTCCGCCGGCGAGGCGTTGGGTCGATTTTCGTCCGATTCACGTATCCCAGGGCTCGCCGCTGGCGAGATCGATCGATGCTCGCTCTTTGGACGACGGACAGCGATCCTCGAGGACACAGTCCCCACAGTCGGGGTTTCGGGCCGTACACGTCGCCCGGCCGTGTTCGATCAGGAGATGGGTGTACTCCTGCCAGCTCTCTTCGGGAACGAGCTCCATGAGTTCCTGTTCGATCGCCGCCGGTGTCGTGGCCTCGGTCACCCCTAATCGCCGTGAGAGCCGCTGGACGTGGGTGTCGACAACGATCCCCTCGACGATATCGTGGCCGTGTTGTAAGACGACGTTGGCGGTCTTGCGACCGACCCCCGGAAGGTCGGTAAGCGCTGCCATCGTATCCGGTACCTCGCCGTCGTGCTCGTCGACGATCCGTTCACACGCGTCGTGAATATAGCCGGCTTTGTTGTTGTAGTAAGTGATCGAATCGATCGCCGACGCCAGTTCCTCGACATCGGCGTTGGCGTAGTCCTCGGCCGTCTCGTATTGCTCGAACAGTTCGGCCGTCACCGAGTTGACCCGTTCGTCGGTACACTGCGCGGAGAGAATGACGGCGATCAACAGCTCAAGTCGGTTTGCAAACTCCAATGAGATGGTCGCGTCCGGATAGGTGTCGGTCAGTCGATCGATGACGATTTCGACCTGCTCGTCGGGCGTCTCCGGCGGCGTCGCCATAGCCACTGTCTCCGAGGCGACCTAATTGAGTCGTTCGATCCGGGTCGACACTGTCGGTCATCGCTGTCGTCGACGGACTGATGAGGTCTTGTCTATCGGTCAGTTCTGTTCTTTGAACCGCTCCCACTCCTGTTCGGAGAGGACGTCCTCCTCGACGCTTGTGTCGAACCCTCGGTCCGTGCGGTGTTGTTTTGCGATCCAGACCGTCACGGCAAAACAGATGAAACAGGCCGCGAGGATATCGAAGTACAGGGCGAGTTCGAGTAGGGTTGGCATTGGTGGATCCCCGATGGTGATTGTGTGGTTTGGTTGGCGTGTGATCCTGGCCGGGTTGTGCGTTCCATCCCCGGGTCGGTATCTACCTCTCCAGTACGCTCGGAGCGATTTAATTCTGTCGCGAAATATCAGCTGAATCACGGCTTCTGCTATCAGTTTTCTAACTAAATTTGGTCTGATTTTTTATAGATTTACTGTGGTATTATCATCTTACGTACCCTTCCGTTCGGTGCCCAGCGCCGACTCCGGGACGGTTAAGTTCGCGTCACTCCCGCCTCAGAGCATGCAAGCGACTGCGCGGGCCCACCCCATCCAGGGCCTCGTGAAATACCACGGGATGCGTGATCCGGAGCTCCGACTCCCCTATCACGACAGCATCAGCCTCTGTACCGCGCCCAGTCATACGGTGACGACGGCGGCGTTCGAACCGGAGCGTGACCCCGACGAGGATCTCTATATCGTTGACGGCGAGCGTGCCGAGGGTCGTGGCGCCGAACGGATCCGGGCGGTGGTCGATCGCGTTCGTGAACTCGCATCGATCGACGCCGGCGTCCGGCTCGAAAGCGAGAACGATTTCCCGACGAACGTCGGTTTGGGATCGTCCTCATCGGGGTTTGCGGCGGCGGCGATGGCCTTAGCCGAGGCCGCCGGCCTGGATCTCGACCGGCCGGCGATTTCGACGATCGCCCGTCGCGGCTCTTCCTCGGCGGCCCGTGCCGTTACTGGTGGGTTTTCTCACCTCCGCACTGGCCTCAACGACGCCGACTGTCGATCGGAACCCATCGAGACGTCGATCGGGGACGACCTTCGGATCGTCATCGGCCTCGTTCCGGCGTACAAAGAGACCGAATCCGCCCACGCCGAGGCCGCCGAGAGCCACATGTTTCAGGCACGGATGGCTCACATCCACGGCCAGATCGCCGAGATGCGTGATGCGCTCCGGGCGGACAGTTTCCAGCGGGTTTTCGAGTTGGCCGAACACGACTCGCTGTCGTTGGCGGCGACGACCATGACGGGACCGGCCGGCTGGGTCTACTGGCAGCCGGAGACGTTGGCGATCTTCGACGCTGTTCGACAACTCCGGGACGACGGCGTGCCGGTCTATTTTTCGGTCGACACCGGTGCGACGGTCTATGTGAACACCAAAGCACCCCACGTCGAAACCGTCGAGTCGGCCGTCGCCGACTGTGGGGTCGATACGCGCGTCTGGGAGCTCGGCGGGCCCGCGGAGATCCTCGATCCGTCGGCGGCACTGTTTTGACGCCGAGATCATCCCGAATCTGTCCTGACTGTTCGGTTCAGCAACACTATACGCGCCCGGCTCCAACCACATCCAATGTCTACTGTCGCGGTATTCGGTGCCGGGTACGCGGGTGTGACAACCGCCCGCCGGCTCGAATCGCTGTTACCGACCGATGTCGATCTGATCGTCGTCGAACGCTCCGGAACGCATCTCGTCCAACACGAACTCCACCGGGTCATCCGGCGTCCCTCGTTTGAGGACGACATTACGGTCCCGCTCGAGGAGCTCTTCGAACACGCTTCGATTCGTCAGGCGACGGTCGAGTCGATCGATCCCGAGGACCGCCAGGCGACGTTCGACGACGGGTCGACCCTGTCGTACGATTACGGCGCGGTTTGTCTAGGCGCCGAGACGGCCTACTATGACCTTCCGGGTGTCGAGACCCACGCCACGCCGTTGAAATCGCTGGCCGATGCGCACACGATCCGGGCTGATTTCTTGGATGTGCTTGAGACCGGCGGCCGGGTCGTGATCGGTGGCGCCGGTCTCTCGGGGATCCAGGTTGCCGGCGAACTGGCGGCACTCGCCCGCCAGGAGGCGGCCGCCGACCGGGTCACCATCGAGCTGGTCGAACGGTTGGAGTCGGTTGCCCCAGGGTTTCCGGCGAACTTCCGGACGGCCGTCGCCGAGGAGTTGCGCGAGCGTGACATCGTCCTCCGGACGGATACCGCCGTCGAGGCAGCGACCGATTCGGTCCTTGAGACGGATGCCGGCGAGATTCCGTACGATCAGTTGCTCTGGACCGGCGGGATCACCGGCCCGATGGCGCTCGGGGGCGATCGTCCGCGCGTGAACAGTACCCTTCAGCTTGCCGACGGCACCTTTGTTGTCGGGGATGCTGCCCGGGTCGTCGACCGTGATGGCGAAGCCGTGCCCGCGAGCGCCCAGGCGGCGGTCCGGGAGGCCCGGACGGCGGCGACGAACATCGCTCGATTAGTCGATCACGATCGCAGCGAGGACGACCTCTTCGAGCCCCGGCTCGAACCGTACAGCTTCGACGATCTGGGCTGGATCGTCAGCGTCGGCAACGGCGCCGTCGCTCAGGTCGGCCCGACGGTGGTTCGTGGCACCGCCGCGCTAGCGTTGAAAACGACGGTCGGCGTCGGCCATCTCACGTCGGTTGGTGCGGTCCGCAACGCCGTCGAACTGGCTCGTGAGGAGTTCAGCGGGGCGCTCGGACTCCCGATGGATGCGGTCGACGACTTAGACACCGGGAAGGCCGAAGGCGTTGACGGGACCCAGGATGGGCCCGAGCAGGAACAACAACACGACGACCGATAGCCACGCAACGAGGGCGATGATGCCGGCGTCGACCCAGCCGCCCGGATACCGCCAGTTGATGACACCGATCCAGGCGAGCAACGTCAACACCGGCCCGAGCAGCGGGATCCAGCCGACGAACACGCCGGCGATCGCCCAGACGATCGCGCCGATCAGTGCCGTGAAGATAGCGTGCCTGTAGTCATCGATGTCGGCGACGATGCGAGCCCCGAGGTAGATACCGAGCCCGCCAACGAGGAGGTTGACGAGAAATGTCACCAGCCCGGCAAAGAGTCCAAGAACCATTGACAGTCATAGCTCAGGGACGACACGGTTTAATCCAACCGGCCGATCGACGACCGGGCGCTTAGACGTCCGTCTCGGGCGCATACCACGCCAGCACCGTGCTGATGACGGCCAGGACACCGGCATAGACGAACACGGCGGTGAAGTCGCCGGTGCGTTCGATGATCGTGCCGGTAATGATCGGTGCCGAGAAGCCGCCGAGAAATCCCACCGCGTTCAACACCGCTAACGCCGTCCCGACGACGTTTTTGGCAACCAGCTCCCGGACGTACGTAAACAGCAATCCCAGGCCAAGCTGGATCAAAAAGCCGGCGACGACGAGTCCGAACAGGAGGATCACCACGACGTTGATCAGCCCGAATCCAAAGACCAGCGGGGTGACGACACCGAAGGCGATCAGCACGATCGGCCGCCGCCGGTTGTCGAACAGCCGATCGGAGATCGTGCCGCTGGCGGCCCGGGAGACGATGCCGATCGCCGGGAAGATAGCAGCAAGGAGGCCGCCCTCGGCTAACGAGACGCCGAACTGTTGGGTGATATAGGTCGGCATCCAGTTGTTGAAGATCAGGTTCAACGAAAACGCCGCGAAGGCGATCGTCGAAACGATCCAGACGTTCCGGCTGGTGAGAACCTGTCTGAAATCGTCTGCCGTCGGGACGTCGCTGGTGGTCGCCGTCGGCTCGTTCCCGCGGCTGATCAGCCAGTACACACCCATCGCGAGCGCTGCGAGCGCCCCGTAGACAGGGAACGTACCGGCCCACCCGAAGCGAGCGGCCAACAGCGGCCCGCTGAACTGCCCCAGGGCGAACCCGGCCGGGACGCCGGTGGCGAACACACCGATCGCGGTCGCCTGGCGTTCGTCCGCAAACGCGGCGCCGACGACGTTGACCCCGGCCGTCCAGACAACGACGATCGTCATGCCGGCGAGAAAACGCGAGGCGAGCAACGACAGATAGGCGCCCGTTCGTCCCGCCTCGTAGCCCCACCCCATCATGAGGACGGTGGCGATGGTTCCCAGCACGATGGCCCGACGGTTGTCGATCCGGTCGAGGACGATCCCGACGGGGATCGAAAAGACGGCCATCCCGAGCACCAGTGCGCTGACGAGCCAGCTGGCCGCCGTCGGTCCGACGTTCAGCCCCTCCATTACCAGCGGGAGGAGGCTCGCAGGAACGATCTCGTAGGCGACGATGAACACCAACAACAGCCAAACGGTGAACGTAAGCAACCACGCCTGGCGGGAACCATGATCGACCGTCTCCCGACCCATCATCTCGCCTATGGCTACGACCGGGGGAGGCAATCAAGCTGTGGGATCCGTTTGGGACTTCCCCCTCGTCGTCAGTGGTTCCGGCTGCAGGGTGGATGTCGATCGTGTCATCCGGCACACTGACGGATCCGGAGTATCGGGAGACGGTTTCGGACCTGTGTCCTATGGTATTTTGTCCCCACGGGTGGTCACGTTCTCCCGTATGCCAGAGAAGACGGTCGGGTTTATCGGACTCGGGATTATGGGACTGCCAATGGCGAAGAACCTCCTCGACGCCGGCTATCCGGTCGTGGGGAACAACCGCTCACAGGACCCCGTCGACGAACTCGTCGACTACGGTGGTGAGGGGGCCGCGACCGCCAAGGCAGCGACGGAGGCCGCGGATGTCGTCATTACCTGCCTGCCGGATTCGGCGGTCGTCGAGGAAGTCATGCACAAAGACGACGGGATCATGGCCGGCGTCAGCGAGGGCATGACCGTTATCGACATGTCGACGATCTCGCCGACGGTCACCGAGGAGTTAGCCGCCGAACTCAACGAGGCCGGTGTCGACATGCTCGACGCACCGATCAGTGGTGGGGAAGTAGGCGCTATCGAGGGGACGCTCTCGATCATGGTCGGCGGCGACGAGGACGTCCTTCAGGCCCAGATGGATCTGCTCGAGGTCATGGGTGAAACGATCACCCACTGTGGCCCCAGCGGGGCCGGTCAAACGACAAAGGCTTGCAATCAGATCGTCGTCGCCGCCCAGATGGTCGGCGTCAGCGAGGCGCTGGTCTTCGCGGAAAAAGCGGGGGCCGATCTCGAGGCGGTCGTCGATGCGATCTCCGGCGGCGCTGCCGGCTGTTGGACGCTCGACAATCGGGCCCCACGGATGATTCAGGGGAACTTCGATCCCGGTTTCTTCGCGGAGTATCAGTACAAGGACCTCCGGATCGCGACCGACGCCGGTGAGGCCTTCGGCGCGCCGATGCCCCAGACCGAACTGGCCCACGAACTGTACAAGACCATGGAGGAAAACGGCATGGGTCGCGATGATAACTCCGGGGTCATGCAGGTCATTGAAATGCTCGCGGGCACCGAGGCGCGGGTCGACTGATCGCGGCCGACGCCGTGTCGGCTATCCTTTCGTCCAGCGGCCGGTTTCGGTCTCACACTCCTCACAGATCGTGATCCGTGCCTCCTCGCCGTCGACGGTGATCCGATCGAACCGCTGTGAGGTCCGCTCGCCACATTCCGGACAGTCACGTAACACCTCGCCGTCACCGTATTTCTGAGGCGCACCAAGGGCAAGGGCGATCACGCGCTCGTCGCCCTCGTTCACACCTCGCTGGAACTCCCCGGGTGGAAAGCGGATCACCTCGCCGGCCGAGACGTCGACGTCACCCTCCTCGGTTTCGAACGTCACCGTTCCCGATTGAATGTAGAACACCTCCTCTTGGTACTCGTGGCGATGATAGCCGAAGGCAAAACTCTCCCCGGGCGCGAGTTCGTAGTAGTTGATCGCCAGATCGGTGGCTCCGAGTGCGTCGGTCAGTGGATGCATCACTTCGGCGGGCTGGATTGATCGTTCGATGTCGGCGATCCGAACGTGTTCCATGGCCGGGGAAGGTCGGACGTGGATAAAAAACCCGCCGACCGACGACCGATTCGATCGGTCGCTTATGCGATGGTCGGATAGCGGGGTTTAGAATCTAATCAGATAGGGTCCCAGTCGTGGCTGTCCATGACCGCTTGGACGGCCGTTGCGACTTCTTCGGATCGTCGGACGGTCAACCCCTCGCTCGTTACGAAGACACCGCGATTGTCGTTGAGGACCCGAAGCAGTTGTCCGTTATCGAACGATCGGATCGTATAGCGATAATCCCCGAGTTCGGAATCCGCATACGCCGACTGGGCTTCGAAGCCCCGGATCTCGTGGTTGACAAAGCCGCTCAGATCGGCGTCCTGTTCGAGATCATCCCGCAAATAGATCTGTTCGTATCCATCCACAGTAAAACAGGTCACCGAACGGAGCCGATCCCCGATCGTGGTTCGACAGGAGCGAACGAGCTCGTCTGCGACAGTATCTTCGAGCATACTCGCGCCCATACATGTGTCAACACATGCCATAGACATAAATATCGCACGGCGAACGGATAGCGATGCTCACAGCTGCCGTCGGTCCATAGCAGTACTCCCCTTTGATATTTTACCGACCGCTGATCCTGCCCTGATCGATCCTCCGATGCGGCGTCGATTGTTTAATACCATGCTTTAAATCGTTCCAATGTTAATTCTATGACAGGATGGCGGGACAGGGGTATCATGAGCGGCGATGACAGGGCCAGCGGCCCCTCGCGGGAAGTATCGCTGAATGTCGATACGATCGAATTCGAACGATTTGCCGACTACACCGACGTCTTTATCAAGATCGTCGAACTCTCCGCGGCCGCAGTCTTTGCGTTACTGTTCGCGATCGGCGTGATCGACCTGTCCATCCAGATCGTCGACGCCGTTGGGTCCGGATCGATCACCGACCCACTCGTGGTGATTGGCTTTATCGACACCGGCCTGTTGTTGTTGATTATCGTCGAGGTGTATCAAACCGTCATCGCCTACACCCAGGAAAGTGAAACCCGACAGATCGTCCGTCTGGTCATCTATACGGGCGTTATTGCGATGGTCCGGAAGGCGATCATCTTCCGAACGGGTGAGTACAGCAGCACCCAAAACGCGCTGTTTGCGGCGTTGGCATACACCGTTATCATCCTCGGACTCGTCGGGCTCTTGTTCGTCGAGCGTAACGTCTCGAAGTTTATCGAATAAGCCCCCCAGGAAGCCGTTCCCCCACTACCGGCGATTGACGGCGACGGGGCGATCTATGCCTGAACAGCTAAGATGCTACGGCCCGATCGGACGCTATGATTCGGCGACGTGGGGTGATCGCGGCGTCGGGTTATCTGGTCGTGACCCTGGCAATCGGTTCCGCGTTGTGGCTTCAACAGCCGCTTTCACTTGGTCCAGGCGTCGAAACGGGTCCCACCGCGTTGTCGGCCCGGCTGCTTGCCCTCGTGATGGGGGCCTTGCTCGGCAATTGGTTGGTATTCGCGATCGTCGAACCGGTCATGCCGGAATCGACTGATCGATAACGGTCGTCCCCCGGTGTCCTGTCGCTCCCATCTATATACGTTCGGGGAGTTTAACGGTCGCTTGTGGTCCCCGATTCGCTCGACAGACGCTTCGTCGGTGGAATCCTCGTCACGTCCATCGCCGTGATCGTTAGCCTCTTGACGGCTTCCGCTCTGCCGGCCCAACTCACCACGCGTTGGGACGCCGCCGGCCGTCCTGTCGGCACGATGGCGCGGTCGACGGTCCTCATCGGCGCACCGGCACTTGTTTTTGGCGTCGTGTTGCTTTTTGAGGTGATCCCACGGTTCAGTTCGCTTGCCGGTGATATCGAGTCGTTTCAGCTGGCCTACGATGCCTTTGCGCTCCTGAGTGCTGGCTTTCTGGTGTATATCCATGTCCTCGTCGTCGTCTGGAATCTCGGATACCGATCCCCGATCGAACAGGGGCTGATACCGGCCGTTGCCGTACTGTTCGTCGCTGTCGGCTCGTTGGTTGAACGGGCTGAACCCAACTGGTTTATCGGTATCCGGACCCCCTGGACACTTTCTTCGGCGACCGTATGGCGGCGTACCCACCAGCATGCCGGTCGATTGTGCAAACTGGCCGGTGTCAGTACGCTTGGAGGGCTCATCCGGCCCGAGCACTTCGCTTCTTTCATCGCGGTGCCCGCCGGGGCGAACGCGGTTATCACGACCGTCTACTCCTATGTCGCCTATCACCAGCTCGACGGCAATGGCCACTGATCGACCGGTCGATCAGCACACTGTCGCGATCGCGTCCTCGATCTCCGCCAGACAGGTCGCGACGGCGTCGTGGTGGGTTCGAAACGACAGAATACTGAGCCGGATCGCGAACTGACCGTTCAGCGTCGTCCCCGAGAGGTGGACCTGCCCCTGATCGTTGATCCACTCCATGAGGTCCCGATTGAGGTCGTCAAGGGCGTCCTCGGTGACTCCCGGCGGTTCGATCCGGAATGCCAGGTTCGATAGTTGGGGTTCGGCAACGACGCGGACATGGTCGATTGCCTTGAGGTGTTCACACGCATACTCAGCGAGGTCGAGTTTCTCGGCTAAGTTCTCGCGGAACGGTTCGATGCCATGCATTTTGAGCGGCAACCAGACCCGAAGTCCACGGAAATCACGTGAGAGCTCCGGGCTCAGCCGACTGAAGTCCGGTGGATCGGTGTCCGGATCCCAGTCGGGCATGTAGTCGGCATCGACTGAATGGGCCCGCGCCAGCGTCGCGCCGTCCCGAACGAGGACGGCGCCGGTTCCGTAGGGCAGGAACAACCCCTTGTGTGGATCGAGCGTGATTGAGTCACACCGATCCAATCCGGCGAGTTTCCGCTGACCACGGTCGGTTAGGGCGAAAAACCCGCCGTAGGCGGCGTCGGCATGGAGCCAGAGCCCTTCACGATCACAGATGTCGGCGAGTCCCTGGAGGTCGTCGACCGCGCCCGTGTTCGTACTGCCGGCGTTGGCGACGACGAGAAACGGCGTCTTTCCGGCCGCCCGGTCGGTTGTGATCGTCTCCGTGAGGGTATCCACCGCCATGCGAAAGCGGTCATCGGTCGGTATCGATCGGATGTTTTCGGGCGGGAAGCCGGCCAACACCGCCGATTTTGCGACGGAGTGGTGTGATTGGTCGCTCGTGTAGATGACGGCGTCCTGAAAGTTGTCCCCCAACTGGTTCCGACGGGCGGTGGTAATCGCGATCTGGTTGGCCATCGAGCCGCCGGTCGTCAACAGGCCGAACGCCGACTCGGGCAAGCCGACGATCTCACAGAACCACTCCACGACGTTCGCTTCGAGTCTGACCAACGCGGGGGCGGCAAACCACGCGCCGACGTACCGATTGGTGGCGTTCGCGATGAAATCCGCGACTGCCGAGTGAAAGAGCCCCCCACCGGGGATGTACGCCATATAGCCCGGGTGAATGGTGTTCACGGAGGCGGGGATCGCCTCCTCGAAGAGCACCCGGAGGAGTTCCTCGAATGATGTCGGTTCCTGGGGTAGCGGTTCGCGGAGCCTCTTGGCCAGGTTCTCGACTCCATCGAGGTTCGCCGCCGGCTGGTCGGCTATGTCTTCGAGATGATCGAGTGTCCGCTCGACCGCACGGTCGATCAGCCGTTCTTTCTCCGCCCGGGAGAGTTCAAGCGGGTTGTTGGCGGAGTCCATATACTCCTGCCGACACGGGCCGCCCTAAAGAACACAGGTTTCCTGTCATCCCCAGTGATTAGATCGTTGATTTCTCAACGTATCGCATCCGTCTCGATCCACGGCTGGATGACTACCCGCCCCCCACGAGCGGAAACTCCGACGTTTCCCCTGCGGAGGATGTCACTGGAACATCCGTGTCTCCGATTCGTCGACGTCGACGGTCCCGGAACCGGGCTGATCGATCCCCTCGATACCCAACCGTTCGCTCATGAGCTGTGTCCCCTTCAGACCGAGGCTGACCACCGTCTGTACTGCCCGGTTGAGGTCGGTCGGTGAGATGGTCTCCTCGACAACGAAGAGTTTCCGACTCAACTGAAAGCCCAACGGTCGGTTTCGGTCATCGGTCTGCAGATCGAGCGCACAATCCGGTTGAGCGAGCCACTTGATGAGCTCGAGCCGGAGGTCAGTGCTCGTCTCGTCGTCGATCCGGGAGACCAGCCGGTCCCGAGCGTCATGCAGCATAGCCTCGGTGAGTTCGATTTCGACTTCGCCGCTTTCGTCCGCTTTGACCGCCTGGCTGACGGCCGCCGCGACCGCCTCATCCTGGATCGCGTCGTATTCGTAACTGACACGGAAGAAGTCCCAGACCGGCGAGCCGACCACCGTATACTGATGGGACCCACGCTGGCACGCATATCCCTCGATCGGGGCGCCCTGGTCGGTCTGGCCCGACACTTGTTCTTGGATCTGATCGCCGATCGTATCGATATCGCCGGCGATCGCTCTGAGTCGTTGATCGAACGTCTGTTCGGTGGTCATGTCCGTATGTTCATCCTCGGATACAAAATCCGTTCTCTATCGATCGGTCACCGACTGCAAGACCACTGTCCGTTCCTCGTCGAACATCCAATCGATCGGCGCCGTTCAAAGCACCTGCCAGCCGCCGTCGACTTGGATGGATTCACCGGTGATGTACGCGGCATCCTCGCTCGCCAAAAAGAGGTACGCACCGGCGACGTCCTCGGAGGTACCGGCCCGTCCGAGCGGGACTGGCTTGATCAGTGTGTCCTCCCTGGCTGCACGGCGTGCCGTCTCGCTCCATCCCTCGACGAACTCGGTGGCGATCTGTCCCGGAGCGACGGCATTGACCCGGATCCCGTCCTCGGCGAGCGCCAGCGCCGCCCCACGGGTGATCATCCGAACGGCCCCCTTCGAGGCGTCGTAGTGCAGTTGATTGTGTTGGGCCTGGTTCGCACTGATCGAGCTGGTGTTGATGATCGTCCCGCCGACCCCTCGATCGAGCATGTCCTTGGCGGCGACTTGGGTTCCGAAGAACACCCCTGCAACGTTCACGTTCAGCATGGCGGCCAATTGATCGGGGGACGTTTCGAGAAACGGCCCCGGCGTCTGGATGGCGGCGTTATTCACCATGACGTCGACACCACCGAACTCCCGCGCGGCCTCGATAACCGAGCGGAGCTGCTCGCGATCGCTGACATCCGTTTCGACGTATTCAGCCTGTCCGCCGGCGTCTTCGATCGCCTCATGCGTTGGTGTTTCCGCGTCCTTTGGTTCGGCGGTCACGTCGGCGTTGATGACTGTCGCCCCGGCGGCGCCGAACCGACGGGCTACTTCCCGTCCGATCCCCGAGGTCCCACCCGTCACGATGACGGTCGTGTCATCGAAGGTATACTCTGCCTGTGTCATCTCGCGTGGGCTACGCTTGCTCGCGTTAAATGGTTGGTCCGGTCCGTCCGGTCGTCGGGCCCGGTACGGTCGCGACCACAGTCACCGACAGCCCGACTCTAACTGTCGTAACGGGATGATCCCCGGCTCGCCGAGACGGATGTGATCACCGATCTGCATGGGGTCGATGATCCGAGGATACGGATACGACCGTGCGTGATCGTGTAGGGCCGTCGGATCGGCACCGACCCCCTTCCACATGTCGTAATGAGAGGGCACGAGCCGGTTGAGGCGGAGGTCGTTCGCCGCCTCGATCACCTGGTTTTCATCCATGTACCAGCGGGTCGTGACGCCCTTCCGTTCTTGTTCATCGTAGATCCGGCCGACGGTACCGAGCGCGAGGATTCCGACGTCGATATCGAATTCCGTCCCCAGGTCGGCGAACGACGTCGCCGGTCGGGTATCCCCACCATGAAAGAGAATACCGGCCTCGTGTTCGATGACATAGCTCACCGGTTCGATCGCATCAGGGTCGTTTGCTCCACGCACGTGCACCTCTATATCGCCGATCGTGATCGACGTTCCCGGCGTCACCGTCTCACGTTGGGTGGCGGGTGCCCGCAGATCGCCGTCGTAATCCGGACGGTCGTAGGCCGCACTCGGGGCGGCGATCGTCGCATCGAGCTCCTCGACCAGCGGGCCGTACGATGGTGGATGGATGTGATCGATATGCTCGTGGGTGATCAACACCGCATCACACTGGGTTGCATCGGCGGGGTCCATCGGTACCGGGATCATCCGGGTGGTTTCCGGTGGATCCCCGTCGCCGAAGTAGGGGTCGATGTACACCGTCGTCGTCGCCGTCCGGACGATGAACCCGTTACAGCCGAGATACCAGACCGCCATCCCCTCGGGCTGGGTCCCCTCGACTTCCTCGCGAGCGAACCAGTCACCCCAAGTCGCATGTACCATACCACCGGCCTCGCCTGCGGGACGCATAAATCGACTGTCGGTGCAGTATCGGGTCGCGATCGACGACGTTCCTCAGTTCAGTCACCATTCCGATACCGATCCCGGTACCCGCGCCGACGGTCCGTGTCGGGTGAGATGGGACGAAACTACTGACACCCACCACGGTCCTGTGATCGACGAGACGGTAGCGTTGTACCGACCGACGAGAGGCTCGGTCCCAGCCCAATCCCATCATCCATCCGCGATCCCACGCACGCCCCACAATATTAAAGCGGGCGCCAGAAGACCACCGGAGCATGCAAGTGCTGTATGTCGGTGACGAGAAACTCAACACGCGTCAGTTCTTTGTCGGCGTCGAATCCGTCCAGCAGGTCCAGCGACGCGTCGAGGATTATCGGCCGCTCATGGAGGCGCTTGAATCGTTCCCCCATATCGATGTCGAGCACATGCATGATCCGGATATTCTCTCGTCGTTCCCGGCGACCCCCGAGGAACTGCTGGCCTACGACGCGCTGATCATCAGTGATCTGACCCGGGATACCTTCCTCCCCCATTTCTACCCGGACGCGATTCCGGGGCCGAACCGTGTCAAGACGATCGCCGAGTACGTCAAACAGGGCGGAGGGTTACTCTACTGTGGCGGTTGGATGACGTATCAGGGATATCGGGGGGTTGGCAACTGGCACGGGACGCCCGTCGCCGACGTCCTTCCGATCGAGATTCAGCCGATCTTCGATGACCGTGTCGAGACGCCTGAGGGGAGCGAGATCACCGTCTATGAGCCGGACCATCCGATCATGCAGGGGATCGACTGGGAAGCGGCTCCGCCGCTGTACGGCTACAATCGTACCGCTGGTGTCAAAGACGGCGCGACCCATATCGCCGATATCGCCGAGTCACCACTGCTCGCGGTCGACGACTGCGGCGATGGTCGCGTCGTCGCCTACACGTCGGATCCGGGCCCACAGTGGGGGAAAGCACTCCACGACTGGGACGGGTATCCGGAATTCTGGCGGCAGGCCTTAGAGTGGGCGACCCGCCACGAATAGTTCTCCGGGCGCTCGACATCGTTGATCGCGGGGACTAAACGCGACCTCACCTATCCAGAGATATGGCCGATCGGTATCGGTTGACGGATGTCGACACGGTCCGAGACGAGGGGTCGTGGCTGTTTACCGTTCGGGACCGTCACGACCGCGACGAGGAGGTGATTCTGGTCCCCTGTGAGGACGACGATGGCCCTCCGATCAACGCCTGGATCAACCGCTGTACCCACGAGTCCCAACGACTTCACCGCGAGGGGATCGGAGCGGTGATTCGGGACGACGGGATCGTCTGTCCCAAACACGGCTCGATGTTCGATACCTGTTCGGGATACTGTGACAACGGGGAAGCCGCCGATACGACGCTGCTGTCGGTCGATATTACTGTCGAGGACGGTCAGGTGTATCTCACCGACGAGACGGCCGATTTCCTCCACCCGGGCGGGCGAGACGACGACGATGACGATCCCGGACCGAGTTCGACGTCCCATCTTACGTTCTGAGGGTGTGATGATCGGTGTCGATCCAGCCCATGATCACCGCCGTTCCGGACAAGCCATTCCGCTATGGTCATATGTCTCGGTTTCTGACATACCTGATAGCATGATCGTACGCCGCGACAGCACTGTTGTCTCTGTGACAAGAGTTTTTGTACACCGCGAGTGTCCGTACCGACGATGACTAACCCGCCCGATGAGCCCTCGCTTGCGGATGATCGGCGGTGGTGTTTCCGCGCCGTTGAGGACGTCTCTCGGACCTTCGCCCTGAGCATCGAACTGCTCGAGGAGCCGATCGACTCGTGGGTCTGTACCGGCTATCTGCTCTGTCGCGGCGCGGACACGATCGAGGACGAGGCGGCGATCCCGTTAGCCAAGCGGGCGGAGCTTCTGGAGATCTATCGCGATCTGCTCGATCCGACATCCGATACTGACGTAGCGACGTTTCTCGATGCCGTCGAGGCAGTTCGCCCGCCAGCCGTCGAGACCGACGCCGACTGGGAGGTGCTCATGCAGACCGATCGTGTGTTGCGGGTGTTCCGATCGTTCGATCCGGCGGTGAGCGAATCGATGCGGGGCATCGTTCGGGAGATGGCGACCGGAATGGCGGAAATCCTCCGCCGACACGACGGAAACGGCGGGCTTCGATTGGCGACTGTCGACGAATTAGAGGAGTACTGTTGGTACGTCGCGGGGACAGTGGGTGAGTTGTTCACCACCCTGTTGGCTCACGTCGATTCGGTTACCGTCGATGAACCGGATCCCGATGACGCCTGGGCCTTCGCGTTGTTGCTTCAGCTGGTCAACATCGCCAAGGACGTCCGACTCGATTACGAAACGGAGGACAATGTCTACCTCCCCGGGGAGTGGCTGGCGGCCGAAGGGATCGATCACGAGGCCGTCGCCGACGCGGCGACGACCGACCA
>JAXINS010000022.1:17347-112057 GCA_034190395.1 Chewarchaeum aethiopicum (SeqCode)
TGGCGGCCGAAGGGATCGATCACGAGGCCGTCGCCGACGCGGCGACGACCGACCAGGTCGCAGCGGTCGTCCAACGGGTCATCGCCCACGCCGAATCCCAGACCGACGGTGCCCGACAGTATCTCGCGACGCTTCCGGAAGACGAGGGCCGGGTGCTCGAGGCGGCGGCGCTTCCGTATCTTCTAGCTATCGGGACGTTGCGGGAACTTGAGGGACAGATCCACGATGTCGTCACCGAACCGGCAACGGTAAAGCTCGATCGACGAGAGGTCGAGGCGCTCTATCAGCGGATGCAACACGGGATCACACAGTCGGAGCTCGATACACTCATCGCCGAGGTCCGAGCGGACCCGTCAGTGGATGCCTACGCCGTTCAGAACTGACTCCTGACGCCACGGCGACCGTCCGTCTTGTTGAGTTCGGGGCCGTCAGTCCGTGTGATCCGGGGTCTCAGCCGATCGGAATGCGGTTGTCGGCGATGATCATCGTCGCTTTCACGTTTGGATGGTATTTGACACTAAGTCCGAAGGTATTCCCGCCGAGGTCGAGCAGGAACCGCATCTGTTCACCGTTGGCGACGATCGTGCTGTAAGGGATATGCAATACGATACCGGCCGCATCGGGGCCCGCCGTCAGGTTCAGTCCAATCGCGTACAGCATGAACAGCCCGACGAACGCCAACCCCCATAGGACACAGCCGGCGACATATAGCGGCCAGGAGGAAGACGCATCGGCGTGGCTGACATCGTCGGGGAGTTCTTCCCCGTCGAAGCTCCAGGGTGTTTTCATTCCTCGGACGACTCCTACCGGTAGCTGACATCCGGTTTATCGGCACCGATCCACGATTCCGACTTGAAGGTATGGGATGAATTATCAACAACAAAAACAATCGCTCATGCGATCGCTGGTCCGCGGTCGATCAAAACAGCAACTCGCTCCCGGCTGTCATATATCTGACAATCAAGACACCGCCAATGAGAAATGCTGCACCGATAAAAGAGCATGATCCATCGAACGAAACTACTCCCGCCGGTTGATCGCTTGCTCATGGGTCGTTTACACACTCGTTGATGCCGAGTTCCGACGAAGCTACCCGTGGTTGGATAATCCAACTCTGTTCTGCATACTCACGCTCGAAAACGCCAGCGGTGTTCACCGAGCCCACAACGGGCCCGTCGTCGGGATGGTGCGTAGGGTCGGGCCGAAACGTGTTGTCATCGATCCTCTCCGGTATGGATCGACCATCGATTGGGGGACCTATCCGCGGGCATTACAGAGCGGGAGCTCCATGTAGGCGGCCTTATCACCGATCCGATCGAGCGTTTCCTCCAGTTCGTTCCGGAGTGTCTCCATCCGATCGACTAACTGTTCGTACTCGTCGGTATCGTCGTTGCCCGCCATATCGAGTGCAGCCTTTTTCGACGCGACCCTGAAGAACTCCTGGCTCTGTTCGTCGAAAGTCGTCCGTTTGAGCAGAATATCGACCAGGCTCAGTAACTCGGATTCGTCGACTGGTTTGACTCGATAGTCGTCGAAGGGCATCTCGATGATGCTGCCGTCCGGTTCGACTGCCGTCAACATCGCGACCTGACACTCGAAGCCCCGATCACGGAGTTCCGCCAACACCGCATCCCCCGTCATCCCGGGCATCCGCCGGTCGAGCAGTACGACTTCGACTGTCTCGTCGAGCTTTTCAAGCGCCTCGGTTCCGCTGGTCGCCGTTCGAACGTCGTATTTGCTGGCGAGGGCGACCGAGTAGAGATCGGCTAGATCCTCCTCGTCATCTACGACAAGTACCGTTGTGTCCGCCGTGTCTTGGTTTGCCCGCTCCATTTGTGATCAGATCTGGTTACCGCTGGCATCCGTTGTGGAGGCTGCTCCTGGCTTCCTCCAGCCCATTCCCGCACCCAGTAGGATACCCCCTATCCCCTTTGTAAGACCTGCCTAAGTATCGGTTAGTAGCGCCTAATTCGAAGTGATCGGTGATTAGGACCGGCTAACCGTTCTGTTTAGACGGTTCAGCAGTCTTCAATTTCTGCGGATTCGCCTGACGAAACTATGGTTGTGTTGACGTGTTGTCACGCCCGGTCGCTGGCACCCTCGACACCGGACCGATCCCGGGCTGGTGTGGCATTGCTCTCGCCCGTCGCCAGCGGCGGTTCACCCCTCCCGGACGTCACAGCACGCGCTCGTGGATTCTTTTTATTTGCCCGGGGGGTCGAACGGGCTGGAGGACCATCCGAATTAAGCCGCGGCCCGACGAGTGGCGGGTATGGCATCGGAACGGATCCTCGTGGGTGGGATTTCCCATGAGACGAATACCTTTATTCAAGAACCGACGACCCGGGAGGATTTCCAACGCAGACACGAGGCCTTCGACGAAGCCGTTCTCGATGAACTCCGTGGGACCAACACCGTCATCGGGGGCGTAATCGAAGCCGCCGCCGAGGAGATGGTCGAGCTCCGCCCGACGATGTATGCCGCCGCCATGCCCGGCGGGATCGTCACCGAGGACACCTTCACGTATTATTTCTCGGCGCTCCGTGAGCGGGTCGAAAGACTGGAAAGCGATACCGATGGGGTGTTGTTGCCGTTACACGGCGCGATGGTTCCCGAGGGCTCTGTGGACGGCGAGGGGGCGATCATTACGATGGTCCGGGAGATCGTCGGGCCGGACGTCCCGATCGTCGTGACGCTTGATCTCCACGGGAACATCTCCGAGACGATGGTCGAGACCGCCGATGCCCTCGTCGCCTATGAGACCTATCCCCACGTCGACACCGCCGACACTGGCCGTCGCGGCCTCGCGATCCTGCTTGAGATTCTCCGTGGCGAGCTTGATCCGACCACGCACATCGAATGGCCGCCCGTGATTCTCTATGGGCCCGCTCAGAACACCCGCGGGGACGGTCCGATGACCGAACTCATGGATCGGGCCCGTGAACTCGAAACACGGGACGGAGTCCGAAAAGTCAATGTCTTCGCCGGGTTCCATCAGGCCGATGTCCCGTTTATGGGCCCCTCAACGCCGGTCGTCGGCAGCGATCCGGCGGCCGTCCGCGAGGCCGCCCGGGAGCTCGCGAGGACGATGTGGGAGCGCCGCGACGCGCTGACCGGCGATGATCCTGGACCGACCGAGGCGATCGAGATAGCACGCGAACGGATCGACGCGGGTGTCACCACCGACGGCCCGATCGTCCTGGCCGATCTCGGTGACAATCCTGGCGCCGGCAGCACGGCGGACACGACACACGTGTTGCGGGCATTGCTGAATGGCGGCGTTTCCAACGCGGGGTTTGCGCTCATTCGTGACACGGATGCCGTCGCCACCTGTCACGAGGCCGGTGTCGGCGACCGCGTCGCTGTCTCTATTGGCGGGAAGGCCGACGAATCGTCGGGCGATCCGATCGAGGCCAACGCCTACGTCAAGATGCTCACGGACGGGGAGTTCGTCGCTACCGGACCGATGGGGACCGGCACGACGGCACGGTTGGGCCGAACCGCCCTCGTCGAACTCGGTCCCGAACGAACTGTCTCCGTTATCCTGACCGAGGAACGCGTCCAGCCGCTGGATACCGAGATCTGGCGCCACGTCGGTATCCAACCCGAACGACTGGATGCGATCGTCGTCAAGAGTACGAACCACTTTCGGGCGGCCTACGAACCGATCGCCAGCGACGTTATCACGATCAACAGTCCCGGCCTCGCCGCCGAGGATCCCCGGTTTTACGATTACGACACCGTCACTCGTGACCTGTTTCCGATGGTGTCCGCGGCGGAGATCAGCTACCCCGACTGGGAGTGACGATGAGGTTACCGAAACGATTCATGGCTTGAGACCCTCCCCCATCGCATGCGGCCGGCGGTGAGGATCCGACGAGTAACCGGCGGTCGAACTGATCGAAGTGATTACGATGGCCGTGGATACCGACACAGGCTCGATTGACGGTGGTGATCCCGACGCCTCGCTGTTACGACGGGTCGTACCGGCTGGGCTTGGCGTAGTGACGTGGCTTTTGATACTGCTCGTCGCCGGGGTCGTGTTGTCGCTCGATTCGGTGTCGGTATTGTCGATCCTGTTGGTGGTCGTGTTGGGCGTGTTATTCATCCCGATCTATCGGCTTCGACCATGGGAACCGGGTGTCACCGCCCGCTTTCTCGGGTTCGTTCGCCGCCGTCGCCACGTCATTCTGGTGGCGGGCTGGCTGTTTGTGCTCGTTCGACTGCCCGTGATCTCGGAGGCGTTGAGTTCGGTGTTCGCACTCCTGTTGTTTCCCATGCAGGCAGTGCCTCAGTTCCTGTATAGCACGACGGTGTTTTACGACACCCGTCTCGGTGCATCGATCGGCCAGTTGCTCTTCGATTTTGGTCGGGTGTACGTCGAACTGCTGTGGCTGTATACTCTCTCTGGGTTCCTCACGAAACTGCTGCCCAACTGGGGGTCCTGATCGTGTGGGAACGCCTGACTTTCGACGAACCGACCATCTACACGATCACGGTCGTGTCGTTAGTCGTCCTCAGTACCGTCGGTGTCGTCGTCGGCGGGGCCCAACAGCAATCCCTGACGTCCCCGGCCGCCGATGAGACGGAGTTCAAAGTCACCGACGATGGCACCCGATATATCATCCATCCCACACAGCTCAGACAGGGCTGTCCGGGCGGGACCGACTGTATCCCCTCGATCGACGACCCGCAGTTCCAGTCGGCCGCCCAGGCCGACTGGCTCGCCGACGAGGATCTGGTGATCGGCGTCGAGATCAATGGGGAGACGCGGGCCTATCCACTACGGATCCTCACCGTCCACGAGATCGTCAACGACGAGGTGGGCGGCCGTCCGATCGCGGTGACGTACTGTCCGCTGTGTCGATCCGGGTTGGTGTTCGACCGGCGGGTCAACGGGACGACGCTCACCTTCGGTGTCTCGGGGAAACTCCTGAACGCCAACCTCGTCATGTACGATCGACAGACGAAGACCTATTGGAGCCAGCTCAACGGCTCGGCGATCGTCGGTCCCCTCGTTCCCCGCCAGCTGACGATCCTGCCCAACACGATTACGACATGGGCGAAGTGGCACGAAGCCCATCCCGAGACAACGGTCCTCTCCCGGGACACCGGGATCTATCACAAATCGAACTACGCTTCGGATCCCTACGCCGGCTACGCCAACAGCGACCGGGTCGGGTTCGGGGTCAACGAGGTCGATAGCCGGCTCCATCCAAAGACCGTCGTCTACGGTGTCACGATCGGGAATACCTCACGAGCGTATCCGGAACCGATCGTCACCGAGGCCGACGTCGTCAACGATGTGGTCGAGGGCGTGCCGGTGGCGGTCGTCGAGGACCAGACGACCGGCGGTGTTCGAGTGTTCGTCCGGAGGGTCGACAACGAGACGCTCCGATTTTCCCTCGAGGATGGGCAGCTCGTCGATCAGACGGGTGTCCGGTGGCGGTTCGACGGGACCGCCATGGCGGGTCCCCACGAGGGCACGACGCTCGAACGGTTGAACAGCCACGGCATCTACTGGTTCGCCTGGAGCGAGTTCCACCCCGAAACGGAACTGTACGACCGGTAGGTGGACACACCCATCCATCTGTGATCGCTGACGCACGCTCGCGGCTCGGATTTATGATCGGAGGCGCCGATATGGTAATCGAGCGTTCCTATGACGGACGATGAGTCGGAACCGCTGGCGGCACTCCGCCGCCGCATCGAGACCGAGAACTCCTCGAGGCTCCCCGCGGAATTGAGGGCGTTAGCGGCGGCGATCGACTCGCCCGATGCGGAGTCCGTTTGGGCGGCCCTGCGGGCGGACCTGAACGAGCCGATCGCCCCGCCGGATGAACGTCCCCTCCATACCGTTGAGAAGGATCGATACTGCGAGCGGTGTCAGTACTTCTCGTCGCCGCCTGCCGTTCGCTGTACTTACGACGGCAGTCATATCGTCGAGCTGGTCGACGATGACCACTTCGTCCTCGTCAACTGTCCGGTCATCGCCGGGGAGGCGTCGCTCCAGGGCTCGGAGTGAGGGGTCAGCACATCGCTTAACAGGGCCGGTGTGCTCGGGTAGGATGTGCAGCCCTTCCCGTCGACGCCACCGCTGGCGGATGCGACGCTGACCGGTCACCTCTGGGTACAGGAACTCGTCACTGGCGGCCCGTTGCGGTTTCAGGTCGCAGAAAGCGGGTTGATCACCTTCGGCACCCCCGAGTCTGTCGTCGAGACGCCCGAGGAGCTGTCATTACCGTACCGGCGGGCAACCCAGTCGGTCAGGGAGCATCTCGATCGGGACGCCTTCCGTGCGGCGGTCGACCGGCCGGATTCAGTCACGTTTTTCGGGCGAGCGACCTGGTGGACCGGGCTCGACTACGAGTGGTCGACGGTGCCCCCGTTTCTCGGGATCGATGTCTGGTCGGGCCGACGGGACGCGTATCTCTCCCCGGACGCCGCCGCTGGTGTCTTTGAACGGCTTGGGCTTGCCCCGTTGCCGGCGATCAACAAAGAGATACCCGCTAGGGACATCCAGCTCGACCGGTATAGCGCGGGTGAGGCACTTCCCGACGCTCGATGGTACGACGGCCCGGTCGCCGGCCTGTTGATCCGGGACAAGGCCGGCGGCCGTGGTCGGATCTGGCGGTCGGATCTCGATGACCACCGCCCCGATCCGTTGTCCGAGCCGGCGTCCGAACTGGCCGATCGGTTCGTGACCGAGCACCGACTCGAGCGGGCCGTCACTGCCGTCCGGCAGGCCGACGAGTTCCCAGGTATCGATCCCGTTTTGCAACGGACCCTCGCTGATATCGGCCGCGAGGCCGCCGCGTGGCTCTATCGCGATGATTCGCTGGTCGTCTCCGAGGGGGCCTTTCGATCGGCCGTCGCCGAACGTGTCCGGCGATATCTGGACGAGCGTTCCTGATAAAACGGCGTCCGAAGACTCAAACCGACGTTTGAACCATCGATAGGTCCCTAAGCCCGTGGGATCAAGGGCAGGTATGTCCCCGCCAAACGGGAAGCCAAACGACGCTGGTTGTCCGAAGTGTGGTCACACCGAAACCGATGTCGGGACCATCTCGACGACTGGTGGTGGGCTCAGCAAGATGTTCGATATCCAAACCAACCAGTTCAACGTCGTCTCCTGTACACACTGTGGATACTCGGAACTGTACCGCGACGACACGGCCAGCGGCAGCGACATCGTCGACGTGTTTCTGGGTTGAACAAGCCAATGGCTGCGATCGGGATCGCCGTGTTCCTCATGTTGCTCGTCGCCGTCGGGAGTGGACTCGTGTTGTATCTGCTCGTCCGGGCGGAACACGACGACCGCAAGCGATTCTCGCGGGATGACGCCGAACGCCAGGCCCGTCGCGATACGCCCGACGAGGGGGAACCCTGACCGGATTCGGCCGTCGCGTCCGGTTTTTATTCATCCGGCACTCGGTTCGCCGACCGTGACAATTTTGTTACAGGATTTTTCTTCAGAAAACTGTGTTAGGGCCGGCCGGCGACCGTTCGCACGGCGATGGTCAACCGCTCGGTGGTTCTGCGATATTACGCCTACCAGGTGACCAACGCGGCCGGCTTCTATCTCCCGATCAGCCTCCTCTATTTGCAGGACAAGGGGTTTGATCTCTTTTTCATCGGACTTTCCGGAGCCGTATTCAATTTCGCGTTCCTAACGGTCGAAATCCCGGCCGGCTACATCGGCGATCGGCTCGGCCGCCGCACGAGTTTAGCGATCAGTAGCGCCCTTCGCGGTGGCGCGATGGTTGCCTATGCCTTCGTGGACTCGGCGGCAGCGTTCGTGGTATTGTGGGCGATTTGGGCGGCCGGTCAGACCTTCCGGTCGGGGACGCTCACTGCTTGGCTCTATGAGTTCCTGAGTGACACCGGCGAGGAGGCCGCCTACCCACGTATCGAGGGCCGGGGCCGGACAGCACGGCTTGTGACCTCGGCGACTGGGGCACTGGCGGGCGGATTCCTCTATACGATCGATATCCGGCTGCCGTTTCTCGTGAACGCTGCGCTGGCCTTCGTTGGCCTCCCGCTGTTGATCACGCTGCCCGCCGTCGGGACTGAGGGCGGGGATTCGGAGCTGTTTACCGTCCGGGACGCCGTCTCGATGCTCCGACTACAAGCAGGGCGATCCGATATCCGCTGGTTTGTCCTCTATCTCGCGTTGTTCTGGGGGATCTTTCAGGTGTCGCGGAACTTCACCCAGCCCGCGGTCACGGCCGTTGGTCTGCCGGTGGCGAGTCTCGGCGTGTTGTATGCGGGATTTCAGTTGCTCGGTGCCGGGACAGCATCGATGTCGGGATGGATCGAATCCCGCCTTGGGCTTCGACGGTTCTTCGGGCTACTCGTCCCCGTCTTCGCCATTGCCTACGGCAGTATCGCCGCGTTCCCGCTCGCGGTCGTCCCGGTGTTGTTTCTCTATCGCGGATCGATGAATCTCATCATCCCGTTGCGTAACACCTACCTCAACGACCGACTCGAAAAAGTCGGCCGTGCGACGGTTCTATCGGGCGCCCAGATGGTGCTCACACTGGGCGCGTCGATCGCAAGCCTCATCGGCGGCGTCGTCGCGGATGCCACCGGTTCGGTCGCTGTTTTCGTAATAGTGGGTGTTAGCGTCACCGTGCTCGCCGGTTCCCTCTGGATCGCTGTCTCACCGGTACGATCGCTCGATGGTCACTCGAGCCTGGCCAACGAGGAAGTCACACCGACGGAGTAACAGCGATTGCGGTTGGGGATAGTTCCATGAGGATTTCCGGATCGATCGGCTTCACGCTACTCAGGCGAAAACAGGATTAAGCCGGTCAAGCCCATTTTGTCAAACTGTCTATGGATCGCCGTTCGACCCGTCGTCGCTTTCTCAAAACGGCCGCGGTTGGCAGCCTGGGGTTTGTATCGCTGGCCGGGTGTACACAGTCCGAGTCACCGTCCGGTTCCGATCGGTCGACCCCGACGACCACCACGGCCGCGACCGGAGGAACATCGACCCCCGGATCATCGACCGAGGATGGCACTCCACCACTCCCATCGGTCCGATTGGAGTCGCTTACCACAGGTCTCGATGCCCCGCTTGATTTCGCCGCCCATCCCGACCGCGATCAACGCTACATCGCCGACCAGACCGGACGGATCTTCCTCCACGACGATACGGGTCGTCGCGACCGTCCGGCGCTCGATCTCCGTGACACGCTCGAATTCGGCGGCGAAAAAGGATTACTCGGAATCGCATTACATCCGAAATTCGCCGAGAACCGACGTGTCTTCGTCCGGTATAGTGCCCCACGGCGGTCGGGCACTCCCTCGGACTACAGTCACACCTTCGTGCTTGCGGAGTTCACCGCCAATGCCGACGGCACTATCATCAAGCGGGACTCCGAACGGACGATACTCGAAATCCCCGAGCCACAGAGTAACCACAACGCCGGCGATCTCGCCTTCGGTCCTGACGGCTACCTATATATCGCCGTCGGGGACGGTGGCGCCGGCGGCGATCAGGGGACCGGCCACGTCGATGACTGGTACGACGGTGTCGGTGGCGGCAACGGGCAGGACGTCACCGAGAACCTGTTGGGGAGCATCCTTCGAATCGATGTCGATACCCGATCGGGCGACCGTCCCTACGGAATTCCTAGAAACAACCCGCTGGTCGATACCGACGGGCTCGACGAACACTACGCGTGGGGGTTGCGCAATCCCTGGCGGATGTCCTTCGACCGCGAGACCGACGAGCTATACGTGGGCGATGTCGGACAGAACCGATTTGAAGAGGTCAACATTGTCGAGAAGGGCGGCAATTACGGATGGAACGTCAAGGAGGGGACCCATTGTTATCGGACCAACAGCTGTCCGAGCGCCGCACCGTCGGGCGTACGTGGCGGCGAACAGCTTCAGGACCCGATTATCGAGTACCCCCACTCCGGCCGACCAGTCAGCGGTTCCTCGGTGATCGGGGGATACGTCTACCGAGGATCAACATTGCCGGCGTTGACGGGACGGTATGTATTCGGCGATCTCTCGGCCGACGGCCGGCTCTTTGTCGCCTCCAGATCGACATCGGGACTCTGGCCAACGGAGGTGCTCGAACTCAGCGATGAGGAACCGACGGTCCGCCAGCTACTCTCCTTCGGTCAGGACGATGCGGGGGAACTGTACGTTCTCGGTCGTGGTTCTCAGGGTGGTGGAGTCTACAAGCTCGCTCCCACTGAGTAAGGGCGCAAACGGAGTCGCTGGATTTCTCGGCCGATAGAGTGGGAACCGTTTTGCCGGTGCCAGTCCTACTCTCGACAATTATGACCGTTTTAGCCGCGATCGATCAGGAACACCGAACCAATCCAGTAATCGAGATCGGACACGATCTCGCGACCGCCCACGACGAACCCCTGGTAGTGCTTCACGTCGTCCCCGAAGCCGAGTTTGCCCAACACCAACAGGCGGTCACGGAACTGCCGGGTCAATCGGATTTCTCGTTCACCCAGGAGGCTGAGAGTGCCGCCCAGTTCGCTCGAACGATCGTCGAGAATACGCTGGAGGAGTTCGATTCCTCGCAGGTCTCGACGATCGGTCGGGTCGGCGATCCCGTCGAGAAGATCCTCGCCGCCGCCGAAGAAATCGATGCTCGCTATCTAGTAACCGGCGGCCGTCGTCGATCGCCGGCGGGCAAGGCCGTCTTCGGGAACAAAACCCAGTCGATCCTCCTTGAGTCGACCCTCCCCGTGATGACCGTGATGCTTGACTGAGCCACATCTCGCTGGGTCATTCCCTGGATACGACCCCTACCTGTCAGTGGGGAACGGGTGAGAGGTTACTCGCCTAAAGCGTAGTTCTCCCGACGGAGATCAGCCCCCGCCAGGAGCACACCGGTATCGGCGTCCCGGCGGGCGACGTTCACGCCGCCGGCCCGATAGAGCCGGTTCCAGCGCTGCATGTCGTGGCCGCGGTCGTTGAGTCGGGCGAACGTCGTGTCGTCGATGCCTCCCTCGCCGGCGCTAACGCCGGGATAGTAATTGTGCGGGAAAAACGAGGCCGGGAAGTTGTACGTCGCCACTCGCGGAGCTTCGATCGCCTGCTGGGGGTTCATCCCGAACTCGACCTGGTTTAAGAACACCTGTACCATCGCCTGGGGTTGGACATCCCCGCCCGGTGTTCCCAGCGCCATGAACGGCTGTCCGTCCTTGAGTACCAGGGCGGGATTGGGAGTCAATCGTGGCCGCTTCCCGGGTTCGAGACGGTTGGGATGGCGGGGATCGAGCCGCGACTGGGAGCCCCGCGTCGAGATCGGAATGCCGAGCTCCGGGATCATCGGGGTGCCCCCACAACTGTCGCTTGGGGTCGCCGAGAAGACGTTGCCGTCGGCGTCCATCGCGGCGATGTAGCTGGTGTCTTGGTGGAACGGGCTGGCCGCGATCGTCGGCTCGGCTTTGAGGTGGTCGAGGTCGTAGACCGTCGGATCGACGGACGTCTCGCCGGGTGACGGCAGCTCGGTCATGGCGTCGTCAGCAGCGATGGCCTGGGCCCGCTGGGCCCCGTAGCCGGCCGCTGTCAGTTCGTCTATCGGGACATCGACGAAATCGGGATCGCCGTAGTACCACTCCCGGTCGGCGAAGGCCAGTTTGAGTGCTTCCAACAGCGTGTGGATGTACTCGGCGGAGTTATGCCCCATCGCCCGGAGGTCGAACGCCTCGAGGATGGCGAGCGTCTGAGCGAAGACGGGGCCCTGGGACCACGGTCCGCAGGTGTAGACGTCATAATCCTTGTACTCGATGTGGACAGGGGATTCCGTCCCGACGGCAAACGACATCAGGTCTGCTTGCCGCAGTAACCCGCCGTGTGTCTCGCTGAATTCGCCGATCGTCTCGGCGATCGGGCCGGTGTAGAAGTAATCCCTGGCGGCCGTAAGCCCCCGCTCGCGCTCATCGTGTTCGCGTTCGGCAGCGGCCAGCCGATCGAACGTCTCCGCCAGCGCCTCCTGGACGAGCGGTTCGCCCACCGCCGGGACCGACCCGTCAGAGAGCATCACGTCGGCCGTCGAGGGATAGGCCGCGTACCGTTCCTTGCCCTTCTTGATGTTCTCGTGTTGGAACTCGTAGACCGGATAGCCGTTGCGGGCGATGCGGGTCGCCGGCGAGGCCACCTCGCCGAAGGTCAACTGACCGCCGAGTTTGAGCGCCGTGATCCACGCGTCCGGTGCCGCCGGTACCACCGATCGCAGGATCCCCTCGGGATAGCCCCCATCGTGATTCTCTTCGAAATACTCTATACTCGCCTGCTCGGGCCACCGGCCGACGCCGCTGACGGTGTGGACCGTTTCGTCGGCGGCCGAGTAGAGGATGATCGGTGCCACGCCGCCAAAGCTCGTCATGTCGTGATGGACGACGTTGGTCACCAGTCCGGCCGCCACGCCGGCATCGATCGCGTTACCACCCTGCCGGAGGATTTCGTGACCCGCCGCGGCGGCGAGTGGATGGCCGGCTGCGACCACGCCCGATCGCCCGCGAATGACGGGACGGGCTGCGTTTCGATCGCCGGGGCCGTCGAACGTATTCGGGATATCGGCAGTCATCGAAGGACACGCTCTGGGATGGGTTCTCCGGCCCGCGGGTTAAATCTTCGAACCCGGCAACCGACCGCTCAGGGCCGGCTGGACAGTTAAGTAGGCCCGTATCGATTCGGTGTGATATGATCGTGCGTGACGTTGACAGGCCCCGTGAGTCGGCCATCGAGGCGCTCGAAGCGGTCAACCCAAACGACATCGGTCATCACTTTCACTTCGGATTCGCCGGCCCCGACATCGAGTTCATGGAGACGACGGCCACCGTGAACATGGTCGGGCCCGTCGTTACGGCCCGCATCCCGCCCGAGGATTCGACGATGGTCCACAAGCTCACCGAGATCGCCCAGCCGGGCGATGTCATCGTCGTCGACATGGGCGGTCATACCACGAACGCCCCGTGGGGGGAGCTGACGACCCGGGCCGCTCAGGCTAGCGGGGTTGTCGGCGCCGTCATCGACGGGAGTATCACCGATTCGGCGGCGATCGAACGCTTGGAGTTTCCGGTCTATGCCCGTGGTCGGAGTCCCCGGACGACCCGACTCCACGGTCGCGGCGGGGATATCAACGTCGAAGTCCAGGTTGGCAACACCGTCGTCACTCCGGGCGATGTGGCGGTCGGTAATCGGGACGGCGTTCTCTTCATCCCCCAATCGCGTATCGAGACGGCGATCGAACTGACCGAGGGTGTCGAGGAACACGAACAGCGGATCTTCGAGGCGCTCGAGGCGGGTGAGTCGTTGGCCGATCTCACCGATGCCAACGATCTCATCGAGGAAATGGGCGAGTGATCGCCATCGAGGGCTGTTCGCGATCGTCCGCGTCGTTATCCGACATTGACGGGCGGTTCCCAGCTCTCCGGGTAGAACGGCGGGATGCTCTCCTCGGTGGGTGGGGTCGCCTCCGGGGGGAGAAGCGGCTCGATCGAACGATCGGCGGTCTTCGATTGAAACTCCGACTGGGCGGCCTCTAAGGTGGCCGGTTCGGTAAGCAGGTCGATCGCGGTGCCGGCCATTGCCTTGGCCGCGGTCGTCAGTGCCTCGTGGGCGACGTTCGTCTTCGCCAGGGCGGCCGAAACCCAACTGGGATAGCCCCGCTCGTAGTGTTGTCTGAATTGGTAGGCGACGTATATCCGGCAGGTCGGGGCGTGCCAGCAGAACTCGTTGACATCGTCAGCTCCGCCGAGGAAGTCACTCGTCGGATCGCTGTCGGGGTCGGTCAACGTCTCGTCGTAGGGGTTTGTCATCGGCTCGTCACCCAGATTCTCGAGAATCTCCCGAGCGAACGCCTTGTCGGCGTCGGTAAACGAGGGTGGGCCGACGAGCTGGAGGTTCTCGTAGGCCAGGTCCGCGAGCGCTTCGTTGTTCAACCACGGTCGGACAGCCGAGGTAATCCGGACGTCGACGTCACAGCCCGTGACCGTCGCGGCCGCTTGACAGCACCGACGGAGAACGTCTTCGACCCGATCGAGCGTCTCCAAATCGATCGCTCGTGTCGTGATCCACGACTGGGTTTCGCCCGGCAGACTCGTCGGATGGGCGCCGCCCTTGGCCGTCATGTCGCTGATCGAGGCGAATTTCTTGGGATCGAAGCGCTGACGTGCGAAGCTGATCGTGTTGCGCATCAGCGTCGTCGCGTCGAGGGCGTTGTTGCCGTGCCACGGTTTCGCGCTGTAGAACGATTCGCCGTCGAACTCGACGATGAACTCCCGACACGGCGATGGCCCGTGGCCTTTCTCGACGGTCGTATACGGCCGTGGGTGCCAGGCGATGGCGGCGTCTAAGTCATCGTAGTAGCCCTCCCGCGCGAGGTAGGGCTTGCCGACGGTGATCTTCTCAGCGGGAGTGCCAAAGAGCTTGAGCGTTCCATCGATCCCGTGTTCGTCCATCGCGCGTTTTAGCCCACAGACGGCACCGACACTGCCGACACCCAGGCCGTTGTGCATATCCGCGTAGCCGGCGGCGTCGGGATGGACTGGCTCTTCGTGGGGGACCGGTCGCTGTGAATCGCCCGGCGTGGCGTCGTACTCGGCGAAGGTCCCGATCACGGGTGTGCCCTCGCCGTAGGTCGCGAGGAAAGCCGTCGGCATGCCGGCTACGTCTTCCTTGACGGTGAACCCGTGGTCACGAAGATACGCACAGAGCGCCGCGGCGGAGTCGTATTCGCGCAGCCCGGGTTCGGCATACCCCCAGATCTCGTCGGATAGATCGGCGAGTTCGTCCCGATGGTCGGCTATCCAGTCGATCGCCGTCGCCTTCTCGGCGGATGGCGTATCGGCCATGGACGGTGGCTTGCATCGATCCCGACAAATAGCTTCGCGCTGGCGAACTCGGCCTCACGTTCTATTCATATCGCTGAACCCGTTGACGTGATCCATCGTCAGTCGTCGGCCAGCGATCGAGCACAACGAAACCCGATGTGGCGATGGCCACGGTCGGGTTCGCGCGAGAACCCCGTTCGGTAGTAGGTCCGCAGCTCCGTGGCGCCAAAGAAGACGTGGGCGCCACCACGCGTGACCCGTTCGCCCCGGACCGTCGGGTCCTCTCGACCGTCGTCAGCGTCGTAGGGATAGGGCCGATACAGCGAACTCGTCCACTCGGAGACGTTCCCGGCCAGATCGTGGATGCCGGTCGGGGTCGCACCCTCAGGATGGGTACCGACCGGCGCGGTCTCCCCGGAGCCACGGCCGTACACCGCCCGCTCCGGGGTCGGTTCGGTGTTGCCCCACGGGTACAGCCGGCCGGCATCGCCGCGAGCTGCGGCTTCCCACTCGGCCTCCGTCGGGAGCCGGTCCCCGCGCCACCGCGCGAACCGGCGGGCACCGTACCAGGTCACCTCGTTGACGGGATGGCGGGCGTAGCCTGATTGGACGACGAACTGCCCATCGGTGATGCCGATCCGGGCGTTCCCGTCGTCGAGGGCGATAAGCGGCCGTTTCTCTTCTCCCTCGGCACCCTCGATCAACTGGTCGACGGCTTCCGGTTCGAGATCGTTTTCGGTTACCCCGCCGGGTGGGGCATCACCGACCGGTTCGATATCGAGCGTGTTGAGAAACTCGGCGAACTGGCCGTTCGCGACCTCGTATTTGTCGATCGCAAACGGAGTAAGCGTCACCTCATGAGCCGGCTGGGCGTCCGCCGGGCCATTGTCGGTCCCGATCGTATAGGTCCCTCCCTCGATCCGGACCATGGGGGGTGACCCGTCACCTGATGGGCGTTTCGTCGTGACCGGGGTATCGGGAGTCGACGATCCGGCCGTTGTCGGGGTCGGTTGTCCCTGCCGTTCACCGAGCCGACCACAGCCGGCCGTTGTGCCGAACCACGCGGTGCCGACGGCCCCAAGCAACTCGCGTCTGGCGATCCTCGTCTCCGAATCGGTCCGGTCGTTCGAACGCAAGGTGTTGGCGGTTTATCAGGCCGGGTCGTTGTAAGGATTCCTTCTCGTTGCGGTTGAGACGCTCCGACGTATGCGGTGGCGGTTGCTCGTCGAACATGGCGGCTCGCACGGCTGGAGTATCTGCCGGAGCAGGCCCAACACCTCGGTCCTTCGGAACGGAGATGATTCTCCGTCGCTCGGGTCAGTTCGTTCTTCGATCAACGAAACGAAAACGTCGCCATATGGTCCAGGCGGCGAAGGCGTACCGGGCAAATATATTCTGCCCGACCGCTGCCGGCTGGCACCCCACGGCAGGTCTCACACCTTCACGCGCCCGATGGGGTTCCACGCCATCGGGATTCGCGTTCGTTTACCGTCGGGGACAGTGCGTCCTACATGGTCAACCGGTGTAGATGTACCGGAATCGATCCGATGGTATGCCATTTGCTCGTATCGCCAACCCCATCTCGCTTGTAGGCTGATTATCCAAGAGCTGATCGGCATCCGCCTCGTCGTCCTGTTGTCCCGGCCGACTTCCAGCAGGCCCGTGCTCTTTGACCCGGGGGACGGTTGGCTGTGCGGGTTGGGGCGACTGGAACGCTCTCTGTCGGTAACGGGGCGTCACCCACCGGTCATCTATGATGCCCCTCCGATCGCCATCGGTGCTACCGGACCGAACCGCGAAGTCATTGGCCGGCCACTCGGTTGAACCATCCCATTTTTGATCAAGCCAGTCGTCCGGCACTAGTATAGTATGGAGACACCACCAGATATCGGTGAATTGACACCACCGACCCGTACGCTCATGGGGCCTGGTCCGACGAACGTCCATCCCCGGGTACTGCGATCGATGATGACGCCCATGCTCGGGTATCTTGACCCGGCCTTTGTCGAGCTCATGAACGAGACCCAGGAGCTGTTGCGCTACGTCTTCCAGACTGACAACGAAATGACCTTTCCGGTCAGCGGCACCGGCACCGCTGCCATGGAGGCAGCGTTTTACAACTTGGTCGAACCCGGTGAGACCGTTCTCGTCCCGGACAACGGCTACTTCGGCCAGCGTCAGGGCAAGATCGCCAAACGCGCCGGCGGCGAGGTCGTCACCGTCGACGCCCCGTGGGGAGAACCGCTTGACCCTGCCGACGTCGAGGCGGCCTTCGAGGAACACGATCCAACGGTGTTTGGGTTCGTCCATGGGGAGACCTCGACGGGCGTCAAACAGCCCGATATCCCCGAGTTGACCTCGATCGCGCATGCCCATGACGCCTACGTGATCGCCGATACCGTCCCCTCCCTGGGCGGGGTCGAGTTCCGCACCGACGAGTGGGGCCTCGATGTCGTCTATTCGGGCTCCCAGAAGTGTCTCTCGGCACCGCCGGGGCTCGCACCGATCACGGTCAACGATCGCGCCATGGAGAAGGTCCGCTCCCGGGACTCCGATCCCCGAAGCTGGTATCTCGATCTGGAACTCCTGGAAGATTACTGGGGTACTGATCCGAGCTACCACCACACTGGCCCGATCTCGCTGGTGTATTCGCTCCGGGAGGCCTGCCGGCTAATCGCCGAGGAAGGGATCGAAGCACGGTGGGACCGTCACCGACGCGTCGCCAACGCGTTGCGATCGGGTCTTGAGGCGATGGGGTTCCCGGTCGATCGGCCCGAGCAGTACTGGCTCCCGACCCTGAACGCCGTCAGCGTTCCCGACGGCGTCGATCCGGACGCTGTCGTCGAGTACCTCATGGATGAACACGATATCGAGATCGTCGGCGGACTCGGTGATCTGGCCGGTGACATCTGGCGGATCGGTTGCATGGGCTACTCCGCCCGCGAGGAGAACGTGCCGTATCTCCTCACCGCATTCGGTCACGCCGTCGAAACCCAGGGCTACGATGTCGACATCGGCGCTGGGCTCGATGCGATGAGCCAGGCGCTCTAATTACAACACACGAGTTTTCTCGACTATCGTATTCGGGTCCCCGTGTTGCCGTCGAGCCGGGTTCATTTCAGCGATCGTGATCGCGACCGATGCCGAGCAACGACCGTCCCGCTCGCCAATCACCCAGCAGGGTCACCAGCAACGCCCCCCAAATCAGGAACTCGATGAAAAACGACGGCGTCCAGAGATAATGCCAGAAGAACATCCCCGGCGGGAGTCGGAGCGGATCCGCCGGCACCACGAGCGGCCACCCCAAAAACAGCGCGTCATTCGGCCGCCCGTTGACGATGATGTGTCCGGCATCGAGGAGCAGATGTGATCCCCACCCGATGACGGCCGCTCGGCCGGTCCGTGAGACCAGTGCGACCGGGATCGCCACGACAATCAAAAGGCCGGAGTGGCCGACCGAATGAAACAGATCGACGACGCCGAATATCGCCAACGGCTTGTCGACGAGATCCGGCACGGCCGCCCCGACGACAACCCAGAGCGGCGACAGCCGCGACCATCGTCCGAGGAGGGCGGCGGCGACGAGATGGGTCGCAAAGAGCACACCCTGGATTAGGGGGGTCGTGGTTAACTCAATTCGGGTTGAGGCTCCGCGGGTCCGGGCTTGGCCGCTCGGTGGCGTGATTCGGGGTCGGTCGTCGGTTTATCGAGCATCACCGATGTCGAGGCGGCCACGATCGTCGAGACGATCGACAAGGGCCTTGCCGATCACGAAGGCACCGATGCCGATCAGCACGCCGGCGATGGTGTCGCTCAGGAAGTGCGTCCCCAGATAGATTCGCGAGACGGCGATCGCACCCGCAATGGCGGTGACGATTACGGCCGGCAGGTGCTCGGATTCCCTGGCCACCATCGCGTAGATCGTCACGGCGGCGGCGTGGCCCGACGGAAACGAGTGGGGGGTCATCTCCGCTCCGGAGGTCACACAGACCGGATCCGGCGGGAAGGGTCGCTGGACGAGTGCCATCAACGACACCACAACGATCCCGGCTACCGACAGCGATGCGGCCGAAACGGTGAGTTCACGGCGCCAACCGGCCAGGTGACACAGCCCTAGCAATACGACCGCCGCCGCTGCCGATCCCAGCCCCGTCACTGACGTCATGAATTTGGTGAGTACCGGATGTCTGAGGGCGAGCATCAGCTCCACGGTCAGCCGATCGAGTGTGAGGATCTGCCTGATAACTGGATCGAGTATCAGGCCTACCGCGCCGGCCTGCCCGGCGAGTCCACCGATCACATCCGTGTCCTGTGCGATGGGACGAAGCCTGACCGTGACCCAACTACGGACGGTCGTCGCGATCATCGGTCGGTTCGACCCATTGGTGTGTCTGTCCGTTCCTGGACCATTGCGGGACGGTTGTCCGGACGATCGCTGGCCATGTGGTGTCGACACCGAGTCACGGCCGTTCGTGTGGCTTTCGTCCCCTTAGTTGCTTGCTCCGGGCTGAATCGAATTGGCACCTCCGTACTCCCAACAGCCCCGTGCTACTATCGAACAGGTACTTGACCGCGCGCCTGGAACACACAGCCGACATGGCCAACACGTGGCAAGCGGGGCTCACCACCCAGACCGAGGAGTGCCAGGACGTCGTGTTGGACGTCGAGGGCTCGTTCCCGTCGTGGCTTACCGGGACGTTCATCAACAACGGCCCGGGGCAGTTCGAGGTCGGCGATACGCCCCTTGCCCACTGGTTCGATGCCCTGGCGATGTTGCGGCGGGTACACATCGCCGAGGACAGTGTCCGGTATACGAACCGATTCGTCCGCAGTGATGACTTTCGAGCCGCCCGCGAGGACCAACGCGTCCGTCGATCGTTGCCGGGAACGCCGGCCGATGGCTCGGCGCTCAGACGCCTGTATCACGCGCTGACGGGGTCGTTTCAGGACAACCCCTCCATCGGCGTCGTCCGCCTCGGGGAGACTCTCTATGCCGTCACCGAGAGTCCGATTGGGTTCGAAATCGATCCAGTAACCCTCGAGACGATGGGTCGACGTGATCTGACCGCCGGGTTGACGGCCGATATCACGCTCGGTCACACCCATATCGAAGACGGCGTCCAGTGGGGACTCGGCGCCAGTTTCGGCACCGAGACCACGTATACGCTCTTTCGTCGCGAGGGCGACGGACAACCCGATCCGGTCACCAGGCTCGTGTTCGATCACCATCCGCCGTACATCCATGCCTTTGCGCTCACCGACCGCTACGCCGTTATCCCGGCGGCGCCCTTCGGCGTTGATTTCCGCTCGCTGTTATCGGGGATTGCCCGCGGGGCGACCTTTCTGGACACGTTCGGCGCCCGCGAGGCGACCCCGCGTTTTCACGTCATCGACCGTGAGACCGGACGGCAAGTCGCCGCCGTGCCGGCCGATCCCTTCTTTGTCTATCACTTTGCCAACGCCTATGAAGCCGAATCCGGGGCGGCGATCATCGTCGATTGTGTCGCCTTCGATGACGACCGGGCAATTACCGGCCTCACGATTTCGAACCTCCGAAGCGACGAGCCCGAGCTCCCACGGGGTGATTTCGTCCGGTTTCGCCTGCCCATAGACGGTGGCCACGCCGACCGTGAACGGCTGTTCCGGGGGCCGGTCGAGTTTCCCACGATCAACTACCGCCACTACAACGGCCGGCCATATCGCTACGCCTACCTGGCGGCCACCGATTACGGCGGGCTCCCGACGGCGATCGCGAAAGTCGATCTCGAATCGCGGACGGTCCATCGCTGGTCGAAGCCCGACTTACATCCGGGCGAGGCGATCTTTGTCCCGAACCCAGCGCCGGACGCCGAGGACGATGGGGTGTTGCTGTCGCTGGCGCTGGATGGACACACCGGCCGCTCGGTGTTTTGCTGTCTCGACGCAGCAACACTGACCGAGCGGGCCCGGGCCTATTTGCCCCATCGTGTCCCGTATGCGTTTCACGGCCAGTTCTATGACGCGACGGATCCGGGTCGCACAATGGCCTGAACCGCCTCTTCGATACGGCTCTCCTCCGTCCAACCGTGGTCCGATCCACCGGCTGGTGGTGGTGTTACTCGACGTGATCGATTTCCTGGCCCGTGTCGGGATCGGCCGACGTGGACGCCGTCGATTCCTCGTTGCCGTATACCTGCGGTGAATCGACGTCGGTGACGACCATCATCACCCGAAGGGTCTCACCGAGCGTCTCGTCCACGCCAGTCCCCCAGATGATCCGGGCGTTCGGGTCGACCCGGTCGTATAACTCCTCGACGACGCCTTCGGCTTCCTCGATCGACATCCCCGCGCCGCCGGTGACGTTTACCAGCGCGGCCGTGGCACCCTCGATGTCGACGTCCAACAGCGGGGAGTTGATCGCCGATCGCACGGCGTCGTAGGCCTTCTGGTCGCTGTTGCTCTCGCCGAACCCGATCATCGCGACGCCGCTTGACTCCATGACGGTCTGGACGTCCGAGAAATCGAGGTTGACCATCTGGCTTTCGGTGATCAGCTCGGTGATACCCTTGACCGACTGCATTAGGACTTCGTCGGCGACTTTGAACGCCTGCTGGACCGGCAGCCCGCCGGCCATCTCGAGGATGCGGTCGTTCGGGATGACGATCACGGTATCGACGACCTGCTGGAGCCGTTCGACGCCGGCTTCGGCGTTCGATCGTCGGATCTCGCCTTCGGAGGCAAACGGCATCGTCACGACCGCCACAGTGAGCGCGCCCTGGTCTTTGGCCGCCTTGGCGACGACCGGCGCGGCGCCGGTCCCCGTCCCGCCGCCGAGACCGGCGGTGACGAACACCATGTCGTCCCCGTTGACGGCGTCCCGGATTTGTTCGATGTTCTCCAAGGCGGCTTCCTCGCCGACCTGCGGGAGCGAGCCCGTTCCCTTCCCGCCGGTTTGTTGTTTGCCCACGAGCAGTTTTTCGTCGGCATCCACCGTCGTGAGGTGTTGGACGTCCGTGTTCAGCCCGACCAACTCGGCGCCGTGGATCCCTTCTTCGACCATCCGGTTGATCGTGTTACACCCGGCCCCACCACAGCCGACGACCGTGATACTGGTTTCACGGCGCTGGACCAGCGCCTCGAGTTCCTCGTCCGAGATCCCAACGTCCGTCTCGTCCGTCCCGCTCCCGGCTGTCGTCGGGATCGCTCCCGTCTCCCCGTTCGTTGTCTCTGCATCGAACGTCTGTTCGGAGTCCTCGATGAGCCCGTCGAATTCGCTTGTCATTCGATCTGTGTTGAGGGATCGATCCGAACCCTCATTAGAGTGTGTCAGACAGCCGTCATATGTCGGTGGGCTGTCGCTTCACGCACGGCGCTATCGAACGACACATACAGAACCGGCTCCCCCGTTTGAGTCCGATATGGCACAAACCGTTGGTGAGCTCCGCAACGATATCCGTGAGACAGTCGGGCGATTCGAACGCGTGGATTCGCCGCCCTTTACCAAAGAGGATCTCGCCGCACTCTGTGAGGCCGTGGGGTATGCCATCGATACCGATGGTCGATTGCCGCCGAAGGCCCGGATGCGAGCCGGTATCCTCCGAGCGATCGGTGAAGCCGACACCGACGACCCCGCGACTGCCGAGCGGCCATTCAGGAAGGCCGAACTCACCGCGATCGCCGCCGCACTTCGTTCCGAGTGAGAACGCCGTATCGCTTCGACCCGTTCGTTCGCTGTTCCCACGGAGGCGGAACCGATCGTATCACTATCCTATAATCAAGAACGTCACACGCACGTTACTCGGTCAGAACGGATCGATGGTTCCGACCGAATACTCCCCGCCGTGGGCAGCACGGAGACAGAGTTCCGCCCGGTTGACCGTCGTGTCCGGCAGCGACCCTTCGTACACCATCCGGACGTTCAATGCGGCGCCGCGATGTTTCGCGGGGACCGATTCCCGTGTCGATCCAGCGATGTGTGGTGTGACCAACGCGTTATCGAGCTCGAACAGCGGATGATCCGCGGGCGCGGGTTCCTCATCGAAGACATCAACGGCGGCGCCGTGGATCGTATCGTTTTGGAGGGCTTCGACCAACGCATCGGTGTCGACGATCGGCCCGCGGGCTGCATTCACGATGACGCCATCCGCCCCGAGGGCCCGAAGCTCCGGTTCGCCAACTGCTCCTCTGGTTTCGTCGGTCAATGTGGCGTGAATGCCGACCACATCCGCACGCTCGAAGAGGTCCCGCTTGTGCTCGACTGGTGTGACACCATCGGCGAACGCGGCGTCATCGACGTACGGATCGTACGCGACGGCGTCCATGTGGAGCCCCTGTGCCAGCTCAGCTACCAGGCTCCCGATCGCCCCGTAGCCGAAGACGCCCATGACCTGATCGGCGACCTCGGGGTTCATATAGTCGAATTTATCCCAGACACCGTTCCGGACGTTCCGATCAGCCCGCCGGAGTTCCCGCCGGATTGTGAGCATCGTGGTGATGCTGTACTCCGCGACGGCTCGCGTGTTCGCGCCGAGGTTGTTACAGACGATGATGCCCTGATCGGTCGCCGCCTCGATATCGACCGAATCCAGGCCGACACCGGGAGACGTGATGACTTTCAGGTTCGACGCACGCTCGATCCGTTCGGCCGGAAATTCGAGCCCCCCGAGGACGATCGCATCGAACCGTTCGAGCTCAGCGTCGAGGGATGCCGGACTGTCGTAGTCGGTGGCCACCGTGAGATCGGCCCACTCGTCATATTCGCCGCGTACGGACTCGTGGGGCGGTCGGCCCGTAAGCACGTTCCACGTCATACCAACCCGGTGTATTCAACGGAGTGTAAATACTTCCGAGTCGATCGACCAAGAGCCCCATCGAACAACCCACCGATCCCCCCGACCGCTCGAATCTATTCCTTCCGGTCGTCTCAGTGATCGATCCGGCCACTGACGTCGAAACAACGACCGTACCGGATAAATCAGGGATAGTTATTTGCCCCTAAAGAGCGGTAGCACTCCCCAATGGGTGGGAACCGACCGCAGAACCATCCCTCCCAACCCAGTGGGGCGTCATCGATCCGGCTTCGATCGCTTATCGGTATTGTCATCTTAGGCGGGCTCGCTATGGCGTTGATCGCCCTGCAGGTCGCCATTGTCCTCGATCTGCAAGGCGATCTGCAGCAAGTTCTCCTTGCCTCGATCCTCCCGATTACACTCGCGCTCACGATGTTTATCGGCGGTGTCGGCATCTACTATTACGACTTAGAGGAGTTCTCACTCCGTATCAGCGGCTGGGCTGTGTTTGGCATGGCGGCGTACCTGCTTGCGGCCTGGGTTGGCCTCGTTTATTTCATCCCTAGCGGCGTTTCGGTGGCGAGTGTCGATCTCCGCATCGGTATCTTCAATCTGGTGGCCAGTGGCGGCCTCCTTGGATTTCTGGTCGGGATCTACGATGCCCACCATCGACACGTGACCCACCAATTACAGGCGGAACACGACCGTGTGACGACGCTCTATCAACGACTGGACGTGATCAATCGCGTCCTTCGCCATGACCTCCGGAACCGCGTGAACGTCATTCTCGGTCAGGCGAGTCTCTTAGAGACGTTTCGGGAGCGAGACGTCGTCGAGATCGGCCACGAGATCCGCGACGCTGGCGAGGAACTAATCACGCTCAGCGAGCGTACCCGACAGATCGCCGGGCTGGCGCCGGATCAGACGGCGACACAGCCGGTTGATCTCGCGGCGATGACACGGGATGTCGTGACGGAGATCCGCTCCGCGACCGACGATGAAACAATCCGGATGGAATGTCCGGATGAGGTAATGGTGCTGGCGATCCCATCGATCGAAGTCGCGATCGAGGAACTGCTCGGTAATTCTATCGAACACGCCGGCACGGGCAATCCGGGGATCGACGTGTCGATAACAGTCGATACCCAGTGGGGCGGAGGTGAGGCGGAATTGACGATCGTGGATAATGGCCCCGGTATTCCGGAGGCGGAGCTTGCCGTGATCGAATCGGGGACCGAGACCGATCTGCAACACAGTTCCGGACTCGGACTGTGGATCGCCAAGTCGATTGTTGATGCCTCAAATGGGGAGTTGATATTCGAGACTGACGGGAAAACGGGCACAACGGCGTGTATTCGCTTACCGTTGGTCGAGTGACTTTCGAAGGCTTGGGGCTGGGTGTGAGGAACTAACCCGGATAGGAGCCGTCTCGTCAATTCAGTCAGAAGTACCCGGCTGATTTCCAGGCGAACGCTTTTGCGAGAGCAGGCGGTAGTGACCCGTATGGCCGAGCGGGACACGTGTCGCGTCGCCCGCGAGCTGCTGGGCGAGCCCCACATCACCGGGCGACGAATCAGCGTCCGTCAGGTGTACGCGCTCGTTGAGGGGCGGGGCGTCGATCCAGAAGTCGTCGCGGATCGATACGACCTGGACGTGGCGGACGTCTATCACGCCCTCGCGTACTATCACGACCACCCGCGCGAGATGAGCGAGGTCGAAGCCAGGCGCGAAGAGGTGGTCGAGGAATTCCGCGAATCCATTAACCGCCCTGAAGGCGTCGAACCGAACGCCTGAGATGTTCGAGTGGCGGTTTCTCCTCGACGAGAATATCGACCCGAAAATCCTCCCCTATCTCCGCGAGCACGACCTCGTCCTCGCCACGAGTGATGTGACGGATTTCGGAGCACTATCGAACGAAATCCACGCCTGTCTCATTCTCCTCTACGACGACACGATGGCAGCCTACCGCGTCGCGTCCGCTCTTATCGCGATGGTCGATGCGTACCCGGATCGGGATGCATTCGCGGGTCGTGAAGAACTCGACTCATGGGCCTGAATCGAGTCGTTCGGAGGATCCGTCAATCGGTAATTGATTTTCTTGGAGGCGACCTGGCGGGATGTACACAAATTCAAGTGGTACTCGATCACTCGCCCATCGAAGAAAGCACGCCACTTGGTTCGATAGCGGCCTTATCACGATGTCTGTCGGCGGTTTTGACCCGAAAACCGGTTACGGGCGCTGCAGGATTTGAACCCGCGGCCTAGTGGTCCGAAGCCACTCGCTCTGTCCAATCTGAGCTAAGCGCCCTACGATCCGCTACACGAGCGGTTCGGTTAAAGGGATTGCTTTCCGTGTTACCGGGATATCGGTAAATTACTCAAAGTCCAATATTCTCCTGTTTCTCGATCCGCCGCCCGTGATTGCACGGTGCGCAGCTAGCTGCACACGGACTCCGATCCCGAACCATCCTAGCGCCTCCACAAAGTATACCGGATGTCGGCCGTAGCTGACTCACGCGTATGGACGAGTGGTTTGAACAGGCCCTCACGGCGCTCACACATGAAGTCCGGGTCGATACCCTACGGACACTGGCCGACGCTGATCAACCACTCACGTTTTCGGAACTCAAAGCCCGCGTCGATGTCGTCGATTCCGGACGGTTCAACTACCATCTGAATGAACTGCTGGACCAGTACCTCCGGGAGACACGACAGGGATACGAACTGAACTATCGTGGGAAACAGATCATCATCGCCGCTGGCGGCGGTGTTGCTACGGATGATGAGTTGCACGCCGGAGCCGACGATCACTGTCCGGTCTGTGGCGACGCTGACTGTGATCGGCTCATCCACGTCCATCTCATCCCGCCAACCGGCGTTTGAGTGACCACCGTGTACTCCCGACGATAACGGCAACGCGGACTGGTGAAACAAATTTCTCCAAATACTCATCCCCACGGCTGCACCAGGGGCCGTATGCGCAGTAAACAGGTAACGTTCGGCATGCCACGTGCCCGTGAGCGGGCGTTCTTGGAGACGTACATGCCCGACGCTTGGGATCGGTTCGAGGCCGCCGAGGCCATTGAGTCGGCGTGGTTCTGGCGGTTCGGCCGGACCAGTCGCCACGGTCCAGTCGAGTTGGCCGATGGGACGACCGTTGAAGACGGCGGCGTCATCCTCGTTGTCAACGGCGACCCTGATCCCGCGCCTGTCCTCGAAACCGAGCGCGATCGGTGGGAGGCACTCGCCGCGGATGGGCTGCTCGACACCTGGGCGGTGAAGGACTTCCGGCCGGCCTACGAGAACGCTCGCGCGAAACTGATCGAGAACTTCGGCGAACGTGGGGGTGCGTTGAGCTACCGGTTGCGACCGCTTGCCAGCCGCACGACCCTCGGCCTCCTCGAGACGTTCGATGAGGACCTCCCGGCGGTCGGCGACCCGACGCCGGAGAACCCGGTGCCGGTTGGGGAATGGGTGCTCATCCACTATCTGATGAAACAGAACGGCCACGACTGGTACGACGAAATCGATGCCTGCCAACGGGCGATCCGGAACCGCTTGCGATCGCTGGCGCAGTTTCACGGTGCCCGGACGGCACGAGCGGAACTCGAGACCGTCATCGAGGAACTCCAAGCACTGCGTGGGGAGTTGTCGGACGCGGAGTCCGCTTGAAGCGGGTCGTCCTATTCGCTGGCGACCGGATTGACGTCCGCTGGCGTTTCCTCGTTTTCGGCAGCCAGTGCCGTCTCGTTGATCGGGCCGAGATGGGCTGCCGGCAGCGTTGCGCTGTCGTCGACTCCGGAGCGTTCTTCGAGGACACCACGGGTGATCGCCGTTGCGACCGCCTCGCTGGCGTCACCGAGCGCCGCCCGTAGGTGCTCCACCCCTGGGATCGTGACTTCCTCGCCCGTGACGGCCGTCCGGATGGCCTGGCGATCGCTTAGCTCATCTTCGAGGGCGACGATCGACAGCCAGGTATCGACCGTGGCGGTCAGATACTCACGCGCACGGGTCTCGGGATCGCCAACGGTCGGGATCGTCCCCAGATACCGGGCCGCGCTCGTCTCGGCGATGTCGATGCCCTCGGTCACCCAGGCGCGAATCTCGCTTAGGTTCGCGTCCGGATCGAGCGCGGCTTCGGCCCGCGAACAGAGATCGGCTTCGGCGAGGGCGATCTCGTGAAAGACGTTGCCGACGACGACGCCGTCGGCGCCCGCGTTTAGGACCGATGTGGCGTCCGCACGCGTTTCGATCCCGCCGCCGTACCAGATGCGCGACCACGAGACGGCGTCGTCGATCGCCTCGAGGATGTCGATGGCCTCCTCGCCGCCGAACCGACCGGAGTACTCCAGATAGATGATCTCGCTGTCGAGGTGTCGCTCGGCTGCCAGGGCCCGCTGGGCCGCGCCGGTCGGATCCTGACGGTCGCTTGCGGTGACGTTTGCCTCCTCGGCGGCCGCGCTGTCGAGGTTCTGGATGATATACGCCTCGAAGACGGCCTGATCGAGGACCCACGATGTCAGCACGTCGGCCAGCCCGGCCCGGAGCCGATCGGGCAACCACGGAAATCGGTCTGTGAGCATGTCGGGGGCGACCGTCCTACGGATATTGTCGATCGCCGCCCCGAGCTCCCCGACGAGGGCGTTCGAATCACCGTTGAGTACCTCGGGGATCATCGTAAACCGACTGCCACGCCAGGTTCGATCGGTGATGTGGTGGGGGGCGCTCGGTTCGTGGAAAAAGGGCACGGTGGCGTGATCGAGCAGGCTGAACGTCTCGACGGTGTTTTGGGTCGTGACGTCCTGGGAGCCGCCGATCGATACCGCGCTCGTATGGCGGAGATAGAGCGGAAACAAAAGCGGCAGCGGCTTTTCGTCCTCTGGGTCGACCTTGGTGATATGCTCCCACTGCCGCGGGACGGGATTGGTATCGATGAGCCCCGACGCCCGGGTGGCCGAGCGGAGCAACGCCAGGAGATCACTGCCGGCGCGTGTGAGATCGTCGACCCACGCCATTGCATCGGTTCACTCCCCGCGCAGTATAAAGAGTCACGCTTGGCGATGGCCGGGACTCGCCGGGGTTCGGACCGTCGTTGGGCTCCCGAACGTACTCACTAGAGCTACCTTGAATCCGGTCGCCCGTGGGACGGTGATTGATCGTCGCTGATCCCGAGGGTCGCCTGAGACGCAAGCATTTAACCCGCCGACTGTGGAGTGTGGGCCGGATCATGGCGGCACCGTCGTTCGAGGAACGCCTCCGTGGCGTCGTCGGCATTACCCGGCCGATCAATGCGATCGTCGCGGGCGTGCTTACGTTCATCGGAGCCTTTGTCGCGACCGACGCGTTCCTCACGCCGGCGTCGATGGCCGCGGTCGTGGCGACGATCCTCGCGACGGGTGCCGGCAATACGATCAACGACTACTTCGATCGGGAGATCGACCGGATCAACGCCCCCGACCGCCCTATCCCGAGTGGGACTGTCACTCCCCGGGAAGCGCTGTTGATCAGCGGCGTTCTCTTTGCGGTCGCGATCGTCGTCGCGCTGGTCTGGCTGCCCCGACTGGCGATCCTCGTGGCGGTGCTCAACCTCATCGCGTTGATCGCCTACACGCCGGTGTTCAAGGCCCGTCCGGCGGCCGGGAACCTCGTCGTCGCGTATCTCGGTGGCAGCACGTTCCTCTTTGGCGGCCTTGCGGTCGGGAATCCCGGCCCGACGCTGGTGCTATCGGTGCTGGCGGTGCTCTCGACGATGACCCGTGAGATCGTCAAGGATATCGAGGACATGGCCGGTGATGAGGCCGAAGGGTTGGATACGCTGCCGTTGCGCATCGGCGCCGAGCGATCGCTGTGGATCGGGATCGCACTCCTGGTGGTGGCGCTGGTGGCAAGCCCCCTGCCGTATCTCGTGGGCATCTTCGGCCCGGTCTATTTGGGACTGGTCGCGATCGCCGACGCTCTGTTCGTCTACGCGGGTTACCGGAGTTTCTCGGATCCGACGGCTGGCCAGACGTACCTGAAATACGGGATGTTCCTCTCGGCGGGGGCGTTCATCCTCGGTCGGCTCGCCGTGCTCTGACGGCACGTTTTTCCGGTCGCGATGTCTTCACGTTGACATGCCTGTCGAGAGCGATGCGGAGCTCCGTGAGATCCTCGGGCTCGAAACCGTGGCGGTCGTCGGCTGTTCGTCGACCCCCGGCAAGGACGCCCACGAAATCCCGAAATATCTGCTCGAACAGGGCTACGACGTCATCCCAGTCAACCCCTTTGCCGACGAGATCTTCGGTCGCGAGGCCGTTGACTCGCTGGCGGCCATCGAGGGCCCGATCGACATCGTCGATGTCTTTCGTCCGAGCGAGGAGGTCGCGGGGATCGTCGACGAAGCCCTCGATCGGGGCGGGATCAAAGCCATCTGGCTGCAGTTGGGCATCTATGACGACGACGCCGCGACCCGGGCCGAGAACGCCGGGCTCTGTGTCGTCCAGGATCGGTGTATGAAAGTCGAACACCAGCGGCTGTTCGGCTGAGCCGTCGGCCGGTTATTCGGCGGTCGCGGTCCCCTCGTCGGTCGATCCGTCGGATTCGGTGTCGTCGGCCGTCGTCACCGGATCGATCTCGATGTCGCCGACGGTCGCGTCGATATCGATATCCTCCCGTTCGGCCAATGCCTCGAGTATCGCCCGCTGTTCGGCGACTTCCTGTTCCAATCGGGCCACCCGCTCGTTCGTCTCGCCGGCGGTCTCTTTTAGCGTCACGAGTTGCTGGCGGATCTCCATGACCTTCTCGTAGAGCTCCTCGGCCAGTTCGACGAGCGTCTGGATCTTCTGGGTGGCGTTCCCGAGTACCATGGCCATATTTTTGGCCGACTGGGGTTTGGACCTTCCGGACGATTGCATGCCCGGACGTCTCGTACGATCGGAGTTCTGTGGGTTTATTCCCGCCGGGATCCTCCGGCCGGATATGGACGCTGAATCGGCTGGCGTGACCGTCGGGACGGTCGGCTCGCTGGTCGTCGTCGCTATGGCTGTCGTGCCGTTTCTCGTCGCCGATGCCGGCGCGATCGGGGTCTATTACGCCGCCGGTTTCGTCGGACCGCCCTTTCTCGCGGTATTGGCGATCGTCACCGGCGTGGCCTTGGCTGCTGGCCATCGCCGTCGTTCGGATCCCGCTACGGCAGCGGGCATCGCCGTCGTGATGAGCCTGATGTTGGTAGTGTTTTCGCTGACCTGGGCGGTGAGCGTGACACCGTCGCTGTTGGGGGGCCTCACCGAGGTCGCGGTCTTCCAGCATCACCGGTGGGCCGTGGTCGTTGCCGGTATCCTTGCTCTCGTTGGGAGCGGCCTGTATACCCGCGCTGTCGTGTAATATCGCCTTCGTAAAGGCCTTATGTGCCCGCCGGATAGCTTCAGTTGGACTAGGTCGGGCGGTTAGGCCCCGCTCCCACGCCTGCGCTATGGTCTTTAGCAGGGACCGAACCCGGGGGCGTCCGGTCAGACCGGAACGGACCTCGGGAGCCGACGTCGAAGCCTCGTCCTTCGGGGGCAGCGGTCCACGGCGTGCGTCCGAAGGGACGTTCCGTCGTGGTTTATCGGCGATACCCCGTCAGGCACGGAAGTGAGCAGCGGATCGCCGGACACCTGTCGCTCGAAGGGTCGCGGGGTGGAGGAGGCGACCGGGACTATCCGTTCTGGAACGCCGGGCAAGCCCGAGCGTCCATCCATTCATACTGCATTTCCATTGCCGATGAGTGACCGCGCCGGTGGGGGGCTGTCCGTCTTTTGTAACTGTGGTTACTGAAGTACGAGGAAAGCTTGAGCGCGGGGAGGAAGTCACCCCGGGAGCACCGATCGGACGCCCTCGCGGAGGAATCCGAGATCCCCGCCCAGGAGAAAAACCCGAAAGCCAGCGTCGATTCGCCGTTCGATCCGGTCGGGCTCACCCGCGACGATCCCTGCGTGGATGTCGTGTTCGGCCGCGGTCTCGCGGATCGTCCTGACGGCTTCTCTCACTTCGGGACGGTCTTTTTCGCCGGGATTGCCGTACGTGGTCGACAGGTCGTTCTCGCCGATGAACGCAACGTCGATCCCATCGACCGCAAGGATCTCATCGACCCGCTCGACGGCCGTCTTGGTCTCGATCTGGACGATCACGAGGATCACATCGTTGGCGCTCTCGACGTAGTCGTCGAACTGCTCGCCGTGGTTGTTGGCTCGGACGGAACCGGCCACGCCGCGATCCCCCTGGGGTGGAAACCGGGCCGCTCGCACGGCCCGTTCGGCGTCTTCGGCACTCTCGACCCGCGGGATGATCAGGCCCTTGGCACCGGCGTCGAGCGCGCGTTTAGCCCCGCCCCCAGCGGCGTGATCGACCGATGAAAGCCGGACGATCGCTGGCACGTCGTGCCGCTCTGCCCCCCGGACGATCGCCTCGATGTCCGTGGCGGTGGCTGGGGTGTGTTCCATGTCGATCCCGATCCAATCGACGCCGGCAGCCCCGAGGGTTTCGGCCGACCGGGGACTCAACGAAGCGACCCACGGCCCGAATACCGGCTCGTCGGCATCGAGCTTTGCCTTCACTGGGTTGGTTACTGGCATAGGTAGCGACCGACGGCGACCGGGAAAAAGCTATAGCAATCGGCGATCGCGACGACCGGTGATCGGCCACCCTCCGTTGACGTTCCGCCACGACGACCGGCCACTGCTCCCCGTGGCCGATCGATGAGTGCGGTCAGTCGGCGAGTTCGGCGAGGTTCACGTCCGAGCCGACCTCGATCGCCCCGGAGAGGTCTCGCTGGGGGAACGGGAACTCGATGCCGGCTTCGTCAAACCGGTTTTTGACGTTCGTGACGTACTCCCCGCGGGTCCGGACGAAGTCCGACCGGCTGGGGTTCGAGATCCAGATCCGTGACTGGAGCACGACGGCGTTGTCACCGAGTTCAGTCAGGCGGACCGACGGCGCCGGGTCATCGAGGATTTCGTCGTGGGTTTCGGCCTCCTCGATGAGGATGTCGGTCGCTTCTTCGATGTCATCGTCGTAGCTGATCCCGATCGGGACCTTCATCCGGAGCGTGTCCTTGGCGACCGGATTCTTGATCACGCCATCGGTCAGCTGGGAATTGGGCACCGTCAACAGTTCGTTGTCGAACGTCCGCACCCGGCTGACCCGCAGGCTGATGTCCTCGACGACGCCGGCGTTCCCGTCCCATTCGATCCAGTCGCCGATCCGGAACGGTCGATCGGTGAAGATGAACACGCCGGCGACGAAGTTCTTCAGGACGTCCTGGGTTGCAAACCCGATCGCCAGCGTCGCCGCGGCGGCGATCGTCGCCAGTGATTGCAGGAAATCGCCATAGCCGGCAAACCCGAAGGCGACGGCGATCGCGACGAAGCCGATGAGAATGCTCACCAACTTCCGGAGTGGCTTGCGGGCGTGGGCATCGAGCTCCCGTGAGGACAGGACGCGGTTGACGACCGGTAGTATCAGGACGCGTCCGGCGATGTAGATCCCGAAAAACGCGACGATGAAATACAACAGCTGTGTCACCGCCAGCGCATAGCCACCCGGGAGCAGGTTTTCGAGGAATGGGAGCGGTTGGACCATCAGTGATACACCGCCGTATTCCCGCGGGTTTCGATCAGCGTCGCGCCGACCCGATCGCCGAGTTCCGCCGCCAGTTCATCGACATCCGTTCCGCCCTGAGCCGACCGCAGGAACTTCACCTTCACGAGCTTCCGGTCATCGAGTTGATCGCCGAGTTCCTCCACAACCGCATCGAGTCCCGCTTTCCCCACCCACACCGTTACGTCAAGATCGTGGGCCTCCTTGCGGAGTTCCTGTTGATCCATAATCTATCCGTCATTGATCCTGATCAGGTTTCAATGTTAAGTATTCCAAAGCGCCGCCAACGCGGCGATATAGCGATGACGGTTTCCCGATAGACACGGCCGACTCTAAGGTCAGTCCGGCTCCTCGTCCGAGCCGGCGACCGCCCCGAGCAACACGACGGCCAGCCCGACGAGAACGAAGACCACCGCGACCGCGATGTCCCCGATGGCGAGCGACGGGATCGCCGGCTGGAGCACGAGCCAGAGCCCATAGAGGCCGGCGCCGACGAACACCAGCGTCAACACCCCATAGATTCCCATCTCGACGTACTCGCGTACTGTCATCGGTTTGATCCACGATCCAAGCCGTTAAAGCTCTCCTGCAACGGACTCGGGCGGGTAGCGAGCAACTACAGGTCGTGCTCGGGATCGCAATCGGTCAGTCGTATGGGTAGCGATGCTGGGTACCACACTGACACGTGATGACCACGTGGCCCTCTTGGGTCCGGACACGGGCGTTTCGCCCGGGGAGCAGATACCGATCGCAGGTATCACAGGTAAACCGCCGGAACGTCCGGGGCAGCCGCAACCGATGGCGCTCGGCGATCCGTTTGGCCAGCCTGACGTACCGGCGGGCACGCTCCTCGTGGCCCGCCTGCATTGCGGCCTTGGCGTTGGCTTCGAGCCGCTCGATACGCTCGGTTGCGATCGATGGCATGGAAATCGGGGGAGGGGTGGGAGGGGGATTCCGGGGAGACAGCGCGAGAAGATCTAACTGCCGTCCCCACGCGAGGGCTCAGCCGAAGCCTAAAAATAAGTTTCTCTTTTCGCTCGACGGCTGTTACACCTCGACGCCCTCGGGTGTCGATCGGTGTCGGTAGGCTTAACGCCTGCTCGGGTCACCCTCTTGATGTGCGTGTCCTCAACTATCTGGAACTCGAGGACCAGCTCCAGCGCGCCGGCCATGGGACGGCCGTCGCACAGCAACGGCGCGCGCTCGCCCGGACGGATGCGGACATCGATCTCCTGACCTCACCCTGGGGAACGGGTGGAATCCGGTCGTTCGATCTCGCCCATCTCAACATGTTCGGTCCGGGTTCGATCGCCGTCGCCCGGACTGCCAAACGCCGCGGGCGACCGCTCGTCTGTCACGCCCACACGACCAGCGAGGACTTCCGCGATAGCTTTCGGGGCTCGAACTACCTCGCGAAGCCACTCCGGCGGTATCTCCGGTGGTTTTACTCACAGGCCGATCTCGTGCTCTGTCCGAGCGAGCATACGCGCTCGCTGTTGGCCGACTATCCGATCGACGCGCCGATCGTTCCGATCACCAACGGCGTCGATCACGACTCCCTTAACGACCACGACGAACTCCGGACGACGTATCGCGAACGCTACGATCTCTCGGGCATGGTCGTCTTCTCGGTCGGCAACGTCTTCGAACGCAAGGGGCTATCGACGTTCTGTCGAGTGGCTCAGGCCACGACGTACGATTTCGCCTGGTTTGGCACCTACGAGACCGGACCGTTTGCCAGCCCGACGGTTCGCCGATGGGTTCGCAATCCCCCCGATAACGTCACCTTCACCGGGTGGGTCGAGGAAAAGGCCGGCATGTTCGGCGCCGGCGATGTCCTCCTGTTTCCGGCCAAGGAGGAAAACCAGGGCCTCGCGGTGCTTGAGGCGATGGCGTGTGGCAAGGCGGTCGTGCTCTCGGATATCCCCGTCTTCGAGGAGTATTACGAGGACGGCCACGACTGTCTTATCTGTTCGAGCGAGCCGGAGTATCGCGAAGCGCTCGATCGATTGGCCGACGATCCGGGTCTCCGGGAACAGCTGGGCGAGAACGCCCGTGAGACGGCTGCCAACCACAGCCTCGATCGTGTCGGCGAGCGGCTGCTCGAGGCCTACCGGCGCGCGCAACGAAGTCACAACTGATTAACGACCACTCGGGATACACTCCGCTAATGGAGTCCGTCGCGGCGTTCACCGACACCTATCTTCCGACGATCAACGGTGTCAGCTACACCGTCCGGGCCTGGCGTGATCGGTGGATCGACCGCGGTGGCCGTATGCCGATCGTCTATCCACGGGCCGATGGCCATCGTCCGACCGACGGGGAACACCCCGTCAGGAGCCTCCCGTTTCCGTTCTACGAGGGGTATCGTCTCGCGCTCCCGTCGATCCCGGACGACCTTACCCAGCTGGATGTCATCCACGCCCATACGCCCTTTTCGCTGGGAATCGCGGCCGTTCGACTGGCCCGTCGCAAGGGATTGCCCGTGGTCGCATCCTATCACACCCCGACCAGCGAGTACACCGACTACCTCGCTCCGACCGATCGGTTGTCGTCGCTTCTCCAGCGAACGACCGAAGCCTACGAACGGTGGTTCTTCGACCGGGTCGATGTGGTACTCGCCCCAAGCGAGGCGACACGAACCCACCTGAGTCAGACGGTCGGTGTCGACACCCCCGTCGAAGTCCTCACCAACGGCGTCGAGACCGAACACTTCCGCCCGGTCGATCCGGCCGCCTTTCTGGCCCGCAACGGTATCGACGCCGATCGGCCGTTGATCGGCTACACTGGCCGCCACGGCTACGAGAAGTGCCTCGAAGAAATCATCGAGGCCACGGCTCCCCTCGATGTGACGGTGCTGTTCGGCGGTGACGGCCCCGCCCGCGATGAGCTGGAAGCACACGCCCGTGACTCGGCCGTCGATGCCCGATTTCTCGGCTTTCTGGATCGTGAGGAACTGCCGGCGTTTTACTCCGCCCTCGATGTCTTTGCCTTCCCAAGCCCCGTCGAAACCCAGGGGCTGGTCGCCCTCGAGGCCAACGCCTGTGGGACACCCGTCGTCGGTGTCGACAGCGGGGCTCTCGGGGAAACCATCGACGATGGCGTGACTGGTTATCACTTCCCGCCCGACGATACCGAGGCGTTCCGGGCCGGTCTTCAGCGGGCGCTTGCGAACCAGGAGACACTCCGCGAGGCGTGTTTAGACCGACGCGAATCGATCAGCGTTGCCCGGTCGATCGATCGATTGGAGACCGTCTACGCCGACGTTCAGTAATCAGTCGTCCTCGAGGGCGTCGGCGATCCGGCGGAGTTCGCGGGTCGCATCGCGAACCTCATCGCGGAGCCGTTCGATTTCCCGAGCGACACGTTCGCTGTCACCGCCGCCGCCGGCTTCCTGGCCGCGGCCGCCGCCCATGCCGCCGGGACCGCCTGCTCCACCGGGACCGCCACCCATCATGCCGCCCATCATCTGGGCGAACGGGTTGCCGCCCATACCGCCGGGCCCGCCACCGCCCATCATCTCCTCCATACGCTCGCGTCGGGAGCCTTCTTCGCCTTCGCCCTCGCCCTCACCTTCGGATCGCTGTTCTCGGAGTTCCTCGACGCGTTCGCGGAAGGACTGACTGTCGTCGCCGTCTCCGGCGTCCCCGGCGTCGCCGGACTCGCCCTCGTTGCTCTCGGCCGCTTCGTCGTTTGTTTCGGGATCGTCGTCTGCCATAGGCCGGCGTTTGGCGGCCGACCCGAAAAGGATTGGCTTCTCTGCTCCCTCTGGCCGGCCCGTCACCCAAACGAACCAAGGCTTGACTGGAGCTCACGGCCGGTCGGTTCTGGGGTGATCTCGTAACCAACCAGATCCCGGAGATCAACGGCGTAGGTGGTGTCGGCGTACTCAAGGACCAGCAGTCGACCCTGGTGACCGATGACCGTCCCGGTCGCAATCGTCTCAGCCACCGGCTGATCGTTGAGTTCTAGCCCGTAATCGAACACGAACGTCGCGATCGGCTCCTCCGCCGAGAGCGCCCGTGTCCACGTCCTTGCATCGACGGTTTGGTTGAGTCCCTGGATCTTTTGCCGGGTGGGTACCCGATCCGGGAAGTCCGCAGTCAGCTCGGCTTCCAGCTGACGGGCGATCCGACCGTTCGAAACTGTCGCGATATGGGCCGCACGATCGGCCCCCTGTTCACGCAGCCGCGTCCCCAGCCGCCAGAGGCGAGTCACGCCGACTTTCACCGTCGTCGGGGCAAACCCCGCCAGATAGACGGCGTGTTCCTCCCGACAACTCTCCAAGGGGAGTTCACAATCGCCGGTACAGCGGGCACAGGGCCAGGTGTCGGTGTGGGCGTCACAGTACGGGGCGCTGTCGTTCTGACAGGCGGTGTGACCATCGTCGTGGCGGGTCCCCGCACAGTGACGATCCCCGAGCGTGTAGGCGAGTTCCGTTCCGGGGGCGAGGGGAACCGTCTCGATGTCGTCGCCGTCGGCGATCACCAGCGTTGCTGGTCCCGGCTCGCCGCTGATCCCCTCAAAGGGATCGTACGTGAGATCCCGTGCGCCTGTCCCGTACCCGACGATCTGCACGCTGACCGGTAGTCGGGTACCGGATAAAGGAATGACGCTCCAGCTGAACCGCCATAGGGTCGCCCGCGGCTTGCCAACACCACGAAGTCGGCCTGCCGTGATAGCCCTCGGTATCAGCCGTTCATGCCGGCCACCGGGCGAAAACCCAAGATGTTCGCGGTCAAACAGTTCATATGGACATCGCCGGTACCCTTCATGTGACGACCCGGGACGGCGAGGTCGATTTCGCGTTTACCGTGTCCAACGAGAGCACCGAGATCGTCGAACTCGATTTCACGACCGGATTTATCGCCGACTTCGCGGTGTTTGCCGACGATACCGAGGTGTGGCGATGGAGCGACGATCGACTGTTCACGCAGGAACTCACCACCGAGACGCTCGAGCCAGGCGAATCGTTCCAGGAAACCGCCCTCTGGATCGATCCCGACCCCGGTGATTATCGGGCCGTCGCGGAGTTACAGACCCGTACCTACGATCTCACTGCCGAGGACACGTTCGTGGTATGACCGAAACAATCCCCTCAGTTCTGATAGACGGCGAGGACGATTCCGGCCGTCTGGCCGATCCCGACTAACGCCAGCCCCGCGACCCGCACCGTCAGTCCATCCGCGATAACCGGTCCCGCGAAATAGCTGATGCCGCCGAGCAGGCTCAAGGCGGCGCCGATATGATAGACCATCGGCGAGTGGGCCGGATGGACGCTCCGACCGGTATAGAAGAGTCCGACGGCGGGCAGGACCATCCAAGCCCCGATCGCGAGCCCGAGCAACGGTTCGGTCATCGGTGTCTGTGCGAGCCCAACGGTCCCACCGAGGGTAAACACCAATCCGAGCACCAATATCCGCCGCCACACCCGCAGGACACCGGCGTCCATGTCCTTCCAGCCGGTCACGGCAAAAACGAAGAGGACGACGTCCATGACGAGATGGGCGATCAACAGCGGTCGGAGGGCCACGACATCGAGGTGGACGGCGGTGACGAGCGACCACGCGGCCGGCACGAGCGCGGCCGGTGCCGTTTCACGAAACCGGCGAAGCATGCGCGAAGTCTCACCGCCGATGCCCAAGAGCGTATTCCTCTCGACTTCGATCTGGCACGATGCCGGGCCGCGGACGCGGGTTTGTCCCGATCAGGTCCGTTCGGCGACGAGTTCCTGGGTGGCCTGTCTGACCGCCTGATCGCTCGATAACGACGGCTCGAATCCCAGCGCCGACAGCTTCTCGATCGACAGGCGCATCCGCGGCACGTCGCCGACCCAGCCGCGGTCGCCGCCGGTGAACTCGTAGGTCGGATCGAGCCCCATCGTCTCGGCGACGATGTCGGCGATCCGGGTGACCGATGTCGTCGTCGGGGTCCCGAGGTTGTAGACGTTAAACGGCGCGTCGGCACTCCGAACGACGTGACACATCGCCTCGACACAGTCAGTGACATGCATGTAGGATTTTTCCTGGCGGCCGTCCCCGAGGATGGTGAGCGTCTCGGGATCGTCCCTGAGTTTTTCGATGAAGTCGACGATCACTGCCCCGGGCTGGAGTCGCGGCCCGACGATGTTCGCAAAGCGAAACGCCCAGGTCTGGATGCCGTGGCTGTGGGCGTACACCGACAGCAACGACTCCTCGGCGACCTTGCTCGCGCCATAGACGCTGATCGGTTCGAGGACGTGATCCTCCGGGGTCGGCATGGCCGCCTCGCCGTACACCGTCGAGGAGGAGGTAAACGCCAGCCGGTCGACGCCGACGGCATCCATGCGCTCGACGACGCGTTCGGTGAGGCGGTTGTTGAGCCGGAACTGGGCGATGTCGTCACGATCAGCGGCCTTATCCGCCGCACAGTGAAAGACGAGGTCGAGCTCCCCGGTGATCGCCGTCTCGGCGGTTGCTGCGTCGGTCAGATCGCCTTCGATAAGCGTCGCCGCCTCGGGCACCCAGTCGGCGGCGCCGTTCGAGAGATCGTCGACGACACGAACGGTGGCTCCCGAATCGACGAGTCGGTCGGCGAGATGGGCGCCGATGAACCCGGCGCCACCCGTAATCAACACGTGGCTTCCGGCGAACTCCATACTTCGGATGGGCCGACCGGCCCCAAGTTCGTTCCGATCCGTCCGGGTCGGGCATCTCCACACCGAGCACTCGTTGTCGTCACTCGGGCACCGGGCCGCCGCCGTGGATCCGAAATCCCCTAACCGTTCCCCACGTAGGCTCGGAGCATGCAGAATGAACCGGCGGTCGCGGTGCTCCGGCTCGGCCACCGCCCTGGCCGCGACGAGCGGATGACGACCCACGTCGCGTTGACCGCCCGGGCGTTGGGGGCCGACCGGGTGATCTTGCCGGCGAAGGCAGCCGACGCCGCATCGACCGCCCGGGACGTCACCGAGCGATTCGGTGGACCGTTCACGATCGACCGGACAGCGGATCCATTGGATATCATCCGGGACTGGTCGGATGCCATCGTCCATCTGACGATGTATGGGCAACCAATCCAGAACGTTGTCGGCCCGATCCGGGCCACGCACGAATCGACACCGCTGTTGGTCGTCGTCGGTGGCGGCAAGGTCCCCTTCGAGGTCTACGAACGGGCCGACTGGAACGTCGGGGTGACCAACCAACCGCATTCGGAGGTGGCGGCGCTTGCGGTCTTTCTCGACCGGCTTTTCGATGGACGTGAACTCGATCGTGACTGGGAGAACGCCGATCGGTACGTGGTGCCCCAGGCCGCCGGCAAGCGGGTCGAATCGACCGAGTGACAAGGCTTAAACGCGGTCCAGACCCTATTCCAGGTAATGGCTTTTGAGGAACTGCTCGAGGATCCGGTCATTCAGAAATATCTCCACGAGCTTGTCGGGCCGCGAGGCATGCCGGTCGCCGCCGCCCCCCCTGACGGCGAGGTGACCGACGAGGAACTCGCCGAAGAGCTGGACCTCGAACTCAATGATGTCCGGCGCTCGTTGTTCATCCTCTATGAGAACGATCTCGCGAGTTATCGCCGGGTGCGCGACGAGGATTCGGGCTGGTTGACCTATCTCTGGACGTTTCACTACGAACACATCCCCGAGAACCTCGAAGAGGAGATGTATCGATTGCTCGAGGCCTTAGAGGAACGCCGTGAGTACGAACAGACCCACGAATTCTACCTCTGTGAGGTCTGTTCGATCCGGTTCGAGTTCGGCGAGGCCATGGATGTCGGCTTCGAATGTCCCGAATGTGGCTCCGCGCTCGAATCGATGGAAAACACGCACCTGGTCGATGCGATGGACGAACGCCTTGCATCGTTGCGAGACGAGCTCGATCTCGAGGAACGACCGGCTACCCACCTCGGGTAGGCGACGCCACCAATGGTTGTACTTGGAACGAAGATCTACGTCGAGGGCGACGCTCGTGAGCGAGCCCTCGATTCGTTGCGGTCGATCGTCGCCGACCGTATCGGCGAGCTAGCGGTCGAGTATACGGTTGGCCTCCGTCACGACGGCTTCCCGTCGGTCACCGTCGAGGGGGCCGATGCCGTCGCCGCCCGCAACCTCCTCGCCGAGGAATGGGGGACGATCCGGCCCGACCTTGACGCCGATGCCATCCACGTCGGAACCCTCGAATCCTGGGATGCCGACGGATTCACGCTGGATGCTGGCCAGCCCGTGGAGCTGCCGACCGAAGGGCTCGGGCTGGGGCCGGGCGATCCGGCCCAGATCAGGGATCGCTTCGGGTTGGTCCAACACCTGCCGCTTCGATTTACGTTTGGCGACGACGAGGGACTGCGACTCACCGACGCCCAACGTGACCGCTTGTACGACTGGACCCGGGGCGCTGGCCGGGTCAACGTCAACAGTGCGACCCGGAGCGAGGTCCGCGCGACGGTCAATCGCGCCGGTCACGCTCAAGACATCGTCAGTGTCGAGCGGTTAGGGTTGCTCGAACAGAGTATCGTCTGTGCGGAGGGTACCGATCCGCCGGGCCTGCTGGCCGACATCGGGCCCCACCTCCCCTCGGAACTGAAATGCGTGATCCCGTGACCTGCCCCGTCTTCGCACATCGCCGCATATGACCGAACGATCCTCCCGACGCCGTCTGCTCGCCGCCTTCGGGCTCGTCGCCCTCATGGTGACCGCCGGGTGTAGCGCGTTCGGGGGCGGCTCAGTTGATCAGGAAACCCTCGACGAGGAGATCACCTACGACTGGAATACGACCGCCGATGCTACGATCGAGATCGAACGCAACCGGTACAAGGCGGTTTACCGCGTCCAGAACCGATCGATCGAACTCTATCGGTTCCATCGGCTCAACAACAAACGATCGATCAACCCCGCCGGCGTGAAGTTCCGGTATCCCAACGGGACGATCGTCGGCCCCGCGGCCATGGACTTCGAGAAGACCCGGTCGACGACGACGATTACGCTGCCCGCCGAGAACGGGACCCTGGCGTTCGCGGCGCCCAAACAGGGCAAGCGCGTCCGTATCCCGGCCGTCATCGACGGCTCCTATGAGGTGATCCTCCCGCCGAACACCCTCGCGAAGTACTTCCTGCTCGGACGGATCCGTCCGGATGGGTACGAACGGTCGGTCGTCGACAATCAGGTCCATCTCCAGTGGGAAGAAGTCCCCATCGACCGGATCGTCGTCGAGTATTATCTCCAGCGTGACCTGCTGATCCTCTCGGGGTTGGTCGCCGGCGCGATCATCGCCGCGATCGGCGGTGTCGCCTACTTCTGGTTGCAGCTCCGGGAGTTACGGTCGACACGCGAGGACGTCGCCCTCGATGTCGACACCGGTGACGAGTGACTGTCTGGTAGTTGGGCTCCGAGATCCGACGGTGGGACGACCCAACCCCTTTTGATGGCGCCCGTCGAAGGCCGGATATGCGCGTCGCGATCGTGACGGTCGGTGATGAGTTGCTCGTCGGGGACACCGTCAACACCAACGCCGCGTGGCTTGGCGAGCAGCTTACCGATCGAGGCGCGACCGTCGAGCGTGTGATCGTGATTCCCGATCGGATCGGCGATATCGCGACCGTGGTCAACGAGGCCCGAGCGACCCATGATGCGGTCCTCGTTACCGGCGGCTTGGGGCCGACCCATGACGACGTGACGATGGAAGGGGTCGCCTCGGCGCTGGGTGTCGAGATGGCTCCCCACGAGGATGCCATCGACTGGATCGAAAATGAATCGGACTACTCCCACGCCGATCTCGTCGACGGCACGACAGACCTTCCCGTCGGCGCTCGCATGCTCCCGAATCCGGAAGGCGTTGCACCGGGAGCCGTTCTCACCGCCGACGACGGCGTGCCGGTGTACGTCCTACCGGGGGTCCCCGACGAAATGAAGGCGATGTTCGCCCTCGTTGCCGATGAGTTCGATGGCACGCCACGGACCCGGCGGGTCCTCTATACCGAGGAACCCGAAAGTGCGCTCATCGAGCGATTCCATACCGTCCAAGAACGGTTCGACGTGACGATCGGCAGCTATCCCGGTGAAGTCGTCCGGATTACCGTCACTAGCGGGGATGAGGCTGAAGCGACTGCCGCGGCCGAGTGGTTGATCGATCGGGTCGATACTGTCTCGCCACCGGACGAGGCCGAGCAACCGATCGATACGGACGTCGATTCCTGATATTCCCTGCTTGTCTGTCGTCGATACCGATGCCGTAGTGACGGCTACGGTTCTTCGAACTCGAAGGTCGCTGTCCCGCCCGTGACGACGATTTTGATCCGGTGTTCGCCGCTCCCTAACGAGACATCGCTGACGGTGATCGTCGCGACCTCCCGTTCATACCACTCCGAGGAAGCGGGGAGTGTGACCGTAAGGTTCCCGATGGGCTGATGCTCACCGTCGATGAAGACGTCGATGGTTTCCGGGTCCGTCGGGAGCGTTCGTTCGCCGATATTTTTGACGTGGAACGTGACGTTGTTCGTCGTATCGTTATAGACGGACACCTGGGGATCATCGATAATCGTAATCTCGGTCCGCATCTCGGCCGATTGTTCCTCGGCCCGTTCCTCGTAGGCCGCCATGATCTGGCTGGTCTGGTCGGTAAACGATCCCATGAACGCACCGGTCACCGCGAGGACGCCGATGAAAATGATCAGATGGGCCGCCGAGACGCTTGCCATCAGTCACACCTCCATAAATAACGGACGCCACGGCGGCCACCGGCGGTCATCGTATCCGCTACTCGCCGGGCAACGAGCAAAAACGGTGGGATCAGATTCTCACGCCTGAAAACGGTTGCCGGTCGACGCGACGGTCATCTACCGATACAGTTGGACGAGCCATGCCCCGGTGATCAACAGCCCGGCGATCAACACGACGATGCCGGCAGCGTTGACGGGAAACGACTCGGTCGCAGCGAGGATCGGGAGCATACGCGGGGGTTTCCTCGCCGTGTTCTTAAACATTTGTTAGCGGAACGCCTACCTGTCGGGAGGGTAATCCCTGACTCCGGACGGGTTTTACGGCCGCGTCCACAACAAGCTTGCATGCGAATCGGCGTGGTCGTCAATCCGATCGCCGGGATGGGCGGGCGGGTCGGACTCAAGGGTACTGATGGCAAAGTCGCGGCGGCGATCGAACGGGGAGCCGAACCCCGGGCGCCCGAACGGGCGATCGAGGCCCTTTCCGCACTCCGTGAGCGGGCCGACGACGTCGAGGTGGTAACCTGGGGTGGCGTCATGGGCGCTGCCGAGGCCCGGGCGGCCGGCTTTGAGCCGACCGTTCTCGGTGGCCCCGACGATATCCCGGACGAACCGGTCACCGAGCTGGCAGCCGAGGAACTGACCGGGTCCGATGCTACCGACACCCGTGAGGCCGTCCGGGCCTTCGTTGAGGCCGATGTCGATCTGATTCTCTTCGTTGGCGGGGATGGGACCGCCGTCGATGTTGCTGAGACGCTGTCGGATCTCGACGTCTCGACTCCCATGCTCGGCGTGCCCGCGGGGGTGAAGATCTACTCGTCGGTGTTCGGTGTCACGCCCGCGGCTGCCGGGCGTATCGTCGCCGTCTATGACACCACCGAGGAACGCGAGGTCGTCGATATCGACGAGGATGCCTTCCGCGGCGGCGAGGTCCACACCGAACTGCGAGCGATCGCACACGTTCCGATCGCCGAGGACCTCCAGTCGGGCAAACAACTCGCCAGTGGTACCGTCGAGGGCGTCGCCAAGGGGGTCGCCGACGATATCCGATTGGGGGTTACCTATGTACTCGGTCCGGGTAGCACCCTCGGAGCGGTCAAACGCGAACTCGGCTTCGACGGCACCTCGCTCGGCGTTGACGTCTGGCGGGACGGCGAGGTCCTCGCCATGGACGCGGCTGAGTCGGAGATCCTCGAGCACCTCGGCGAGGAGAACGTCATTATCGTCTCGCCGATCGGCGGACAGGGGTTTATTTTCGGACGGGGCAACCAACAGATCTCCCCGGCGGTCATCGAGCGATCGAGTGTCGAGGTCGTCGCCTCCCGGCGGAAGCTCGATGGGATCGGCGTCCTCCGGGTCGATACGGGTGATGCGGACGTCGACGAGTCCCTTCGTGGATGGGTCCGGGTACGAACCGGTCGTTTCGAGCGACGGATGATGAAGATCGTCTGATCGTCCTCGACCGCTTTACACACCGAGGGTGTCGGACGATAGTAGAATGAACTAAGTCGCCGCTGGCACTACTCTCCGATATGGCAACTGCGTCGGAGGACTCCCTCGACCGCCGGATCGGTTATACGGTCATTTTCTCGTTGCTCGCACTGGGTGGAGCGTTTATGATGTATCTCTTTCCCGGCAATTCCCTCTCGGCGTGGGGATTCGGCCTCGCGATGCTCGCCGCCTCGCTTGCCGTTATGGCCGAACAGGTCTACTGACGCCGCCAACGGGGGGTGTTCGAGATACCGGCAAAGGGCCCCCAACGAGAAAGAATTTAATTCTCCAATCCCTTACTGTTCGTTGACATGAGCGAGTTCACGGAAGAGGATCGTCGGATCCTGGCATACCTGCGCAAGCAGGTCACACGGGGTGACCGGTACTTCCGGTCGAAGACGATCGCGAAAAAGGTCGGACTCTCCGCGAAACAAGTGGGGTCTCGGTTACCGCGACTCGCTGAAAAATCCGACGACGTCGACATCGAAAAATGGGGCCGCTCGAAATCGACGACCTGGCGTGTGACCCCGAGTTAATCCCGCCTCTCTAGGTCGAAGTCAGACCACTTTTTGTGCCGCCCCCAGAACAGTCGGGCATGACCGTCCGGGTCGAGCGGACGTTTGAGCTTGCTGCCCCGCCGGAACGGGTCTGGGATATCATCGCCGATCCTGACAACCGCGCCGAAGCGATCAGCGTTGTCAACGACTGGGAGATCCACGACGACCAGCGGGCGACCTGGTATCTCGATCTCCCGATCCCTTTTGTCTCTCAGACGGTCAGCATTGAAACCCAAGACGTCGAACGTGAGCACAACCAGCGGGTGAAATTCGTCGGTCGGTCGGCGGTCATGCGGGTCACCGGCGAACACGAACTACGACCACTGGACGGCGGCGATCGGACGGAACTGATCAACCGGTTCGTCGTCGAAGGACGGGTTCCCGGTGTCGAGCGGTTCTTCAAACGCCGGCTGGACACCGAACTGGAGAACTTACAAGCGATGGTCGAGCGGAAACTCTCGACCGAAGCATGACAGCCGTTGGTCGTTGCGGGGTCGTGTCGGTTCTGACAGCGATCGAGCCGTTATCAGCGAGAACAACCACGTCGATGGCTTGAAATATCGGGATCGATAACCGCCCGCTGCCGGCAGCTTTTCACTGTCGGCAGAATTAGCGTCTCCTCGTCCGGTCGGCCTCGTCCCGTCGCTCCTCCTCGGCTGGGCTCCCCTCGAGGGGGGTTCCCAACGAAACACTCGTGCCAGCGGGCGGTCTCGTATAAAAATCGGGTTCGATCGACGGCGCGACTCGCTTGTTCGCCGGACGTGGTCAGTCGTCGCTCGTTTTGATTTCCGCCGAGAGCCCCTGAGCCATCTCGATGTCCTTGGAGTTGTTGATGGTCCAGGCGGTCCGTTCGGTGACGGCCTCGATGACTTCCCGGGCGCTCGGGTACCCGTTGCCGGATTTCTTGACGCCACCGAAAGGCAGCTGGACCTCGGCACCGATCGACGGCAGGTTCGCGTACGCTAAGCCGAGTTCGGCGTGATCGCGGAAGTAGTTGATCTGGCGATAATCCTCGGAGACGATCGCCCCCGAGAGGCCGTAGGGGGTGTCGTTGTGGATCTCGACGGCCCGTTCGATATCGCCGGAGTACTCCATCAGGGCGACATGGGGACCGAAGACTTCCTCGTGGATACACCGGAGGTCGGGATCGTAATCGATCTCGTAGACGAACGGCCCGACCCAGAAGCCGTCCTCATGCCCGTCGGGGATCTCCTCGTCGTCGAGTTCCTCGCGATCGACCAGGACGTTCGCGCCTTCATCGCGGGCGAGTTGGTTGTACCGTTTGAATTTCTCGATCTGATCCTGGTTGACGACCGGGCCCATGAACGTGTCCTCGTCAAGCGGATCGCCGACGGCGACGTCCTCGGCGATGTCGACGAAGCGTTCTTTGAACTCATCGTAGACGTCCTCGTGGACGATCAGCCGTTCGGAGGACACACACCGCTGGCCGGTCGTTTTGAAACTCGACATGACCGCCGAGTGGATGGCGACGTCCATATCGGCCTCCTCGGTGATGACGATCCCGTTTTTGCCGCCCATCTCACAGGCGGCCAGCTTGCCGGCCTCGCCGCCGACCTTGCTCGAGATCTGGTGGCCGACCTCGGCGGAGCCGGTGAACAGCACCGTATCGACGCGGTCGTCCTCGACGATGGCGTTGCCGGCATCGCCGAAGCCCTGGACCATGTTGAATACACCGTCGGGCACGCCGGCGTCCTCGATCATTTCGGCGATGATCTGACCACACCAAGGGGTCTGCTCGGCGGGTTTCCAGACGACGGTGTTCCCCTCGACGAGGGTGACCGCCATGTGCCAAAACGGGATCGCGACCGGGAAGTTCCAGGGGGTGATACAGCCCACCACGCCTCGGGGCTTGCGGCGCATATACGAATCCTTCGCCGGGATCTCGGAAGGGACGACGTCGCCGTGTGGGTGACGGGCGTTGGCGGCGGCCCACTCGACCATGTGGTAGGCCTCGACGACGTCCGCCCGCCCCTCGGAAATCTCTTTGCCACACTCTTTGGTGACGATCTCCCCGAGTTCGTCGGTTCGCTCGCGCAGCTCGTGGTAAACGTCCCAGAGGACCTCGGCCCGATCGATGTAGGACATCGATCGCCACTCCTCGAAGGCGTCGTCGGCAGCCGCGAGCGCCCGGTCGATGTCGGCTTCGGTGCCGCGGTTGAACTCCCCGAGGGTTTCCCCCGTTGCGGGGTTGATACTCTCGAAGGTTTCCTCGCCGTCGCCCTCGACCCACTCGCCGTCGATGTAGTGTTTGTACGTTCCGGAGGCTGCTTGCTGGCTCATAGTCGTTCCCGTCATTACTTGCGATGCAATGATAAAAAAAGATGCCTCACCTGGCTCGTGCCGGCAGTTCACTCCAACATGACCTGGGGATCCATGGCCACGGCCGAGCGGTCGATCAATCGATTACCGTTCCTTCTTCGAGGGCTTCGCCGCGATCGAACCGCCCCCGATCTAGCATCGAGACATCGACCGTCCGTGATTCCCCATCGACGGCTAGTTCGGCGACGACCTGCCCGGTTGCCGGTGCCTGCATGAAGCCATGGCCGGAGAAGCCGGCAGCCGTAATCAGGCCCGGAACGGTCTCTTCGATGATCGGATGGTGGTCCGGTGTCACCGCATAGAGGCCCGCCCAGCCCTCGGCGATTCGGGTGTCGGGGCCAAAATAGGTCGCACACTCGGTGGCGCGTTCGATCGCCGTCCTTGCCCACGCTTGATCCATGCCCCGATCGAACCGGTCCGGATCGGCCGGCGGATCCCGGTCGGCGAAGAACCCGCCAACGATTGCTGTCCCGTCCCGCTCGGGTCGGAAATGCACGTCGCCGTCCATATCGACGGTCATCGGCACGTTCCTATCGAGTGGTTGGGTTGGTTTCGCGACGACGAGTTGACGCCGCTTTGGAGTGATCGGTAATTGGCTGTCGACCATTGCTGCGATTTCGGGTGCCCACACGCCGGCGGCGTTCACCACGACGTCAGTGTCGATACGGCCCTCGGTGGTTTCGACGGCTCGTATCCGATCGTCAGGGTGTTGGATATCGGTTACCTCGACGCCGGTCCGGAGATCCGCGCCGGCATTCCGGGCGGCCCGTGCGTATCCCTGGGCCGCCAGGTGTGGATCCGCGAAGCCATCCTCGCCACGGTAGGCGGCCCCCACGTATTCGGTGGTGATGAGCCCGGGACACCGTTCCGTGGCTTCCTCGGGCGTGAGATATTCGCTATCGAGGCCGTGTTCTCGCTGGGTCCGGACGTTCTTCCGGAGCTGGTTGGCCGTCGCGTCGGTTCGAGCGACAAAGAGATACCCCGGTCTGAAGTAACCGATATCGGTCTCGAACTCCGCCTCGAAGCGCTCCCAGACGGCGATGCTCTCCATCGAAAGGCGGATACTGACCGGCGAGGTGAACTGCGCACGGATACCGCCGTTGGCCCGGCCGGTGTTGCCCCCGGCGATGGTTCCTTTCTCGAGGAGTGTCACCGACACTCCCCGTTCGCGGAGGTAGTAGGCACTCGCGAGCCCGACGATCCCGCCGCCGATCACTACCGCGTCCATGACCGTCGTTGGATCGACCGATGGTTAACAGTTACCGCAGACCCGCGGCCTGACCGGCAAACAACGGCAGCTATTTGATCGCTGGTGTGAACTGACGACCGACGCCACGCCGACGGCGATTCCGACACCCTATCGGTCGTTCGGACGGTGGCCGATCTCGGGCTGACGAGCACGGCGGCTGCCTGGTATTTTTGATATAAGGGATTAGAGGAAATCGAGGCGGGCATGGTTGCGATCGCTTTTTTCCAGCCGGTCTTGGGGTCGTGGTACTCGGCGAGGCGGTTGGTCTGTATTTTTTCATCGTCATCCCGTGGCGTGTTTATCGATCTCGCCTTTGATGGCGGCGGCGTCGAAGTCGTGGTCGGGCCGGATGTTGACGAAATCGAGGAACTCCTCGGCTTCGAGTAAGTCCTCGATCGAGTAGACCGTCAATGCGGCCTGGACGGCCCCGGCCGCCCCGATGATCGGGGTCAACACGCCAAGGGCACACGCGAGGTCGTAGGCACGGGCCGCCTCGACGCCCTCGCCGCTTACTTTCGTCGCGTCGATGAAGTAGAGTTTCCCATCCCGGATGAGGACGTTCTCCTGGCGGAGGTCACCGTGGACCAACCCGTCGTCGTGGATCGTCGCGAGCGACTCGAAGAGGGTCGTCGCGTACGGCTCGACATCCTCGGCGGGTAACTCATCGAGCACGCGAAAGGTCGGCAGATACTCCAGCACCAAGATCCCCAGTCCATCGATCTCGAAGGCCTCGATCGGTTCGGGCGCGTTCACGCCGATCTCGCGCATGCGCTCGGTGGCTTCGAGTTCGTGTTCGGCCATCTCGACGGGCCCATCGAAGCTCTCGAAAAACCCCTCGGGATTGCCGCTCGAGAGCGCCCCGAGGTTCCGGGCGCCGGTGAACAGCGCCTGGACGAGGGCGTTCTGTTTCGTGATCACTTTGACGAACCATTCGTCGTTGACCACGAAGGGCGTCGAAAGCCAGTTGTCGGCCTCGAGGAACTCGACCCGAACGGTCGGCTCGTCGTAGCGGGCCGCCAGTTCTCTGGCGACCTGTTCGAGCCGGTCCCATTCGATCGTTCCACGCAAAAGCCGCCGCATCGTTCGGTATTGCGATCCACGGGATGGATCGGTAAATCCGTTCCGGGCCCCGGAATCGAGCTACCCTTCATCGGTTCTAGCGCCGGGCGAGGGTCTGACGACCCGGCCGGTCGACCGGCTAGTTACACGCGACGTTGGCGAGCCAGACCGCCTCCCGGCTGCTTGTTTCGAGTTCCGTACAGCCGGTTATCCGATAGAGGGTCCCGTCGTAATCCCCGATAAAGACGGTGCCGTCGACGACCGCCGGCGAGGCGCCGACCGGGGCGGCCGTCTCGATCGTCCACTTGGCGGCCCCGGATTCCGCGTCGAGGGCGACGATCCCACCACGCGTGCCGTTATCGGGTTCGGTGAGCACCTCGACGCCGACGTAGACGGTGTCGCTGGCTACCGCCGGCGAGGAGAGCACATCACCGCGATAAGTTCGGTTCCACCGCTCGGTCCCGTTGGCCGCATCGATGGCATAAACCTGACCGGCTTGATTGCCGACGAAGACCCGTCCCTTCGCGACCGCCGGCGACGAGTAGATCACGGCCCCCGTCGAGTGATTCCATCGCGGTTGTCCCGTCTCGGCGTCGAGGGCATAGAGCCGGCCATCGCTGCTGCCGATGTACACGGTGTCGTTCACGATGGCGGGCGAGGAAAGGACCGAGCCATTGGTCTGAACCGTCCACCTGACGGCACCGGTGGTCCGTTCTATGGCGTAGACGCCGCCGTTGGTACTGCCGATGTAGAGGGTGTCCTCGGCGATCGCCGGCGAGGAAAAGAGCTGTCCGCCGATCGTGGTGTTCCACCGGTTAGTCCCGTTCTTCGTCCCGACGGCGTGTACGGTCCCCTCGATACTCCCGATGTAAAGCGTTCCATCGACGATCACCGGCGAGGAGAGTACCACCGGTTCGAACAGCCGTAGCCAGCGCGTCGAACCGTCGTCCGTCGCGATCGCATGGAGCGTTGAGGCCGGTTCGTTGGCGTAGGACCGCTGACCGGTCACCGTACTCCGGGCGGTTGCGGCATACAGCGTGTCGTTGGCGACGGTTGGGGTGGCGGTGACCCGGCCGTTGAGCTGATGACGCCATCCGACCGCCATCGTTTCGGCGTTGAGCCCATGGAGATTCCCGCCGAAATCAGTCGCATACAGCCGGCCGTCGACGACGATCGGGGAGGCGATGAACCGAAAGTCGAACTCCACCGACTCGGCGATCGAGACGTTACCGACGGGACCGCTCGTTGCTCGGCTGTACCCCGTTCGCGCCGGATCGAACCCGAAGCCACGCCAGGCCGTGTCGGCGACCCCGATGGCCGGTAATGGCCGATTCCAGCCGGGGGTCTGCTCGCTTCCCGGGTCGACGTCGGTGTCGATTGTCGCGGTCTCCGTCGGGGTTCCCGTGTTGATATCGGTCACCAGCTCGGCGCGGGGATGGGTGAGCGTGTCCCCGGGATTGGCGCCGGTCTGGAGGGGGGCCGTCCCATCGCCGGACCCATCCCCGACGACCGATGTCGGCAGCCAGGGAACGACCGAGCCGGCGGCAAGAATCGCGATAAGCACCATCGCGATCACCACGAGCCCGCCCCAGACCGCTCGCCCGGTTTCGAATCGGGTATCGGACTGTGGCGGGATCGTCGCTGAGCGGTTCAGATACGTCTGGAAGAGCTGTTCAGCCCGGTCGCGATCGATCGCATAGAGGGTGATCCGTCGGAGTTCCTCGACGTCGATCAGCGTTGCGTGGTGCTCGGTCGCGATCGCCTCGCCGCCGTTGTGTCTGTCGACCGAGACGACGACATCGACCCTGTCGTCGGTTTCGGGCGGCCGGTCGATGCGGCCCAGCCAGCCCCTGTCCGCGACCGGCAGGAGGCTCGTCGCCTTGCCGTCCGGGCCTGTCACGACGATGCGGTGACCGTCGATGGCCGTTTCGTAGCCACGCGCCGCCCAGATATCGGCCACGAACGCCCGAAACCGCCGTTCGTCCAACGACCGGACTGCCCTCAGAAACGCCCGCCGCGGCAGCGGTGGCACTACCGCCACCTCCGCTGTCGGGGCCACACACGGCGCCTGTGGGTCCGGTCGGCGATCCGCACGATATCGAATCGTTCGGCTGGACGGTCTTAAGCGGTGGGCGCGCGTTCCCGATCGATCCGGTTCGGGCGCCCGAACGCTCGAAGCACCTTAGACCTTCGAGTGGCAAACAACGGGTATGTGTATCGACCACGGACGACCCGCGTCGCGGGACACGCACACGGGACTGGCGTGAGGTAACCGATGGATTTCGATCTCCCATCGGAACACCGCATGATCCGGGACTCCGTCCGGGAGTTCTGTGAGGCCGAAATCGAGCCGATCGCCCAGGAAATCGAGAACGACCACCGTTTCCCCGGTGAGATCTTCGAGTCGCTGGCCGACCTAGAGGTCATGGGCGTGCCGATCGCCGAGGAGTACGGTGGGCTCGGCGGCGATCAGCTGATGTACGCCCTGGTCACCGAGGAGCTCGGTCGGGTCTCCGGCAGTATCGGGCTCTCGTATGCGGCCCACGTGAGCCTGGGGGCCAAACCGATCGAGCTGTTCGGCACCGACGAGCAACGCGACCGCTGGCTCCGACCGCTGGCCGAGGGCGAGGGGATCGGCGCGTGGGCGCTCACCGAACCCGGTAGCGGTTCCGACGCAAGCAGCATGGACACGACCGCCGAACGGGACGGCGACGAGTGGGTGCTCAACGGTACCAAGCAGTTCATCACCAACGCCAGCGAGGCCCGTTCGATCCTCGTGAAGGCGGTCACCGATCCCAACGCCGGCTACGATGGCATCTCGACGTTCATCGTCGATCCACGGAACGATCCCGGGTTCGAGGTGACGACGATCTGGGACAAGATGGGGCTGAACGCCTCCCCGACCTGTGAGATCAAGTTCGATGACTGTCGGTTACCCGCCGATCGGCTCCTCGGCGAGGAAGGTGCGGGCTGGTCACAGACGCTCAAGACCCTCGATGGCGGGCGGATCTCGATCGGTGCCCTCTCGGTCGGGCTCGCCCAGGGGGCCTACGAGGCTGCCAAAGCGTATGCCGCCGACCGTGAGCAGTTCGGCCAACCGATCTCGGAGTTCGATGCGATCCGCAACAAGCTGGTCGATATGCACCGCAAGATCGAGCGCGCACGGCTATTGACCTATCGGGCTGCCACCCGCTATGACGCCGGCGAGGACGTCCGCAAGGACAGTGCCCTGGCGAAACTCGATGCCTCCGAGGCCGCCCGAGAAGTCGCCGAGGACGCCGTTCAGGTTCTGGGAGGGTATGGCTACACCGAGGACTTCGCCCCCCAGCGGTTCTACCGGGACGCAAAGTTGATGGAGATCGGTGAGGGAACCTCCGAGATCCAACATCTCGTCATCGGCCGCGAACTCGGGCTCTAACCGGGTCCGGTGGGCTTAGTATGCCCCGAGACGGCTCGTGTAATCGACGTGATCGGTCCGGCCCTGATATCGCGCCGCATAGTCGAGGATCTCCAGATCGGCAAACGCACGGCCAGTGAACGTGATACCGGTCGGTAGCTCACGGTCGCCGAACCCATTCGGTATCGTGACCCCGGGTAACCCGGCGACGTTGGCCGCCGCGGCGATCGGGGGCAGTTCGTGTGGATCGCGGTATTCGGCAAACGGCGTATCGATCGGCGGCGCCACCGTCGCCAGCGACGGCGCCACGATGGCATCAACGGTGTCGAACAACTGATCGACGTCACGCTGGAGTTTCCTGCGGACCCGCATGGCGTTGATGTAATCCTTCGCGGGGATGGCTTGCTGGGCATAGCCGCCGACCCGATCGGCCGGCGCGGTGAGGTCCTCGATGTGGCCGGCTTCGACGAACGTATCGAAGGCCGCGGCCGCCTCGCCACCGATCAGCAGATCGGCGACTTCGTTGTATGGATACTCGGGGAGTTCGATGGGTTCGATCGTCGCAAAGTCCTCCAGCACCGCCAATGACTCCTCGTAATTACTTCCGACGGCCGGTTCGATGTCGGCCGTAACGTCCTCGAACACGCCAAGGGTGGGTTCGGCGGTCGGATCGGTGTCTAACGAACGATCGACCGTACTCGTATCCCGCGGGTCCGGGCCGGCAATGGCTTCGAGGACCTGCTCACACCCGCGTGCAGTCCGACAGAGCGGGCCGATCTTGTCCATCGTCCATGAGAGCGCCATCGCCCCCGCACGGCTGACCGCCCCGTAGGTCGGTCGATGGCCGGCGACACCGTTGTAGCCTGCAGGCGTGATGATCGACCCCCAGGTCTCACTGCCGATCGCAAAGCCGACACAGCCGGCGGGCACTGCTGACCCGGGCCCTGAGGAGGAACCGCCGCTCCAGGCGTCGGGATCCCAGGCGTTCCGTCCCGGGCCGTTGAACGCGGCGTCGGCCTGTTCGTAGCCGAACCCACCGGCCAGCTCGACCGACGAGAGCTTCCCCAGGAGGACACCACCCGCCGCTTCGAGCCGCTCGACGACCGTGGCGTCTTCGTCAAAGGTCTGATCCTGTAACGGTGCGGCGCCCCAGGTGGTCGGATGGTCCTTGACCGACAGCAGATCCTTGACGCCAAACGGGATGCCATGGAGCGGACCGCGGTCGGTGCCGGCGTCGAACTCCTCGTCGAGCCGTTCGGCCTGCTGGCGGGCGCGCTCGCGGGTCACCGTGACGACCGCATTGAGTTCGGGGCCGACCCGTTCGAGCCGGTCGAGATATGCCTCGGTGAGTTCGACGACCGTCAGTCGATCATCACGAAGCGCCGTCCCGAGTGCCTCGATACTCCCGACAAGCAGCGACTCCTCAACCATGGTTGGTCTCGTCTCCCCGGTAGACTTCGAAGTCGTACGTCGGTCCCTCACCGTTCTCGAGGGCGACGTCGCTGACGGCCTCACCGGCCTCGCGGTAGTCGGCGATCTTCTCACGGAGTTTCTCACGCCGATCCACATCCAACCTGTCGCCGTATTTGGCTTCGATGAACGTCGCTAATTCCTCCGTTCCCACTGGCTGTTCCGATTCATTCGGGTCCTCGGATGACATGGACCGATGAAGAAGGGGCCCGTACCTAATGGTTCCGTGCCGCGGTCGACGGTGGTGTTTTCAGTAGCCGATCGCCAGCCCGTCTTTCCGGGGATCGGACCCACCGATCCGGACCCCGTCGTCGTCGATGTAGATCATCTGACCGCCGCCGAAATGGCCGAGATTGCCGTAGTACTCCTCCTCCGCTACGATCCGATGGCCGTAACCCCGGAGGGTTGCAACGACCGATTCGGGCATCCGCGAGGTTTCGATGGCAACTCGCCGGCCATCGAGCCACCGGAAGCGGGGAACATCCATCGCCGCCTGGGGATTCAGATCGGCGTCGACGAGGTTTCCTACGACCTGGAGGTGTCCCTGTGGTTGCATACTGCCGCCCATCACGCCCCACGCTGCCCGGAATGTGTCGTCCTCGCGTAACATCGCCGGGATGATCGTGTGATACGGCCGTTTCCCCGGTTCGAGGGCGTTGTTGTGGTCCGGATCGAGGCTGAAGGAGTGCCCACGATTCTGTAGGGCGAAGCCAGCGGCCGTCAACCCGCTCCCGAAGTTCGCGTAGACGCTGTTGATCAACGAGACAGCATTGCCGTCCTCGTCGACGACGGTCAGATAGATCGTGTCGTTCCCGTAGGCGCTCGCGCCGGGCGCATAGGTCCCGGCCCGCGACCCGATCGAAGCCGCTCGCTCGGCAGCGTAGTCCTTCGAGAGCATCGTCTCGAGGGGGATTTCCGCCATCGCCGGATCCGTGATGTATTCGGTTCCATCGGCGAATCCCAACTTGGTCGCCTCGATGAGGTGATGCAGCCGGTCCGGATGTGTGGGATCGTCGGGGAGATCGAACTGTTCGGCGATGTTGAGTGCGGTCAGTGCGATAGCCCCCTGGCCGTTGGGTGGGTGTTCGAGCACCTCCATCCCATGATAGGTCGTGCTGATGGGTTCGGTCCACTCGCCGGTATGGCTGGTCAGATCGTCGAGGGTGAGCGTGCCGCCGTGTTCGCGGGCGGTTTCGACGACCGCCTCGCCGATCGGGCCGCCGTAAAACGCCTCGATGCCCTCGGCCCCGATCGTTTCGAAGGTCTCGGCGATCGTCGGGTTCGTCACGGTTTGGCCGGGATCGGGGGCGTCACCGTTGATGAGGAACGTGCGGGCGCTTTCCTCGTACTGGCTGAGGCGATCGACCGCGTTTTGCCACTGCCAGGCGATGTACTCGCTGACCGGAAATCCCTCGCGGGCGTACTCGATCGCCGGTTCGAGTACCGTCGCGAGATCCAAGCGACCGTATCGATCGAGCAACCGTTGCCAGCCGTCGAGTGCCCCGGGGACTGTCACCGGCATGCCGCCCTCAACCGGCATCGCCGGTGTGCCGTCCGCCGTCGTCGCGTCGGTGCGGTCGCGATAGGTCTCGATATCCGCCGCCGCCGGTGCGCCCCCACTGCCGTTGAGGGCCTCGTATCGTTCGTCGAACTGGGTCAGCGCGAACATGTCTCCGCCGATCCCGGTCATGTTCGGTTCGACGACGTTCAATACGGCTGCGGTCGCGACGGCGGCATCCGCGGCGGTGCCGCCGTCCTCTAAGATCCGGAGTCCAGCGCGGGCGGCGAGGGGTTGGCTCGTGGCGACCATCCCGCCATGGGCCATTGTGGCCGATCGCCGGCCGGTAAACTGCCAGGGATACTCGAAGTCGGTTGCCATGGCTTTATCGAGGGGCCGCAGCGCTCTTGAAGGTATGCGTCACCGGCGACGATTGCCTCTCCATTCGATGAGCCCGGATCAAGCAATTACGGCGTAGTCGGCTGTCGTCGCGTGGAACAAGATCGATCGGTTCGGATTCAGGGCCAGTTGCCGCCTTCCTGATAGGCGCCGACGACCCGCTGGATCGCGACGACGTAAGCGGCCGTCCGGAGGTTCGGCGTGTCCTTGTTCTCGAACGCCGAGACGAGGTCATCGAACGCCGACACGATGATCCGCTCGAGTTCCTCGTTGACGCGTTCTTCGGTCCAGTAGAAGCGCTGGCGGTTCTGGACCCACTCGAAGTACGACACCGTGACGCCACCGGCGTTGGCGAGGATGTCCGGCACCACATGGACATCCCGTTCGGTGAGGATATCGTCGGCCTCGGGGGTCAGCGGCCCGTTGGCCGCCTCGACGATCACGTCGGCCTGGACGTCGGTGGCGAGGTCGCCATCGATCGCGTTCTCGAGCGCTGCCGGCACCAGCAGATCGACATCGAGGGTGAGCAGTTCGTCGTTGGTCAGCTGTTCGGTGTCATCGTATCCGACTACGCTGCCGGTTTCGGTCTTATAGTCCTTGGCGGCGACCGCATCGAGGCCGTCGGGATCGTAAGCGGCGCCGCTGGAGTCGCTGACGGCGACGATGTTGGCGCCGAGATCCTCGATCAATTCGGCGGCGACCGACCCGGCGTTGCCATAGCCCTGGACCGCGACGGTGGCGTCGGTCATGTCCTTATCGAGGTACTCGAAGATCTCCCGGGCGGCGAACATCGTCGAGCGCCCCGTCGCCTCGACACGACCGGCCGAGCCCCCGGAGTCGATCGCCTTTCCGGTGATCACCCCGGGTGCAGTGGTGTTCTCAAGGGTCTCGTATGTGTCTTTGATCCAGTTCATCTCCTGTTGGCCGGTGTTAACGTCCGGGGCCGGGATATCCTGGTTCTCGCCGATGATCGGCCGCAGTTCCTTGGCGAACGAGCGGGTGATCCGCTCGAGTTCACTCTCGGAGTACTCAGCAGGGTCGATCGCGATTCCACCCTTGCCACCGCCGTAGGGGATATCGACGACGGCGGTTTTGTACACCATCCAGCCCGAGAGGGCTTTCACCTCATCGCGGTTGACACCCGGATGGTACCGGATGCCGCCCTTGTAGGGTCCGCGATCGCCGTTGAACTGCGACCGGAACGCTTTGACGACGTCGATCGAACCGTCGTCCATCTCGACTGAGAGGTTGGTTTCGAGGACTCGTTCAGGGTGTTTGAGGCGCGCGAGGACGTCAGGGCCGACATCGAGAAACGCTGCGGCGTCGTCGATCTGTTCCTGCAGGCTCTCGAATGGGTTCGTCTCGTCGCTCATACCCTGGATCAACTAGGCACCCGGAATTAAACATGCCGAAACAATAAGCATCAGCCGACTTATCGTCCGGTAGTCGTCACCATTCCTCAGAGCCGATCGGCGGCCTCGGCCCGTTCGATGATCCGTTCGGCCTGGGTGAGCAGCGGTTGATCGATCATCTCGCCATCGACCGAGAAGACGCCCGATTCCTGGCCCGCTTGTCGGTCCCGGGCCGCGAGCACGCGTTGGGCCCACTCGATCTCCTCGGCTGCCGGGGTGAACGCGTCATTGATCGGGTCGACCTGGGCCGGATGGATCGCCAGTTTGCCATCGTAGCCCAGCTGGGCGGCGAATTCGACGTCCGCGGCGAGGCGGTCGGTGTCCTCGAAATCGCTCTGGATGGTATCGATCGCGTCGACATCGGCCGCACTGGCGGCGAGCACGACTTCCTGTCGGGCGACGAGGACTTCCGTCCCGTCTTTGGTCCGGGTCGCCCCGGTATCGGCTGCCAGATCCTCGGCACCGAAAACCAACGCATCCGTCGGTTCGGCGTCGGCGATTTCGCTGGCGTTGAGCACCCCACGGGCGGTCTCGATGATCGCAATGATCGGGAGCTGTCGTCCGTGTTCCTCGAGGAGATCGGCGAGCGTCCGGATCGCGTTTGGACCATCGACCTTCGGTAGCATGACACTGTCCAGCCGGGCCTCCGGGGCGAGTATCGCTTCTAAGTCGTCGTCGGCGGCGATCCCGGTGGGATTCACCCGGACACACACCTCACAGTCGGGATCGAACGACGGATCCGTCAGGACGGCCCTGACGGTTTCCCGGGCGTTCTGTTTTCGGCCGGGCGTGACGGCGTCCTCGAGATCGAACACGACGACATCAGCCCCGGCGGTGGGTGCCTTTCGCAGCATCGCGTCCTGATCGCCCGGGGAAAACAGCATACAGCGACGAACCATGTTCTCATTCAGTATCGCCGCCCGTTTCAGTCTAGGTGCATAGTGAGTGTGGGTTCACACACGGAGAACCGTGCAGGTGTGGAGTTTGTGTGGCCGGTGTGTCGAAAAAGGATTACGCAGCGACTAAACACCGTTCGAAACATCGGCTGATCGTTTCTCCAGTATTACCTCACGTCTGGTGGTGGCCGGGCCAGGGTCAACTGACCCACACATCAGGGCCGCTGAACGCGACGGTCGCTATTGATCGATCGTCTTGGGCGAGTAGAGCCGGAGTTTACAAGCCTGTGGGGCGCGACCGGAGCCGGTTCCCCCCCCACGATACCAGTGATATGTACCGTCGATCGATCGTCGGCTTTGTCGTCCATCGATCGGCCACATTGTAGTATGATTGGAACCATCGTACGGCTATGACGGGACGCTACTACGAAGAATTCGAGCCCGGCGAGACGATCACCCACGACAAACGCCGAACGGTCACCGAACGCGACAACCAACAGTTCTGTGATATGACGATGAACCAACAGCCGCTCCATCTCGACGCCGAGTTCGCCGCCGACACGCAGTTTGGCGAACGACTCGTTAACGGTCTCTATACGATGAGCCTGGCCGTCGGCCTGACGATCCCTGAAACCACCGACGGGACGATCGTTGCAAACCTCTCCTATGATAACGTCGAACATCCGGCACCGGTCTTTCACGGCGACACGATCCACGCCCAGTCGACGGTAACGGACAAACGTGAGACATCGGACGGCGATCGTGGGATCGTCACGATGCACGTCGAGGTATTCAATCAGGATAACGAGCTGGTTTGTGAGTTCGATCGAACCGTTCTCTCGTTGAAACGGGGCGATAGCGGAACTGATTGAGAACCATCGTTCCCTTGTCGCCATCGACTCGGCTCGTCCTGTCTATTTCTTCGGCAACGATCAAGCCTGATCCATGAGAATCCGGTTTAAGCCGTGATTAACTAACCGACGTCTCGCCCCGACGTCAACACGGATGTCACAATCGGTCGGGGGACCGATACTCGCAACGACGAGCCTCCCAGTATCGGGACAGTGGCACGGCCGAGCGAACAGCATCGCCATCTATCGGGTGTCGTCCTTTCTTTTGGTGGTCAAATCGGTTGCTATCGATCCCCTGTTGATCACGCGTGGGGCCGTTATATGAGCCGCGAGTCGACGGTGCTTGCGGTGATCAGTTTCATGATTGTCGGTACTTTCGGGATCCTCTATTTGTTGCTCCCGCCGGGTTTATTTTTACTCTGTGCTCTCACCGGGATTGGTGCGAGCCTCTGTAGCCTGGTCCCGGTCGTTTCGACCCGGTTGCGCGACCGACCGACCGTCATCCGTCTTGGATTCCTTTCGTTTCTGTTCGTCCTAATTATCCCCGGCGCTTATGCATGGCTCAGGGCGGATTCGGCGGTGTCTGTGATCCCCGTCTTTTCGATCGTCCTGCTCGTGGCGCTCGCGTTCGTTTTCTATTATTATTCGCTGTTCCTCCCGCTTGCGCTGCTCTCACTCCGGGCTCGCTCCCGTGGGGCCGCAAGCGAGATCAATCTCGATCCAGATACCTCGTTTCCACGACTTACGATCGTCGTCCCCGCGTACAACGAAGAGTCGTGTATCGGTGCCTCGATCGACGCGCTCAAGCGGACAGCCTATCCCGATGGTCGCAAGGAAATCATCGTCGTTGATGACGGCAGTACTGACGCCACCTACGACGTGGCGATGGAACACGCCGACGAGACGGTAGCCGTTCTCCAGAAACAAAACGGGGGCAAGCATACGGCACTCAACTACGGGCTTGCGCGCGCGACGGGGGAGATCGTCGTCACGGTCGATGCCGATAGTTTGCTCGCTTCCGCCAGCCTCCTGCGGATCGTCGCGTCGTTTCAAAACGCGCCGGAAGTGGGCGCCGTCGCGGGCGACCTTCGCGTGATCAATCGGGGACGGCTGTTGACCGAGCTTCAGGAACTCGAGTACATCATCGGCATTCAACTGTTCCGACAGGCCCTCGATCGGATGGCGACGGTGGTGGTTATTCCGGGGGCGTTCGGGGCCTATCGACGCTCGATTCTCGAGGACGTCGGCCGATTCGATGGTGATACCCTCACCGAGGATCGTGACGCGACGGTGAAGATTCTCAAAGCCGGTTACGAAACGCGGGCGATCGATGCGATCTGCTATACAGAGGCGCCGGAGACTTGGATGGATCTGTACAACCAACGGTTACGGTGGTATCGGGGCAGTGTCCAGACGTTACTGAAACACCGAGACGTCTTTCGGCGACCGGATTTCGGCTTCCTCCATAGTTTTGCGTTCCCGATCGAGTTGCTCTCGACGGTGTTCGTTCCGATCGCAGGGATCGTGATCGTGATCTCGATCGGGCTCGAATTGCTGTTCGGGTCCGTCGTTCGGGTCGTCACACTGTTCTCGTTTTTCGCTCTACTGCAGGTGTTGATCGCGCTGTTGGCCGTCCGTGCCAGCCGGAATGATCTCCGACTTATCGTACTCGGACCATTGTTCGTCATCGGTTACCGACAGTTCCTCGATGTCGTGATGCTCAAAAGCCTCTTTGACGTCCTTAGTAACAGAGAGCTCTCCTGGACCAGTCCACGTCGCACCGGGCGGCTCGGCGAGCCCACTACCCGATCGGAGGCGGAACCGGACACGGACTGAGACGATCCACTCGAACGGTCTAGACCACGCTCTGTATCTCCGGTGATCCCCGCTGCTTAGAGGATTGTTCCGTGTTTCTTCGACGGCCGATCCTTCTCGACATCCTCATAGAACTCGAACCGCTCGATGAGTTCCCCACGAAGCGTCGATGGTGGGATGATCTCGTCGATCACGACTTCGCTTGCCATCCGGTGGACATCGATGTCCTCCCGGTACTCCTCGCGGAGTTCCGCCTCCCGTTCCTTGCGTTCGTCCTCGTCTTCGATCTCGTCGAGGCGACGTCGATACACTGCGTTGATGGCCGCCTCCGGCCCCATGATGGCGATCTCGCCGCTGGGCAGCGCGAGCGTGGCTTCCGGATCGTATGCCGGCCCGCCCATGGCGTAGATGCCCGCACCATAGGCTTTCCGGACGATGACGGAGAGTTTCGGGACGGTGGCCGCGGAGGTCGCGTAGATCATCTTCTTGCCGGCTTCGAGAATGCCTTCCTTTTCGACCTGGGACCCTGCCATGAACCCGGGCGTATCACAGAGATACAACAGCGGGATCCCGTAGGCGTCGCATTTCCAGATGAACTCCGCGGCCTTTCGGGCCGCCGCCGGGAAGATGGCGCCCGCCCGCCGGGCCGGCTGATTTGCAATCACGCCGATCGGCCGGCCGTCGAGACGGGCGAAGGCGGTGATGATCTCGGCGCCGTAGTCGGGCTGAAGCTCGAAATACGAGCCGGCATCGGCGAGTCGATCGATCACTGCCGTGATGTCGTATCCCTTGTTGGGCGAGTCCGGGATCACCGTATCGAGATCCGCCGTCGGCTCGGCCGGCGACGCTGGATCGGTATGGGGCGGGCGTTCGTCGGCGTTGTCCGGCAAATACGTGATGAGCTTGCCGACCAACTCGCGGGCGTGCTCCTCGTCTTCGGCCACCAGATCGGCGCTACCCGAGTGTTGAGCGTGAATGTCGGCACCGCCGAGTTCCTGGAGGTCGATGTCCTCGCCGGTGACCATCTGGACCATCCGTGGGCTCGCGATCGCCATCGCGGACATCCCCTCGACCATCACGGTGAAATCGGCGAACACTGGGGTGTAGGCCGCCCCCGCGATACAGGGGCCGTACAGCACACAGATCTGTGGCACCCGCCCCGACAGCATCGAGTGGTTATAATAGTACTTCCCGATCCCCTCGCGGTTCGCGAAGAACCCCCGCTGTTGATCGATTCGACCGCCGGAGGAGTCCATCAGATACAACACCGGCTTGCCGCTTTTGAGCGCCCGCTGTTGCATCCGGAGGAACTTCTCGACGCCCTTTTCGGCCATGCTGCCGGCCTTGACGGTGTAGTCGTTGGCCATGACGTGGAGGTCCCGGCCGTCGAGGGTGGCGACGCCGGTCAATAGCCCATCGGCGGGCAACCGTTCCTCGGCATCGAAGTTCGCAAAACGGCCGTCCTCGAAGGTGAAGCCATCCTCGCCGAACCACAGCTGCAGCCGATCCCGGACGAACAGTTTCCCCTGTTCATCGAGGCGCTCGCGGTATTTTTCGGGCCCGCCCTGTTCGATGTCGGCGATCTCCTCGCGCAGCCGTGCTTCCCGATCGGTCGATGGTTGTGCTTGCGTCTGACGATCGCCGTGATCGGCGTCGGCCGGCGTATCGACCGCGGCCGGCTCCGCGGCGTCGCCGTGATACACCGCGACGCATTCCCCCAAATGGCGGGCCAACGCTGTCGCGATGGCCGAGGCTTCCTCATCGCTCGCCCCCGCATCGATCCGAATCTCCATATCGAACGGTCGGCGAACGGCTCCAAACCGTTTTCCCCTCCTCTCCTCGGTTCCCGCGGCTCGGGTCGTCGAGCGGGAATCCGTCAGTCCAGTGCCGCCTCGACTCGGTCAATCAGCGCTTGGTTGCCCAGATGGACCGGCGTCCGTTCATGGAGTTCTTCGGGCGTCTTTTCGATGAGCGATCGATCGCCGTCCGTGGAAGCACCGCCGGCGGATTCGAGCACGTACGCGATCGGTGCACCCTCGAACTGTAAGCGGAGTTTGCCCTCCGGTCGATCGACCAATCCAGGGTACGAAAAGATGCCACCGTACGTAACGACCTGGTTGACATCGGCGATCATCGCGCCGCCGTATCGGAGCTTCAGCTCCTCTCTGATCTCCTCGGCGAAGGCGTGAAAGCCGTCGGTCCAGTTTTGCTGACGGCCGCCGAATCCGAAGACGACCGGATCGGAGGGAAGCGTCACGTCGGTTTCGACAGGTCGGATCGCGCCGGTGTCCTCGATGACGTATTCCGTGACCTGTCCATCGATGGCGACTGTCATCGTCGTGATCGGGCCATACAACACGTAGCCGCTGGCGATCAACTCCGTGCCGGGGGCGGGGACCGAATCCGCATAGACGCCGACGATCGTCCCCATGGCGTTGTTCGATTGAAGGTTCGATGATCCATCGAGCGGATCGACACTGACGCTGAGTCCGTCCCCCTCGTGGACCGGATCGGCGCGTTCCTCACTGGCGTAGGTACCGACACCGTCGATCGCGGTGAGTCGGTCACAGAGTAGCTCGTCGGCCCAGATGTCGGCGGCCATCTGGATCTCGTCGCTGGGATTCTCCCCGTTGACGGCGGTTCGTCGCCCCGGAAGGCCGGCGCGGATCTCCGGGGCAGCCGCGGCGACCGTCTCGATAACCGTCTCGGCGATCTCGTGGTTGCTCATAGTGGTGGTGACGTTCTACCCATTCGGATTACATCCGGCTGAGGGCCTCCTCAACGTCTGTTTCCTCGAAAATAACGGCCTCGAGAGCATCCAGCATCGCCGTGGGATTGTCTCGTTGCCAGACGTTCCGGCCGACGGCCAATCCGGCCCCGCCGGCGTCGATGACAGTCTTGACCGACTCGAGGAACGCCCGGTCGGAGACCTTCGAGCCACCGGACATGATCACCTTCACCGGACCGGCGGCGTCGACGGCCCACTCCATGGCGTCTTTGCTGCCCGGATATTTGACCTTCGCCACATCGGCACCGAGTTCAAGCGCCAGCCGAGTTGCGTAGGCGATCACGCCGTCTTTGGTATCGTTTTTGACGCCCTGGCCGCGCGGATACGACCACATCACGACCGGCAGATCGTGCTCCCGAGCGGCCTCCTGGACATCGCGGAACTCCTCGGCCATCTCGACTTCGTGGTTCGAGCCGCCATAGAGGGTGTAGCCGATTGCTTCGGCCCCAAGCTCGACTGCGTAATCGACCGACCAATTAACGGCCGAATCGTATTCGCCCATCCAGAGGTTCGACGTGCCGTTCACCTTGGCCAACAGTGTGACCTCGTCCTCATAGGAAGGATAGAACGCCTCGGCGACGCCCTTCTGGACGGCCATTCCGGTAACTGCGTCGTGGGTGGCAACGTCGAACACCGTCTCGGGGTTCATCGTCTCGGGGACGGGATCGAAATCCGTCGGCCCGTGTTCGAGCCCGTGGTCGTAGGCTAAGATGAGTACTTTGCCGTCGCGAGCGATCGGGGTGTGATCGACGGGGCGCATATATGTGTGATCCCGGCGCGAAACTCTTAGTTCATTCTTTGTTCGATCGTTTCTTGGCGGGCAGCGATAGTGTGGAGCCAACCACCAACCACCTTAACCCCCGGCCTGCTATCGGGGCTCGAACCATGACAACTTACCGAGTCATCGTCTCCGATACGAAGGTCCTCGATCTTGAGGCCGAGGCGGACGTCCTCGCCGAAGTCGACGCCGAACTCGTCTCGACCGATGCCCGAACGCCCGCGGAACTCATCGAGGTGGGCGAGGGTGCCGATGCGATGATCGTCGCGGCCGATGTCACCGTCTCGGCTGAAGTCTTCGAGGCGCTCGACTCGTTGGTCGCGGTCGGCCGGGCCGGTATCGGCATCGACAACATCGATGTCGGGGCGGCTGACGAACACGGCGTGACGGTCATCAACGTCCCCGATTACTGCGTTGACGAAGTTTCGGCCCACGCACTCAGCCTGATGCTTGGCGGCCTCCGCCGGCTGACGGCCTACGACCGTCACATTCGGGATGGTTCATGGACCTGGTCGGACGGCGCCCCGATCCCCCGGTTGGCCGGCCAAACCGTCGGCTTGGTCGCCTTCGGGAAGATCGCCCGTCGTGTTGCCAAGAAATTGACCGGTTTCGACGTCGATGTCGTGGCCTATGATCCGTACGTCCCGGCCTACGAGATGGCTCACTACGACGTCGAGCCAGTCGACTTCGAGACATTACTCTCGACGGCCGATATCGTCTCGGTCCATGCGCCGTTGACCGAGGAGACCCGGGGCCTGTTCGACGCCGAGGCCTTCGCGACGATGCAGGACGACGCCGTGTTCGTGAATACCGCCCGCGGTCCGATCGTCGAGGAAGCCGCCCTGGCCGAGGCACTCGAAGCCGATTCGCTGGCTTTCGCCGGCATCGACGTGATGGAGGTCGAACCGCCCGAGGATTCCCCACTACTGGAGTGTGAGAACGCCATCCTGACGCCACACGCTGCCTGGTACTCCGAACACTCCCGGGTGGATCTCAGCGAACAGGTCGCCGCCGATGTCGCGACGGCCCTCGAGGGCGGCGAGCCCCACGGGCGTGTCGAGCCCGATACGGCCTGGCTGTAGCCCCGATCGAACCGGTCACGATCGAAGTGCGGCAGGCTTACGACCGACGACCGCCACCCTCCGCATATGCGCGAACTTGAAGCGATCGAGACGGTTGGTGTCGTCGGTGCGGGCACGATGGGCAGCGGCATTGCCCAGGTCGCCGCGACCGCTGGTTACGATGTGGTTCTCCGGGATGTCGAACCCGAATTCGTCGAACAGGGCTTCGAATCGATCGAGGAGAGCCTCGGTCGGCTGGTCGATCGCGACGCCCTCTCCCAGGCGGCGGCCGACGACGCCCGCGATCGGATCGAGGGGACGACCGAGATGGCCGCCCTCGCTGACGCCGATTTCGTCGTCGAGGCCGTCGTCGAGAACATGGACGTCAAACAGGACGTCTTCGCCGAGCTCGATTCGATCGTCCCGGACGACGTCGTCCTGGCGACCAACACCAGCACGCTCTCGATTACGACCATCGCCAGCGCGACCGACCGGGCCGATCTGGTCGTCGGCCTACATTTCATGAACCCGGTACCGATCATGGAGGGTGTCGAAGTCGTGGTCGGTGAACGAACGGCGCAAGCGGCCGTCGACCTCGCTCATGCCTTCGCCGAGGATCTGGAAAAGACGACCTGGGAGTCCGACGACAAACCCGGGTTCGTCGTCAACCGAATCCTGATGCCGTGGATCAACGAGGGCATCCGGGCCTTCGACGAGGGTGTCGCCTCGAAGGACGATATCGACTCGGGGATGAAACTCGGGACCAACGTCCCGATGGGGCCGCTCGAACTCGCCGATCACATCGGGTTGGACGTCTGTCTGGAGGCCAGCGCCACGCTCCACGAGGAACTCGGCGACCGATACAAACCCGCTTACTTGCTCAAACGGAAGGTCGCGGCCGGGGACCTCGGCAAGAAGACCGGCAAGGGATTCTACGAGTACGAGTAACTGCACTGTCCGGTCGACTCTTTATTTAGTGTCAGCTGTGTGTGGCCGGATACCAACAGTCAAGGCCGCCGCTGGCTGATATTGTGACATGGATTTCAGCCTCTCGGCCGAGCAACGACAGATCCGGGATCTCGTTGCGGAATTCGTCGACGAGGAGGTGGTACCACGCGCCGGGGAGATCGACGAGACCGATACCTTTCCCGCGGACCTGATCGCGGAGATGGCCGAGCTCGGGCTCATGGGTATGCCCTTCCCCGAGGAGTACGGCGGGGCGGGTCTCGATTATCACGCCTATGCGATCGGCCTCGAGGAGATCAGCCGCGGTAGCGGCGGGCTCGGGACAGTCGTCGCGGCCCACACGAGCCTGGCCGGCCAAATGCTCTATTCGTATGGGACTGACACCCAAAAGGCGACGTATCTCACGCCGCTGAACACCGGCGATGACATCGGCGCTTTCGCGCTTTCGGAGGCTGGGGCCGGCAGCGACGTGCCCGCAATGGGGACCCGGGCGGTCCGTGATGGCGATCGATACCGCATCAACGGCGAGAAACTGTGGATCTCGAACGGATCGGTCGCTGACACCGTCGTCCTGTTTGCCAAAACCGATCCCGATGCCGGCGCACGGGGCATCTCCTCGTTTGTCGTTCGGCCGGACGAGGACGACGGCTTCCACGTCGAGGGGACTGAGGACAAACTCGGGGACAAGGGGTGTCCGACCGCCGAACTTCGCTTCGATGATATGGTGATCCCCGCCGATCGCCGGCTCGGCGAGGCGGGCGCGGGCTTTAGACACGCCTTGGAAACCCTCAACGGCGGCCGGATCACGATCGCCGCCCGTGGCGTCGGGATCGCCCGGGCCGCCTTCGAGGCCGCCCGCGAATACGCCCAGGACCGCGAGCAGTTCGATCGGCCGATCAGCGAGTTTCAGACCATCCAACACAAACTCGCCGACATGGACACCAAGATCCAGGCCGCCAAGCTATTGATGCACAAGGCCGCGGATCTGAAGATGCGCGATGAACCGTTTATCAAGGCCGCCGCCCAGGCCAAACTCTATGCAAGTGAAGTCTCCCGTGAGGTCGCTAATGAGGGTATCCAGATCCACGGCGGCTACGGGTACGTGAAGGATTTCCCCGCCGAGCGGTACTACCGCGACGCCAAGCTCAACGAGATCTACGAGGGGACGTCGGAGATCCTCCGCAATACGATCGCCGACCGACTGCTCGATTGATTCAGCTCCACGACTGCGGTCGTATCCCGCCTCACTCGTCGAGCACGGCCGGGTTTTCCCGCTCTTGGGGGGGCTCTTGGACTTTGATGTATGGTGGTTCGTAGATGTACTCCACCAGCGACGTGCTTCCAACGAACCCACAGGGCGATTTCTCCAGCGTGATGTATTGAAGCCCGTCTTCGGTCAGCTGGGTATCGAGCACCTGGACGGCCGTGTCGACGAAGAACTCGCCGATCTCATCGCTGGTTACCGATGGGTTGTGGACGTACAACAGCATGTCCGCCTCGCCGAGCATCGAGGCTTCCTGGCGGTAGCGAATCTCGCGGGCCGCTTTCTCGCCGAGTGCGTGTACGATCGATTCGGCGTTGACGATCGTGACGTGTCGATCGCTGTCGTCCCCGGCGGTGGTCCGGATCTCGTCGAGACGGCTGAGCATCGTCTCGGCGTCCGACGGGGCTCCATAGACGTGTTCATCATCGTGGTCCCACGCGCCGGTCATATCGATGACGTAGAGTTGATCGTCGTCGAAGGCCGCCTCAAGCGAGAGATCATGGCCCTCCAATAGCTGATTGAGCCGATCCGATCGGAGGTGGATCGTGGGCACGAGCGTGATGGTGTAGTCCCGTTCGATCATCCGGGCGAGCAACACGCTAAACAGGGCCGTCAGGTTCGCCTTACCGTCGTGCTGTAAGACGACGCCGGCCCCGCGGAGCAGCCCGCCACCGGTCAGTTTATCGAGCCCATCGATGCCGATCGGCGCGTGGACGTGCTGTTTGAGTGCCGGCGGCTGGGAACGGCGGATCGGCCCCAGGCTCAGCCCCTCGGATGCGAAGTCGACCTCCGCCCGGCGACGGTCGTGGTTAACGCCCCGCATTTTGAGGATCTGGAGGTAGCGATGGACGTCGTTGTTGACCAGTTCGCGCCAAAGCCGGATCACCCCGTGGGTCGAAAACTGGATCCCACCTTGGTTCAATAGGTTGGCATCCGCGTCGCCGACGGCTTGATCGACGTACTCAGCAGTGAAAATGCTGGTTGCCTCGAATTCATCGGTGAACAGCCGGATGAGATCAAGCACCGTCCGCCGGTAGATGTTCGGATCGTCGCTGATCGCCTCTAACCCGGAGGCGCTGTCGAAGACGATCCGGTCCCGTGGGGCGAATCCCGAGAGGTGTTGCTCGACGTACTCCCCGGTGAAGGGCGCGCTGAACCCCTCGCCGAGTAATTCGCCGTCCTCGAAGGTCTCAAGGGTGACTTCCTCCTGATCGACGCTTTCGAAGGTGCGGCCGACGGTCGCATGGATCGTCGTAAACGCCAGGTTTTCGTGTTCGAGGTCGAACTCGAAGCTCCGAAACGAATCTCGGAGTTCATCGATCGTCTGCTCGGTGCTGACGAACAGACATCGCTCACCCTGTTGTAGGCCCTCTTGGAGGAACTGCATCCCGAGCGTACTCTTACCGGTTCCCGGGCCGCCTGTCACAAGCGTCGCTCGGTTCGTCGGCAAGCCGCCGTTTAGCATCTGGTCCAACACCGGACTCCCGGTCGAAACGACGTCGTCCTGCGTGGTACCACCATCCGAGGGCATATACTGGGATGTCACTACTGAGGCGTCGAATATGACTGCTTTGGTCTTCACAATACGCGGTAATGCCCGATTATTCCGGGGTCAGACGGTGGATTTCTGAACGTTCCATGTTGCTTTTACTTGTTGGTGTGTTAGCCCTCCGTACAATGGCAGATGTACGAGTAGCCGGTGTCGGGTTGACCCACTTCGGGCAACACCCCGAACGCACCGGCCGGGATATGTTCGCGGAGGCGGGCATCAACGCGATCGAGGACGCCGGCGTCGACCGCGACGACATCGAGGAGCTCTATTATGGCAATTTCATGGCCGAGCTCGCCGAACACCAGGGCCACCAGGGGCCGTTGATGGCCGAGGCCGTCGGGCTCGATATTCCGACGGCTCGGTACGAAAGCGCCTGTGCTTCAAGCGGTGCAGCCGTCCGGGAGGCGGTCAAGAACATCCGCAACGGCGAATCGGACGTGCTGTTGGTGGGTGGCTGTGAGCGGATGAACAACCTCGGGACCGCCGGTGCGACCGAGGCGCTCGCCATCGCGGCCGACGATCTCTATGAGGTCAAGGCCGGCATCACCTTCCCCGGTGCCTATGCCCTGATGGCACGGGCGTACTTCGAGGAGTTCGGTGGCTCCCGGGAGGACCTCGCCAACATTGCGGTCAAAAACCACGAGAACGCCCTCAACAACGAATACGCCCAGTTCCAGCGGGAGATCGACGTTGAGACGGCCCTCGATGCCCCGATGGTCGCCGAGCCACTGGGACTCTATGATGCCTGTCCGATCACCGACGGTGCCTCCGCACTGGTCATGGTCTCCGAGGAATACGCCGAGGCCAACGATCTCAACGCCGGCGTCGCGATCACCGGTACCGGTGCCGGCGGGGACAAGCTCGCGCTGGCCGAACGACAGTATCTCGCCCGGACGCCGGCCGCCGAGGACGCCGCCGAGGAGGCCTACGCCGACGCCGGCATTACCACCGAGGACGTCGACTTCGCGGAAGTACACGACTGCTTTACGATCGCCGAGGTACTGGCGATCGAATCGCTCGGCTTTTACGGTGCCGGCGAGGGCATCACTGCTGCCACGAACGGGGAAACAACCCAGGACGGCGATCGGCCGATCAACCTCTCGGGCGGGCTCAAGGCCAAGGGCCATCCGGTCGGGGCGACCGGTGGGAGCCAGATCGTCGAGGCGACCCGCCTGCTACGCGGGGAACACCCCAACAGTGAGGTGGTCAGCGACGCGACGACCGCGCTGACCCACAACGCTGGCGGCACGGTCGCCAGTGCCTTCGTTCACGTCCTGGAGGTGGTAGCATGAGCGACGCCACCGAGCGACACGCGGGCTTCGATGAGTTCCTCGACGCGATCGAGGACGGCGAGGGTTACTACATGCGCTGTCCGAACGGGCACGGTTCCTTGCCGCCACGCCGGGCCTGTCCGGAGTGTGGCTCCCCCGAGATCGCCGAGGAGCCCCTGCCCGACAGCGGTACCGTCGAGACCTTCACCGTCGTTCACGTCGGGACGCCCCACTTCGCCGATGACGCACCGTACGTCACGGCGATCGCGGCCTTCGATTCGGTGCGGATCACCGGCGTGCTTCGCGGCGTCGATCCCGACGACGTCGAGACCGGAATTGACGTCGAACCGACCGTCGAGCAACGCGAGACCAACGACGAGCGATTGTTAGTGTTCCGGCCGCACTAGCTCTTCGTCGAGCAGATCGAGGAACTGTTCGGGGTGTTCGTCGTGGGGAAGCAACCGGCTCCGATCGAAGACGACCAGCCGGCCATCCGATGCTTCGGCTAACTCTTCGCCGACCGACAGCGGTGTGATATCGGCATCCCGTCCCCAGACCAGCGTCACCGGCACGTCGAGTTCCCGTAGTGTCGTCTCTAAGTTCAGGTCCGGATCGAGGTAGCCGCTGATAAATGAGGCCGGTGCAAACCGGGCGCCGGGTTGATGGCTTGTCTGCCACTGATATTCGAGTCGCTCGGGATCGTAGGCCGCCATGTCCGCGTAGCCGTGATCGGCGTTGAAATACCGGATCGACGGTTTACTGACCAGCACATTAAAGAGCGTCTGCCCGACGACCGGCAGCCGGAACAGTGATCGAACCAGCGGTCGGCGGCCAGGCATCGACGTGGCGGTCGGACAGACCATGACGAGCTTCTCGAAGGCGTCCGTTCGTGTCTGTGCGGCGGCGGCGTAAGCACCGCTCAGCGAGGACGTCACGCCGATCGGGTCATCGGCGATCTCCGTGACGAAGTCCATGATGAAGTCGATGTAATGGTCCGCGGTGTACGTCAACGCCGGGCGATCCGAACAACCAAACCCGGGGAGGTCAGGCGCGATCACGTGGTAGTCCCGGGAGAGTTCCTCGAAGATCGCCACGAATTCATTGCTTGAGGAGGCTGCACTGATCCCGTGGAGCAACACCACATCCGGCGCCGTGGGATCGCCCGCTTCGGTGTAGGCGATATCCATCCCGCGCCAGCGGTAGGTGTACTGGATTCCCGGCAACGGCGGTTCGAGATCATCGGCGAGCGTCGAGAGAAGCGCATTCCCGGCGGCGGCCAGTCCTGCCGTCCCGATGGCGCCGCCGACCAACTTACGGAGCTTCATATCGGTCGGTAAGCCTGCCAGCAGTAAACCCGTTACGTGCTCGGGGCGACCCGATCAGACCGACTCCTGGCCCGGTTCCCGTGGTCGGTCCCGTTCCTGATCCTGGCTGTCCTCGAGACACTCGACGACCGGTTCGAGCAGCCCATCGACGATCCGGTAGGGATCGGCATCGCCACGCTGGACCGCCGTGACGAACTCCTCGATCCCGCCCTGGCGGTCGAGCTCGTGTTTCATCAGCCGGGCGGCTTCCTCACGCAACAGCGTTCGGATCTCCTCGGCATAGCGGGTCCGTTCTTTTCGATCGTAGAGGCCGGTCTCATCGAGGAACTGTCGGTGATCGGCGAACGCAGCCAATAGCTCGTCGATCCCCGTTCCGTCCTTGGCGATCGTCTCGACGATCGCCGGTTCCCAGTCCGGAGCGGACGCACCGTCGGCGGTTCCTGTAGCGTTCTCGCCGACACCACCGAGTAAGTGACTCCCGATCCGGCCGTCGCTTTCCTGGATCATCTCCCGGAGTGCCTGGACCGTCCGGTCGACACCGTCGAGATCGGCCTTGTTGACGACGAAGACATCGCCGATCTCGAGGATGCCCGCCTTGAGCATCTGGATCGCGTCGCCGCTTTCGGGTGGGACCAGGACGGCGACCGTATCGGCGGTCTTGACGACGTCGATCTCGTTTTGGCCCGCACCGACGGTTTCGATGAGGATCTTGTCCTTGCCGAAGGCATCGAGGGCCTTGACCGCGTCCGTCGTTGCCGTCGAGAGTCCCCCGAGACTCCCGCGGGTGCTCATCGATCGGACGAACACGTCCATATCGCCGACCGTCGAAGCCATCCGTACGCGGTCGCCGAGAACCGCACCGCCGGTGAACGGCGAGGAGGGATCGACCGCGATCACGCCGACGGTCAATCCCTGGTCCCGGTATACCTTCGCGAGTTTGTCGACGAGCGTCGATTTCCCGGCGCCCGGACTCCCGGTGACGCCGATAACGTCGGCATGGCCCGTATGGCTGTACAGTGCCGATACCAAGTCACGGTAGCCCGCCGATCGATCCTCGATCTTCGTGATCACGCGGGCCAGTGCTCGGTGGTTGCCCGCCAGCAGCTCCTCGATCAGTTCCTCGTCGGCGTGGCTCATTCTCGCCTCGGCGCGTGCCTGCGAACGAATTCGATGGTGTCCTCGATCGACGTCCCGGGGCCGAAGATCTCGGCGACGCCCTGTTCTTTGAGCGACTCTTTGTCCTCCTCGGGAATCACGCCGCCCACCAACACGAGCGTGTCCTCGAAGGCGCCGTACTCCTCTAATCCGTCGATGATCTTGGGGACGAGCGTGTTGTGCGCGCCCGAGAGAATCGAGATGCCAAGGACATCGACGTCCTCCTGAACGGTGGCTTGGACGATCTCCTCGGGCCGGTTGTGCAGCCCCGAGTAGATGACTTCGAAGCCGGCGTCCCGGAAGGCACGGGAGATGACGTGGGCGCCCCGGTCGTGACCGTCGAGGCCAACCTTCGCGATCAGACACCGAATCGCCCGATCCCGTTGGGCGGGTGACTCGACGCTCACGCCCGCTCACCACGATTAGGCCTGTAGCCGGGCGTCGGCGTGTCGATCGATACCATACTACTCCTTTGCCGTGCCGAGGTTTGGTTCTAACGGAACCACGGGGACTCGCCGGGTGAAAGCGAGGCTTCCATGTGCCGTCGGTCCCAACCCCACATCGATGAGTGTCTCCGCTGTGCGACCGGCCCGGGACCACCCGATCGCGGTCACGGTCGTGTTGTCGGTCATCGGCTACAGCCTCGTTATCGGGACCTTCCTTGGCGTCGTGCCACGGGCGCTCTTTCCGGATCTCTCCCTGTGGGCGGTCAACCGTATTGCCGATGCGATCGCGGTGATCAATACCGTTACCGTCGGTGCCCTCGCGTTCGGCTGGTACTCGATCCGTCAGGATCGCGTTCGGCGCCACCGCATCTCGATGATGACGGCGTTTGGATTGATCATGCTGTTTCTCGTCCTCTATTTGCTCAAGATCGGCGGAGGCGGGACCAAGGAGTTCGTCGGCCCGACTCTGCCGTATTATTTTTACTTGGCGATGCTCGCGATCCACATCATTCTCTCGATCGTCTCGGTTCCGGTCGTCGTCTATCAGGTCGTCACCGGGATCTCGTACTCGACGGCGGAACTTCGTCGATCCAATCACGCCCGTGTCGGGCGAATCGCCGCCACGGCCTGGATCGTGTCGTTGACGCTCGGCGTGTTCGCCTACCTGTTATTGAACCACGTCTACGGTTGGCGGTTTATCGAGGCTGGGGCGGCCCTGATTTTGGTTGGCGTGCCGGCCGAATCCTGACCGGGGTTTCCTCGAACGCCGATCGCGGGACCGACGACGGCTCAATCCGTCCGTGGTATCGCCCGTGCCCCCGCGATAAAGAAGCCGATCGCAAGGATGGCGAGGATTGCCAGCGTTCCGCCCGGTGTCTCGAAGAACGTTGGGGCTCCCCCTGTTGCCGTTTTCGTAGTCACGACACGCACCCCGCGGGCGAAGTACGTCAACGGCGAGAGCGCGATCAACGGCCGAAACCACGAGGGTAGCAGCGTCGGCGGGACGAACGTCTCTGAGAGAAATATCAACGGCAGAGCGATTCCGTTGCTTGCCGCGATGACACCGTCCTGGGATTCGGCGAGCCATCCGAGCAACGCGCCGACGCCACAGAAGACCGTCACAGCCGCCACGATAAACGGGATAATCAACGGCGACAACCGGATCGCCGCGTCAGTGATCACGAGGATCAATCCGAGGATAATGAGACACGCAAGCCCGATGATCAGGACGTTGACGACGGTATGGGCCGCGAGCCACTCACGCCGGCTGAGCGGCGTCGTCGCGAGCTTCTCGAAACGGTTGCCGTCCCGGTAGCGCGCTACCGTGCTCCCGATTCGGGACAGCGGCGTGAACAACACAACGACTGCTAAATAACCCGGGACGTAGTAGGCGGTCGGCTCCGTGAACAGGCCACCGGAGTCACCGCCGGTCTGGATCAACGCGCCGAAGATCACGATCAACAAGACCGGAAAAAAGAAGGTGAAAAATACCGCCGTTCGACGGCGGAGAAACGATCGGGTTGCCACGATGGCTTCCGAGCGGATCCGGCCAAGGCGGCTCATCGCGATTTACTCCCCCGTTGTGTCACCGCGGCCGTCTCGCCTTCGGCACCGATCTGTTTGCCCGTCAGTTCGAGATAGACGTCCTCGAGATCCGGCTCGGTCCAGTGTAATCCCTCGAAGGGAATCTCCTGGTCGTCGAGCAGACGGACGATATCGCCGATGTCGGTGGCAGTGATCCCGACGAAGATGAGTTCGCCGTCGACCGTCCGTGGAGCGTATGGCGTCGACTCGAAGGCAGCCGGATCGGCGTCGGTTTCGACCCGGAGTCGGCTGTCACCGCCGTGGGTTTCGATGAGTTCGGTCGGCGTGTCCACCGCCACCAGATTCCCGTCAGCCAGCAACCCGACGCGGTCGGCGAGATGCTCGGCCTCGGCCATATTGTGGGTCGTCAACAGGACCGTCGTCCCAGCGGCCGCAAGGTCCTCGATGACCGACCAGAGCGCCTGTCGGCCGGCCGGATCGATGCCGGTCGTCGGTTCGTCGAGAAACAGCAACTCGGGGTCGTTCACGAGCGCAATAGCCACGCAGGTCCGGCGTTGTTGTCCGCCGGAGAGATTCTCATACCGGGTTTTCCGGGCGTCTTCGAGCCCGACTTCGGTGAGCGCATCGGTCGGTGATCGGCTCTCCTCGAACAGCCCGCCGTAATACTCGACGAGCTCCCGGGGTGTCAATCGACTCGGCGGGTCGAACGACTGGGGCAGCAGGCCGATCCGCTGTTTGTCCACCGCCGTCGGGGTCGCGTCCAACACCTCGACAGCGCCGGAATCAGGGACGGCCGTGCCGGTCACACAGCGCACGAACGTCGTCTTGCCGGCGCCGTTTGGACCGATCAGCGCGAACACCTCCCCTGACGCCACCGACATCGAGACACCATCGAGTGCGACCGTTCCGTCGTACGTTTTGGTCACCGCCTCGGCCCGCAGGGTCGTGCCGGCCCCGTCGCCGACTGTCTCCATAGCAAGGAGCTCCAGTCGCCCGGAAATAGACCTTCGGATTCGTGCTGTGGCCGACCGATTGCCGGATGATGGCTCCTCAATCGAACGGCCGCCAATAGAGCAATCCGACCGCCGAAAGGAAAACCAGCGTCGAAAGACCGTAGGGTTGTTCCATCGCCACGGCGGCGATCGCCGAGGTGCCCCCGAACGCGCCGGCGAGGACCGTCCCCAACACGGGCCAGGTACAGCTGACACACGAGAAGAGCCCGACAATGCCGGTCACCACCGATCCGGCAGTATCGAGCAACAACGCATAGATGAGATACGCAAGCGACAGATAGCCGATCAGTTTGAACGGGATGGCGTTGATCTGGACGAGGGGTCCGTTATACAGCACCGCTGGTCCCCAGCCCGGCGGCAGGGTCGTCGTCACGATCCGGAGCCCGGTGCCGTGGCTGTGGCCGTGGAACAGATGCCCCGGTGCGAGCAGCCCGCCCGCCCACGATAGCACGAGGAAATATCCACCGGCCAAGAGAAGTCCGATATAACGATATTTGGGCGCTGTCGGCGCGGGCGTCGCTCGGACGATCGCCCAGATCCCGACGTTGATCCAGATGAACGGATACACCAGAAAGCGCGGCTGGGTAATGGTGACGTCCGCGATGAAGAGATAGCCCAGGACGGCGAGCAGTTCGATATTGAGCGCCAGCGCCCACCAGAGGATCGTCGTGCGTTGAGGGCGCCATTTGGGGAGTCGGGAGTCGAGCGTTCTCATGGATTACACCGCCAGCATGTCGATGACGATCACGAGCAAAAGAGCCCCGAGGTACGCGTTCGAGGCGTGAAACGCCCGGAAGGCGGCCCGCGTCGAGCGGTCGTGATGGAGTCGGACGACCGCCCAGAGGAAGACCGCCCCAAAGGCGACGCCGGTTACTGCCGTCGGGACGCCAAGCGGACTCACCGCGGCCAGCAGTGTCGTTGCCACCAGCGTCGCGCCGAGATACCACAGAATGTGTTTCCGGGTCGTCGCGTCCCCCCGGACCACCGGCATCATCGGGAACCCGCCGCGTTCGTAGTCTTCCTTGTACGCTAACGCGAGGTTATAGAAGTGTGCCGGCGTCCACAGGAAGATCACGGTCGCGAGCAACAGCGCCGGTGTGCCGATCGTCCTCGTCGCCGCGGCCGCTCCGATCAATGCCGGAAACGAGCCCGCAAGTCCCCCGATAACCGTGTTCTGGACGGTATTGGGTTTCAATACCAGCGTGTAGATCACGCTGTAATAGAGAATCGCCGCCAGCCCGAGCGCGGCAGCCAGGACGTTGATCGAGAGGAAGACGGCTACGGAGGCGGTTGCCAGCATGATGCCAAAGGCCGTTGCGTTGCGGACGCCGACCTCGTCGGTCGCGAGGGGTCGGTCAGCAGTGCGTTGCATCCGGCGGTCAATATCCCGTTCCAGCAGGTGATTGAACGTCCCGCTTGCCCCGATCGCGAGAACGCCACCGACCATCGTAGCCACGACCGTCGAGACGGTGAGCGCTTCCCCGGCCGCCAGCGCCATCGCGGCCGCGGCGACCAAACACAGCAACCACATCAGTCGTGGTTTCATGAGCCGTCCATAGGCGCTGAGCCGTCGGATCAGCCTCGATCGTGTCGCGGTCGTGGTCGCGGTGTTCTGTGATTCCGATGAAGCAGGGGTCGCGTTCGTCGTTGGGGTCGGTTCCGGTTTTGGGGTCGTTGGATCCGGATCAGCCGCCTCGTCCGGTTCGAGTGTCCAGGCCAGCGCTCCCAACAGACACCCAAACAGACCCATCCCGGCGACCAGATGAAGGAACGCGACGGGGGTTGCTGCGCCGGTGATGGCCGTCATTGCTCCGATTCCGATCTGGATCGGATATAACACGAGAGCGCCGAGCAACGCAGCCTGGACCCGCCGTTGGTCGGTCGCCCGGACGCCGGTAACGACGGCTGCGATCAATATGATCCCGACGACGGCCGCGATCAGGCGATGCCCCCACGCGATCGCCAGCCGTGGCTCATCCAGCGGGATGATCCACCGTCCCCCACACGTCGGCCACGTTTGGCATGTCGTGATAGCGTCGGTGATCGCCGTTGTTGCCCCGGCCATCAGGAGGACGTACACCCCAATCGTCGCGCCCGCCAGAAGCCACCCACGCTGCGTGACGGAGGATTCGCCACGAAACATCTAGAGTGAGGCTTTACTCCCCGGCTATTTAGACGCCGCGACTCACGTGTTCGGGTCACCCACTTCGTCCGATTCTGATCCGGTTTCTCCGTGGTGGTCGTCCTGAGTTGTCTCACCACCCGTGGTTGCGCCCGATAGTCGCGTATTCGACCGCCGCTGTCCGATTGAACGAACGATGCGGTTAAAACCCCTGACCACGAAAGGTGACCGAACGATCATGGCGACCGGTACGGTAGACTTCTTCCACGACGAGAAGGGTTACGGCTTTATCGCGACTGAGGATTCCGACGACGACGTGTTCTTCCACATGGAGGACGTCGGTGGCCCCGATCTCGAAGAGGGCCAGGAAGTCGAATTCGACATCGAGCAGGCCGATAAAGGCCCGCGCGCGGTCAACGTCACGCGGCTGTAGCCGGCGGCGTACACCCGTCTTCGCCCGTTGTCGCTCGTACCTGAGCGACGAGCCGCGGGTGAGCCGGCGGCTTATTATCCCGGCGATCCACAGGGTGAGTATGCCGGAGATCACGGTTAACGACGAGCAACTCGCGTATCTCGACCGTCTCAGCGACGAGCTCGCCGCCGAGCATGCCGGACCGTACAGCACGGTTAGTCGGCGGGACGCACTGCAGTATTTGATCGACAGCTACGAAGGCGATCTTGAGGGGTCCGGTATCGATGCTGACGCTGATGCTGCCGAGGATTCAGCCGCTGACTCGGCGTCGGCGTCCGCTGCGGACGGGGATGGAGAGGGCGATGACGATGCAGCGACACCCGACGATGAGGAAGACCGGCTCAACGCGATGATGAACCTCCTCGAAACTCACGACGACAAGTGGGAGGAAGCCGAGGGCGAGGACGGCCGTTACGCCGTCGAACTCCCCGACGGTGAGGTCGAACACGTCCGGACGAAAGACGACGTCCGTGCCGTGCTCTTCAAGAATTACTAAGCATGTCGCTGTTGGCCAGATTTCGACAGTGGGTTCGCTCGCTTTTCGGCGCCAGCGAGGCCGACTCCGAGACGACGACTTCCGAGACGGACACCGCGACAGCCCAGCCGGACTACGTCTGTGCCGTCTGTGGGACGTCCGTCGACACCCCGGAAACGTCCTGTCCGCTCTGTAAATCGACCGACATCCGGCCGGCCGACGGGGACGACGAGAGCGATCCGTCGACGACCGGCGGACTGGGGCCTGCCACCGCTCGGGAAACCCGGATGGCCGACGATACCGGCGCGGCCTCGAAACTCCAGGAACTAAAAGCGGGCGGCGGGGATCCGCTTGATCGCCATGCCGATCGGTGGGAGCGACTCGATTCCGGGGAACGCTATCGGGTGACCCTGGCCGACGATTCGGTCAGACACGTCGACTCAAAGGAGCAAGTCCGTGCTGTGCTGTTACGATCCTACGGTCACGACAGCGAAAACGAGGACAACGGAAACGGAGACGGGGACAGGGACAGAAACGAGCGCTGATCGGCCGACCCACGGTATCCGTTCGCTTGCCGTGATTGTTCATCCTTCTGGGTTCGATTCTCTCCACCGTACCTGCTTTTCCGATCATATCACTGCCGTCGGCGGCCGCCCACGCTTGCGAGGACCTGGTTTTGAGATGGTGTCGGCCGTGAGGATGTGGTTAAGTATTATACGAATGGCAGCGGAATTTTCGCCTGAACCGGGTTGATACACCATGTCTGACATCGAAGACGACGTGACTATCGAAGCGCGACTGTCGGAACAGGACTACTTCCGCCCGCCGACCGATTTCATCGGCCAGGCGAACGTCAGCGATCCGGATATCTACGATCGATTCGATGACTTCCCCGAGGGGTTTACCGAGTACGCCGAACTCCTCGATTGGGAATCACGCTGGGATGACGTGCTCGACGACTCGAATCCGCCGTTCTACGAGTGGTTCGTCGGCGGGGAGCTCAACGCGAGTGCCAACTGTATCGACCGGCATCTCGACGAACGAAAGAACCAGACTGCGCTGCTCTGGGAAGGTGAGGACGGCGAGCAGCGCAACATCACGTATCAGGATCTCTACCGGCAGGTCAACGAGATGGCCGCCGTACTGCAGGACGTCGGCGTCGAGGAGGACGACGTCGTCACGCTCCATCTCCCGATGGTCCCGGCCCTGCCGATCACGATGCTGGCATGTGCCCGGATCGGCGCCCCACACTCGGAGGTGTTCGCCGGTTTCTCGGCAAGCGCGCTGGCCGACCGGATCGACGACGCCGACTCCGATGTCGTCGTTACCGTCGACGGCTACTACCGGCGTGGTGAACTGCTCAACCACAAACAGAAAGCCGATCAGGCCCTTGAGGAGGCCGACACCGACGTCGATACCCTCCTCGTTTGGGAACGCCACGAGGGCGAACTTCACGACGATGTCGAACTCGAGGAGGGCCGTGACATCCTCGTTTCGGAACTCCTCGAACAACACGAACGGGCCCGCGTCGAACCGGTCACCCGGGACGCCGAGGATCCGCTCTTTTTGATGTACACCTCCGGCACTACCGGGAAACCCAAAGGCTGTCAACACCGCACGGGTGGCTACATGGCCTACGTGACGGGGACCTCGAAGTACGTCCTCGACATCAAACCCGAGGACACCTACTGGTGTGCGGCCGACATCGGCTGGATTACCGGCCACAGTTACATCGTCTATGGCCCGCTCGCGCTGGGGACCACGAGCGTGATGTACGAGGGCGCGCCGGATCACCCCCACAAGGCCCGCATCTGGGAGATCGCCGAACGCTACGACGTGGACATCTTCCACACCTCCCCGACGGCCGTCCGGATGTTCATGAAGTGGGGCGAGGACCTCCTCCAGGAATACGACTTCGACTTCCGGCATATGACGACCGTCGGCGAGCCGATCCAGCCGGAAGCCTGGCTGTGGTATTACAAACACATCGGCGACGAGGACGCGGTCATCGTCGATACGTGGTGGCAGACCGAGACCGGCGGCCACCTGATCACGAACCTCCCTGCCCTGGATGACATGAAACCCGGCTCCGCGGGTAAACCGGCGCCGGGCATCCAGCCGGCGATCTACGACGACAACGGCGACCCGATCGAACCCAAGAGCGGCCAGGCGGGCAATCTCGTCATCGAGAAGCCCTGGCCGTCGATGCTCCAGACAGTGTACGGCGACGACGAGCGGTTCATCGACGAGTACTGGCGTGATTTCTCGGATGTCAACTCCGACGATCCCGAGGATTGGGTCTACAAGGCCGGCGACGGGGCGGTCCACGCACAGGACGGCTACTACCGCATCCTCGGCCGGCTCGACGACGTGATGAACGTCGCCGGCCACCGGCTGGGCACGATGGAACTCGAATCCGCCGTCGCCGAGGTCGAGGACGTCGCCGAGGCCGCCGTCGCCGCCCGCTCGGATCCGGAGAAAGGCGAGGTACCCGACGTCTACGTTACGCTCCGTGAAGGCATCGAGCCGACCGACGACGTCCGCGACCGGATCATCCAAGCCGTCGAAGACGAGATCGGCGCGTTCGCTCGCCCGGCGAACGTGATGTTCGTCGATGATCTCCCCAAAACCCGGTCGGGGAAGATCATGCGGCGACTACTTGAGGACATCTCGAACAACAACGACCTCGGTGACACGACGACCCTCCGCGATCCGTCGGTCCCCGAACAGATCCGCGAACAGATCCACGGGGACTGAGCCGGTCGCTCACGGATCGTGGGTTTCGATCGCCACGAGATTCCGTGCCGTTCGTTTTCGATCGCTGGATCGGCCCCGGGAGGTGGTCGTCGCAGCCGAACAACCGACAGCGATCGGTGGGGTCAGGATCAGGTAACGCCGATCGTCTCCTGATAGCGGCCGTACTCCGCCTCGAACACACGCATGATCTCGCCCATTGTCGCGTAGGCTTTGACCGCCTCGATGATCGCCGGGATCGTGTTTCGATCCGCATCGATGGCGTCCTGGAGCCGATCGAGGGCAGCCTCGACGGCCGCGTCGTCACGGTCGGCTTTCACCGTTTCGAGGCGGGCGAGTTGTCGCTCCCGGGTGGCTCGTTCGTCGACTGTGAGCAGATCCGTACTCGTGTCCTCCTCCTGCGTGTGGGCGTTGACACCGACGACGGTCTCCTCGCCGTCCTCGACGCGTTCTTGATACTCGTAGGCGGCGTCCTGGATCTCCCGATGGAAATACCCCTGGTCGATCCCTTCGAGGACGCCATCCCGAACTGACCCGTCGCCCATCTCTTTGATCTCCTCGATGTAGGCCATCGTCTTCGCTTCGATCTCGTCGGTCAGGCTCTCGACGAAGAAGCTGCCGCCGAGCGGGTCGACCGTATCGGCCGCGCCGGATTCCTTGGCGATGATCTGCTGGGTGCGAAGTGCTACCCGAACGGCCTGTTCGGAGGGCAGCGCCAGTGCTTCATCATAGCTGTTGGTGTGGAGGCTCTGCGAGCCGCCGAGGACGCCGGCGAGTGCTTGGAGTGTCACCCGGACGATGTTGTTCATCGGTTGCTGGGCGGTCAGTGATTGCCCCGCCGTCTGGGTATGGAACTTCATTCGACGGGATTCGTCCTTCTCGGCGTCGTACCACTCCTCCATAATCCGGGCGTAGATGCGCCGGCCAGCCCGGAACTTCGCGACCTCCTCGAAGATCGAGTTATGCGAGTTGAAGAAAAACGAGAGCCGTGGGGCGAACGCGTCGATGTCGAGCCCGCGATCGAGGGCGTCCTCGATGTAGGCGAACCCATCGGCCAGCGTAAAGGCCAGCTCCTGGACGGCCGTCGAGCCGGCCTCACGGATGTGATACCCCGAGATCGAGACCGGATGGAACTTCGGGGTTTCCTCGGTCGCGAACTCGATGACGTCGGTGACGAGCTTGAGCGAGGGGTCCGGCGGGATGACCCACTCCTTTTGAGCGATAAATTCCTTGAGCATATCGTTTTGGAGAGTGCCACGGACCTCCGCACGGGGGACGCCCTGTTGGTCGGCGAGGGCGACGTACATCGCGTAAATCACCGCCGCGCTGGGGTTGATCGTAAACGAGGTCGAGACTTCCCCGACATCGATGCCGTCGAAGAGAATCTCCATATCCCGGAGCGTATCGACGGCGACACCCTCCTTGCCGACCTCGCCTTCGGACATCGGATCGTCGGAGTCGATCCCCATCAGCGAGGGCATATCGAAGGCCGTCGACAGCCCCGTCTGGCCCTCATCGATCAGGTAATGAAAGCGCTCGTTGGTCTCTTCGGCGGTACCATAGCCCGCGAACTGCCGCATCGTCCAGAGGCGGCCCCGATACATCGTCGGATACACTCCCCGCGTAAAGGGTGGCTCGCCGGGAAAGCCCAGGTCCTCCTCGAAATCGATATCCGCGATGTCCTCGGGAGTGTAGAGGCGATCGATCTCTAAATTCGAGACGGTCGCAAATCGATTCTTGCGCTCGCCGTGGGCATCGAGGACGGGATCACGAGTCTCGCGCTCCCAGGTCTCTCGGGCCTCGCGGATTTCCGCGAGATCCTCCTCGTCAAACATGGCATCGTCTATGGCTGAGATGGGTTTAAGAATTCCCCGCCTGCGAGGCGTGAGTGCCGATCCGTGATTACTGTAATCGCTTGGTGGTCTCGATCAGCGGATGGCGGGCGTAATCTACGACCGTGATGTCCTCGATCGTCCGCAATCCCTGTTTTTCGGCGGTCCGGAGCATGCCGAGTTCGATCGGTTTCTCGACGACGATCACGTATGCCTCCATCTCCTCGATCCCGAGGCGGTCGGCGGCCAACACTCGATGATGGCCATCGGCCAACAGCAGGTCGTCGACGGTATCGATCACGACCAGCGGCTCAGCGAGCCCGCGTTCGAGTTCGTAGCTGCGCCCTTCGAGTTCGTCCTGGTAGACCTTCGCCTGGGTGGGTCGGAGCTGATCGAGCTGAATCGTCCGGCGCTCCATCTCGACGTCGATGTCGTGGATCGTCTCTAAGGTCCGCATCAGCTTGCCGACCTTCTCGGGGGTGGCCCGCTCGATCTGACTGCGGATCACGTCGGCGTTCGAGATGATTCCCACGAGGTTGCCGGCGTCGTCGACGACGGGCAGTTTCTGGATCCCGGATCGGAGGATCACGCGGGCGGCATCGTCGACGGCCATTTCGGGATGGGCCACCACGAGGTCCTGGCTCATGACCTTGAAGATCGGTTCCGATTCATCGGCCAACAGTAGATCCCGGGCGCTGACGAACCCCTCGACACGGCGGCCGTCAGTCACCGGAAACCCGTTGTGGTCGGTATTCTCGGCGATCCGTTCGGCGACCTCGCCGACGGTGTCGTTCGCCGAAGCGGTCGCGACATCTCTCGTCATGTAGTCTTTTACTCTCGCTTTTTGGCCGTCGTGCTCGACCGCCTGATCCATATCCATCCCGAGGAGACCGCGGGGCAAAAACTTCCCGTCACACCGCCTGTCGGCTGTGACGGCGGTCCTTATGACTGATCAAAGCGGGAGGCAACCCCGCCGTCGGCGGTCAACACTGACAGCGACGGGTCAAGCATCTCCATCGTTTCGACGGTCTCGAAAAACCGGCTGGCGACGAAGTCGGCGACGAGGTCGGTGACTTCGGATACATCGTCCTCCTCGACCATGCCGAGGATACCTAAGGGCAGTTGAGCCCCGGCCATATCGGAATGACCGCCAGCACTGCCGATCTGGTCGAACGCTCGCCGGAGGGTTTCGCCCATATCGATGCTTCCACTGAGAGCTCGAGCCGAGAGGTAGATCGTTTCGTCTTTGATGCCACAGACTAACGTTCCACGGATTCCCTCGATCTGGAGGAGCTGTTCGGCCGCCTGGGCTAAGGTGTCCCGGTCGTTGATCCGGCCGACAGTGCTGACGACGATCGACCCGCGTTGCTGGCGGTTCTCGATGGCACGGGCGATCGTATCGAAGGTGTCGGCGGTGACGCTCGGGCTCTCGATGCGTTCGAGCACGCTCGTATCGATCCAAGGACAGAGAAAGGCCGCGGCCTCGAAGTCGGTGTTCGATGCCTCCCGGCTGAAATCCTTGGTGTCGACGCGGATCCCATACAGCAACGCTGTCGCGACCGTCGTCGTGATATCGATATCGAGGCGTCTGAGATATTCGACGAGCAGGGTGCTCGTCGCGCCGGCCGCGCTCCGTCGGTCCACGAACGGGGCGTCGATCGGAGCCCGTACCTGGTGGTGGTCGATCACGATATCGACCGGCGTCTCCTCGGGGAGCTGATCGTTGACCCCGGCCCGGGCGTGATCGACCAGCGCGATGCCGGCGTAGTCGTCGGGATCGAACGTCTCGACATCGAATTCGGTGAGCGAGATATCGAGTAAATTGACGAACGCCCGGTTCTCCTGATGGGAGATCTCCCCGAAGTAGCCGATCGTCGCCTCGACGCCGACGGCCGCGGCGATCTCCCTGAGGGCGAGTGCGCTCGCGATCGCGTCCGGATCCGGATTGTCGTGGGTCACGATCGCCAGCTTGCCGTCGATGCGGGTGAGACTTTGGCGCAGCTTCCAGGCCCGTTCACTGCCGGCACCGGTTACGGTATCGAGCAGGGTCGTCGTCATCGCCGCGTTGTGATCGATGATGCGGGCATCACTGGCACGCAGTGCCGCCATCGTATCCGCGCTCGGCTCATGGCCGGAATAGGCGATCACCAGCGCCGTTGGAAACGCCGTGTCGGCGGCTTGGACGGCCGCGTAATTGGTTTCGGGGTCGTCGCCGGCGACAAAGACCGTCGTCACCCCTTCGGCGAACTCCGTGATGGCCGCCGGGTCGGTCTGGTCGGCCTGTTCGGCCATGATGTTCTCCTCCTGGAGGGCGTTGACGGTCGTCTCGTCGGCATCGATCACGAGCGTATCGCCCTCCCACTCGACTAAATCATCGATAACGGTGTGTCCCACCGAACCGCACCCGAGTACGAGCCGGCGGACCATGTGCCCGTGGCTACCGACTGATACGGTTAAAACCTACCTTTTGTCACCCGTCACAGCCGTCGGGTCGCCCGATGGACGATTCGATGGATCCGGGTCGCTCTCCATTGACCCGGGCTTTCGATCGGTCTCGGTGATCGGCGAAGGGTTGAAACGACGACGGGCCGCCGGGTTAGACCAGCAGGGTGCTCGCGGCCTGGACGGCTGTTTCGGCGACCGGGCTGAACAACGGCAACAGCAGGACCGTCCCCACGGCCGCGGCCATCAGCGCGATGTAAAGGCCGGTCGGATAACCGCTGACCTGGAAGTCGCCATTGGGGTCCTCGATCCAGATCGCCTTGACGACCCGGGAGTAATAGAACAGGCTCAGTGCGGAGTTGATCGCGCCGACGGCGGCGAGCCACCAGAAGCCGGCGCCGACGGCCCCGAGGAACAGGAAGTACTTGCTGATGAACCCGCCGCCGACCGGCAGCCCGGCGAGGCTGAACATGAACACCGCCATCGCCGCACAGGCCAGCGGGGCCTGTTGAGCGAGGCCATTGTAATCCTCGAAGGTCCGGCCGACGCCCCAGTGTTCGGCCAGGGCCACGAACAGGAACGCGCCCGTGTTCATGAAGCCATAGACCAGCAGGTGCATCATACTCGCCCCGAGGACGACGCTGTCGTTGCCGCCGGTCAGGGCCGCCAGCCCGATCAGGGCATAGCCGGCGTGGCCGACCGAGGAGTACGCGAGCATCCGCTTGACCTTTTCTTGGGTCGCCGCCGCGAAATTCCCGACGGTCATGGTGACGACCGCGAGGATTTGAAGCAACAACACCCAGTCGATACCCATCCCGGCGAGTTCGGCAATCGGGAAACCGGTGACCAACACTCGGAAGGCGATGACGAACCCGGCGGCCTTCGACGCCGAGGAAATAAAGGCGCTGATCGGGGCGGCCGCGCCCTCGTATGTATCGGGCGCCCAGAAGTGGAAGGGGACGCTCGCGGTCTTAAACGCGAACCCGCCGACGATCATCAACACGCCGACGCCGAGCAATCCGACGAGACTCCCTGCGTCCCCGACCGCCGTGGCGACGGCGTTGAGCTGCAACGAGCCGGTGACGCCATAGACCAGGCTGATCCCGTAGGCCAGCACCGCCGAGGACAGCGCGCCGATGAGGAAATACTTCAGTCCGGCCTCGACGCTGCCTTCGTTGTCCTTGAGGAACGCAACCAGTGCGTAGGACGGCAGCGAGGACAGTTCGAGGCTGACGAAGACCGTCGCCAGGCTGTTGGCGTGGGCCATCAGCGCCATCCCCGTTGCGGCCATCAACACCAGCCCATAGTACTCGGCCTGGTGGTCGTGATCGGCGATGTAATCGTAGCTGGCGACGCTGACCAAGGCGACGACGCTGGCGACGATGAATGTGAAAAACAGCGCCATCTGATCGACGACCAGCTGGCCGCCGAACTGGTTGATCGGTTCCCGGCCGGTACCGGCCATCAGGAAAAACGCCGTGACGGCGAGGGTTACCAGCGCACCGAAGACGGCGGTGCCGGCGAGTAGCCCCCGGTCCCGGGAGTTGGGGTCGATGCTATCGATCAGTAGTACCAACAGCGACGTCGTACCCAGCACCAACACGGGCGTCAGTGCCGGAAGCGTATACTCAACCATCTACAACCCACCTCCTGCGAGCGCAACGATCGGATTGACGGCGTCCTGGATCATGGTGAAAAAGAGATCCGGGGCGACCCCAAAGAGGATCACCAGCAGGATCAGTGCCACCAGCGGCGCCGTGTCGTGGAACGCCGCCGGCGAGGCCTCGTAGTCGGTGTCGACACGGTAGTCCCCAAAGAGGGTCCGCTGCATCGCGTACAGCAGATAGCCCGCGACGATGACGATCCCGAACATCGCGGTGCCGGTAAAGACCGGCGCGCCGGGGAAGTCGGCGCCAAAGGACCCGAGGAAGACGAACAGCTCGCCGGCAAACCCGGACATCAACGGCAGGCCCATGTACCCGAAGGCGGCGGCGACGAACACCGCCACCGTCACCGGCATCCGGTCGGCCAACCCCGAGAGGTCGGCGACCATGCGGGTGTGGGTCTTGTTGTAGATGACGCCGACGGCCATGAACATCAGCCCCGAGATCAACCCGTGGCTGAGCATCTGGAAGGTGGCGCCGCCGAGGCCGTAGGTCGTGTAGGCGACCAGCCCCAGGATGACATAGCCCATCGAGGAGATCGACGAGTAGGCGACGATCCGTTTGAGGTCCTGTTGAGCCAACGCGAGCATCGCCCCGTAGATGACGCTGACCACCGCGAAGATCGCGATGAACACGGCGTTGGCCTGGGCGACGTCCGACAGCATCGTGAAGTTAAATCGCAGCAGGGCGTACGTCCCCATCTTCAACAGGACACCCGCCAGCATCACCGAGACCGGCGTCGGTGCTTCAACGTGGGCGTCGGGCAACCACGTGTGGAACGGGACGACGGGCACCTTGACCGCAAAGCCGGCGAACATCGCGATGAAGGCCGCCAGCTTCAGCGTGCCTGGCGGGATTCCAGCCAGCGCATCGGGTTGGCTCGTCTGTAACGCCTGGGCGATCGCGGGGAGATCAAACGAACTGACGGCATCGCCCAGCCCGAAAACCAGGCCGATGAAGCCGATGAACATCACCAGCGAGGCGATGTTGGTGTAGACGAAGAACTTGATCGCGGCGTATTTCCGCCGTGGGCCACCCCAGATCGCGATCAGGAAGTACATCGGGACCAACACGGCCTCCCAGAAGACAAACCAGACGAAGAAATCGAGTGCCGCGAAGACCCCAAGCAGGCTGGTCTCCATCAGCAACATCAGGCCGTAGAACTGCGACTGGCGGTCCTCGATCGGCGTCCAGGCCGAGAGGATCGCCAGCGGCGTCAGGACCGTCGTCAACACCAACAGCGGCAGGCTAATGCCATCCAGGCCGACGTGCCAGCTGAGGGTGTATGGTCCGAGCGTGAGCCAGGGTACCTGGGTCTCGAAGGCGAGCTGGCTGCCCTCCATGAGGGCATTACCACCGCCGTCGAAGCGCAGCCACATCCAGAGGGCGCCAACGAGGGGAAGGGCACTGACCGCCAAGGCGATCCGGTTGGCGTACCGGTCGGGGCCTACAAGCGTGATGAACGCACCGATCAGGGTCGCCGCGATGATCGCTTCGATCAGCATCTAGAACCACCCCCCATAGAGGCCGATGACGACCAGCAACGCGACCAGCCCCAAGGTGAGTAGGGCCGCGTAGTTCGTGACGATCCCCGATTGGATCCGTCTGATCCGGCCGCCGGCAAACAGACTCACGCTAGAGACGCCGTTGACGATCCCGTCGATGACGCCGAGATCGAACTTATCGGCCGCGTTGGCCACCTGGAGCGTGACCCCTTCGGCAAGCCAGACCTGGTATTCGTCCTGGTAGTAGTTGTGCACGAGCACGCGCTTGAGACCGCCCAGGCGGTCGGTGTGTTCGGCCGGGGCCGCCCCGCCGTAGAGCCGCCAGGCAGCGCCCGCACCGAGGAGTGCCAAGGCCAGCGAGACGGCGCCGGCGACCAGCGGGCTCAACTCGGCGGTCGAATAGCCCGCGAAGTCATGGGTGAGTTTGCCGTAGTGTTTGGCGTTGACGCCCTCGATACCGTGAGCGAGCCAGTCGTGAAGGAACTCGATGTGGAGACCGGTCGCCTCCGCGACGGGTGTCATGTTGATCAGGCCGGTCACGGTCGCGAGGATACCCAGCACGACCAACGGGAACTTCACGTTCCAGCGGACGCCATGGGGGTCTTCGGCGGTCTCGCTACGGGGCTCGCCGTGGAAGGTCAGCCGGACCATCCGGAACGTATAGAAGCCGGTCACCGGCACGGCGATCAGTCCGAAGGCATAGCCGAGTACCAACAGTGGGGTCCCCCCGAGGCCATGGATGAGTGCCTCATAGAGGACCTCGTCTTTCGACCAAAAGCCCGCAAACGGGAAGATCCCCGCCAGCGCGAGCGAGCCGGCGAGGAAGGTGTAGTAGGTCACCGGCATCTTCTCTTTGAGCCCGCCCATCTCCCACATGTTCTCGTTGTGGTGCATGGCGATGATCACCGAGCCCGCACCGAGGAACAACAGCGCCTTGAAAAAGGCGTGGGTGGTCAGATGGAAGACGCCGGCCACGTAGCCACCGGCACCAAGTCCGAGCATGATGTAGCCATATTGGGAGATCGTCGAGTACGCGAGGACCTGTTTGATCTCGCGTTTGACCACGCCCATCGAGGCGGCAAACAGCGCGGTGAACCCGCCGACCAGGGCGATGATGCCAAGCGCGGTCGGCGACAGCGCATAGAAGCCGTACATCCGGGCGACGAGGTAGACCCCGGCGGCGACCATCGTCGCAGCGTGGATGAGTGCCGAGACGGGGGTCGGGCCTTCCATCGCGTCGGGCAGCCAGGTGTGTAGCGGGAACTGGGCGGACTTGCCGATCACGCCGCCCAACACCAACAGCCCGACGATCGTAATCCAGGTCTGGGGGGCCAAACCGAAGGTAAGGACATTCGTGCCGTCGACGACCGGGTTCGAGCCGCTGGTTTCGATCGCCTGGGCGGCCAGCTCGGGGAAGCTCTCGGTCCCGGCGAAGGCGGCCGTTTTGAACGAGACCAGCACCGCCACGACGCCGATCAGGAAGAAGTAGTCACCGAAGCGGGTGACCAGAAACGCCTTCTTGGCGGCGCTTGGTGGGCCCGGATCGCGGAACCAAAAGCCGATCAGGAGATACGAACACAGCCCGACGAGCTCGAAGAACATGAACGCCATCAGCAGGTTGTCCGCCAGCACGAAGGCGAGCATGCTGAAGGCAAACAGCGAGAGGCCGGCGTAGTACCGTGGAAGGCCGACCTCGCCCTCGTCGTTCATATAGCCAAGCGAGAAGACGAAGACGAGAAACGCCACCAGCGAGACGATAACCAACATCAGCGCCGAGAGGGGATCGAGCAACATCCCCAAATGGAGATCGAAGGTCTCGATCCCGGTGACCCAGGTGTACAGCTCCTGGTTGTACGTCCGGCCGCCGGCGACGGTCACCAACACCCAAATCGAGAGCAACAGCGAGCCACCCAACGCGAGGATCCCGGGAATGGCGCCCCGTTTGGGCAACAGCTGTGGGGCGTAATGGCCGACCAACAGGGCGATCAGAAACGATGCAAACGGGAGCAGCGGGATCGCGGGAGCGTAGCTAAATGCGCCTGCCATCTTACCACCTCATCGTGGTCGCTTTCGTGACGTCGATGTCGGTGAAGTTGCGGAACAACACGATGATGATGCTGAGCCCCACCGCGACCTCGGCGGCGGCCAGGGCCATCGTAAACAGGCTGAAGACCTGTCCGGTGAGGTTGCCGTGGTACATCGAAAAGGCAACGAGGTTGATGTTCGCGGCGTTGAGCATCAGTTCGACCGACATCAAAAAGAACAGCGCGTTCCGGCGGGTGAGGATACCGAAAGCCCCCACACAGAACAGCGCCGCCGAGACGATGATATAGTATTGGACGGGAACCATTCAGTCCTCACCTCCCGACCGGAGAGCACCGACGATTCGCCCGCCGACGTCCCGCCGGGCGAGCATCACGGCCCCGACGAGTGCCGCCACCAACACGAGATCGATGATCTCGAAGGCCACGAGAAATCCTTCACTGGCGACGGCGCCGCCGTCGAGATTGAACATCGCATAGCCGATCGCGGCGGTGATCGAGGCGTCGGCCGGAAAGCCCGCCGGCGAGCCGAACGACGCGTTGAGCGTGACGGCGACGAGTACTACGAACAACGCCAGCGCACCGACACCCCGCGCGAGATGGGACCCAAGCTTCAGCTCCGGCCGGCTCATGTCGAGACCCCCTCAGGATCCGGCTCGGGATCGGGATCGGTATCCCCGTCGGCCGTGGCTTCGGTTGCGTCCGCGTCGGGTCGACGGGTGAGCATGATCGCGAAGCTGATCAGGATCAACACCCCGCCGACGTAGACGAGGATCTGCATCGCCGCCAGGAACTCCGCCCGTAACATGATGAAATGTACCGCCACGCTCACCAGCGCCACCCCGAGTAAGAGCGCAGCGTGCCAGACATCGCGTACGAGGACGACGCCGATGCCGCTGCCGACCGTGATGGCGGCAAACAGCCCGAACGCCAGGAGCTCGTAGGTACTGGTCATTGGCTGACCCTTCTGTGGAAAGCCCTTTGAAGATTTCGAGACGTGATTCTCGGCGGGCCGTCACCGAATCCGACGGGCTCGGCGCCGATGATGGATGGAACGCCATCGACCGGTTAGTATGGCGACACGTTCGGGGCCATCGGCGGCCGTATCTTCGGCGTTCGCGGTGTTTTTGTTGAGGGGTTGTGATTCGACGGACGAACGATGGCCGAGGATGGACACACGACGGACACGGATGGCTCCGTCTCCGGGTCCCGTCGACGTCGGGTGTTGGTGGTGATCGCTATCGCCGAACTGCTGGCGATGTCGTTGTGGTTCAGCGCAACGGCGGCGGCGCCGGAACTGGCCACTGAATGGGGGTTGACGCCGAACGAAACCGCGTGGTTGACGATCGCGGTTCAACTCGGATTCGTTGCCGGGGCCCTCCTCTCGTCGTTTCTCACGCTGTCGGACGTCATCCGCCCGCGGTATCTCTTCGCCGGGAGTTCGGTCGTTGGCGCCGGGGCGACCGCCCTGATCGCCGGCGTCGTCTCCAGTGCGTTGCCGGCGATCGGGTTGCGATTTCTGACCGGCATGGCCTTGGCGGGCGTCTACCCGACCGGCATGAAAATCATGGCCGGCTGGTTTCGCTCGGGACGAGGGTTTGCTATTGGCGTACTCGTCGGCTCGCTGACCGTCGGCTCGGCACTCCCCCACCTCATCCGGGCGGTCGGAGGTGTCGGCCAGCCACGGGTCGTCCTCTACGGTGCTGCCGGGCTCGCGGTGGTCGGCGGTATCCTCGCGTTATTGCTCGAACCGGGCCCCTATCAGCCCGAAGCTGCCCCGTTCGATCCAAGTGCCATCGGCCGGATCATCCGTGACCGGGGCACCATGCTGGCCAATGGAGGGTACTTCGGCCATATGTGGGAGTTGTATGCCGTCTGGACGTGGATCCCCGCATACCTGATCGCAAGCC
>JAXINS010000001.1:0-107131 GCA_034190395.1 Chewarchaeum aethiopicum (SeqCode)
AGCTCCCGCGTCGTTGAAACCTGGTCGTGGTTGACGTTTGAGGTGAACTCGTCATCGGAATCGCTTCGATGCGAACGGCAACAGTCAACCCATCCCCGGTCATTCGATCACGTTCGTGGTATTGGGAACGTTCATCCTGGCCTTTGGCTGGTATGGCTTCAACGTCGGGACCCAGGCGACGGTCCTTGCCGTCGAGAGCGGTGCGCTGGTGTTCAACGGAGCAGCACTCGGTCGGGTAGCACTCAATACAACCCTCGGGATGGGCGCGGGAGCGGTCGCCGCCGCCCTCACGACGGCCTACACCGACGGCAGTCCCGATCCGCTGTTTGCGGCGAACGGGTTGCTCGCCGGGCTCGTCGCCGTGACCGGCGCAGTGCCGCATGTCACATGGACCGGCGGTCTGATCCTCGGCGTTATTGCCGGTGTCCAGACACCGCTGGTCTATCGCTGGGTCGTCAACTCACTCAAGATCGATGATGTCTGTGGGGTATTCGCCGTCCATGGCAGTGCGGGGGCGATCGGCACCTGGTTGATTCCTGTCTTTGCCGTCTCGGGGTTCTCGGCGATGCAGCTGGCCATGCAGACGATCGGGATCGGCGTGATCGCGCTCTGGACGATCGTCACCTCCTGGCTTGTGTTCAAGCTCGCCGAGGTTACTGTCGGGTTGCGCGTAAGCGACACCGAAGAATCGGAGGGACTCGATCGGAGCGAACACGGCATCACCGCCTATCCGGAATTCGTTGAGGGGTCGGTCGGGCCCAGTCCACCTCAAAGCGATAGTAGCGGTGGCCAGGCGGTGGCAACCGACGGCAGTGGAGGTGACTGACCGTGGCCAGCGATCAGTCCAAGCCATCGATAAAAATGGTCGTGGCGATCATCCGCCCCGATAAACTATCGGCTGCCAAACAAGCGCTTGCCGAGGTTGGGGCGCCGTCGCTGACCGTAACCAATGTGAGCGGCCGCGGCAGCCAGCCCGCGAAAACGGAACAATGGCGCGGCGAGGAGTATACCGTTGATCTCCATCAAAAAGTCAAAGTCGAATGTGTGGTCGTGGATATACCTGCCGAGAAAGTCGTCACGGCGCTCCGTGAGGCGGCCTATACCGGGGATTCAGGCGACGGGAAGATCTTCGTGCTGCCGGTCGAAAACGCGGTTCAGGTCCGGACCGGTGACCACGGCCCGGAAGCGATCTGACACCGATCCATAGGACGTGATCGGCTTCGAGTCGTCTCAGCGACTACGAGCCGACGTCGTTTTTCCGATGGACTTCGATGAGATCATCCGGCGAGCTATCCGTGATCAGTTCGAACCGTGAGGCCTCGGTCTCTGGAGTCATTTCAAAAGGGGCTGGTCGTCCGTGGTGTGTTTCGGGAGGGGCGGATCGGTGAACTGAGATGGTTGTTTGGTTTCTCTCGATCAGTCGGGGGCCGGTTAGAGATCACGGGGTTGGCTGATATTCCGAAGCCGGCCACCACACTCGCTACACAACCGAGTATTCGGATCCTCGGTCCGGCGGCCACAATGCTGACATTCGTGTAACGATTGACCGTTACGTTGTGGTTCTGGTCGCATCGTACGAATAGAAACGCCCAATTCGCTTAAGTATCGTCCTAAAATACATAATATAATAAAAAGGGGTCGGATAGATCGATCGAATCGACTCGCGACTGAATCGGGAGAGATTATCGATCCACTGTGGATCCGATGCGTCGGACCAGTAGCCTACGGGTGTGTGGTCGGGTAACTCGAGACGAGCGACGATCACAAATCGTACAGTCGCCGAAACGCGGTCGGCGGAAAGCGCAACTCCACGCGACTCGGCGGCCGGCCCTTCCCGGATTGTCGTTCGGATTGGACCCGTTCAACGATGCCGATTTCGGCCATCTCATAGAGGAACCGCTTGACCGTCCCCGCAGTGAGATCAACGGAGGGTTGTGAACTGATCGCCTCCGTCGTCGCGCCGACCGATTCGCGATCCTCGGCTGGGAGATCGACGAGTTCCCGGAGGACGAGCTGTTTGTTCTCCGGTAACACCAGCACCCGTCCCAACGAAACCGACGGTTCGGGGATCTCCCCGATTGCCGCTGTGATGTCCGCCTCGGTGAGACGGGTTCGTTCGTCCTGATCGGCATGGTCCGCAGCGATAAACAGCGCCGCAAGCGCGTCGTGGGCGTTGCCATCGGCCCAGTCGACGATCTGGCGCGCCAACTCATGGGTGAGTGCCTGCTGGACGAATCCGCCCGACGCTCGGGTCATCAACACGTCAACGAGTGTCTGTCGTCGGTATCGATCGATGTGAATCGAGGTCGCGGTGTATTTCGTCACGGGGATCTCCTCGGGATCCGTTCGACCGGCGGCGAGCCAACTCACGTTGCTCGGCAAGCCGGCAAAGACATCGATCAGTGTGTCAGCATCGATGCTATCGGGTTCGTTGACGTGATCGACGGCGATGACGACCCCGGCAAGGGACTCCTTGAGTAAGGTGTGGAGTCGGGTTCGGAGCTCTTCGGTACTGATGCCGTGTTCGGGCACTGAGTCATCGACCAATCCATTCAGCACGCGATGATAGAACGCGAATTCACTGGTCGTCCCCCGCATGTCGACATAGACGAACCGTGGGGTACTCTGGGTCCCAGCTCGGGTACTCGTATAGATAACCGATTGGGGTTTCGCGGATAGCTGCTGGAGATGGCTAAACAACGCCGTTATGATCGCGGATTTCCCGGATCCAAAGGGACCGTGAACGTAGGCATTGGGCGGCAGTTGTTTTTGAAAGACCGGCTCGAGATGATCGAGCAACTGCTCGAAGATCGGGCCGCGGTCGGATGGCTCGTCGATGTGGGCAACCGGCGATAAGGATTCGTAGTCCTCGATGAGCCGAGGAGCGTCCTCCTGCCGTTGTCGTCGTTTGATTCGAGCGTCGATATCCATGTCGATCTTGGGTGTTCGTTATCGACGGTTCGCCCTCCATAATAAAAAAGAAACAGGGTTGAGCCAATGGGGGACAGGATTCAGCTCAGGGCAGCGGGATCCACGAAGCGCTCGGAAAGAGTCCCGCGAAATAGAGCACTGCGATAGTGAAAGTCGCAACGACGATCGCCGCCGCCGGCGGATCGAAGTGCGTGTCCGAATGTGCGTAGAAGATCCGTTGGACGAGTTCGCCGACGAGTGCTCCGTAGGCACCGAAGAGACCGGCGATGACGATCAGGAACGGATCAGCGAGTCCAAGTGGCATGGCGGCGAGTGCCGCCGTACTCGACGGCAGGGTCATGTGGTGGGTGACCGGGATCTGTTCAACGCCGAGTTGCAAGAAGATCAGACTCGCGGCGGAGATGCCAAACGCCATGAAGGCGCTCCCGGTTTCGATGGCGATGAACCCGCCGAGGAGTCCCGCAACCAGTCCGATCGCCGCGACGTTTTGCCACTTGTACATGTGTGGTAGCCATGGCTCGACGGCCAACCGGTCGGCGACGACCGTGCCCCCGTCGGATGCCGTGGCCTCACCCTGGGTGTCGGTGCTGGTCTCGGAGACGGTTCGCATCTCCTCGCGTTCGAAGGGGCTCATGTCGAGGAGACCGCTCCCACGAGCGGTGCCGACGATCGGATACCCAAAGACGATCCGAGCGACGACCGCCGAGAGAACGACGGCAACCGCGATGGGGTCCCAGGGGAACCCGGTGATAGCCGAGGTCCGGGTGATGACTAAGCCGAGAATACCGAAGAGACCACCCACAGCGAGGACATCGGGGCGCGTTCCGAGCGCGTAGGTGATATCCTTGCCGTTGTGATAATCGAAGCCGGATTGCATGAGATCATACTTCGCCGCGTATGCGGCGGCGGCCACGCCGCCGGCAAAGGAGATGTGTGGACCGAAGATCGGACCGAACGCGATCGAACCGGTGACACCGACGCCGATATTGCCCGCGGCGAAATCCAAGACACCACCGAGTTCGCCCTTCAGGATGTTTGCAGCCTCCCCAGCGATGACCATCACGCCAGTGAAACAAAACGCCGGCAATGCACCGATCGAGGCACCGAAAGCCCCGCCGGCCAGTGCGGCGAGGACCATGTAGGCCCAACTCGAAAGCCCCCACCCGAGCAGTTCAAACGCCATCGTTAGGCCTCCTCCTTGGCCCAATCGAGGGATCGACTGACGGCGTCGTCCCATCGGCTATACATCTGCTCGGCCTTGCCGGGATCCATCTCCGGTTCGAACTCGCGGTCGACCTGCCAGTTCGAACGCAGTTCGTTGATATTGTCCCAATACCCGACAGCCAGGCCGGCAGCATAGGCCGAGCCCAGGGCCGTGGTTTCATCGACCTTTGGACGGACAATGTCGGTTTGAATGATGTCCGACTGGAGCTGACAGAGGAAGTTGTTCTTAACCGCACCGCCATCGACACGGAGCGTCGTCGTCTCGACATCCGAATCAGCCTCCATGGCATCGACGATATCGAGCGTCTGATAGGCGATCGACTCGAGGGTGGCCCGAACGATATGCTCGCGACCGGTACCCCGTGTCAATCCGATGATCGTTCCGCGAGCGTTGCCGTCCCAGTGTGGCGCACCCAGTCCGGTGAACGCGGGGACCATGTAGACACCGTCGGTCGATTCAACGGACCGCGCGAGTTCGGCGGTCTCCTTTGGATCGTCGATGAGACTGACATCTTCAAGCCATTCGATCGCAGCGCCGGTGATGAAAATCGCGCCCTCAAGGGCGTACTGAACTGGTTCGCCCGAGCGCTGGAAACCGATGGTGGTCAACAACCCGTGATCGGATTCGACGGCTTCCTCGCCGGTATTCATCAGATAGAACGACCCGGTGCCGTAGGTGTTTTTGGCGTCCCCGGCATCGAAGCAGGTCTGGCCGAACATCGCGGCCTGTTGGTCGCCCAACGCACCGGCGATAGGAATCTCTTCACCGAGGAACCCGGTGGCGTCGGTGGTGCCGTAATACTCCTCATCGGAGGAGGGCCGGACCTCCGGCAACATTACCTCCGGGACGTTGAACTCGGCAAGTAGTTCATGATCCCAGGCGAGATCATGAATGTTGTAAAGCATCGTCCGGGAGGCGTTTGTGACATCCGTAATGTGGTTGCCCGTGAGTTTGTAGATCAGCCATGAATCGATCGTACCCATCAACAACTGGCCGTCTTCGGCACGTTCACGGACGTCAGCTGGGCGCATCCGCTGGAGTTTGACCGGATCAGCGTTATCGAGGAGCCATTCGGTTTTGGTGGCCGAGAAGTAAGCATCGGCCTCCAGGCCGGTCTTCCCCCGGATCCACTCGACTTTGTCTTCTTCTTTGAGTTCCTCGACCCGGTCGGTCGTCCGTCGGTCCTGCCAGACCAGCGCGTTGTAAATCGGCTTGCCCGAGTCTTTGTCCCAGACGACCGTCGTCTCACGCTGGTTTGTGATCCCCAGTGCCTCCAATTGGCCAGCGTCGAGGCTTGCCTCCTTGAGCCCTCTCGTGACGACTTGCTTCGTGTTTTCCCAGATCTCCATCGGATCGTGTTCGACCCAGCCGGCTTCCGGGTAAATCTGTTCGTGTTGCTCGTAGGCGTTGGCCACGACCTGCCCGCTGTGGTCGAATACCATAAAGCGAGTTCCAGTCGTGCCCTGATCGACTGAACCAATGTATGTGTCTGCCATTATGTGCGCTCCAACCAGTGACAATTTTTACCGTGATTGCCCCTGTGCCGATAAACATCTAAGTGAACTATTATAAATATTATCCCTATTAGGGGATTGGGAGTAAAGATATTGAAATAGGCCGCCGCATTCGGGCGATTTTATTGCAATAAACCTACATATTCTGGCCAAAAAATATAGAGTGAACTCGTAGAGGGCAATGGGTTGGGTTTTTCGACGGATTTTGATAGCGCTTTTTCGCTCTCACCGAACTGTACTCAACCAAGATTGTGCCAGGTAGTCCACCATGTTGCTCAGTACATATAGCACTACATAATCGGATAATCCGAACTTCCGTCTGGTGATTGGCGAGCATATCGGTGTCGGTGGTGACGGAGCAATGGACTCAAGAACCGTACAACTACCACCGATAGGGCTGAATATATCATGCATTTCTTAACAAATAATAATTGTATTTACCCTAAATTCTATCTTAACAATAAAATAAAGTGGATGGGTCCTAAAACGGTAGAGCAACGGATGGCCTCTGTACCTCATATCGTCGTCATCGGTGGGGGGTCGACGGGGATCGGGATCGCCCGTGATCTGTCGATGCGTGGGCTCGACGTGACACTCGTCGAGCAGGGGAACCTCACCCATGGTACGACAGGCCGGATGCACGGGCTCTTACATAGCGGCGGTCGGTACGCCGTGGCTGATCAAGCGAGTGCAACCGAATGTATCGAGGAAAATCGCGTCCTGAGGGATATCGCCAGTCACTGTGTCGAGATGACGGGCGGGTTGTTCGTCAAACGCCCCGAGGATACCGAGGAGTACTTCCAAAAGAAACTCAGCGGCTGTGCGGACTGTGGTATCCCGGCGGAAGTCGTCTCTCGGGAGGAAGCCCGGGCGATGGAGCCCCATCTCGCAAAGGATATCGACAAGGCGATATCGGTACCGGACGGCGCCGTCGATCCATTCCGACTCGTTGTTGCCAACGCGGCCAGTGCCATGGACCATGGGGCCCGGATCGAGACCCACTCGACGGTGACTGACCTCATCGTCGAATCCGGGGATGTCGTTGGGGTGGAGGTCGACCACGCGAGCGGTCCCGGCAAGCATGTCCATGGGTCCGAGGGAGGCACCGAAAGGATCCGAGCCGACTACGTGGTAAACGCGACCGGGGCCTGGGCGGGTCGTATCGGTAATATGGCGGGTGTCGATATCGAAGTCCGGCCGTCGAAGGGCGTCATGACGGTGATGAACGTCCGACAGGTCGATACCGTTATCAACCGTTGTCGGCCCAAGGGCGACGGTGACATCATCGTTCCCCACGAAACGACGGCCATCCTCGGGACGACCGATGTGGAAGTCGATGACCCGGAGGATTTCCCCGAAGAACAGTGGGAAGTCGACATGATGTTGGATACGCTCAAAGAACTCGTCCCGATTCTCGAGGACGCACGGACGATCCGCTCGTTTTGGGGCGTGCGCCCGCTGTACGAACCGCCGGACGTCGGCAGCGAGGACCCGACCGATATCACCCGGGATTACTTCCTCCTGGATCATGCCGAACGCGACGATCTCGGTGGCATGACTAGTATCGTCGGTGGGAAGTTCACGACCTACCGGATGATGGGCGAGGAGATCAGCGACCACATCTGTGAGAAATTCGGGATCGAAGCCGAGTGTCAAACCGCCGACGTGCCGCTACCGGGCAGCGAGGAATTCTCCGTGCTTCGGGATTACATGGACGAGTTCGGGCTTCGGTCGCCGATCGGTCGCCGGAGCGTCGAACGATTGGGCTCACGGGCCGATGAAGTGTTGAAAACCGACGGCCCGAACCCGGTCGTGTGTGAGTGTGAGGGGGTGACTCGGGCGGAGATCCAAGACGCGATTGCACAGTCCGGCTCGGATCTCAACGCCGTTCGCATCAGAACACGCGCCTCGATGGGGAACTGTCAAGGAGGCTTCTGTTGTCACCGGATGGCGAGCGAGCTGTTTCGAGAGTACGATGAAGTAACCACCCGACAAGCCTGGGACGAGTTACTCGAGGAACGCTGGCGCGGCCAACGGCACGCCCTGTGGGGGGAACAACTCTCCCAGGCGATGTTGAACTACGCCCTCCAGGCAACCACCCAGAACCGTGATCACGACCCAGCCGACAGCGATGGGGAGGCAATTGATTTCGATGCGTTCGACAGCGGTCCCCCATCCGTCGAAGGCACCAAAGAGGCCGGCATGCTGACCGATGGAGGGGATCGACGTGGCGATTGAATCGGATGTGCTGGTCATCGGCGGTGGCCTGGCCGGGCTGACCAGCGCGCTCGCGGCCGCCGACGCCGGTGTAGACGTCCGATTGGTGTCGCACAAACAGAGTACACTACGAAACGCCTCTGGGTTGATCGATATTCTCGGATATACGCCCGATGGTGAGGGACCGATCACCAACCCGTATGAACGAATTCCAACCCTCCCGGCGGAGCATCCCTACCGAACGGTTGGGATCGAAACCGTACGGGCGGCAATGGAGCTATTCGATACAGCAGTTCCGTATTATCATGGCGATCATACCGACCGAAACGCGCTATTGCCGACCCACGGCGGAACGATCAAACCGACGGCCCGGTATCCGGCCGGGGCGAGGGCCGGGCTCGCCACCGATGACCGCGATGTGTTGTTGGTCGGTCTCGAGTCGATGGTCGATTTCGATGCCGGCCACATCGCGGCCCATCTCGAAGCGACCGGCGTCCCCTTCGAGGTCCGCGGTGCGACGATCCGATTCCCGGGCGACCGCGCCGAGAAGGGAATGCTGACCCGCTATGCGAAACTCCTCGATGCAAACAGTGATATCGAGGACGGCGGCCGAACCAAACCGGTTCGGGCTGCCCTCGCCGATCGAGTCGCCACACATCTCGAGGACGAACAACGGGTCGGCTTTCCGGCGTTTCTCGGAAACGTCAAGACGGCAGCCATCCGGTCGACGATGAGCGAACACCTAGGTGTGGATGTCTTTGAGGTACCGATGGGGCCGCCGTCGTTACCCGGTCTCAGGCTCGAGGATGCGTTATTCGACGCCTTAGACGAATATAACGCCAGTATCGAAACCGGCAATCCGGTCACGGACTACGAGGGTGAGGACCACATCGAACGGGTGTTCATCGAGAAGAACGGCGCCAAGATCCCGAATCGCGCCGATCAGTACATCCTCGCGACGGGAGGGCTGGTCGGCAAGGGGGTCGAATCCAACCGCGACGGCGTGTTCGAACCGATCTTCGACTGTCATGTCCCCCATCCCGGTGACCGGTACGACTGGTTCGATGGCACCGCGTTTGGGGACCATCAGTTCGCTCACTTTGGCGTCACGACCGACGAAGCGCTTCGGCCCGTGGATGAAAACGAGACGGCCGAGTTCGATAACCTCCGGGCGGCCGGCTCGGTATTGGGTGGGTACAACTTCGCCGCAGAGAAATCGGGCGGTGGAGTCTCGATCGCCACCGGATACGACGCAGGACAGCGCGCAGCACAGGAGGCACGATGAGCGATATAGAATCCCCCGAGACGGAGTTCGACCCCGAGACAGAGAACCCTGATAACGACTTCGAACCGGTCGACGTGTTCCCGGACAGCGATGATTTCGATTTGCGTCCCGGGGCCGATTCGTGTTATAAATGCTCGACTTGCGATACGAATTGCCCGGTCGCGGAGGTCGATGAGGAGTTCCCGGGGCCGAAATTCCAGGGGCCCGAACAGTGGCGACTCCACCAAACCGACGAGGATCATTCGATCGACGAGTCGGTGATGGATTGTTCGAACTGCATGCGGTGTGATAATGCCTGTCCGTCCGGGGTTCCACTCTCGCAGATGCACAACACTGCCCGGGGGAAGTACGTCAGCGAGGAGATGTCCAAACTCTCGATCGAGTACTGGCGCAACCGGATCCTCGCGAACTATCGAACGTCGGCCTGGTTGGCCAGCAAGACCCCGCGCCTCGCGAACTTCGCGATGAATTTCGGTCCTGCCCGGTGGCTCATCGAGAAAACGATGGGTATCACCAGCGAACGGGAATTCCCGGCGTTCGCCACGGAAACCTTCCGGGAATGGTGGGAACAGCGGGGTGGGGCAATCAAATCGAAGGAGCGGGCGCAGAACCATCGCGAACGGCGTGGTGACCCCGTCGACGTCGAAAAGAAAGTCGCGTACTTCCACGGCTGTTACTCCAACTACAATACCCCCGAGGTCGGGCGGGCGATGGTGCGTGTCTTCGAGTACTTCGGCTACGAGGTCGTGGTGCCCAAACAGGGCTGTTCCGGGACGCCGATGTTCGCAAACGGCATGGTCGGCGACGCCCGTCGGCATGCCGAAATCAACGTCGCCTCGATGGCCGACTTAATCGAAGAAGGCTACGATGCGATCGCGTCCTGTACCTCGTGTTCGATGGCGCTACGCCAGGAATATCCCGAGCTGTTCGAAATCGACGGTATCGAAGACGTGGCCGCCCATACCTTCGAATCGGTCGAGTACCTCCGGATCCACGAGGATCTACGGGGCGAACTCGCCGAGGCCGACCTCGATGGCGATCTCGCTGCGGAGTTTGCGTATCACGCGCCGTGTCACGCACGAAATCAGGGCCTGGATCGACAAGCCGTCGAACTGTTCGGTGAGCTTGACGCGGTTACCATCGAGGACGTCGGCGACTCCTGTTCGGGTATCTCGGGGACCTACGGGTGGAAAGCCGAAAAATACGAGACCTCGATGAAGATCGGCGAAGAGATGTTCGATCACATGGAAGAGGCCGCCGGACAGACCGGGATGACCGAGTGTCCGACCTGTGCGATGCAGATGGAACACGGGACCGGCTACGATATCCGTCATCCACTAGAACTGCTTGAGGCGGCACTGGTAACGTGAATTCAATAACGCTGGGCTGTGACTGAAACCTATGAAAAACGTCGATGACCTGATCGAAGGGGCAAACGAGCTGTCCGAACGAGGGTTTTCCAAGGGGGAGATCGCCGACGAACTGAACGTCTCCCGCGAGACGGCGACCTGGCTCGTCGAACGGAACAAAACTCCGACGACGACCGGTCAGGAATCGACCGGCGGCCCCCATGACATTCACGTCGATTGGAGTGCGCTGGGCCGGGATTCGGCCCGGCTGTCGTATGCCGGGATGGCGATGGCGGATCTGCTCTCAAAGCAGGGCGAAGCGGTCGATCTCACTGTCGGCATCGAAAAGGCGGGTGCGCCGCTTGCGACGGTCGTAGCCCGGGAGCTCGATACCGATATCGCGGCCTATGCCCCACGGAAACACCAGTGGGAGGAAGGCGATATCGAGGACCTCGAGGGGACGTTTTCGCAGAATTTCGCGGACATCCGGGATCGGGAGTGTTACGTCGTCGATGACACCATCACCAGCGGCACGACGATGCAGGAAACGATCACCGGCATCAGAGAACGGGGGGGCGAGCCGGTCGCCTGTGTCGTCTTGGTCGATAAGTTCGGCATCGAAGAAATCGATGGAGTGCCGGTCTACTCGTTGATTCAGGCCATCCGTATCGGGGATCGTGAATGACAGCGTGGTAGAGTGACCGGCGGCGGCAGTTGCGGGGCTGGTTAGGTATCGCTAGTGCCGGATTCGTAGATTATCCCCCGATCACCATCCACGGTGACGACGGCGCCATCGGGAATGGGCTCGGAAATCCCACCGACCATCGGGATGCCCAGTTCGCGGGCAAGGATAGCCGGATAGTTGGTCATGCCCTGTTTCCCCGTGACGATAGCGGCGATCCCGTCGAGATCACCGGTGGATTCCCCGTCGAAGGATTCGGGTACTTCGAGGATGGCCCCGTCCGGACAGCCGCTCAACTCACCATCGGTCGTCCGAAAGACCGGTCCAGCCGCCTGCCCCGAGCTGACACCACGGCCGCTTGCGAGGACATCGGCTGCCAGATGGACTTTCAACGTGTTCGTGGTGTTTGCCCCCTCGAGTTCGGTCATCATGCCGGCGAGGACGACTACGGTATCACCGTTTGCCGCGATGCCGGTATCGATCGCAGCGTTGGCGGATTGGGCGATGAGTTCGGCAGCGCCGCCGTCCGGTGACGGTTGATATTCGGGGATAACGCCCCACAACAACGAGAGTTGCCGACGGACACGTTCGTTCGGCGTCACTGCGACGACGGGTTCGGCGGGTCGATACTTGGAAACCTTATGGGCGGTATACCCCGATTCAGTGACCGTGACGATCGCTTCCGCACCGACGTCACGGGCGAGATATCGTGCCGATCGGGCGATCGCATCCGTCCGCGCCGGTGCGGCGCCGGGCACTCGGTGTTCGCGTGACTCGGCGTACTCCTCGCTTGCTTCGACGTCACGGATGATCCGCGCCATCGTCTCGACCACCCGTGCCGGATGGTCCCCAACCGCCGTCTCGCCCGATAACATCACCGCGTCGGTGCCATCCAATACCGCATTGGCCACGTCTGATGTTTCCGCCCGGGTCGGCCGTCGGGCATGGACCATCGAGTCGAGCATCTCAGTCGCGGTGATGACCGGAATCCCGGCCTGCTGAGCCCGGCGGATGATCCGTTTTTGGATGATCGGCACCTGTTCGAGCGGACACTCGACACCGAGATCCCCGCGAGCGACCATCACTCCGTCGGCGGCCTCGAGGATGCCATCGAGATTATCCACAGCCTTGGCACGCTCGATCTTGGCGATGACCGGAATCTCCGCGTCGAAGGACTCCAACACCCGATTGACTGCGTAGACGTCTTCGGCCGAGCCGACGAAACTCGCCGCGACATATTCGACTGCCAGTTCGGCGGCGAGTCGGAGTTCTGCTCGGTCGGCGTCACTGACCACATCGAGTCCGAGATCGACACCAGGGACGTTGACCCCTTTCCGGCTGCCGAGCATGCCGCCGGAATCGACCGTGACGACCACCGCCTCGCCCTCGACCCGTGTGACAGTCGTCTCGATCCGACCGTCATCGAGGAGGATCCGATCACCCGGTTCAACTCCAGCGATCCTCGTCGAGAGACCGATAACGTCGTCCTCGACAACGTCACCCCGCACGAACCGACGTTCGGTTCCGGCCGCAAGTTCAATCGACTCCTCGAGGGGCGCAGTCCGTATCTCCGGCCCCGGGATGTCGAGCATCTTCGCGACCGGCGCGTCTACCTGCTCAGCCACCTCACGGATCCGTTTGATGACCGTGTCCCGGTGATCCGTCGACCCATGGCTCGCGTTCAAGCGAGCGACCGACATCCCCGCCTCGATGAGTTCCTCGATCGTCTCCCCGTCGTCGGACGCTGGCCCCAGCGTACAGACGACTTTGGCTCGCCGCATGATATGATACCCTTCCATGAGAAACGGATCCTTGGTCTAAATAATTACTCAAAATGAAATTAATTATTAGAACATGGGATATTGGGTGACAGGCCCTCAAGGAACTCGGTCATTGAGCACGCCAGCGGGCTGGTCAACCGGCCAACGTCGATTGTCTTGGTGCGGATCACAACGAAGTGCGATCGTCTACTCGGACGATATCGACCGATCCGGATCAGCGATCCAGCGCAACCAACCGGTTGAGGGCGTACACCGTTCGCAGGATTTCGCTTGCGTTCCCCGGCGTAAAGACGAGATCGTCCTCGGTCCGTACATATTCGAGGACGTCGGTCGAGGCATGTTCCGGGGCGGCGGCGATACCACTGTCGTTGTCGTAGATCCACCGCATGACCCGCAGATCACTTTTCGAATCACCCATAATGAGCGCGAAGGGATCATCGATACCGAGTACCCCGAGTGCGCTCTCAACGCCGACGACCTTGTTGAGTTCGAGACTGCCGATTTCAGCGGCATCGGCCTCGTAGTAGGCGACATCGATCCGCTCGAAGGTATCACGGATCGGGTCGGGCATCTCCGTGAGATCCACAGCCGGAAGTTGATCCGATTGTGCTAACACACCCTCGATCTCGGGGTCTTGCTCGGCGTAATAAGCCCGCGCCCACCGGCTTGCTGCGTCGTCGTCGATCCCCACATCGGAGACCCCACCGACCGCACGCCCGAGTAGGTCGATCTGATAGCGAAGCGCCTGATCGATGATCTCACGGGCGTCCTGGCTCCCGGTTTCGAAATTCGGCTTGAGGGTCACATTGAATTCGTTGCCCTGCAGGTGACAACCGGACTGGATCGCTTCGGGCGCATCGGAGAGTACTTTTGATCGAACCCGCGTGAAGATCGCCCGAATCTGATCGTCCAGGGATTCGTACAATAGCTGTTTGGTCTCACGACCATGCCCGGGCGTGAAGACCCCGGTCCCGGCCTCGTACACGATACTGAGGTTTCCCGAGTGGACGATCTCACTACCCAATCCCTGGATCATGAACCCCTTCACGTTCTCGAGGGTCTGGCCGGTACAGACGATAATCGGAATGCCTGATTCGTGGAATTCAGTCAACAGATGGAGGGTTTCCCGCGGAATCTCGTTGTCGGTACTCCCCGCGGAACGCAGGGTTTCGTCGATATCGAGGACGAACGTGTTGATCGGACGATCGTATTTCGAAAGGAGATCCAAGGCGGTGAATGCCTGATCCCGGGTCGCTTTCGCGGCGACGTCGGCGTAAGTGTCGCCGATCTCGGGGAAGGCCTCGCGGATGGCTGTTTTGTATTCGTCAAGTTCGTCGCTTGCGTCTTGCCATCGCTCCAAGGCGATGCGAGAATCGACCGGCGGAAAGAGATCGACGAAGTCCTGGTAGGCCTGTAAGGTCCTGGTATCGTATTCCTCGTAGAGTCGGTAGAGTTGCTCGTACTGTTGCATGGATGGGGGAAGTGGGGCTCGTTCGGGACGCCCCTGGTTCTGTTATGGAAACACGGCTGGAGAGGTATAATTCAACTGTTTACTCGAATAAGAATATAATTTTTAGCACAGATAGTCGTAGTGGCCAGCCGCCAACGACCAGTCTCCGGTAACGACACTCGCTCACCCGTCGGTATTCGGGTGGGTGACACCCGAACGAGCCCAGTCTCAGGTGCTTGGTTCGGGGCCGTCACGTGGTGTGCCGGCGGAGGGTCTCCGACATGGATTAGGGTGACGCAACCGTTTGATCGCGTTCCGGATTCGCTGGATAGGCTGGGTGATACCGGCGGCACGAGCCCGACGGTGCAGCCGTCGCCCCCAGGTGGCGTTCATGATTTCGTCATACCGATGGGGATATTCCTCCTGTAACCGTCGTTCCAGCGCCGGCTTCAACGCCGTCCGTGGGACCGACGGATGACACATCCGAAACGCTGTACAGTAGCGACAGACGCCGTCACCTTCTTTTTCCATCCGCCATCCGAACTCGACATCCTCACGCCATTCCGAGAACGCTGAACGAAATCCACCGACCGCCAAGGCCGCCTCACGATCGACGGCAAGGTTACACCCCACATAATCACGGGGGCCGAAATTCCGACAGCCGCCGTAGATCGGACCTTCGAGACAGATCAAGTCATTACGCCGGGCGAACTCCCGATGGGCAATCTCGAGCCAGTCGAACGGTGGTCGAGTATCGTCATCGGTCAAGGCAACGATCGGTGCCTCGGCCGCCCGTAATCCCTGATTGCGTGCCTGGGATCGATCCACTGAGGCGTCGTTAACGACGATGACCTCGTAGGCACGATCGATACTCTGCTCGGCAAGACACTCGACCGTGGGTCTATGATCGTTTTCGGGTACCGATGGGATGACAACCGAAATCTCCGGCCGGTGAGCCTCGATGGCTCGGTGTAGGCTCATAGGGTGACTATTCGTAGGTTTCGATTCTTCGTATTAATAGAATCACGGGTTCAGGCCGGGTGCCTACTCCACAATAACCCGACCATTTACTTCGGATGTGGCCGTTGCTAGCGGTAATCATGGCTATGGCACGTGTGGAGACGGATTCGCTTTCGGGGATTCACTGGCTCGCGATCGTCCTTGCGGCGGTAAGTGGGGTCATTCATCTCGTGCTTGGAGTACAGTTTTTCCCGGGGATCCAACCGATCTCGTTTATTCTCGCTGGCCTCGGTTTTTTCGGCGCCATCGTCCTGTTTCTTCTCGATTACCGGCGCCGCCTGCTCTATCTGATCGGGATCCCATTTACCGGCCTGCAGGTCATTCTGTACTTGTGGCTGAACCAGCGCGTGAATCCGGCAATCTCACCGATTGAAGGGATCGATAAAGCGGCCCAGCTCCTGTTGATCGTGATACTCGTTGTGCTCTATCGGCGAGGTTCCTAAAGACGGGAGTGGACGACATCCCGACTAAAACGGAAGTGGATGAGTGGGTCGGCGGGGATGTTGCCATCGCACGCCGCTATTCAGTATTATCTACTGATCGTAACCTCCGGAGTCCGGACCAGGTGATCGCACCGACCAACACGACGATTGCCCCGTCTCTGGCGACGTGGACGATCGCGTTCGCCGGTTCGACGAGCAGATGGTGGCGATGAATGACGATAACACCCAGTATCATGACAACAAGCGTGAGACTAACCACGACGCGTAATCCCCGCCTAGTGACTGGTCGTAGCAAACGCTGTCGATCAGACCGATCGTCATATGCCAGTGCTGGTTCTTCAGGGCCGGTGGCGGTCGCTGAGGAACCGGGTCGGCCGACAAACCAGACGATCGCAAGGGCGCCGATGAGGGCGGGAACCCAAAACGCACTCGCCCGATAGATGACAGCCCCCGCCCCGGCGATCGCTCCCGCCGTCCCGGTCGTCGCGGTTATCAACGTTATCAACAACGCCTCAGCGCTCCCAAACCCGCCGGGCGTGGGAACGATCCCGCTGAATTTCGCGAGTGGGATGATGAACAACACGACACCGAAGGGAACGCGGGATCCAAACGCAGCCAGGGCCATCCAGAGGGTCGCAGCCACGCTCACTTGTCCGGCCAGGCTCAGGGCGAACACGATCAACAAGCGGAGTGGATCGTCGGCCAACCGTTCGATCGCGCCGATAAATCGCGTCCCTCGTCGGGCAACCGCGTCAGCCGACGGTGGCTCACGGCCCGGAATCCATCGGACGAGAAACTGAACACCCGGTGTCAAGATGGCGGTCAGACGATCGATGAGGGCGTATCGATACTGCCACCCTCCGATGAGCACCACCACCAGTCCGATCGTGAACCCGACTGTCAGGAGCGCCAGTCGCTGCAGCGGTGTCCCAAAGGCGAGCCGCGTACCGACGTAGCTCACTCCGAGTATCCCCAGGAGAACGGATGCGACGCGGTTGAGTGCGTTGAGGCTCCCGATCGCAGCCAGACCGGTCTCGAAATCGGTGCCGATCGACCGGCTGAAGAGGACGGCGGCCGCCGGATCGCCGCCGGTCTCCCCGAAGGGGGTTACGGCGTTGAGAAAACTCGCGGCGGTGAACAACAACACCGCCGTGCGAACCCTTACGTGATACCCAAGCTTGCTCAAGACGACGAATAACCCACCTCCCCAGAGGATCATCGGGATGAACCCGATAGCGAGTAGCGACCACAGCCACCGCGTGGGAAACGACAAGAAGACCCGTCGGAGCTCCTCGATACCGATCAGATAGAGATAGATCGTGAGGAGACTCCCGCCGAGAACGAACCCGGCCATCCAGCGGCCGGCTTGGTGGATCGAGATCCGTTCAAGCATTCGCATGCTTCGACCGGTCCCGGTATGACAGATAACGTCGTGGAACGGAATAAAATATCCCCATCGGCGGGCAAATTCGAGGGGCGAAATGAGGTCTGATCGAAAGAGATCGATACAACGCGGTCGCCAGATGGCAAGCCGGCTCAACCCGATCGACTGTTTTATTCGGGCGGCTCAGGATGATTAGTCGTGCTCCGGGCTGTCCTGTGGTATCCGCTTCGCGGGCCGAATACGGAGCGGATCTTCCTGCCAGGGCTCATCTTCGCGTTTGGGACCGCCTTGTTGCTCGAACTCCCGTCGCTGCTGGCACTGACAGCCCTCGTGCCCCTAACGGTGATCGTCGGCTATCTCGCCAGAGTTTATACCAGCGCCATTGCTGGAAAGGCGGATCCGCCCCCGTTTGACCACCTCACAGATATCGTCCGCCAGGGGGTTGTCGTGAACGCCATTGCCATCGTGTATCTCCTGCCGGCCATCGTCGTGGTTGGGATCACGGCCATCGGGATCGAGTCGATCGCGATCTCCCCCAGTGAACTGGCATTCGGTATGTCGCTTCGAATTCTGGGCGGCACGACGGCCGTGTTTCTATTCGTGTCCATAGCGGTTTACCTCGTCCCCGCCGCAGTCGGGATCGCCGTACCGAACGGGACCGTTCGCCGGGCCTTTCGGCTCCGTTCAGTCGTCACGGCCGCGATCGATGGGGCTTACTTCACCGGGTTTTGGATCGGTGCCGGCCTCATCGGCTCCACGATCGCTGTGATCTCGGTCCTAACACGGTTTGGGCGACTCGGATCGGTTGTGGGGATCGTATTGCTGTTTCACGTCGCGGTGGCCACAGCCTACATCGTCGGGCGGGGGTTCGGGAGCGATGGCACGCCGTATGCGTTGGTAGGCGACTGAAGAATAATTGCCAGGACGGCCCGAGAGCCGTCGACGCCACTAGACGAGCTGTTCGTCGGGGGTTTCGACGGTTTCGAACTCCCGATTGTGTAGTGCCTGACCGGTCGACGCATCGAAGAGATGGATCGCCGTCTCGGGCAACTTGACGACGACATCACCATCGGCCACGACATCGACCATACCGCCGACCGTTGCCGTGAATCGATCCCCGTCGGTGGCGTTTGCGAACTGCAGATGGACGGTATTCTCATCGCCACGGGGTTCGACGACGTCGACGACCGCGTCGAACTCATGGGCTGCGCCGCTGGCGGTCGTCAGCTCGATATCCTCTGGCCTGATCCCGAGGGTGAGGGCGTCGGTGTCGCTGATGGCGTCACGAATGTGTGGCGATAGGGGATAGTCGAACCCATCGCCGACCAAGCTGTCGTCTTCCTGCGTGACCGAAAAGAAATTCATCGAGGGTTCGCCAATGAAGCCGGCCACAAACCGGTTGGTCGGTTTATGATAACACTCCAATGGGGTCCCGATCTGTTGGAGCTCACCGCCATCGAGGATGGCGATCCGATCGCCCATCGTCATCGCTTCGGTCTGATCGTGGGTGACATAGAGGGTCGTGACGTCGAGGTCCTCCTGGAGGGTCTGGAGTTCAGTCCGCATCTCGGCGCGCAGTTTCGCGTCCAGATTCGAGAGCGGCTCATCGAGCAGGAAAACCTCGGGATCCCGGACGATGGCGCGACCCAAGGCGACGCGCTGTTGTTGGCCACCCGAGAGTTCGGTCGGTTTCCGATCGAGGAGTTCAGGGATGCTCAACATGTCGGCCGTCCGCTCGACCCGTTCGTTGATGACGTCGGCGGCCATATCCGTCGATTCCTGGAGCCCGAATGCCATGTTCTCCCGGACCGTCATGTGGGGATACAGGGCGTAGGACTGGAACACCATCGCGATGTCCCGGTCCTGGGCTGGCGTTTCGTTGATCCGTTGACCGCCCAGACTGATCTCGCCGCTGGTCGCCGTCTCGAGTCCGGCGACCATCCGGAGCGTCGTGGACTTGCCACACCCCGACGGGCCGACAAGCACGACGAACTCGCCGTCATCGATCTCGATCGATACATCGTCGACGGCGACGATCTCCCCGTCGCCCTCGGCGAACGTCTTCGTGACTGCATCAAGTGTTAGGTTTGCCATGGTTACCGTGCGACCCCCTCGGCGAATTCGTCGCCGAAGAACACGTACACCAAAAGCGGCGGCAGGGCTGTCAACAATGCCCCGGCCATCCGCAAGCCAAAGTCAAGCCCCGACTGGGATTGACCGAACCCCGCCAGGATCAAGGTAACTGGCGCGACCGGGCTTCCCTCACTGGAGACGAGGATCAGCGCGAACAGGAGATCGTTCCAGATCTGTGTAAACTGGAAGATCAACGCCACCGCGAACATCGGTGTCGACAGCGGAACGATGATCTTCCAGTAGGTGCGGGCAAACGAGGCGCCATCAAGCCGCGCAGCCTCCATCATTTCATCGGAGATCGTCTGATAGTGTGACCGAAACAGCAGGGTCATCAGCGGCACCCCGTACGCCGCGTGGGTGATGATCAACGCCAGCAGGTCGGCGTGGGCGGTCGTCAGGAACGACAGCGCCCAGACGGGCGCTAAGAGCTGTTTGAGGTTCAGATAGATCCCCCAGAACCGCGACAGGGGCACGAGCACCGACTGATAGGGGATAAAGATACCCGCAACCAGCAACGCGAGCACGGCCGACTGCCCACGCCAGTCGGCTTTGGTGAGACCATAGGCAGTGAAACTCCCCAACAACGCACTGATAATAGTCGCCGGTACCGCCATCATCAGGCTGTTTGCTAACCCGCGGGCGAGGCTGTCGAACGCCGTCACCCAATTCTCGATGGTGAAGTTCCCCGGCGCCGGTGGGACGAACGGGGTCGTCCCCGTATCCGCCTTCAGCGACGTCATCAGCCCCGTCTCGATCGGGGTCATATAGAAGGCGATCATTACCACCAGGATCGCATATAGACCGACGCGTCGAGCCCCCATCTCTTCGAGGGTCTCTTTGAATGCGACGGCCCGGGTACCAACGCCGACGCTCATCCTCGTCCCTCCGGGTTCAGTGAGCGCATCAGAGGACCCCCTGTTTGTACTGATAGTAGAGGTATGGTCCGATGATCACGAGTGCCATCGCAAAGAGCACGATCGCGATCGCCGAGCCATAGGCCCAGTTGGTCTCTTGAAACGCCTGGCGGACCATCAACGTCGCCAGGATATCCGATCCCTTCGGCGGCCGATAGCCACCGACCAACGAGTAGAGGAAATCGAACGCCTTCAACGCGAATACCATCAACAAGACCGACGCGCTGATCGTCGCGTTTTTGAGCTGTGGGATAATGACCCGCCAGTACATCCGGAGCGTGCTCGCACCATCGACTTTGGCCGCCTCGTAATGCTCCGACGGAATCCCCCGAAGGGCGGCCAAGTAAACGACCATCGTGTAGCCACTGAACTGCCAGATCAACGCGAACACGACCGCGCCAAGCACCAATTTAGGATTACCGATCCAGTCGAACGGGCCAAGCCCCACGAGCCCAACGATGGTGTTGACGACACCGAGTTCGACGTTGTACATCCACAGCCAGAACTGCGCCGTAACGACAAACGAGAGGCTCATCGGGAGCAAGTAGATATTCCGAAATCCGTCCTCAAACCGGATCTGGCGGTCGAGCAGGATCGCCAGCGCGAGCCCGAGCAACAGGCAAACGACGGTGAACGCGATCAACAACACCAGCGTGTTCCTAGCTGCTGCGATGAAGGCATCACTGGTGAATGCCCGAACGTACATCTCGAAATCCAACGAGGAATAATCGATGGCGCCAAACCCCTCGTAGTCGGTGAGCGAGATCAAGCCGTTCCAGATGACCGCCCCATAGACGAACAGGGCAGCCAGCAGGAACCACGGCAGCCAAAACGGCGCGGATTCGACGAACTCGCTTTGCCGTCGGATCCTGGCGATCCGTTCGATGACAGACGACTCGCTGTCGGTTCTATCCGGCGATGAAGCACCGGTAGTTCCTTGATCTCGGATCGTTTGGATGACCGCCGTGATGAGCCGTACCATGGCGCCTCTATACTGCGTCCATCAGACCCTGCGTTGCCGCTTCGACGTCGTATGGCCCCATCATGTTTTGGTTTAACGCCTCCTCGACGGCCGACTTCTTTTCCGGACTGACTGCCAATCCGTGTTCGAGCGTCGGCGGGCGTTTGTCAGCGTTGTTGAAGTCCTCAATAGTGGCTGTCAGGTAATCATTGAATTCATCCGTGGGAACCGGCCGCGTCGGGATCGATCCCTTGAACTTGTTGAACTTGACGTGAGCCGTCTCGCTACCCGCGAATTTGAGGAAGTCCTGCGTTTTCTTCGGCGTCGGGTTGTTGTTCGGGTAGATGAACGCGTCAAGGTGGAACCCGTACATCCCTTCGGTACCGGGGAAAGTGATGTTGTCCCACGCTTCACCGTATTTCGCACCCTCACCGGCATAGAGCCCGGCCGCCCAGTTGCCCTGATGCTGGAAGGCCGCCTCACCGGCCAGTAACTTCTTGCCGGCCTCGGTAAATCCGATGGAGGACGCATCACTGGTGACGTAATTTTGCTGCATGGTCTTGATCGTCTCGAGAGCCGACCTGACCTGGCTCTTTTTGCCGTTTCCATCGATCCAGTTCATGTAAGCATTGAAACCATCCTGACTGATGAGCACCCACGGGAACAGTTGGGCGACGGTCCAGACGCCCTTCATGCCGTGGGCCCAAGCCGCCGCGTCGGTGTTCTCCTGGACGGCATCCATCGCTGACATCAACGCATCCATCGAATCGATACCGCTCGGATCGACACCGGCTTCCTCAAGCAACGACGGGTTGTAGAACAGGTCGTTCATGCGGTGGGAGCCGATCGGGACGGCGGCCCACTTGCCGTTGTGTTGGCAGGCTTCTTTGACCTCGGGGACGTGGGCGTCCTTGAGCCCACCGGCCTCCCAGACCGACTGCTCACCGTTAGCGATGACGCCCTCATACTTCATGAGGTTCTTGCCCGGCCAATTAGCGAACGAACTCGGCGGGTTCTGGTTTTGAAGTCGTTTTGCGACGACGGTGTTGAGGTTTTTGTTCGCCTCACCACCGACTGCCCGGATATCCTTGGCCATGTCACCGTATTTGGAATTAAACGCCTTCGTGAAGGCCTTGATCGCCTTCGCCCCGTCGCCGCCGGTCCACCCGTGCAGGACAACGAGTTGCTTGTCGTTGTAGCCGCTACCACCGGATGTTGCCGTACTATCGCCACTGCCACCACTGCCGCCCGAGCTTTCTCCACCGGATCCAGCTGAACAGCCGGCGAGTCCGGCAGCCCCGAATAGCCCTGAGGCTGCGATGGCTCTCATGTAGTTACGCCTGGTCTTCTCGAGTTGGTCGCGTTGATCTTGCATCGTAGTCCTCCGACCTCGGCCCGAGGCTACCTCAGTTGGTACATAAAACTTGTTATAATCCTACTTATATATAATCAAGTTGTAACGATGAAATCAGTAGACAGAGTTACGATAATAAGGAAACATTAATATTATAAGTTATTTAATCAGATATCGTTCGCTACCAGCGAACGAAAATTGAGGCCATCGAAGCCCATCCGAGCGATAGAATATGCTATGTCGAGTAATACCGAGGAGTGAGTGAGAACCACCCCTTCCCAATTCCGGTAGCGAGACGCCGGATCTCGCCATCGAAGCGATTTTGAGGGTTACCGATCACCGTGATGGAAAGTTAAAACCGACTGCCTGCAACGGAATTGTGGTTTTTCAATGCAACCGTTGAAGATCCGATCGATTCCCAACGGACGGCTGTTCGCTTATGGCGAACGGTGATTTGCCGCCAGCGTCGCCAACTTCGGATTTGACCGGATATTGCGGGCAAAACCGGCGATCGATCGCTCGCGCGCGCTCCTTCAAGGCCAACGAAACGGGTCGTAATTATCCCCATCTGGCCAAGCAAACTATCCACCGACCGCCGCCGGGGGAGTCGCAGATAAACACGGATACCGGTTCGCGATAGCAGTCGCACTACCGACTGACAGCCAACGCTGGCTCCTGATCGATGGAGGACACGCCAATCGTTCCGTCGATATCACTTCTCAAGAGCCGCAAGCAATCCATCCGCAGTTTGTTCGACGTCGAACGGTTCCATGAAGTGGTCCCGGATTACCGACTTGCACGCTCTGAGTTTCTGTGGATCGACGGCAAGGCCATGTGCCAAGGACGGGAGCAACTGATCAGCGTTTTGTAGATCACGCCACAGGACACGGGGAAACGCCGCTAGTCGGTCACCATCGAAATCCGTTCTGACCGGGACCGATCCTTTGCGATTGCTGAAAGCGATTTGGGGATCGGATTGGCCAACGAACGTCGCCCAGACATCCTTCTTTTGCGGTGTCGGATTATCCCGTGGAAAGGTAAACGAATCGAGATTTGCGACGTAGCTATCACCCGTCCCCGGAAACGGGATCCATTCCCAGTCACGACCGAACTCGTGGGAATCGGCGTTGCGGTACATGCCATATACCCAACTCCCCTGATAAATCGCGGCAGCCTCGCCGCGGATGAACTTCCGGTTGGCCTCAGTGAAGCTGATCACCGATGCGTCCTCGTTGATGTACTGTTCTAATATGGCCTTTGTCGTCTCAAGGGCTCGACGGAGGGTCGCTCGATTCACGGTGCCCGAGACGAACTGCCGATACTCGTCGGGATCGCTCTGGGCGAGCAACGTCTGACCGACCAACTGGAGATTCGTCCACGGCGCCTGCATGGCGTGGGCAAGGGGAACGACATCAGTCTCCCGATCGATGGTCTCGAATGCCGCCTCGAGCGTTTTTACACTCGTAAGTTCCGTCGGATCGACGCCGGCTGATTGGAGCGTTTCCACGCGATAGAAGAACGTATTCAACCGGTGAGCTCCGATCGGAACCGCACGGTAGCCCCCATTGAATTTGCAGTATTGGGCGACCCGGGGATGGATCGTTTCGGTAAACGCCTCGGTTTTCCAGGTCCCGGACACGTCGAGCAGTTCCCCCTCGTACCGCACGAGGGTCGGCCCTGGCCACGTCGCGAAGCTACTCGGTGGATTGTCGTTCATCAACCGCCGATTGATAGCCGAATTAAGGTTCTCGTTTCCCGTACCACCGACGGGACGAAGGTCAAGACTGACATCGGGGTGTCGTGCCCGAAACATCCGTTCGACGCTTCGGATCGCCTGGCCCCCGTCGCCGCCGGTCCAGCCATGGAGGACTTCGATCGGCCGATCGACAAATGCTTCGGTATCGGTTGGGGATGGCGTCGATGACGAGCCGCCCTGATTACAACCGGCACCAGCGGTGAGAATCGCCGAGGTCACGCCGGCAAGAAATCGGCGCCGCCGAAGGCGTGCGGGCTCGCCCGATCGGTCGCCACCGCTTGGCATACCACAGTACCATGGCCGTAGCACGAATATACCTGACGACACTCGGGGTAGGGATTCGCGCCAGGAGTGCTGGGTCAATCGGTGGATTCGACCCGACCAACCGAGCCATCGCTCCCTTCGGTATCGTCGTCGATCGAATCCGCCCCCAATGCAACGTCAGCGTCGGTTTCAAACCCTTCGAGAACCTCCCGCAGCGGTTCGGCATATTCGGTCAGATCGACCGATCGATCGGATACCTCTGAGAGTTCGGTTGCTTGTGTCTCGGCGGCCCCCGCGACGATCTCCGTTTCGGCGAAGGTCCGTTCGCTGACCTCCGCGACGGTGGAAATCTGGGACGCAATGTCGCTCAACTGATCGAGTGGCTGGTCGATGTCGAGGTCGTCGTGGGCGTCGGCCGTCGCCTCAAACCGGGTGACCAACGTCTCGATCTCCTCGGAGAGCGATTCGAGTCGGTCTTTCTGATCGAGGGCATCTTCCGAGACCGTGTGGACTGTTTCTGTGATGTGTTCGCTCGAGACCCGAACGCTTTCGGCGGAGGATTCGAGCTCGCGACCGGTCACTTCGACCTCGGCGGCGAATTCTTTGAGTTGTGCCGTCGTCGTTTCAAGTTCACTAATCATCGCGTTGAAATCGCGGGCGATCCGGTCCATCGCTTCGTTTTCGCCATCGGCATCCAGGCGCTGGGTAAGATCGCCAGCCGCACATCGTTCCATCGTGACGGAGTACTCCTCGGCTTTCTCCTGGAGGTACTCGTTCATCCGGATCGCCTCGGCTCGGGAGCGTTCAGCTTCCCGTCTGGCGCTGTTTGCCTCCTCGATCTGTCGTTTGAGCTCCGCTCGCATGTCATCGAACCCGGTGTAGAGTTTGCCGATGCTATCGATGCGCGTCGAGGCGATATCGACATCGAGATTGCCGGCCCGCATCTCATCGGCGAGCTGGCGGAGTTCGCGTACATCCCGCGTGGTGCTGTATCCGATAGCGCCGCCGAGGCCTGCGATAAGGAAGATGCCAAACAGTGTCGCAAGTTGTCCCCACCGCGAAATAGCATCAGGGAAGCCGAACACGCTCCGGGTCGGTTCGTGGACGAGGACGACCCAATCCAACGCCGCATTCTCGACCTGGACCGGTGCGTATCCGACCGTATAGGGTTCGTCCATAACCGTCGGATTGGGGCCGGCTTTGGCAATGACGCCCGCCGACTGAGTCGGATCACCACGTAGTCGCTGCGCGAGTTCGACGGGCCGAAGGGCAGCTTTATCGCCGTATTGACGGTTGATTTCGGCTTCCCGTGTGGCGACTTGAATCCGACCGTTCTGATCGACGACTTGGGTGAATCCCGGGCCCGAATCGGCTTGTTGGAGCGATCGAGCGAGCGGTCCCACGTCGTACTCGACGACGAGATACCGGTTTTCGGTGCCCTGAACCGGACTCACGAATGCGATGACCGGGCGACCATCGACCGTATAGACGTCAGAAATGTGGACTTCAGCAACCCCCATTCGGGCAACATCGACCTCACGCAACCAGGCCCGTGAGGTTTCAGAAACGTCGATCCCAAACGGGAGTTGCGGGCTCGCCACGACCTCCATATACTCCGAAGAGCCCGAGACGAGCAAGACCGCATTGACGCCGTAGAGGTTCGCTCCCGTCGTGGCGAGTTCCCCGCGGATATCGTACTTTGACCGACCCCCGGTTTCGGCCAATGCGTCGTTTTTCGAGGCAAGTTTAACCGAGACGGCATTCCGTTCGATCCACTTCTCGACAACACTGGCTTTCTGGGTTGCCAGATCGCGCTGTTCCTTTTCGATGTTCCCCTCGACTTCGGAGGTCACCACACCGGTCGCCGTCAAGCCGATACCGCCGACGACCAGCGCCATCACCACGAGTATCGACGCGAACTTGAGCGTATAGCGCCGGCGGACGAAATTCGGCACGATGGTGCGGGCGAGTGCCGAGAGTCGCCCGGAGGCCGGATCTGGCTGATCGGCCATTGATCGTGTGAGCTACCGTTCTCGATGGGCCTAACTCTTTGCTTGCCGCGTGACCGGTCATCCGAGCTGCCGGCGATCGGTGTACCGTGCACCCCGTGTGTTCGCACCTGGCGAACGAATTAACCGGCTGCGGCCGGGAGAGAAGGCATGGAAGCTACCGAGTCGCCGGTCGTCGGTGCGGCCGTCACGAGCTTCGAGGTACTCGAGGCTGTCCGGACACTTGAGAACCCAGGGGTCAGCGACATCGCCCGCCATCTCGATCGATCGAAAAGCGGGATCTACAAACACCTGAACACGCTGACACAACTCGGATACCTCACCCGGAGCGACGATACTTATGCGATCGGCCTGGCGGCCTGGGCGTTGGGCACCGATGTGACGGATCGCCTGCCGATGGAAGACGGGACGCAGACGGTCGAAAGCCTCGCCGCGTCGATCGATCACTCCGTCACGTTGGTGCTGTATGAAACCAACGCGGCGTACTATGTGTATCAACACTGTGCCCCGGCCGTTGCCGAGCAAATCGGCGGGGTTGGCGATCAGCTGCCCTTTCATGCGACTGCCGCCGGGAAAGTAATCCTCGCGTATCTACCCGCCGAGCGTGTGGACGAAATCCTCACCGCCAATCCGCTTCAACGGTTCACCGAGTGGACGATCACGGATCCCTCGGAGCTTCGAACTCACCTCGAAACGATCCGTGAGCGTCGAACCGCGGTCGAGCGAGAGGAACGAACGACCGGGATCACGAGTGTCGCGGCGCCGATCACCGACGATACCGACCGGCCGATCGGCGCTATTACCGTCGTTGACCGGACGCAGGCCCTCGACGGCGAAGACCTCGAAGGGCGGATGCTGAGTCTGGTCGTCAACGCCGCCAGATCGGTCGAAAGTGCGGTTACACCGGCCTGATCGGCTCCGATCCCGATCCAGGTCACTAGCGTTTTGTAGCGGTTGGCCTGATACGGAGCCATGACCCTGACCGAGTGGCTCGATGACGTCACCACGCGAGACTGGCAGACCGTCGAAAGCGGGACCCTTCGGTTGGCGTTGATCGGGATTGGGTGGTGGACTCGCGACGTCGCGATACCGGCCATCGAGGAGACGGACCTCTGTGAGACGACGGTCCTCGTCAGCAGCTCCAAAGAGAAGGCCGAGTCGGTGGCCCGGGCAAACGACATCCAGACCGGCATCACCTACGAGTCGTTCAACGCCGGGGCGGCGAGCGATCAGTACGATGCGGTCTATATCGGGACCCCAAACGCCGTCCATCTCGACTACGCCGAAACCGCAGCCACCAACGGCAAGGCCGTCCTCTGTGAGAAACCAATGGAAGCGACGGTCGATCGAGCGGCCCAACTCGTCGAGACCTGTGCCGATACCGTCCCGTTGATGATCGCCTATCGGATGCAGACCGATCCGCTGGTCCGTCGCGCTCGCGAACTCATCGAAGCGGGGTTCCTCGGCGAACTCGTCCAGATCTACGGGAACAACAGCCAACAGCTGCTAGAGCTCATTCCGGATCCGGAGCAATGGCGGCTCGATCCCGAGTGGACGGGGTACGGCGCGTCCGTCATGGACATCGGGATCTATCCGATCAATACGACCCGGTTCCTCCTAAACAGGGATCCAACGGCCGTCGTGAGTCACCTCGCCTCCCCGAGCGAGGCGTTTTCCGACGTGCCCGACGAACGCTCGTCGTTTCTCCTGCGATTCGACGACGACGTCGATTTCGTGTGTACCGCAACCCAAAACGCCCATACCGATTCCCAACTCAAACTGACCGGAACCGAGGGCCAGATCGAACTGCAGCCCGCGTTTCACGGCGAGTGTGCACTGCAGCTCTCGCGCGGCGAGCTCACGGCCACGCTCGAACACGATACGTTCGACGAACATGACGAAATGCGCGAGGAATTCGATTACTTCGCCGACCGGGTGCTGGGCGAGAAACCGATCTATCCCGACGGCGAACATGGTCTCGTCGACATGGAGATCATCGCCGGCATCCACGAGGCGCATGAGACCGGCGGCTGGGTCTCCCTGTGAGGGTATACCGGCGTCCAACTGCGGTTACCACTCGGCGACCGTCCCATCGTCGTGGCGCCAGACAGGATTGTGCCAATCCACTGATCCGGCGCGGTCACGAACAACCGCTTCGTCGACCTCGATTCCCAGCCCGGGACCGGAGGGGAGTTCGACAAACCCGTCCTCGAATTCGAACACGGACGGGTCTTCGAGATAATCGAGGACATCACTCGTTTTGTTGTAATGGATATCGAGACTCTGTTCTTGGATCAGCACGTTCGACGTACAGCCATCGAGCTGGAGACAGGCCGCTAAGGCGATCGGACCGAGCGGGCAATGGGGGGCAAGCGTCACGTCGTACGCTTCCGCCATCGCCGCGATTTTCCTGACTTCCGTGATGCCGCCGGCATGGGAGAGGTCCGGTTGGATGACATCGACGGTCCCGGCTTCGAGTAGGGATTTGAAATCCCACCGGGAATAGAGCCGTTCGCCGGTCGCGAGCGGAATCGACGTCCGGGCTTGCAGCGACGGTAACCATTCGAGGTGTTCCGGAAGGACCGGTTCCTCGACGAACATCGGCTCGTAGGGCTCAAGCGCATCGACCAGCCGCTTTGCCATCGATTTCGACACCCGGCCGTGAAAATCGACGCCGATGTTGATGTCCGAACCGACCGTTTCACGGACCTCGGCAAGCCGCTCTTCGGCACGGTTGACGGCCGCCGGCGTATCGATGTGTCGTAGTTCCGCCGTCGCGTTCATTTTCAGGGCATCGAAACCGGCGTCGACTTGGTCTCGGGCCGCCTCGCCGACCGCTCTCGGTCGATCGCCGCCGATCCACTGATAGACCTGGACGCGTTCTCGAACGGGGCCGCCCAGGAGATCATGCACCGCCATCCCGCAGTGCTTGCCTTTGATGTCCCAGAGCGCCTGATCGATACCGGCGATCGCGCTCATCAACACCGGTCCACCGCGATAGAACCCGCCGCGGTAGAGCACCTGCCAGTGGTCCTCGATGTGTCGTGGATCCGCGCCGAGCAGGTAACTCTCGACGAGTTCCTCGACAGCACCACGGACAGTGTGGGCACGGCCTTCGACGATCGGCTCGCCCCAACCAACGGTACCATCAGCCGTTGTCAGCTTCAAGAACAGCCACCGTGGTGGCACCTCAAAGAGTTCGTAGCCCGTAATCTCCATGCTACTCATGAACGGGACCGCTACTTGAAGATGAACGCTCAATGGAGGATACTGCCGAGGAGATCCGCCGTGAGGGCACCATCCCCCGGTCGCTCGGGTCTAACTGATCGATGCCCGCGAGCTGATCGGCCCCTCATAGAGGATGCCGCGTTCACCGTCCAGCGTGACGGTCTCGCCATCCGGGACGCCGCCGGGCAAGGTGACGTTGCTGATCATCGGGATGCCGAGTTCCCGGGCGACGATCGCCGCATATCCAGTGACCCCGCTGTGGCCATCGATAATCCCGGCGATTCGATCGAGGTCGCCGGTGAACTCCCCCTCGAAATCGGCCGGGACGGCCACGATCGCCCCCGCTGGCGCCTCGGTGAGGTCACCATCCGGTGCGCGAAACACCGGCCCCGATACCCGTCCATCGACGATCGGCCGTCCCGATGCGATGGTGTCGGCCACGACATGGACTTTGAGCATATTCGTCGTGTTCGTCCCTTCCAGTTCGGTCAACATCCCCGAGAGAACGACGACGGTGTCACCGCTTTCGGCAACGCCAGCGTCGATGGCCGCCCGGGCGGCCTTCTGGATCACCGCCCCAGCTCCCTCGTTGGCGAACGGCGTATAGCGTGGCACGACACCCCATGACAGCGCCAAGCGGCGGCGGACCCGTTGATCGGGTGTCGTCGTGACCACCGGCATGTCGGGTCGGTATTTCGCCGCTTTCAACGCGGTGTATCCGGATTCACTCGCGGCCACGACGGCGGTCGCGTTGACGTCCCGGGCGAGAAACCGCGCTGATCGAGCGAGGGCATCCGTCTGGGTTTCATCGGCGCCGGGGACCCGTTGTTCGCGCGCCTCATCGTACTCCTCGCTGGCTTCGATATCACGGATGATGCGATCCATCGTCTCGACGACGCGGACCGGATGGTCGCCGACGGCGGTCTCGCCCGATAACATGAGGGCGTCGGTCCCGTCCAGCACCGCGTTGGCGACATCGGTCGCCTCAGCCCGAGTGGGTCGGCGCTCCTGGACCATCGAGTCAAGCATTTCGGTGGCGGTGATCACGGGCACGCCGGCGCGCTGACACTGACGGATGATCCGTTTTTGGATCAGCGGGACCTGTTCGAGTGGACATTCGACCCCGAGATCCCCCCGGGCAACCATGACGCCGTACGCTTCCTCGATGATGCTCGGGAGATTCTCGATGGCGGCAGCACGTTCGATTTTAGCGATCACGGGGACGTCGGCACCGAGTTCTTCGAGGGTCTCACTGACGGCATAGACGTCCTCGCCGTTTTTCACGAAGCTGGCGGCGACGAAATCGACGGCTTTCTCGACGGCGAGTTCGAGTTCCTGGCGGTCGGCCTTCGTGATCATCGCCAGATCGAGATCGACGCCGGGAACGTTGACCCCCATCCGGCTCCGGAGTGGTCCGCCCGAGTCGACCGTCGCGGTCACGGTCTCCCCGCTGACGTCACTAACGGTCGTTTCGATCCGACCATCGTCGATGAGGACCTTATCCCCGATACTGACGTCGGAGATGTCGGTCGAGAGGCCAATCACCTCGGTATCGACGTGATCGCCCACGACGAACTGAACGTCCTCGCCGTCCGGCAGTTCGATCGCTCGATCGTCCTCGATCGGTGCCGTCCGGATCTCGGGACCCGGCAGGTCGAGGATCGTCGCTACACAGTCATCCCGCTGTTCATCGACCGCACGAATCCGATCGATAATCGTCGCCCGATGGTCCGTCGATCCGTGGCTCGCGTTGAGCCGAGCAACCGACATCCCCGCCTCGACGAGCCCATCGATACAATCGGTGTCGTCCGAGGCAGGCCCCAGGGTACAGACGATCTTGGCGTTGCGCATGAAGGGTAGTCCACAGGGAACGATAAATATCCGGCCCCCTGGGCCACTGATTCCGCTTATCGGTTCAGCTTTCAGGGATGATAGCACTTTGAGGGAAGACGCTATTCCGACTCGTCTGACCGTTCGGCCAGAAAGGCTGTGACCGCCGCTTGGGTCGGCATCGCCGCCATTCCACCGGAGGTGGTGGTAGCGAGGGCGCCGACGGCGTTGGCAAACTGGAGGATTTCTTGGAGAGATCCGTCAGACTCGACCAGTCCCGCGAGCACGGCCGCGGCGAAGGCATCCCCAGCGCCGGTCGGATCCACGGCGTCGACTGCAAACCCGGCATGAGAGTAGCGCTGTTCACCCCACGGTGCTCGATCCGTGGTTTTGACGACCGCGCCGACCTCACCTTTCGTCAGAAAAGCCGTGTGCGGACCGCTCGCAAGCAGCTTATCGAGCAGCCGATCGATCGATCCGGGCCAGCCGATCGCCATGAGGTCGTCGGTACTCGTTGCGACGATGTCAGCCCGTGCGAGAGCTCGTTCGATGACCGGTTGACTTTCGCCGTCAGTCCATAGTTCGGGGCGGGTATTGGGATCGAAGAAGATCCGACAGCCCTGTTTTTGTGCCCGGTCGAGCAACTCAAAGATCGCCGCTCTGGCCGGATCGGCCGAAAGCACGATCCCACCGGCATACACGATCTCGACCGTATCGAGCACGCCGTCGGGGATTCTCCCGGTCTCGAAGCGGGTGTCGGCAGTGTCTTCTCGGTAAAAGGAAAATTCGGCGTCACCATCCTCATTATGCCCAACAAACGCCAGTGTCGTCTTGGCCGACTCGTCGCGTTCGATAAACCGTGCCGGCAGCTCATAGGCAGCAAGCGTGGAGTCGAGAAATGTTCCGAATCGATCGCCGCCGATCCGGGTCCACAACCAGGGCGTTTCCTTGAGTTTAGCGAGCCCGACCGCGACGTTGGCCGGAGCCCCGCCCGCCCGCCGCTTGAAACACTCGACCGTCTCGAGCGGTGCAATCGTCTCGGGGACGAAGTCGATCAGCGTCTCCCCGGCGACGAGGATCCTGGGCTCGGGGGCCATAGGCGTTGATTCGTCGGCGGTACTGAAAAATCGATGGCAGCCGATATCGATGCCAATTTAACCGTGTTCGGCGGAGTAGCCGGTATGACAACTAACGCGCTCATCGAACGAAAGGAAGAACGAGACGACGACGAACCGGTAACCGACGGTCCGGACGAAGAATCCACAGCGGACGAGGAAAAGACCCTCGACGAGATTATCGACACCTACGCCAACTGATTTTCCGCGTCGGTATCCCGTTGTTCGAGGCCTGCGCTTGGAGAGCCGACTGTATCCGGGCTGTATCCGGGCTTTCTAGAGCGTCTCGTCGATATGATCGGCCGCCTTCAACGCTAAAGCGGCGATCGTCAGCGTCGGGTTCATCGCTCCGCTGGTCACGAAAACGCTACTGCCAGCGATCCATAAGTTCGTGAGATCGTGTGTTCGCATGCGAGGAGTCACGACGCTCGTCTCCGGATCCGTTCCCATCCGGGTCGTCCCCATATGATGGTAGGCCGGTCCGGTATTCTCCGGCCCGACCTGCCAGGTGATGTCCGTATCGAGTTCCGAAAGTACCGCCTCCTGAATGCGGTTGGCTCGTCGGATCGTTCGTTTGGTCGTGTCATCGACCCGCCAGTGGATCTCCGGTACGGGATTGCCATGCGCATCGGTCGTCGATGGATCCAGTCCGACGTAGTTGGTCTTCCTGGGTCGTTGGCCGACGAGGCCACCCATCGCGATACTGTTTCCGTAGGCGTCCCGGATGGTTTCGAGCAACGCATCACCCCATTCGTCGCTGTTGAGGGCCAACTCGACCGGCGACGGCCCGGCATAGTTGAAGAACTCGAGTTTCATCGGAGTGTATTCCGTTCGATCCATACGACTCGCGGGGATCCCCGCCTCCGTTCCCGCCGAAGGATCCTCGTAGAACTGATGGGTTTCACTCGTGAGAAAACCGACGTGGTTCTGGCGGGTTCGTCGATCGATGACTCCCCCGGTCCCGGCAAACAGGTGTTCCATGAAGTACCGGCCGACCAGGCCGCTTGAGTTGCCGAGTCCGTCCGGGTAGGTGTCCGATTTCGACAACAGGAGCAACCGGGGTGTTTCCACACCGCCACACGCGACGACGAACTGTCTGGCAGGTTGTTCGTAGGTCGCTCCGTCCGGAGTGGCATAGACCGCCGTCTCGACGGTCTCGCCGGCTCGATCGTGCTTGAGACGTTGGACCGGTACGCGATCAAGCACCCGGACACCCGCGCGTTCGGCCTTTTCGATGTGTCGTGTCGCATCGTATTTCGCGCCCGACGGACACACCGGTTTGCAGGTCCCGTAGCCCACACACGCCGACCGATCATCGTAGGGTTCGGAATTGCGTGCGTTCGGGACCGAATGCATGGTAATCCCGAGCCGCTCACACGCCTCGGCAAAGATGGAGTCGCTGAACGACGGCGAGAAGGCGGGCAGGGGATAGGGCATATCCCGTGGCGGTGCAAACGGATTATCCGCTGCCCCAGCGACGCCCAGTGCCGTCTCGGCGTCGGCGTAGTACGGTTGCAGCGTTTCGTAATCGATCGGCCAGTCCGAACCGACACCGAACCGGCTGTTGGTTTCGAAATCGCTCGCGTGCAGACGCATGACCATACCTTGCCAGTGAAGCGTCGTTCCGCCGACGCCCTTGACTCGCGCGCGATTGAGCGGATAGAACCACTCACCCGTCGAGGAATAGGCATCCCGTTCGCCGCCCATTTCCCAGACCGTTTCCGGATCGGCGGCCGGTCGGATCGACCGTTCCATGCGTTCAAGCCGCTCTTGGGGATCGAACCGTTTGCCGGCCTCCAACACGAGTACCTCGTGGCCGCGGTCGGCGAGGGAATGGGCGATCAGCGCCCCGGCCGGACCGGCACCGATCACACAGACATCGACCCGATCGGACGGCGTCCGGTCGGAGGTACCACTCGCGCTCACGATGGGGGCCCTCGCTGGTAACTCCCGAGCCCGCCGGGATGACCCTGGGGGTTTTCGAGCCCGACCAATCGCCCGCCGGTCGGGGAGGTGTACAATGCAAAGAGCAGTTCGTTCACAACGTAGTATCTGACACGCTCGACATCCGAGCCCGCAGGATCGGGTGCTGCACTGTCGGCACCCATGTTCTCCAGCATTTCCGTGCGAGTCTGTCGATCCAACTCAGCGAAGGATTCGTCATACCAGGATTCCGCGTACGCATCGAGGTACCCCGCAGCGTCCGCGATCCCGCTAGCGTAGGACTCGCTATCCTGGGCCCGTCCCAGGAGGTACCCCGTGACGAATTCCTCGATGTTGGCCACTTCGGATGGATACAGCACTCCCGCAGCTGCGACCAGTGTCGACAGCGTCTCCTCGCTGAGCGGTCGGGATGATTCCTCAGCCACCGCTGGCGGATCCCTGTCCAGCGATGCGAGGACGGCACCGCCCCCACCGATAGCGATGCCGGCAGCCGCCAGCGCCGCGGCCACATCGCGTCGCGTTAGCTCCATCGCGCCTGGATTAGGCAGACCTAAACTTATGGATTTGGTTCTACACCGACCAAGGTCGTCCGGACAAAGACGCCCTCCGGTGCCGATTCGGGTATGTAGGCGGCGGCCCCACCACAGGCACGAGCGTTTCGGCACCGTTCGATCCGTGGGGAGAGCGCACGCACCTGGCCGTTAGTGACTGAAACGGGGAGATCGAATCGATAGGAGAACCCACCGCCAGCACCGTAGTCAACGAACACAGTCAATCCGACGACATCTCGATCCGCAATCGACAGCGTCTCGTCTCCGACCGGTTGGATGTCTCCGGTAACTCGTAGTGTGTCTTGGGATACTGTGAGGTTAATGTCAAGCGACTCTTCAGGCATCTCCGCAACGTAGTAGGCGGTTTCCCCACCTGCTTCGAGGCGTACCGTCACGCCGATCGCGCCATCGGGGATACCGACGGTCGTCCCAAGGCGTACCCGGTCACCGGAGACGTCCCGGACCCGTTGGAGCCGGGCTGCCTCCGGGGAGCCATCATACGGCGCCCAGGCCCCCCGGTAGACGTATCGATACAGCCGCCGATCCGGGAAAGTGTTTGCCACCTCAAAGGGAGCGTCGTCGATCGCGTAAACGGCCCGACCATCGAAACCGGGTTCGTTGCGGAGCGGTTGGAACGGGTGGTTCAGCCAGTCGCCGTAGGGATCCGGAAGCAAGACCAGCGAGTTCGTCGGTGGCCCACCCTCGAAAGGGGCATAGACGGTTTCGTATGTGGTCGTGGCCTCCATGTTTTCGTCGACCCGTTCGTCGAAATCGGCGGCCGTGACCGAGCCTGCAGCGACGACGCTTATGACCAAGACCCCTACGACCAAGCTCCGGACAACCCGTCGATCGAACCGAGTATCGAGGATCCGCTTGAGGATCCGGGTCCCGTGGCGTATCCCCACCGCTGCGAGCGCCGCCGTCGGGACTAGGAGATCGAAGTGGTAGTACGGACCAAATGCAGCGATAAGGCCGTCTCCAGCGCGGTCGATATCACCGAGGAGGTTGAACGTTCCCCAAAAATAGAGGTTGCCGACGACGATCGTACCGACCAATCCAATGAGGACTGCCCGCCGCGGGGAAAAGTGTTGACGGATCGTGTGCGCCAATCCAAAAACCGCCAGCCCCGTCCCGAACACCCCTCCGGCGATCCACTCGCTGAAAAACAGCCTGACGTTCTCACGGTTCGCACGCAACGCCAGTTCCGGCGTATACCGGATCTCGTGGCCGAGAATCCGCCGGTGACCAAAGCCAAGGCCATCGAGCGGCGCGAACGCCTGGTAGGGAAACAGCCACGGCGATCCCGTCATGAGCGCGTTATACTGAAGCGCCGTCAGAACTCCGGCCAATGCGAGTCCGGCGATAATCGCTTGCCGTTCGATCACGGTCCGCCAATCGATCGCCAGCCGCCAGAGCGCATGTCCGATGAACGGCAGTCCGAACAGAACTGCCGTGTAGGGACGGGCAAAGAAGGCCAACCCGATCCCCACACCTGCGATCGTTGCCCACCGACGGTCAGCAGTCCGATCCGCTCGGAAATACCCGTAAGCAAACACTAGGTTCAAAAGCGTTGTCGGGGCATACGGAAGAAACACCGATGAGTCGATCAGAAAGATCGGCGACGCCAAAACGAACCCCCCAGCGAGGAGTCCCGTAGGTCGGTCGAACAACTCGTGAACCACGGCAACCACGAGCAAGACGTTTGCCGCCGCGATCGCTGGCAGCGCCAGTCGGACGTTGCCGAGAAGGCCCCCGAGGGCGAACATCGCCGCGGGGACCGGCGCGTATTTCGGATACAACCGGTCGCCATCCTCGACGAAAAACCACGGGCGGAAGACGCCCTCGACCGGAGGGTAGAGGTTCAACTGTCCCTCAAGGAGCATCGCGGCCTGCTGTAAATAGACACCCTCATCGTGATTGAGCGAGTGATAGGGAAACACCTGCGTGGTGATCACCCAGACAGCAATCATGGCACAAAAGCCGAGGGCAGCCGTCGAGAGATGGGCGCTACGACGTTGCATGGGACACAGTAAACAGATCGATCGATCGAAAATGGGATCGCCAACCACTACCGAGCCGACGGGAACCGTGGTTCAAACCGGTCCCGAGAATATCAACCAGTGGAAGGCATTGATCAGGCATTGTATGGGTTTAATCCGACTCGCGACCGCCCTCCTGGGCCAAAATGACGGCCATCGACACTCCCGAGACTAAGACCAACACAAGGGCTGGGATCGCCGCCTGACCGTACAACCCGGCTTCCTGCACCCGCCAGATATACGTGACAAGGGTGTCGAAGCGGAGCGGGCGGAGCAAAAGCGTCGCTGGCAGTTCCTTCATGGTCGTCAGAAAAACCAGTGCTGCACCCGTCGCGATACCGGGAACGATCAGCGGAAAGGTGATCGATCGGAAAGCACTCGATCGGGAATGGCCGAGCGTTCGGGCGGCTTCGACTAAGCTCCGGTCGACCTGGAGGGTCGACGTCCTGATCGAGCCGATGGCCTGTGGCATAAATCGGACCACGTAGGCGAACACCAACAGCGGGATCGTTTTGTAGAGCTGTGGAACGATATCCAGACTGAAGCTCACCAGCGCGATCGCCAGGACAATGCCCGGCGTCGCATAGCCGACATACGGCGCCCGATCAGCGAGTGAAGCGAGCCACGAGTCGGATACGGCCGATCGCAGAGCGATGGGGAGAGCAACCAGGATCGCCCCACCAGCAGCGAGCAACGAGACCCACACCGAATGCCACCCATAGGACCACGAGAACGCCATCGAGCCGGATGCATAGCCGGGGCCGGTCCGCACGAGCCACATGCCGAAAATACCGACCGGCAGAAGGATGGCAACAAGCCCAACCGTGGCCGGCAGTAACGTCGCCGGATAGCGCCAGCGGCCGAGTTCGAGATCGATGGATCCCTGACTGCTCCGGCTCTCGTAGGCTCCCGACTCATCGATCCCGATCCGGGATTCGATCGCCAGGATCACGGCCGTCACCGCGAACAGCTGGAGGGACAACAACGCCGCGTAATCGCGCATGAAGGCGTTATACCGCGCGTAAATGAACTGGGTGAAGACCTCTACCCGCATGATATTGGGGGTGCCGAAATCCGAGAGCGTATACAGCGCCACGAGCAACGCACCGGCGGTAATTCCGGGGGTGATCTGAGGAAGCGTAATCCGACGAAACGCCTCCCAACGGTCGCAGTTGAGCGTCCGTGCCGCCTCGACGAGCGAGGTATCCAACGAGAGAAGTGATGCCCGTGTGGTCAAGAAGACGTACGGGTAAGTGTAAAACGTCAGAACGACCGACGCACCGAAAAAGCCGTAGATCGTCGGAAGCTGTTCGATCCCGAAAGGAGCGAGTGCATCGGCCAGCACGCCCCGCGGGCCGAAGGCCGACACGGCGGCGAAGGCCCCGAGATAACTCGGGATCGCCAACGGGAGCGCGGCAACGATCGTCCAGAGCCGTCGAAGCGGGATATCGGCCTGGACTGTGAGGACGGCGAGGGGCACGCCGACGACGACGCTTGCAGTCGTGACGACGGCAACGAGGGCGATACTGCGGATCAGTACCTGCAGGGTCGTCGTGTCGATCGCGAGTTCGATGGCACGCGGCCCCAGATTGAAGACGTCGACGATGAGCCAACCCAGCGGCAGGACAAGTGCGGCGGCGATTGCGGCGGCAAGCAGCGTCAAACCGGTGTTGATCGCCGATGGATCCTCCTTCCGGAGATGCGTCCGTGCGGCTTTCAGCCACTCCTGAAGTCGCATTGCTTATCCGAGTACACCGGCCTCCCGCATGAGGGCGAGCGTCGGTTCGAGATCGGATAGCTCCGAGAGATCGATATCCGGCGGATTCAATTCGTCGATGGTCGGCAGCCCGCCGGGCGGGGCGACGTCCGGGATCATTGGATAGGCAAAGCTGACCGTCGTAAAGAACTCTTGTGCTTCGGCCGAGAGCAGATGTCGAATGAAGTTGTTCACCAGCTCGTCCTTTTCGGTACCGTTGATCCGAAGCGCGCCGGCCACGTTGACGAGCGCGCCGGCATCACTGTCAGTAAACGCCAGATCGATCGGGGCGTCGGGACGGCTGTTTTTCACGCGAAGCGCATAGTAATGGTTTGCAAACCCGGCATTGAGGGCGCCATCAGCCACCTGACTGGACACGACGAATTCGTTTGGGAACCGTTGGGTACCGGCTTCCCGCATCGAAACGAGCCACTTACGGGTTGTTTCTCGACCCCGTAGTAGTCGCATGGCCGTCACGAACGACTTGAACGCACCGTAGGTCGGAGCCCATCCCATAGTTCCCTGGAGCGGTTGGATGGCCGGGATCTCTTGGATTTTCGAGGGGATGTCGTCCGCGCTTAGCTGATCGGTATTGTAAGGAATGCTCCGGGCACGCCCCGCAACGCCAACCCAGGCGTTGTCATCGCCACGAAAGCCGGCCGGCACGGAATCGACGACTTCGTCGGAGAGAGGTTCGTATCCGTCGTTGTCGGCGACGAATCCGAGCGAACTCGCATCGATCGACCAGAAGACATCGGCTTGGGGTGCGCCGGCGTTTACCTCCTCGACAACCGTCTGGGCAAGCGATGACGACGAGGCGCTGCTGGCAAAGACCTGAAATTCCGGGTAGATCTCCTGAAGCAACTCGACGAACCGGAAGTAGATGCCACCCTCACCACCGCCGATGTAGAGATTCAACGATCCTGACAGGTCCGGGAGATCCTCGATCGAGGTGCCGCCTGGAGCCGGCCGTCCCTCGATAAGGGCCCCCGAACCGCGGAACGTACTCAGTGCCGGGATCTCGATATTCTGTGTGTCCTCACTATCGTCGCTGTCGCCCCCCAAGATGGTCGGTGCCGAGCACCCAGCCAGGCCAACAACCGAACCGGCCGCCGTTGTTTTGAGCATACGCCGACGGGTAAGGTGAGTGTCTTCTGTCATAGTTTTTAGGCCACCCTAAAAATACTAAACATTTGTGATTACGTCTCAGTCATCCGTCGCTACGGCCGCGTGTTCGACCGCCCTCGGGGCGATCGCATCCAGACACGCGAGCCATTCGTGCATGGATTCGCCACAGTGGTTCAAGAATGCGCCGTTATTCCACTCCGACCAGTCGCCGTCGACGAGTGCATCAGCGATCGCCCTGCACACCTCGACGTAGGAGTCTGCTTCCTCACCCGCGTCATCGACGATCTCCCAGAGGTGTTCGTTGAGTTCGAGACCAGCAACCTCGTTTTGAAGATCATCGAAGGTCGATCGCGGGGCTTTGTTGTGTTGACAGAGCGGCGCGCCGTTGTAGACCTGTTTGTCAAGGACGTCACAGGCCCGTTTGAGGAACAGTCCCGACCAGATGTCGTCGAACCGGCCGACATCCCAGCGGTTATCGTCCATTGGGAGTTGATAGAACGACGGGACGACCTCCCGCTTGAACGCGAGGTTCATCGAACAGACGGTGAGGTAGTTCCCCGGCGCCGCCACGAAATCCTCGTCGAAATCCGAGGCGGCCGTCCGCGTCTGTGCTTGCCCGCGCAGGTCGCCGTCCATCAGGATCCGCACGGCATCGAGATCGGGAACGTTCGTCCAGAGTCCCTGTGAGGCGACCACGTCATCCACATATGAGCGCCGCACTTCTCGGGTCTCATCCATGGCCGAATAGGGATAGCCCCGCGGATAGAGTTCGTTGTCGCCCTGGTAGAGAACGTTCACCCAGTGTTTATCGGACTCGACCATTCGGATCGGTCCCTCGTAATGGAGGTTCTCGAGATGTGTCCCGAAGAAATCGTGTTCCGGGTGAGGTCGTGTATCGTCGTCGATGAAGACACCGTAGTCGAACTCGTTCGCCCAGAGGTACAGGAGTCCAAAACTCGTCTGGGCGTGACTCGCCTCCGGGATGAGATGTCGGTACTCCTCGATGCCGTGGTTCCGGAACCATTCGGCCCGTCGTTGTCCATCGAACACCGCTCCCGCGACGTTCTCTTCGGCAAGCATCCGCTCCATGCCAGCGACGTCACAGAAATCCTCGGTCACCAAAACCGCGTGTAGTCGATCGAGGTCGAACCCATACTCCCGTGCGTTATCGAAATACGACCGCAGACAGTCGTATTCCCGGATCGTCGGGACGATGACACAGATGTCGGCAGCCATTCGTTACTCCGCGAATTTTTAGGCTTGCCTAAAATACCTATCGCTTCGCCTCGTATCGTCATGCTCGACGCGAGGGTGAACAACGACTGGATTTGCTTAATCGTATAATACGTATCGAACCCTTTTTATTTTAGGTTTGCCTAAAGCGATATCGATGGGTCGCTCATCCCACACCCACCGGGAAGAAAAACCGGAAGAGTCGTCGGAATCGTCCCCCAATGAAATCTGTGTCTGTGAATCAAGACCGGGTCGATTGGTCTTTATCGAGGATGGCAATAAGGACGCTTGGATCGCGACCGACACCGCCGTTGACCTTATAGAATAGAGCCACCCCGGGAGAGACCCCGGAGCGAAGGTCGATCCGGTAGCCGGTGACCTCAAACCGACAGCGACCGATTAAGCGGGGTTACCGATTCTGGCATCTACTTACGTGAGGATCACGTAACTGGGAGAACCAGTAATAACGCAACAGGCGTCGCTTAGTGCGAAAAAACCCCTTTTCAGCAATCGAACGTCGAGAAAACGACGACGTCAGTTCGTGGCCGACTCGAGGACCAGCGTGTCGTCCTCGAGATAGTGATCGATCACGTGGGCGTGTTCTTCGAGGTCCATGAGCTGTTCGCGCAGCATCTGTGCGGTGGCGTGGTCACCGAGGCGCTCGGTAAGCTCGATATGCTGGCGGTAACTCTCGATGACGTCACCGTACATTTCGAGATCGTTTTCGAGCGAACTACGGATGTCATAGACGTCCTCGTCTTCGGGTTCGAGCGTCGCCGCCTCCGAGAGGGCCGTCATACTCGCGTGGGGAACGCCGCCGATCGCCTGGATACGTTCGGCGACGTCATCGGCTGCCTCCTCGATGTCCTCGTAGGCTTCCTGGAGGAAGACATGGATATCACGGTGTTCGGCCCCTTCGACGTTCCAGTGGTGTTTGTGCAGTTGGTGGTACAGAACGTAGGCGTCAGCGAGATCGGTGTTGAGTGCGTCGACGATCTGTTCGACCTTTTCTTCATCGAGCCGGACGGGGTTTTCGTGAACGCTACCGGCTTCTCGGCGGATAGATTTCTGGGTACTCATTTCAACTTGATATACACGCTCGAACGTCTTATAACTTTACAATCAACAAACAATTTTTCGCCGAACCTAAATCTCAACAGCATTCATACGAGCGTTCTTTATCGAATCAGCCAACTTCGGGCTATTGAGGCGGATTTGTCGGCTAGCTTATAACTCCGCGCGCCACCGGCGATCAGGGATAGTGAGCGACCGACGTAGATTCCTCAGCAACTCCAATACCGGCTCTGTCTCTCGAATTGGCCAAAATTTACTTTCCTCGGTAGTGTGAACCATCCGTGTCGCGTTAGCGCATGTCCGATTATGCCTGGGGGATCCAACTCGAAGATGAGGGGGAAGAGCCAACGGCTCATGTCGTCGATTTCGAGGCAGGCGAGACGGCACTCTGTGGTGTCACCGCGGTGTTACGCCTCGACGGTGAAGCGTCGCTACCGGTCTGTGAGGAGTGCAAACGGCAGGCGCTCGCGGCGGGTATCATCACCGAAACAGATGGTGAGGATGGCGATCGACCGGAAGCGGAATCGGATGGAAACGACGCCTACGATCACGAACTCTTCGAGTGACGGCTCACCGGCTGGGATCCGACGAATCGAACGGACGATCGACGGGATCAACACCTATTGGATGAGTGACAAATAAGTGGCGGGCCGTGCAACCGACGGATATGGCTGATGAACTCACCGTCGAATTCGATCTGCCAGCCGACGAATCCTTCGAACGATCGCTGCTGGAAATGATCCACGAGCGGGTGATCGCGCCCGCCGATGGCATCGATATCTCGGTCGAGAACGCCAAGATCGAATCGCTCGCCCGTGATGGTGATGGCGAGGGGTATCGTCTACGCGTCCTGTTCGTCACTGGGGATACCGAAGGCTAAGCGGGATCTCCCGTCCAATCCCGTTCAGAGATCAAGTGTCGCCGCCAGTCCCGATGGGAGGCCCCCTTGCAGTTCGAAGACGGTTCGCATCTCGGCGGGCGTCAGTTCGAAGTCCAAGATATCGTAGTTCGCCGCGAGGTGGTCACGACTGGACGCTTTCGGAATCGCGGCGACCTGTGGCTGTTGGATCAGCCACCGGAGTGTGATCTGTGCGGCCGTTTTGTCGTATCGCTGGCCGATCTTATCGAGCGTCTCGTCGCTGGCGGCAGTACCCTTCGCCAGCGGGCTATAGGCGGTCAGGATAATGTCGTTGGCCACACAGTACTGGAGTAAATCGGCCCGGCTCTGATACGGATGGTACTCCACTTGATTCGTGACGATCGGCGTTGCTGAGATGGACTGGGCCTCACGAAGCTGTTCGATGCTGAAGTTGCTGACACCGATATGCCGAACGCGGCCGTCGTCCTGGAGTTCGTTCATCGCTCTGATCGGTTGCTCGTGGGGAACCTCCTCGCTGGGCCAATGAATCAAAAGCAGATCAACGGTCTGCAGCCCGAGTTTGGCGATGCTTTCGGTCGCTGATCGAAGGGCGTCATCGTACGCCAGATTCGTTCGCCAGATCTTCGTCGTGACAAACAGCTCATCGCGATCGATCGCGGCGCGTTCGATCGCGTCGCCGATCGCCGATTGGTTGTCGTAGAACTCCGCCGTATCGATATGGCGATAACCGATATCTATGGCGGTCCGGACGGCGTTTCGACAGCCCTGCCCCCGGAGACGATACGTCCCAAGGCCGAGCGCTGGCATCCGGACCTCCCCAGCCGTGACAGTGTCCATACCGGGTGCTTGCGGGCGGCTGGTATCAAGTTGTGCTTCGCGACCGGCCAGTTCTTGGAAGATCGTTCCGATTTTGCAGTTGGCTTAAAGAATCCTGATCATCTGTTCGTTTCCGTATCGGATTGCTACGGAGCAAGTCGTTAAGTGCCTGGTCACAGCAGTCATGGATATGAGCGAGAACGAGCGTGACGACCACGGGCAGTTTCAGGCCGAACACGACGATCAGGAGTACCTCGCAGCTGTCGCCGCACACGAACCTGCTGGGACTACCGAAATTGCCGACGCAGTCGGTGTTACACGCCAAAACGCTGACAAGCGACTCCGGCGGCTCCGAGACGACGGGAAACTCGACTGTAAGAAGATCGGTACCTCCCTCGTGTGGACCCTCAGCGAGGGCCAAGCGGCCATCCATCACGTCGATCCCGACGACGCGTTCTGGGACGCCGAGACTTACGCCGGCGACGAGATGAGTGCGACGGATATCGACGACATCCTTTACGGGTAACGGCTCATCGATGCCATCCCCTCCAGCACCGCTGTTCATCGACACCGCTGCGTTCTTCGCTCGATTCAACGAGCGCGCCACCGAGCATGACCGCGCCCGCGCCGTCTTTGACGGTATCCGGTCAGGAGAACTTCAGTACAACCCGCTGTTCACGAGCCGATACGTCCTTTCCGAGTTCGCGACGCTGATGCTCCGAAAAGTCGGGCACCGCCCAGCAGTCACCGCACTCGACAGGATTCGAGAGGCGAGCAGTTTCAACGTCCGCCCCGTCGGAGGCGACGCATTCAACCGAACGTGCGAGCAGTTCACCCACTACGACGACCAGCAAATCTCGTTTGTCGATCATTCGAGTGCGCTCCTCGCCGATGACCACGACATCGAATACGCGTTCACGTTCGACCGAACCGATTTTCGAACGCTCGGATTCACCGTCGTCCCGCAGGACACCGATGGACTGTGACCGGTGTAGGACGTGACCGGTTCCTCGCAACTATCAGTACGGTCCTCCGCAACGCGGACCTAGCGACGGCTCATTCGCCGGCAGGGCGAGTCTCGATGAGCTGTTAGTTCGGTTCTTTGGCGTCGATCTCCTGAGCACCTTCAACTAATCTTCGAGGCCGAGTCACTTCCTCAAGGAACAACGCAGGCCGCAGGCCGAGTAGTGCGGGAGGGGAGGAGGAGCCGACAACTACCAATCAGTAAGTGATTTGGCACCCGCTACCGGCTAAACGACGTTCCAACTCAAAATATCGTGACCAAGTAAAACGGAAAACCGGCTGGAATCGTGCGGTTAACCTTTGACTTCGATCTGTTCGCCACGCACCGTCGTGCCCTTCAGGATGGGCAACCGGACCTCAAGGACCCCGTTGCGATACTGCGCTTCGATTTCCTCGGGCTCGATCTCTTTGGGCATTCGGAAGGTCCGGTGGTAGGTCTTCTTTTTGTTGCGAACTTCGTCCTCATGATCCGCCGACACCGTCAGTCGGCCCTCGTACCAATTGACGTCGATCTCCTCGCGTTCGAATCCCGGCATTTCGATGCTCAAGACGAACTCCTCGTCCGTCTCGTAGAGCTCGACGTCTTCAAAACCGGTGCTTCCGAACAGTTTAGATGGGAAGTCAAGGCTCTGAGTCCACTGGTCGGTTGTGGGCAGAGCCATCGGCATCACCCATCTAATCCTATATTTGTGATTCTATAAAAAAGTAATGTGTCAAACCATCACAAATCCCATAGCGAAGCCCACCAGTTATGCGGTACAATTGGCACGATAATGACGGACTGAACGCCAGTCGTACCACGAATATATTCAACCGTCCGTCAGCTCGGACGAGTCTCCCTATTCGTCGCTTTTAGGATTGGGCGGATTCAAAAAGAGCGCGTCGATAACCGCGATCGCTCCGACGATCGACGCCACCAACAGCTGGGATTGCATCGACAGGGAAACGAGATTACCCAAAAGCATCGCGATAACGAACGCCGAAGGGATCAACGCGAGCACGAGATCGTAACGCGACGCGGATCGGACCGCTCGTCCGACGATACGGCTGATCGAAAACGAGGGAGACCCGAGCATACAATCACCCCCTTATCAGATAATATGGCAGTTTCTTCACTAAAAAGTTTTGAGGGAACCCAAAGTAATTGTATTCGATAGTTCAATCAATAGTCCAAAAATAATATAGCAATTATCGACCGAGGTGTTTCCCCAGTAAACCACCATCATGCAAGGTGATCAAATAGTCAGTAATCCTGACAACGGGTTGTCAGGGATCAACTGGACGCTGTTGGGCTCTCCAGTCGGACCTGTGTGATCCGGTCCGATGTCTCCGTTACAAGCGATTCGAACCCGATCCGGTCTTTGATAACCTCGAGTCGCGTCGCTGTCAACTCCGGAGAGGGATCCGCCGGGGCAAGGCTCCGACACGCCGATTCGATGGTTGCCGGCTCGAACGTGCCGATCTGGCGGGCCCGGTCGACGATCGTCGACTTTGGCACCGTCGCCAACGGACGATACACCGGCACTGAGGCGGCGGCGTGGCTGTGTTTGAGATTCGCCGTTGTTTGGGAGGATTTCTGGCCGATCGCTTCGCCGGTCATCAAGCCGGCGAGGTCGTCCTCGATGGCGATCTGTGAGGCCGTCCGGAACATGAGCAACCGATGGAGCACCATCCGGCCGCCTTCAACCGAGAGTAACTGTTCGTTGACCGGTCCCATGTCGACACGGTAATAATGCCACTGTTTGCCGGGGTGAAACCGACGGAGCTGCTTGATGACGGCCTCAAACCGAGCAAGGTGATCCGGTGCGGCGACCGGTTCGTTGTAGAAGTAAATCGGGACGATGTCACAGCCCCGCGTCAGCATGGCGTGGGCGGCAACCGAGGAGTCGACACCGCCACTAATGAGAGCGCCAACCGGCTCCTGTGTGCCGACGGGCAATCCATCCGGTCCCGACCGACGGTCGGTAAACAGAAACGCCCGATCGTCACGCACGTCGATCTCTACCCACGTCTCAGGATGTGTGAGATCGACTTCGGCATCCGTTCGATCCTGAATTCGGGCCCCGATTTCCCGGCCGATATCCTCACTGGTGAACGGGTGATCGCCGGCTCGATTGGCGTCAACACCGAAGCTCCCGCCAACCGCGATCGTATCGGCCGCCGCCCCGATCGCCGCAAGCGTCGGTGCCGTCCGAACCGCCGGCGAGGTAGAGACAACACCGGGCAGTTCGGCCACCGACGCCGCGACGGCAGTCGCTTTCGCCGTCTCGATGACCACCCGCCCCGGAATCCAGCGCACGTCGGACACCGGGAGCTCATCGAAGTGCAGTCGCTCGTGGATCCGGTGTTGGAGGAGTTCGAGCATATCCTGGCGAACCGACCGAGTTTTCGTCGAGAGTTCCCCGTACCGAACGAGCACACGATCGGGTTCCATCCCGACCACGTACGGCGTGTCGTGAATAAAAGCCCCCGTTTGTGTATGTCAACCGTTCAGCGTCCGCTCATTACGGCCGCCAGTCGATCCGGCGTGGTCGTGTCGGCCTTATCGTAGATCGACGTGGCCGTATGTTCCCCACTGATCAGACACATCGGCACCCCAATGCCGGGTGTCGAAAACGATCCCGTGTAATAGAGATTGTCGACGGTGTTCGACGCGTGTGATTGACGGAACGGGCCGGTCTGTGTTAATGTATGCGCCAACCCCAGCGCGGTTCCTTGCGGGGCATTGTACCGTTCGGCGAATTCGGTGACACAGGCCGAGCGTTCGACGACGATCCGATCCCGTAAATCGACGCCGATCGATTCGGCCAGATCCCTGAGGATATGGTCCCGATAGCGTTGACGAACGCCGCGTGGATCATCCAAATCCGGAGCAATCGGCACCAGGATGACCACCGCCTCGTGTCCGTCCGGAGCGACGGTTTCGTCGGTCCGAGAGGTGACACTTAGATAATACGCAGGGTCAGTGGGCCACCGTGGTTCCTCGAAGATAGCGTCGAAGTGTGCCGACCAGTCCTCGGGCAATACGAGAGTGTGGTGAGCCAGCGGCTCCACCGAACCCTCGACGCCGAGATAGAGCAAGAACGCCGACGGGGCGTACGTTCGTGTCGTCCAGTATTCAGGATCGTGTTCGCGTAGCGATGGGGGCAACAGTTCCCGTTCAACGTGAGCAGGGTTGGCGTTCGCGACCACGTGATCCGGCGACCGGCGCCCGGTGTCGGTTCGAACGGCGACTCCATCCGTTGTCGCCGGCAGGGCGGTTGCCGGAGTGTTCGTCGTAAATGTCACCCCGTAATCCTGGCCGAGTTCGACCAACGCCTCAACGACGCGGTACATGCCGCCATCCGGATAGTAGACGCCGAGGTTGAAATCGACGTGACTCATCAAGTTGTACAGTGCGGGAGTGTTGTACGGCGACCCCCCCAGAAAGACGAGGGTGTATTGCAATAGCTGCTGGAGTTTTGGATGATCGAAATACTTCTCGACGTGGTCTTGCATCGATCCCAACAGCGTGAAGCCCCGAGCGACCCGAAGCAGGGATGGATCGAGGAAGTCGCTGAACGAATCACGGTCACGATAGACGAAATATTCCATCCCGAGTTCGTAGGACGTCTCGGCCTCGTCGAGATAGGACTGGAATCGTTCGCCGGCACCCGGTTCGTATGTTTCGAAGACCGACTTCACATGGTCGATATCGCCGGACATGTCGACCCGATCACCGTCCTTGAAGAATACCCGGTAGTGTGGATCGAGATGGATCAGATCATAATACTCCTCCGGGCTCTGGCCGAAGTGATCGAAAAACCGGTCGAACACATCGGGCATGAGATACCACGATGGGCCAGTATCGAACCGGAAGCCATCGACCGTCAGCGTGTTCATGACACCACCGAGCTGGTCGTGCTGTTCGATGACTTCGACATCGGCGCCCCAAGCCGCGAGATAGCAGGCGGTCGCAAGGCCACCGATGCCGCTTCCGATGACGGTTACCGAATCACCGGCCAACGGGCGCTCCTTCCACAACGATCGTGGCGGGCCTGTCCGATGCATGGTTGTTAGTGTCGATAGGTTGCTCGAGGTTGGATTTCGTAGGCTGACGGGGAAGGCGATCCGAGAAATCGTGATCGATCGATGCAGGACCCGGCGAGATCGATCGTAACTCCTTTTGTAATAGAATTGATATTATCAACACAGGAATGGAAGGACTCCGGGCCGAGATCGTGGTTGATTCGCCCGGTTCGTGTCCGGTGGCGGCGGCATCGGCGACCACCGACGCGTCGATCACGGGCGTTGACTGGTCCGAGCGGACCGCCGACGATCATTCCGTCACCGAAGAGATCCGACTCACCGACGATGTCGCCATCGGTGATGGATTCGAGCTGGTCTTCGAATACGATGACGAGCGGATCTACCGGTTCGAACGCGAAGCCGGGACAGGATGTGTCTGTGAGCGGATCGCGGCCCTTGATTGTCCGATCGCCGATGTCACCGCTGAGGATGGCAGCCTCACCGTCACGTTGCATCTGGAGTCGCCGGAGGAATTGAAAGCAGTCATTACCGAACTCCAATCGGCGTTTTCCGGAGTCCACCTGCGCTCGGTCAGCCATACCGGCGCCGGTGACCGGACAGCCGCCGATCTGGTCTCGGTCGACCGATCGGTGTTGACCGATCGCCAGCGGGAAGTGTTGGAAACGGCCGATCGGATGGGCTTTTTTTCCTACCCCCGGGAGGCAAACGCCTCGGAAGTCGCTGGCGCACTGGGCATTAGCGATTCGACGTTCATCGAGCATCTCACGACGGCCCAGGCGAAATTGCTCGATGAGATCCTCGTCAAGGCGTAGGCGACCACGAGGACTGCTCGCCGGTCGATCGCCGCTGGTCATCATGGAACATACCAGATACCGCGATCTCGATCGAACCACGAGCCGATGACGATGTGGGGCAACGCGATGATGCTGATGAAGACGCTCCAAAACGCGACGGCGCCGGCGAGGGGGCCTGCCCCACCGAGCGGATTGGGTGCCAGAAACCACAGCCCGGCCAGCAGACCGAACGTCGCGATCGCCCCACCGATCAGGACGCTCCAGGCTTTCAGCGCAACCAAGCGAGTATTGGGCGCCGCGAGTAAATCCGGCTCGTTGTCGGAGTCCTCGGGGTCTGATTCGACAGCCGCCATGCGGGCGACCTGGCGAGCGGAGTACCAAAACGGGAAGTACAACCCCACAGCGACGACGACCGGAACGACCGCGAAGTAGCCCGCCAGCAAAACAGTCTCAACGGCGTCGATGGGCCAATTGACGCCACCGTCCCACCGATACCATCCCAGCCCGAGGTGGGCGATCAGGGCCGCTCCGTAGCCAGCACCAGCGACTGTGCGAACGAGATCGAATGAGTGGCTCAGCCCGGTGACCGCGCTCTGATCGAAGATAGCGACCATGTAGGCGCCGAAGGCGAGGAAAGTCCCCGGCCAGAATACCATCGGCACGAGCATTATCGCGCCACCGCGGACGAGGACAGCCAGTGCCCGCTGAAGCCGTGTTTCGAGGTGCTCCGTCCCGCTTGTCACATCGAGGACATGCAGGCCACCGTATCCCCCTTTAGTAATGGCAACCGCCAGCGCGAGGCCAAGTCCGATCACCGGGGTTGTGAAAAAGAGCCCGGCAAAGCCGGCAATACCGACGAGATACAACACCAGATAGCGGAGTTGAAACCCCCGAAGCCGGGATCGGAGATTATTGAAGTGTTCGTACCCGCCATGAGGCAGGTTCAACGCCACCATCCCGATGAGATAGATCCCCAACTGGATTCGCCAGGGAATCGAGAGGCCGGTGATCGAAAACACCCCAAAGAGTCCGATCAGGCCCAACAGCACCGCCCGTGAGACGGTCAGCGCCGGGTGGGTGGCCCACTGCTCCGATCGTGCGAAATCAGGGAGTACCGACGTGTAGGCACGCATATGTGTCATATAATTGGTAAAATCGGATAGCCCCCATCCCAGAATATACTGGGTCTTTAAATGTGATCGGCCGACGGTGAGCCGAATCGTTCAGGCGGCTAGCTCGATCATAGCCCCCGCGAGCACCTGTGTCGCCTTCCTGCAGTCCTCCCAGTCGGTCCATTCCCGAGGGTTGTGCGAATAGCCGTCCTCGGAGGGAGCGAACAACAACACCGTATCGGTGACATCGGCGACGTTTGCGGTATCGTGCATCGCCGCCGAGTGCATGACACGATGGCCCAGATTGGCGGCATCGGCCGCAGTGATAGCGGCCTCGATACACCGTTCGCTCATCGGGCTCGGTTTTTGATCCCGGTAGCGTTCGAATTCGGTCTCGACGGGTCGCTCATCCGCCAATCGATCGAGACACCCACGTGCGGCATCGACGATCGCGTTCATCGCCTCGTACTCGACATCCCGGAAGTCGGTTCGCATCTCGACGCGACCGGGAACGATGCTCCGGGAGTTTGGCGAGACATCGATGCTACCGACCGTCCCGACTGCAGTGTCGCTGAGATCGGCGTTGATGTCGGTGGCGGTCTCCTCGACGGCGAGGATGAACTCACTCGCCGCCGTCAGTGCGTCACGGCGTTCGTTCATCGGGGTTGCGCCGGCGTGATTGGCCTCGCCGACGATTTCGGCTCGGCAGTTCGTGATCCCAGTGATCGCATCGACGATCCCCACCGGGAGGCCGGTCCGTTCGAGCGTCGTATCCTGTTCGACGTGGAGTTCGAGCCAGGCATCCCAACCGGCGGGATCGATATCGTCGTCGCCATGAAAGCCACACTCGGTGAGCACGGATTCGAGGGTGGTGCCGTCCTCGTCGGTAAGCTGCAGTGCCTCCTCGACGGAGCGAACGCCGGCCGCGACCGACGAACCCAAGGTGCCGATGCCAAAGCGCTGGCCCTCTTCTTCGGTGAAGGCGATCACCTCGATCGGTCGGGACAGTTCGACATCGGCCGCTTTGATCGACCGAACCGCCTCAAGCGCACCGTAGACACCGAGGACACCGTCGAAGATTCCACCCTCGGGGACGGAATCGAGATGGCTGCCGGCGGCGACCGGCGCCGCGTCGGGATCCGCGCCTGATGACACCCACCGGCCGGCGATGTTCCCGACCGGATCGATGCGCACCTCGCAGCCACACGCCTGGAGTTCCGCGACGAGCCGTTCGCGCGCTTGTCTGTCGGCGTCGGTCCCGGTCAGGACGGTACGTCCGCGTCCCTCCTCGACGTCGAGTTTCCCGAATTCGGCATTCGCTTCGATATCCTCGCGGAGTCGATCCCCGTCGATGTCGATGTCCATGACGGCCATCTCATCAGCGGGGACTTAAGCACCCGGCTTACCTCGTCGGATCAGACAACCCGGTTTTGCATCAACGACTCCTCGCCGTCGATGTAATGGCGGTAATTGGCGGCGAAGATGTCGGCGACACGATCGACGTAACGCGGTGAGCCGCCGGCAAGATGTGGGGTTAGGAGGACGTTCGAGAGGCTCCATAGGGGTGACTCCGAGGGCAAGGGTTCCTCCTCGAAGACATCGAGGACCGCCCCACGGATCTGGCCGCGCTGGAGCATTTCGACCAACGCGGCCTGGTCGGTGATCTCGCCACGTGCGATGTTGACGAAGACGGCGTCACGGGACATCGACGCGAAGGCTTCCCGATCGATGAGCCCACGGGTGGCGTCAGTCAGCGGACAGGCGATCACCACGTAATCCGCGCGTCCGAGCACGGTATGGGTCTCTTCCGGGCCGTAGATCTCATCGACAGGATCGGCCCCGGTGGTCGGATCGCGTTTGGTGCCGATGACCGTCAGATCGTGCGCGGAGGCCAGTTCGGCGATCCGGCCGCCGATCGCACCGACCCCGATGATACCCATGGTCTTGCCGGCGAGCTCACGTGGGGTCCACCGTTGCCACTCGCCGCGCTGTTGCTGGCGCATCGCCCGGTCGAGACCGTGCTCGAAGGCCAGTAGTGATCCGATGACGTGTTCGGCGATCGGGTTCGCGTGCACGCCCGAAACGGTGGTGAGGGTGATGTTCTGTGTTTCGAGGAAGTCCAGATCATAGCGGTCGTATCCCGCCGACAACGACTGGATCCACTGGAGGTGAGTGCCGTGCTCGAACAGCTCCCGTCCATAGCCGTGCTCAATGACGATATCGGCGGTGGCGATCCGCTCGATCGCGTCCTCGTGATCCCGGGAGCGATCGAGTTCGATCTCGGACAGCCGCGATCGGATCGCCGTCTCGAGCTCCGCTGGACCGCCACGATTCTCCGGGGGGAATCCGTGTAACAACAGAACGCTTGGCGAGTCGCCCATATCGGGCATCGATCGACCGACCCTATCAACGTACCGTTGCTCGATGCGAGCGCTGGCTTCAACCCGTCAGCCCGTCGGCCGTAACTCGACGGTATACCCAAACGGATCACGGACGTAGATCGCCACATCCGCACCGGCACGATCGCCCCGATCACGCCGCCGTTCGACCGTCCACCCGGCCGATTCGATCAACTGCTCGACCTCGTCGGTCGGCGCATCCAGATCGATGGCGAGATGGTTATAGTTGTGTCCCGGTGCTTCGAACCCATCGTCAGGAATGACGTGGATTACGCAGCCACCACCCCGGGGCCGGAACGTAAACAGCGATCGATCGCCCCGGCGGTAGGCGTCGACGTTCTCGGTCTCGAACCCCAGTCGGTCACGATAGAAGGTAAGCGCATCCTCGACACCGCTTGCGGGAATGTAGAGATTGACGTGGTCGATGGCGGTCGTTTGCATACCGGTCCGTTGAATTGGGATAGCGATAAAACCCACAGATACACCCCCGGTGCCAGACGGCCGACGCCCGTCTGACTGAGTTATTTATCGCCACCGGGAGTGGGATCCGGACATGGAGCGCGTGACGATAATGTTTGAGGAGGAGACGAAGGAATCGCTCGAACGGCTCGCCAACCGTGACCACAACGGCGACCGCGATGCGGCCGTACGGGAGTTGATGGACGAATGGCTCGAACAACGCTGACGACAGCTGGCGACTGACACCGGGCTGTTTTCGTGGATTCCTCGACGAGGAGCTGAACCGCCACCCATCCAGCGGGTTTTTGAGGGTGGTGTCTGTACCGGCGTGCCATGACGTTCGATGTCCTCATCGACAACGCCCGGATCGTCGACGGCACGGGTTCGCCCTGGTTCCGTGGGTCGGTCGGCGTCCGTGACGGTGAGATCGCCGCCGTCCATCGCGGGCAGACCGCTGTCGCCGCCGAGGAACAGATCGATATCGACGAGGCGGTGGTTGCCCCGGGATTCGTCGACACTCACTCCCATTCCGACCTCCGGTTGTTTAACGACCCACCGCTCGCGCCAAAGATCCGGCAGGGCATCACGACCGAAATTCTCGGCCAGGACGGCTTTTCGATGGCGCCGATGCACCGCACCAACGGCGCCGAACAGTGGGAAGACCACTTGAGCGGGCTCGACGGCCGACTTGAAGACGAATGGACGTGGGGAGCCACCGGCGATTACTTCGATGCGATCGATGCGACCGGGATCGGCCCGAACGTCGCGATGCTGGTCGGCCATGGGACGGTGCGATTTAACGTCCTCGGGATGGCCGATGAGACGCCGACGGAGACAGAACTCCAGGAAATGGCGGAACTCGTCGACACCGCCCTCGCCGATGGGGCCATCGGGTTTTCGACCGGGCTGGTCTATACGCCGTGTATCTACGCCGATACGGATGAAGTTCGGACGCTCGCCTCGGAACTGGCCGATTATGGCCGGCCCTTCGTCGCGCACGTCCGTAGCGAGCGTTCGGACATCTGGGACGCCTACGACGAGTTCATCGACATCGGGGCCGAGGCCGGAATTCCGCTTCACCTCTCACACTTCAAACTCGGCGGCCCGCCACAACACGGCCAGGTCGACCGCGCCAAGGCGATCGTCGAAGCCGCCCGCGAGCGGGGCGTCGATTTCACCGCTGATCAGTACCCCTACACCGCCGGGAGCACGACGCTCTCGTGGGCACTGCCGCCGTGGGTCCACGCCGAAGGCCCGGACCAGGCCGTTGCCTATCTGAAAGACGAGAACGCGCGCGAGCGGATTCGAACGGATATCGAGACCTATCGGATCGAGGGCTGGGACAACCCCGGTGCCTACTCCGGGTGGGATAACATCGTCGTCACGAACGTGCCGAGCGACGAAAACGAATATCTAGAGGGTCTGTCGGTCGCCGAGATCGCGAGTCGACGGGACGTCGATGCCATTACGGCGCTGATGGATCTCCTCGCCGAGGAGGAACTCGGGGTGAGCATCGTCAATCACTTCCTCGATGAGGCCGACGTTCGCGGGCTGATGGCCTACGAACGGGTCGCCATCGCCACCGACGGGCTCTTCGGGGGCAAACCGCATCCCCGGGTGTACGGGACCTATCCCCGTGTCCTCGGGAAATACGTCCGCGAGGAGAACCTCTTTACCCTCGAAGAGGCGGTCCGCAAGATGACCGCCCTGCCCGCGCGGGCGATGGGCCTACAGCGCAAGGGCGTCATCAGACCGGGAATGGACGCCGATCTCGTCGTGTTCGATCCACAGACGGTCGCCTCGCCGGCGACCTTTGACGACCCAAAACAATTCCCTCGGGGGATGCCCCACGTCATGGTCAACGGTGAGTTCGTCGTCCGTGACGGCGAAACGACCGGCGCAACACCGGGCCGGGCGATCCGGAAGGGCGTCGACAACTAATCGACGGACGGATTAGTCCCAATCGGGCAACTCCCGTTCGATGAACTGGCCGTGGCCAGGCTCGCCGACGACTTCGGTGTCCTCGACGACCTGTTCGCCACGAACGAAGGTGTGTTCGACACGCCCCGTAACCTCGCGTCCGTCGTACATCGTGTAATCCGCGTTCGAGACGTTCATGTCATCGGTAATGGTGTAGGTCGCTTCGGGATCGAAAACGATCACGTCCGCATCGGTCCCCGGATCGAGGGTGCCCTTCTCGGGGAACCCGAACGTCCGTGCGGGATTGGTGCTCATCACCTCGACGAGGAACGGATAGGAGTGGCCCCGTTTGACGACCGCCTCGTCGTGAAACACCGAGAGGGTGTATTCGAGGCTGGTGGCGCCGAAGGGACTGTCCCACCAGTTGTCGACCTCCTTGTATTCACGGAAGTACGCCGAGTGATCCGTCGAAACGACGGTGAGCGTCCCGTTGCGGAGGTACTCGAACATCGCGTCGATATCCTCTTGGGTCCGCAACGGCGGGGCGATCAACGGGAGGTTCCCCTTCTCCTGATGGATCGTCCCATCGAGGGCGGTATAGTGTGTACAGGTCTCTGCGCGGATCCGGCTCCCGTCCTCCTGAAAGCGAGCCAGTTCCTCGGCGGCCAGCCGACAGGACGTGTGGACCCCGTAGTACTTGACACCGGTTTCGGTAGCCATCCGGGCGGCATCGGCGGCGCCCATCGCCTCGGCGTAATCGGGCCGTGACTGGGGATAGTACTCCGGATCGCCCTTGTCCTCGCGTTTGAGACGATCGGTCATCGCAGTACAGACCGACGGATCCTCGGTGTGACAGAGCGCGACCGCCCCGAGATCGGCGATCTCCTCGAACGCGAGGTTCATAAAACCGTTCGAGACGCCGACGGCATACGTCGACATAAACATCTTAAACGACGTCACACCCGCCTCGACCGCCCGGGCGAGATCGTCGAGTTCCGCGGGATCTTCCCGGGACAGGACGCCATGGACGCTGAAGTCGACGAGTCCCTCCGCTTCCCCCTCCGATCGTTTGTATTCGATCCCATCAAGCAGCCCTTTTTCGGGATCGTCGGCTCGCCGATCCCCACCCTGCCAGGCGAAATCGATCACGGAGGTGACCCCACCGACGGCCGCCGCGCCGGTTTCGGCCTCGTAGGTGCCCGCCCGGTTTTCCGGGACGTGATCGATGTGGACGTGGGGATCAACCAACCCCGGCATGACTAATTTGCCACTTGCATCGACCGTCCGTTCGGCCTCGGGAAGCGATGACTCCTCGCCGACGGCAACGATCGACTCGCCGTCGATGGCGACGCCGCCGTCGAACATACCATCGGCGGTGACGACGGTGCCGCCCGCGATTACGGTATCGACTGCCATGGAGCCGGGTATCGACGCCGCCCCTGATATAGTTCGGGATTATCGGCCGATGTCCGAGATCAGTACGTGAATTCGACCGGCAGATCGGCCTCGGCGAGCGCAGCCTCGATCCGCTCGTCACCGACCTCGCCGTCGAGATACCACGCCCGGTAGTCGAGAGCCGATTCGATAGTCGTGGGGTCGAGATCGAATGTCTCGGCGGCGGCTTCGATACTCTGTCCGTCGGTGACCGCGAGCAGCGCGTCCCGGACCGGCAAGAACGATTCCCGGTCGACGATGAGTTCGTTGGTCGCATCATCGATCTCGAACCCCGGAGGGGTGGGCCCATCCCACTCGCCGAAGTGGGACCGTTCCAGATCGAGGCGATCGAGGCGAGTGTAGTAGGGACCGCCAAGCCGACCGACTGCATCGATTTTCTCCATGTCGACTTTGCCGTCAGTGAGGATCGCTTCGTCCGCGGAGATGTGGGTCACATCGCCGAACACCACGGTGTTCCCGTAGATCCGAAGGGAATCATAGACCGTACACTCGAGGACGGCAACGGCATCGGCGACCCTCGGTGGAGCGACCGTTCGCGCGTCGGCCCGGTCAACCTCGGCGAAGTCGAATTCACTGACATCAGTGGCAGCACTGGTTTCGTTCATCGCACTCGCGAGGGGTTCGGTGACGAGGTTCACCACGAACTCCCCGGTCGCCAGGGCGTTGCGTGGTGTGTCCTTTGGCTCCCCGTCCCGGTCACCGGCCGAAAACATCACCACCGGCGGGTTGGTGCTGACGGCGTTAAAATAGCTATAAGGAGCGAGGTTGTCCGTGCCCGATTCGTCGACGGTGCTGATCCAGCCGATCGGTCGAGGGGCGACGATACTCGTCATGACGCGATGGAGCGTATCGCTGTCGTAGCCCGTCGGATCGAGTTCCATTGGATGGCAGTAATCCGTCCCGGCAATTGGCCCTGTCGATCGGTGATCGAATGTATTAACAGCCGATGGATCGATCACCGGCCCGAATGGAACTGACTCGGACCGAACGTCGCCTGTGGGTGCTCGTCATCCTCGGGTACGTCGTCGGCGACACGATCACGACGATGCTCGGGCTGAGTCAGGGACTCTCGGAGGCCAATCCCTTCGCGGTCATCGCGATCGGTAGCGGTGGGGTCATCGGATTGGTGGCCGCAAAGGCGCTCGTGTTGGGGATCTCGGTCGTCATGTTCGTTCGGGTCCCGGAGGACTGGCGGATCGGCGTGCCGATCGGGTTATTGACCGTCGGCATGCTGGCCGTGATCTGGAACATCTCGATGTTACCGCTGGCGGAGCTCACCGATTCAGTAACCACGACGCTACGCCGCCAGCTCGTCGCCCTCACTTAGCCGTCGCCTCCACCGGCCTCGGTTTCGATGTACTCGATTGCAGCCGCCGGCGACTCGAAAGGTTCGACGCCATCGATATCGTGTGTCTTGAGCCCTGCGACCGGGCGCCCGTAATCAAGCGCATGGCCGATCTCAGAGAGGGTCCCGGTCGACCCGTCAACGGCGATAGTCCCGGCGCCGTTGAGCACGACGAGGGCGTTTCTGGCATTGCCAAGCCCGGTCGCGATCGCGGTGTCGACATAGTCGTTGGCCGCCGATCGCCGTTCCCCGGGAAGGATTCCGATCGTCCGCCCACCCTGTTGTTTGACGCCTTTACAGACCGCTTCCATAACCCCGGTCAATCCACCGCAGATGACACTGTGGCCGCGATCGGCCAGCTGTTCGCCGAGCCGTTCGGCCAGTCGGTACTCCGCATCGGTGACCTGACTGCCGCCGATAACGCTGACGCGCATATCCCTCATCTATCCTCTCGACCGCTATAACACCCCCAACCACCGATCAGGGTGGTCCGGTCTCGCCGTACCGCTCTCTGAGTAATGCCTCATAACTTTGGACCTGTTCGACGGGATAGCGACCGTCGGGTGGGCTCCCGACCGCGACGAGCTTACACGGTGTCTCGAATGGATTGTGCAACAGATGCGGGACGCCCTGGCGAAAGACCGCCACCTCGTCGGACTCGAGATCGAACGCGCCATCCGCGACCTCCGCTCGACACCGCCCCTCGATAATGTAGAAGAATTCCTCCTGGTTTTCGTGATAGTGGTAAGCGTTTTGCGAGAGGCGTTCACCCGGCTCGATGATCGCGACGTTGAAATTGTATCCCGAAAGCTCCAGTTGAGGGGAGATTTCCCACCGTTGGGTCGGCTTCTCCGGGTTGGTTTCGAGCTCCGCCAAGCGATTGTGTTCGTAGTCGGTATCCATGACCGTTGCTCCGACGCCAACGGTCTAAAACCTACAGACCGCCCCCGGTGTTTTTGTCGTGTCCCGCGTTGCTCTCAGCCATGCCACCGGAAATCGTTGATCTCGATCACATCGCCTTTCGCGTCTCCGATCTCGATGCTGCATTGGAATTCTATCATGAAACACTGGGCTTGCCGATCCGAGATCGTGAGAAGTTCGACAACGGGAACCTCCCGTTCGTCTCACTGGTGGCGGGCGGTCGGCATCTCCATCTGTTTCCCTCCGACGATCCGATCGAGATCCAGCGTGATCACATCTGTCTGCTGGTCCGCTCGAACGACACCGATACCAAAGCCGCAATGGAATCGTTGTTATCGGAGCTCCGGGAGGCCGGGATCGATGTGCAATCGGATGAGCCTCGTGAACGGCTCGGTGCCTATGGTCGGGATTGGGCCGCCTACGTGACCGATCCCGATGGCCGGACCGTCGAACTCAAATTACACTGATCGCTCTTGGAGGAGGATGAAGGTGCGACAGTAGGTGTCCGACGGGCCTACACGTCGTCGGGCGTGTCGAAGTCGTGGAAGTGTTCGCCTTTCTCCTTCGAGAGGATGTTCAGCGCCGCCGCCGCCCCATCACCCGCCGAGATAATCGCCTGCCATTCCTCGGCCCGAACCATCGCGCCAGTCGCATACGCGTCTTCGACGCTGGTCTCCATCGTTACGTCGACGTCAACGATGTCCTCGTCGGTGAAGTCACAGCCCAAGTGCTCAGCGAGGTCCCGGCTCGCACCCGTCGCCAACACGAGGTAATCGGCCGTATGCTCGCCGTCGTCGGTGGTAACGGTAAACTCGCCGCCGTCGGCGGCGACATCAGTCACTTCCTGTTCGTGGTGTTCGGCGCCATGATCGTCGACGGCGTGGTTGCGCATCCGTTCGAGGAGCGTACTACCGTCGATGCTTCGAATGCCGAGGTAATTGAACAGATGGGCCGAATGCATCCAGGTGCCATCGGTATCGAATACGACCGTCTCCAACCCGTTCTTTGCGGTGAACAACGCTGCACTCAGACCGGCGGGACCACCGCCGACCACGGCTACGTCTGTGTCAGTCATACACTCACACTACCGGTTTGGCGGCTGATAAAAGTAGCCGGTCTCGACCGTCCCTGGGGCGAATCGGAGATGACTGCCGAGCTACAACGGGACGAACCAGTGGCCGGGCGAGACAACTGCTGTGATGGGCAAGGAGAAATGGAGAATGGACGGAACAGCGAGGTGGTCAGCCGCTGATGAACTCGTTGTCGCGCCAGTTGACGGAGTCGGAATCGTCGTCCTGGCGTTCTTCGACGACCTCGATGGTGGCCGGTCGTTCCTCGCCCTCGACGATCAGGGTCGCTTCGAGAGTGTCGTCGACGCTGCTGATCGCGGTCAGAGTCCCCCCCTCGGCCAACTGTGCGAGATCACAGAGAACTTGGAACATCCGGTATTGGAGCTCGGTGTTCTGGAGTACCGTCTCGCGGTCGCCCTTGAAGCCAGCGTACTCGACGAGTTTCGTCGGGATTTCCTCTTCTTCCTCGTCATCGGCCATCGGCCCCCGCCACTGAAGGCTCCCAGCACCGGGTTCGGGCGGTTCCTCGGGGATCCGCTTTTCGATGACGGTTGCCTTGAGCTGGGCGGTCGGCGTGTACTTACTCATCGTATCGTCGGCGGCGACGGCACTGATCGTCAAGGTGTTGTTCCGGCGGGTGATTTCGACATCCTCGATTCCCTCGGGGTACTCGGCGTCGTCGAAGAAATCGTGGAGGTCTTCGAGTGGTACCTCCAGAGTCGAATGAAGTCGATAGACGGTTGCGTTCTCAGCTGTCATTGGTGGGGTCCAAACGGCACGCGAACGGTTGCAACGGCGGTGCGACTGGTCAGCTTAACATATGAGGTGGCGTGTTATAAGTTCAGTCCTTGCCGGTCGCGAGGTGACGGGCGACGGTTCCCACCGACAAAACGTTCTTTGATCGAACCGGCGAAACGACATCGATGGAACCAATCAACATCGATACACTCCGGGATCGTCACGGAAAGCGGGATGAGCCGTATCTCGAATTCCTTGCCGAGGGATCGATGAGCGCCGGTCTGTACCGACTCGATCCGGGCCAGCCCGATCCACAGGATCCCCATACTGAAGACGAACTTTACTACATCACGGCCGGTCGGGCCACACTCCGGATCGAGGAGGAGTACCATCCGGTCGAACCGGGTGACGCGGTGTTCGTCGAACGCGGTGTCGATCACAAATTCGTCGACATCGAGACTCCGTTGGAGACGCTGGTGATCTTTGCACCCGCCGAAGGCAGCGAATCTCGCGAGTAAGAAGCTGCGAACCGAGCAGGCCGACGCCCCGTCGGTATCATTCGAGCAGTGATTGGGTTCGACGGTGACGATACCGGAACATCGGTGCAAAAAAGATCGAGACGGCACCGGAGATTCCCGACAGCGGTCCCAAGGGGAGTTCATACTCGACGTGGTCGGTGATCAACGTCCCGTCGTCGACCGCTCGAAACCGATGGGTGTGTCGCCAACTGCGAAACGGACCACCGTGCATCACGTCGGTGAACTCGGCCTCGTCGCCGTCATGGTCGCGAGCGGTGATCTCCGAGACCCAACTGTTCTGGGGGCCGATCCCCAGTGGCTGCATCCGCATCGAGATCCGGGTGCCGGTCTCGAGCACGGCGGGATCGGGCGAGCCATCGGGGCCCTCGACCGACTCGATCTCCAATCCCATCCAGTCTGGCGTCAGTGCGACCAATCCATCGACCGTCGAATGGAACTCCCAGACCGACTCCAACGGGGCATCGACCCAGACCTCCCGCTCGTACGTCGCCATACTCGACGGTTGGATCTCCAGCACCTAATGTGCTGGTTGTTCGACCGTGTGGTCATTCAGCCACGCTGAAGGGGGTCCGGGTCCTCACATCGGACATGGTGTCCGAGCGGGCGCGTGCGACGACCGCCTTCGAGGCAATGGAGGTCCTCGATAAGGCAAACGAACTCGAGGACGTGATCCATCTCGAAGTCGGTGAACCGGATTTCGAACCGCCAGCACCGGCCGTCGAGGCGGCAGTCGATGCACTCCGGGGCGGCGGGCTCGGCTATACGGCCGCCAAGGGCAAGCCCGAACTCCGTGACCGGATCGCCACCTACTATGATCGGCGCTACGGCGTCGATATCGATACCGAGCGGATCGTTGTGACCCCGGGCTCCTCGCCGGCCCTGTTGTTGAGTTATCTCGCCGTGATCGATCCCGGCCAGGAGGCGATCCTCACCGATCCCCATTACGCGTGCTATCCGAACTTCGTCCGCCAGGCCGGCGGGGAGCTCAAATACGTCACGCTCGATCCGTCCACCGGGTTTCGTCCCGACCTCGATGCCTTTCAACGGGCGATCAGCCCGAACACCCAGACGGTGATGGTAAACTCACCGTCGAACCCGACGGGAGCGGTCCTCTCGGACGCCGAGTTGGCGGAGCTGACAACGATGGTCGAACGGGCCGACGCCGTGATGGTGGCCGACGAGGCGTACCACGGCCTCGATTACGACCAGCGAGCACCCTCCGTGCTCGAACATACCCAAGACGCCTTCGTGGTCGATACGTTCTCGAAGCGGTTCGGGATGACCGGCTGGCGGCTCGGCTGGCTCGTTGTCCCCCCGGCGTATACCGACACGGTCAACCGCCTCGCTCAAAACCTCATTATCTGTGCCAGTGAGTTCGTCCAGGACGCCGGGATCGCCGCACTTGATGCGGCGCCCGAGTTCGTTCCAGAAATCCGGGACACCTATCGGGAACGTCGCGATTACGTCCTCGATCGGATCCACGACCTGGGGATCAGTCTCGACTATATCCCCGGCGGTGCCTACTATGTCCTCTTGGATGTCAGCCATCTCGGGGATGCCTTCTCGGTGGCCGATACGCTGTTAGAAGAAGCCCGCGTCGCGCTCACACCCGGCCGTGATTTCGGCCCGACCGCGGCCCCCTATCTGCGGCTCTCGTATGCCCGAAGTCTCGAGGAGTTAGCAACGGGACTCGATCGGATCGAACGAACGCTTCCAACGATGGCTGAACAGCGATAACACAGATCGATCCAACCCGACAGTCCGAGTGGTCGGTCCCGATTATTTCAACCGTTCCTGAAGAAACGAGGGATGGGCGGCAGCGACGCCCTCGGTCGTCATGATCTGTTCGCTGATGACTTCACCGACGCCATCGCCGTCCTCGGCCCGGACCTCGGCCATCAGCATGTGATCGCCGCTGCTTGTGTACAACGACTCGATCGCGTCGATTTCCTTGAGATCGCGGGTCGCCTCGACGTACCGGTCGCTTTCGACCTCGATCCCGACGAGAGCAATGCTCTGCCCCGAGAGCTTCTTCGGATCGACATCGGCGGAGTAGCCGGTAATGACGCCCTCGCTTTCGAGCTTATCGACGTATTTCCGGACCGTTGGCTTCGAGACGTTTGCACGCTCGGCGATCTCGGCATACGAGGCTTTGGCGTCCTCCTCGAGGACTTGAAGAACTCGCCGTTCCGTCGACTCGTCGGTCACAGTAGATATCTTTGCGTAGGACGAAAAAAATCTTCCGCAACGTAAACCCGCTTTCTTCGGGGCGAAAACCGACGGCCACAGCCGCGACGGCCGATTATTTGTGACTGTCGAGGAACTGGTAGGACCGCTCCCAGTCGTAGTCCTCGTCGAAGTACCGCTCGGCGATGGGCTCCTCGGGCATGTCCCCGCGGGCCTGCTTTTCTTGCTGGTAGGACGGTCGGTCGCTGTCGACGTAGAACTTCCCGGTGAGGACCTCACCCTCGTAGAGTTTGGATTCGACCTCGTACATCATCTCGCCAGCCTCCTGGCGGTCGGTCATGTCGAACTCGTAGTCGTCGGAGTCGTTGACGTCGATGTACGGGACGTACTGGCGGGCGTCCTTGTTCCAGGTCGGACACTGGGTGAGGAAGTCGATGTGGGCAAAGCCGTCGTGTTCCATTGCCTCGACGAGGATCTCCTTGGCCTGGTTGGGGTTGACCGCTGCGGTCCGGGCGACAAAGGAGGCGCCCGCGGTCAACGCCATCGAGAGCGGTCGGATCGGGTCCTTGGCGCTCCCGTGTGGCTGGGTCTTCGATTTGTGGCCCTTCGGGCTGGTCGGGCTGGTCTGGCCTTTGGTAAGCCCGAAGATCTCGTTGTTGAACACGATATACGTCATATCGTGGTTCTCCCGGGCGGTATGCATGAAGTGGTTCCCGCCGATACCGTAGCCGTCGCCGTCACCGCCGGCGGCGATCACTTCGACATCGGGATTGCCGAGTTTCGCCGCCCGGGCGATCGGGAGCGACCGGCCGTGGATCGAGTGAAAGCCGTAACTCTCGAAGTAGCTGTTGAGTTTGCCCGAACAGCCGATACCGGTCACCAACAGGACCTCATCGGGGTTGCGCCCGACCTCGGGCATCGCCTGCTTGAGGGCTTTGAGGACGCCAAAGTCCCCACAGCCGGGACACCAGGTCGGTTGGGGCTCGATACCAGGGGTAAATTCCTCCGCGTCGTATTCCGTATCGTCGTTGATCGCGCTGAATGCACTCATTGTTTAATCACCTGCCGCAGATTCCATGCGGGTGTTGAATTCCGGAAGCGTGTCGATGCCACCCTCGAGGCGGGTTTCGAACCCGTCGACGATCTCGGCGGGTTCGAAGGGGTTGCCGTCGTATTTCAGGAGGCTGTACAGTTTGTCGCCATAGCGGCCGAGTTCTTTCTGGATGTGGTCACGGAACTGTCCGGAGGCGTTCATTTCGACGACTAGCGCCTCATCGACGCTCTCGATGAACTCGACGACTTCCGTCTCGGGGAACGGCACAAGGTCGCTCACGCTCATGGCCTTGACCGTATGACCGTTATCGTTGATCCGATCGACGGCCTCGAAGACCGTCCCCTGCTGGCTGCCCCAGGTCAGGATGCCATAGTCGGCGTCCTCGGGACCGTGAGTCGTCTGATTCGACCCGTCCCGTCCATCCAAGTCGTCACGAATCACAGCGAGTTTGCGCATCCGACGGTCGACCTGGTAGACCCGATTGTCGGGATCCTCGCTGATGTGACCCGGCGGGTTGTGCTCGTTCCCCGTTGCGAGGAATCGCCCGCCCTTCTGGCCCGGAAGCGACCGTGGCGGAACGGCGTTGTCCGCCTCGTAGGCGAACCGTTTGAACTTGCCGGAGGCGTGGTGGTCGGCCTCGGCGATCTCGGCCTCGTCAAGGGTGCCCGGCATCGCCGGGTTGGGCTCCCGATCGAAGAAGCTCTCGTCGATATTGCGGTACTCCCCGCCCAACTTCTGATCGTACAGCAACACGACCGGAACGTTATACGTGTACGCAATATCGAATGCCTGTCGGGACTGAATGTAGGCCTCCTTGGGGGTACTTGGGGCGAGGACGACCCGTGTCGAATCGCCCTGGCTGGTGTAGAGGACGTGTTCGAGGTCACCCTGTTCGGTCTTGGTCGGCATCCCCGTCGACGGCCCAGCCCGCTGGGCCTCGACGAGTACGAGGGGTTCCTCGACCATTTCGGCAAGCCCGAGCGGTTCGGACATCAGGGCGAACCCGCCACCGGATGACCCGGACATCGATTTGACGCCCGCGTGGGAGGCCCCGATGGCCAACGATGCGGCCGCGATCTCGTCTTCGACCTGTTCGGAGATCCCGCCGACATCCGGCAGCGACTGGGTCATGATCGTAAAGACATCCGTCCAGGGGGTCATCGGATATCCCGCGATGAACCGACAGCCTTCGTCGATGGCGCCATACGAGATCGCATGGCTGCCCGAGACGAGAACCTGGTCTTCCTCTGGCTCCTCGGCGGTCGGGACCTCCAGATCGTGGGTGAATTCGAACTCCTCGATGGTTTTGTCGTGGGCGTGTTCGAGGATCTCGATGTTCTGTTCGAGGACCTCGCCATCCATCACCGCCGCCATCAGATCCTTGAACGGATCAAGATCCATCCCGATCAATGCGGCCGTCATGCCGACGCCGGCCGTGTTCCGCATGACCTCCCGGCCCATCTCCCGGGCCATTCCTCGCAGGTCCATCGGATAGACGTGCCAGTTGTTCTCCTCGACGCGATCGTCGAAGTCCGCCGGCAGGTCGTCGGGCTCGATGAGCCCCGTGTCGTAGACGATCACCCCACCCTCACGGAGGTCATCGAGGTTCTCGGTAAGCGGTTTCAACTCCTCTCGGCCATAGTAGGCCTCGTCTTGGGGATTCCGCGCGAAACTGTCCCCGAGCGAGAGGAGGAAGTTATACCCGTCACCACGGGAGCGTACAGGTTCGTCTTTTGCTCGGATCTCCGCGTAGGTATGGCCACCACGGATGCGGGACGGATAATGTCGATGTGTGAAGACATCGAGGCCGTCACGCATCAGGGCCTTCGCGAAGTTCTGGCTCGTCGAGTCAATTCCGTCACCGGAACCGCCCGCGATTCGCCAGATGAGTTCATCGTCAGTCATGGCTGAAGCGTGGCCTCTCGGCCAACGTACATGTGAATTCTCCCCGAAGGATCAAAACCCTTTGTGATACATTGTCATGGAATGATTGTGAGGGATGGCGATTTCAACGGCCTGCGCGGGGACTTCGTTCGTAAAGTTCCGAGCGATTAGCGATGAAGGATTGGCTGGAGAGACCGCGGTCTAAAACTGTCGTCGGAATTCGGATCGATCACGATCCGAGCGGAACGAAGCCCGATGTTCGGCGCCCGTTGTCGTTGCGTGGGCGCAGTCCGCAGCTAGAAGATTTCCCGACCAGCCGTCGCTGTCTCGGGTCGGCCGGCCGAAATCGTGCCCGGTAGTTCGGAGACACACTGTCGACAATAGCGATAGCCGACCTTGTTTGCGGCACCACATTCACCGCAAATCACGCGATCGCCCGACGGTTCGCCGTCGCCGGCCGCCGTCAGTCCCGTTTGGTTGACGCCTCGATTCGACTCAAACCGGACGACCAAGAGCGCGACCAACAGATGAAGCCCCCCAATACCGATCAGGAGCACGTAGAACCACGGCCCCAGGGACATACTTAGCTAACACTACGGACTGGATCCACTTAGCATTTTGATACACAGCGACGGTTGGAGACTCCGGATAGCGACCATTCCGGCGTTCCCATCAGGGCTTTGTGAGTCCATGTAGGATGCGCCAATATGGGGTTGGTTGACCCGGCTGGCTACTGGCTGGTCCGCTGGTTGTTCCAGCGGGGACTAGCCTTGATCTACCTCATTGCCTTTCTCGTGGCGGCCAACCAATTTCGGCTGTTGGCCGGCGAAAACGGGCTCTTGCCTATTGATCAATACATCGAGCGTCGCTCCTTCGGCGAGCGTCCCAGTCTGTTTTATTTCTATCCAAGCGATCGAGTCATCGGGATCGCCGCCTGGAGCGGGGTCGGGTTGTCACTCATCGCGCTTTTTGACCTGCCGGGACTGTTGGCACCGCCGTTCGCGATCCCGGCAGCGATCCTCGTGTGGACGCTCCTGTGGGCACTCTATCTCTCTTTCGTGAACGCGGGGCAGGTCTTCTATGGATTCGGATGGGAATCGATGCTCCTCGAAACGGGATTTCTCGCGATCTTCCTGGGCGCCGGCGACGTTGGCCCCCCGGTAGCCATCATTTGGCTGCTTCGATGGGTACTCTTCCGGAATATGTTCGGTGCGGGGCTGATCAAGATTCGTGGCGACCGGTGTTGGCGGGATCTCACCTGTCTCGATTACCACTACGAGACCCAGCCGATGCCAAATCCCGTCAGCTGGTTTGCCCATCGGTTACCCGATCGGTTTCACCGTCTCGAGGTCATCGGCAACCATGTCGTCGAACTCGCGGTGCCGTTCCTCTATTTCGCCCCCCAGCCGGCCGCCGGTATCGCGGGCGTCGCGACGATTCTCTTTCAGGGGTGGCTCATGATAACCGGGAACTTCTCGTGGTTAAACGCCCTGACGATCGTGCTTGCGATCAGTACCTTCAGCGATCCGTTGCTCGCGACAGTGGTCCCAGTCGCCACGCCAACGCCGGCACCGGTGCCCATGTGGTTCCTGGTGGTGAGCGTGTTAGTCACCTTGGTGGTACTGGCGTTGAGCATCCGGCCGATCCGGAACATGCTCTCGACCGGGCAGGTGATGAACACCGCCTTCGACCCGCTCCATCTCGTCAACACCTACGGGGCGTTCGGCTCGATCACCAAAGACCGATTTCAGATCGTCATCGAGGGGACCCAGGCAACCGATCCCGATCCTGCAGACTGGGTCGAATACGAGTTCAAAGGCCAACCCGTCAAACTCGATCGACGACCGCCACAGTGGGCACCGTATCACCTCCGGCTCGACTGGCAGCTGTGGTTTGCCGCGATGTCACCCTCACCGCGCCGACATCCGTGGTTTACCACCCTTCTGGAACGACTGCTTGAGGGGGATCGCGCGACACTGAACCTCTTGCGGACGAACCCGTTTCCCGATGATCCGCCGACCTATGTCCGGGCGATCCGGTATCGGTATGCGTTTACGAGCAAGGCCGAACGCGACCGGACCGGCCGGTGGTGGCGCCGCGAACGGGTCGGGACCTACGTGAGACCGATCAAACAGGAGCGGATCGAAGCACATTCACCCGATCGACAACGCCGCTTTCCGTGACTCTATTCTGGACAGTAACCCGCGTCACAACTGCAGAACGCAACCGATAACTGTCAGCTACCGTCGGATCGAGTTCTCGCCGGCGGGGTTTTCGAGATGACCTTACCCCAGAGATCGCGGTGATCGGCAACGAACCGATACCCCCGTTCCCGGAGATCCTGGTACTCCTCGAAGTGCCGGGCAAACTGGACGATCGGACGGGCATCCGCACCCAAATCCGAGCGGAGAAACGCCTCCTCGATCGACGCGCCACACGAGTAGACCTCATCACCGTCGATCAGATGCGAGCACTCACGGTAATCCGCCGGCAACCGGTCACGAAGGTCATCAGTCAGCTCCGAAAATCCGACGAGTCGGATATCGGAGTGATCACGGAGGAGATCCGCCCACCAGGTACAGAACCCACAATCATCGTCGTACACGAGCGTCGCATCGCTCATATTACAAGGTAAGGACCGGGCGTCACTAACACTTGCGGCTGTCAGCTATCCCACCCTGAGCACCTTCGACGCTCTGAGGGTGGGGCTTGCGTGGGGCTTCTCGGGATGTGGCTCATCCCGACGGAAGCCGCTTGTGGCGCAGGGCCAGACGCCAGCCGCAATTTAATTAGCCGTGACCTCCACTCTACCCCGCGACCGAAGTCACGGGAGACGGAGAGGCACATGGCGTCACGTTGGCTTCGACGGTCCGGCTTTCGGGGCCGGTTGACGGCGGCCCGTCCATTCCGAGAAACGCACCGTGGCCTCGTTGGCGCGCCAGCCCTCACGGACTGTCTGTGGCCCGTCATGGAGAGTCTGAGATTCGTCGAGCCCGGTTGTGAAGGTTCGCACACGCTCCGCCCCGCCCCTCCCTACTCGCTCTTTGAGGAAGGGGACTCCGCGCGACCGTTCAGTTGAGCCTCCCGCTCGAGACCACCGTCCTCGTTCGGTCACCGGCGACTGGGACTGGACCACAGGATCGGACACAACCCCTAACCGGTACCAGGATCCAGATCCAGATATGGAACGGTTCGCGTGGTTCGTGACGGTCGGCGGCCTCCTGCTGGTAGCCGGCCTCTGGCTGATACGGTTGCACGAACTCGCGCCGATACTCGGGGTTTTGGGCGGCGCTGTTGCTGGAGTCGGCGGGGGGAGTCTCTGTTATGGGATCGCGATCGAACTCGAACTCGGAGCAGTCGTCACCGATCGGTAGTCAGCTCACGGCCGGCGATGTAAGACGCCGACGTTGTTGGCGACGTTCTCGGTGAGCGTCCGGAAGGAATCGGCGACGCTCGATTCGTCATCAAGGACGATGGGCCCGCCATCACCGGCACCGGTGCGGACGCTCGGATCGAGCGGAATCGACCCGAGATAGGGCATCTCGACCTCCTCGGCGAACGCCTGGCCGCCGCCGGAGCCGAAGATGTCGTGGGTGCTGCCACAGTCGGGACAGACAAACGAACCCATGTTCTCGACGATCCCTAAGACGGGCGTATCGTGTCGACCGAACATCCGCAACCCCTTGCGGGCATCGTCGATCGAGACGCTTTGGGGGGTGGTGACGATCACAGCACCTGACAGCGGAACGGTCTGTAGCAGTGTCAGCTGCGTGTCGCCGGTCCCCGGCGGAAGATCCACGATCATATAATCCAACGCACCCCACTCGACGTCCTCGATCAGCTGGGTAATGACCTTATGAACCATCGGACCCCGCCAGATCACCGGGTCGTCTTTGCCCACCAGAAAATCCATGCTCATCAGTTTCATCCCGTACTTCTCGGGCGGCACGATCGTCTCGGACTCAGTCGCGTTCGGATGGTCATCCGCATCGAGCATCCGCGGTACGTTCGGGCCGTAAACGTCGGCATCGAAGAGCCCGACCCGAGCGCCCAACGCCGCCAAGCCCGCCGCGATGTTCACCGCGACCGTACTCTTGCCGACCCCGCCTTTCCCGGAGGCGACAGCGATGACGTTCTTGACGTTGGGCAGGACGTCATCGTCGGTCGCGACATCCCGTTCGACCGACGCCGAAAGGTCGATCTCCATGCCGGTGTCAGCGAGTGCGGCACGGACCTCGTCGGCGATCGTCGTTTCGTTCGGTGAGTATGGTGCCCCGAGTTTGAGGGAGATACTGATCACGCCGTCCGCGATCTCGATCGAATTGATGAGATCGAGCGAGACGATATCGTCATCGAGATCGGGATCTTGCACATCGCGAAGACGCTCCCGGACGTCGGCCTCATCCATAGCGGAGGTAGGTGAGCTTCGAGCGATAAGGCTTGTGACAGCCGCCGGCGATCCGGGATCGACCGCGCTCGCGGGTCTGAAAAAGGTCTGCGACGTCAGTCGTCGGCCGCTGCCGGTTCACCCAACAGCGCATCCAGTTTGCTGCGATCGGCCGCCGGATAGGCGCCACGGCTGTGGGTGATGCCGTGCCGAGCCCAGAGGCTTGCGGTCTCTAAGGAGATTGTCACGGGATCGATGAAGGGGACGCCAAGTGCATCGTTGATGCGGTCATGGACCTGCATAAACGCCAGGCTCATACAGCCCGGAACGAGCGCTTGGGCGCCGTCCTCCTCGACGGCGGCGCGGCCAACTTCGATCATATCTTCGACCAGTTCGTCGGAGCTATGATCGATGTCCAGGACCGGTGCGTCGACGACCCGGACGCTGGCAACCTGACCGTCGAGGTGATAATCGTGGAGTTGGCGTTCGGTCATCGGCATCGTCGAATCGAGGATCGTCAGACAGGTGAACTGATCAGCGAGCTGAGTCGCGGTGTAAAACGAGGCTTGAGCCGGGCCGACGACCGGGGCGTCGGAGAGCTCCCGCGTCCCCGCCAGTCCGGGATCACCGAAACACCCGATGACGAACGCATCGAACTCGTCTTGATGCTGATCGACCAACTGAAGCAGGCCAACCGCCGCCCACTCCTCCTCGACTGCGTTTTCGATCGAAAGCGGGCCCCCACCGGCCTCGATAACGGAGACGTCGGCTGCGACGAGGTCGTTGGCGATCCGTTCGCGACGCGTCAGTTCCTCGTCTCCGAGTCCGACACCGGGGACGAGGTATGCGATCTTTACCATATCCGGTCGGACGGGATCCGCCAGCATAAACGTCGGTGTCTTCCAGCGGAGGGGAAGGTTGAATGGCGCTGGTCTCGGGGATCGTAATATGCCCGACCAGTCGTCGGATCATCGGATCACGATATTACTACTGGTTGTCGCCTGGTCGTTTCTGTTCTATACACGCCGTGATTTCTCACAAGGCCAATTTCGACTGGGACTGGTGACCTTGGGGCTGATTACAGCCGGCTTCATCATCAGCCAAGCACGCAACTATCGCTCGAAGTAGTCCGGGCGTCGATTGGACGATCGCATCGATTATCCCGCCGGTGAATCACGGCAGGACGGGTCATTCTCCGTACCGAATCAGACCGGTAGCCGTGTCGGATCGACCGGAAGCGGGGTGGGTCAAGCCATCGGTCCCAGCGCACACCGGCGACTCCCAGTGGGCACGATGTGGTGGCCGACGACATCGGGATCGGCGATGGTGAGTGGTTTCAAACCGGTCACGTGGTTGGGAGATCGCGGCGGGCCTGTTTCAGTTCGTGGACGACGTGATTGCGTGCCCGTTTGAGCTGGGTGCGTTGAAACTTGTATTCGTCACCGTCGAGCTCCGAAAGCGTCGTCGCCGGCGCGAGTACCGGATACGGCGGTCGAGTCGTCGCGGGATCCTGTTCGAACTGGCCCTCGCTGGTGAAATCCAACCGGACGAGCCGCCGGGAGAGCGCCTTCATCGTCTCGGTCGCCGTTCCGACGTCGACCGTGCCCGCATCGATCGCATCGTAGAATGACTCGACGGCGGCCTCCAGTGCGTCGAGTTCGTCCTGCACCGGCGAGAAATCGAAATGGGCTCCAGCCTCATCAGCGTAATCGGCGATGTACTGCTTGTGTCGCCTCACGGTGTGTCGGAAGTCAAGCGGCGGGATCGGTTCGTTCAACAGGCGTTTGATCGCCGTGACGTAGACCCGGATATCCCGAACCAGGACGTCGGGATCGGCCTTATCGAGCGTATCCGTCGATAGATGCCACGCGTTTGAGTTCCCGCCACAGCCGCCGACCGGGTGATAGCCCCGTTGTTCCCGGACATCGGCCGGGATGTTCGACGAGAGCATGAACAGCCCCGAGATGCCGAGATTGTTAAAGGAATAATCGCCAGCACGGACCGGGCGGTTCTCCTGGGCGTCCTTTCCACAGACATCCGCGATCGCCGAGCGGGCAAGCGCATCGGCCTCGGCCATCCACATCACCATGTCCTCGAACTCCGTCGCGTCGGCGGCGCCCGGCGAATCCATATTGAGCTGGGCGATACACCGATCGGCGAGGTCGTGGGCGAACTCATCGACGAACCAGGTGCTCCCGGCATACCGGCCCGTCGAGTGTCCCGGCCACCACGCGACCCACAAGTCACGGTGGAGCTGCTCGCGGTGTTCGTTGAATACGCGTGCGGATTCGAGCAATCCGGCATCCCCGGTTGCGTTGTCGGCGATCCCGACATACCACGAATCGTAGTGCCCGTGCAACAGCACGAAATCGTCATCCTCGGGAGCGGCCTCCCCCGGGATGTGGGCGACGACGACCGGACACTCGAACCAGTCGGTCGTCAGATCGGCACTGACTTCGACTTCAAGCGGTTCGTCGCCGGTCGCCAGTTCGACCAGCCGGTCGCCGACGCTCCGGGAAACGTTCGCGATAATGATGCCCGGGAGCTTGTCGGTCTCATCGGGTGCCGGTTGGGCGCCCCAGATCGGGGTCGCGATCCCTTCGTGGGGTTCGTCCGGATGGGGGTGGATACCGACAAACGCCTTTGCGCCGGCGTCCTCGAGGCGCCGGATCGTATCGATCGCGATACTCATCGTCTCGAGGACAACGATCTTGTCCTCGAGGTCCTGTTCGATTTCCCCGATGCCACCCGAGAGAACATCGTCCATCGATTCGGCCTCCGGGGCTTCGACGTAGACGACCTCCCCGGAGACCGTGCCGCTTTCCGAAAAGGAGATCGTCTTGACGGCATCGAAGGTCTCCTCGACGGGTGCGGTCGCCCGAAGGGTCGCCTCATGGGGGATCGAAAGCCACAGTTCCGGATCGTACCGTTCGTAGTCGACCCCGTGGGCATCGAGTCGGTCGGTGATGTAGCGGGCCGCGGCTTTCTCGTCGGCCGAGCCGGAGACCCGTTCGAGTTCGGAGAACTCCTCGACCAGCGCCCACGGCTCGTCGGCCGACACCTCCTCATATAGCGTCCGTTCGAACGTATCCAGCGACGGCTCGTCCCGTTCATACAGCGCGTAATCCTCGATAGCCATACAGTCAAACCGACCGGCGAAATCCACTAAGCTCTTTGCCTCTGGACTTGCGGCAGGCCTGGCCGTTGCGGATAGGTCTATGCGGCCGTCGGGCGAAGAGGCCGCTATGCGAGCGGCCCATATCACCCAACGAGGTACCCCCGAGGAGGCCATAGAGATCGTCGAGATCGATACCCCCGAGCCGGATCCATCGGAGGTCCGACTCCGGGTCGAGGCAGTCGCACTCAATCATCTGGACGTCTTCGCACGGAAGGGCCATCCCGAGGAAGACGATGCGTTCCCCAAACGCACCGGCTGTGATATCGCCGGCGTCGTCGATGCCGTCGGCGACGATGTGAGCGACTGGGCCGTTGGTGATGAAGTCGTCGTCTATCCCGGCGTTACCTGCGGTCACTGTGAGTACTGTCTCAACGGCGAACACACGATGTGTCACGACTATCGGATTATCGGTGAGGACCTCCCGGGTGGGTTGGCCGAATACGTCACCGTGCCGGCCGGAACACTCGAACCGAAGGCAGCGTCGCTCGATTGGACCACGGCGGCCGCCTGGCCGGTGACGTTTACGACCGCCTGGCGGATGATCGTCACGACCGGCGACCTCCGACCGGCCGAAACCGCCCTGATCCTCGGAGCCAGCGGTGGTGTCGGCAACGCCGCCCTCCAGATCGCCGACCGACTCGGCGCGACGACCTATGCGACGACCTCGACCGACGAGAAGGCCGCCAGAGTCGCCCAGTGGGCCGATGAAGTGATCGACTATACGACCGTTGATTTCGCCGAACGTGCCCGGGAACTCACCGACGGTCGCGGGGTCGATCTGGTGGCCGATCACGTCGGTCAGGACACCTGGCAGACGAGTATCGACAGCTTGGCGATGGATGGTCGGATGGTGATCTGTGGGGCGACCAGCGGGGCCGATCCCGACATCGACATTCGATCGGTATACCAGTGGCACCGACAGATCCGCGGGGCACCGATGGGCAATCGACAGGACTTCCGGGACGTCTACCGGCTGATTGCCGATGGCGAACTCTCGCCACAGATCGATCGTGAGCTGCCCATAGGGGAGATCGCCGCCGGCCATCGTGCGATCGAGGATCGTGACGTGATCGGGAACGTCGTTGTTCATCCACAACGATAGCGCCAACTCGCCAATCCAAAGGTCTTCGACGGTCCAGGCGTAATAGCTGTGCCATGACGGCGTCCGGTGAGAAGATCGAATCGACGTTTCTCACCCAACGACAGGTGGAGATCCTCTCGTTGCGCGGGGAGGGATTGACCCAGGAAACGATCGCCAATCGGCTCGGGACCTCGGTGCCGAACATCAGCTCGATCGAGCAATCGGCCAGAAGGAACATCGAGAAAGCCGAACGGACCGTTGCGTTGGCACGGGTACTGCGGTCACAGGTCAGCTTCACTGCCGAGGCCGGCACGGATCTCCGTAACCTCGTCGATACGATCTACCGCCGTGGCGACGAAACCGACACCCGAGTCGATTATACGGACCCGGAACTCTCCGCCCACCTTCACGACCAGCTTGAAGCCCACATCGAAGGGCGACAGCTCACGACCGATATCGAGATCGGGTTGACAGCCGATGGGGACGTGTTACTGTTTCCGGTTACGGGTGCCGCGGCGGAACGCTGAATGACCGCCGAAGGTTAACCAGAATCGGCTAGACTCGACCTGTAAGTTTAACTCGCTTCGACTAGAAGGATCGGATAATGCTTGTCGACGCCTTCGGTCGGGAAACCACCGGTGTTCGGATTTCACTGACCGACCGGTGTAACTTCGATTGTGTCTACTGTCACAACGAGGGGCTGGGCGATACCCGCGGCCCGATGGAAGCCCAGGACAATGAAATGGCAACCGATGACATCGTCCGTTTTCTGGAGGTCGCCGCCGCATATGATATCGAGGCGGTGAAGTTCACGGGCGGCGAGCCGATGTTGCGCCAGGATCTCGAGGAGATCATCCGGCGCACCCCCGAGCAGATGGAGGTCTCGATGACGACCAACGGGACATTTCTGCCGGGGCGAGCCGAAGCCCTCGTCGACGCCGGGCTCGACCGGGTCAACGTCTCCCAGGACGCCCTCGAACCGGAGGCGTTCGCGGAGCTGACCAAATCCGGGGCCTATGATCGCGTGCTCGAGGGGGTCGAGGCCGCCTTGGATGCCGGGCTCGATCCGGTGAAGCTCAACATGGTCGTGTTCGAACCGACGGCCGGCTACGTCCCGGAGATGGTCGAGCACGTCGCTGAAAACGACGGGCTCCAGCTCCAGCTTATCGAGTACATGCCCGAACTCGCCGGCCATCCCGAATGGGCGATCGACATCGATCGCGTGCATGGCTGGCTCGAAGAACAGGCCGACCGGATCGAACACCGCGAGATGCATGACCGGCGTCGCTACTGGGTCGACGGCGGGATGGTCGAGATCGTCGACCCGGTCGGCAACGAGGATTTCTGTGCGAACTGCCATCGGGTTCGGGTGACCCACGACGGGTATTTGAAGGGCTGTCTCAACCGCAACGACGACCTCCGGTCGATGGGCGAGATGACGCGCCAGGAGATCCGCAACGCCCTCGAGGAAGTCGTCGCCAATCGCGTCCCTTACTACGGCGAGTATATGATCAAAAACGGCGACGGCGAATGGGAGGTCAACGACCGCTACATGGACGTCGAGGGTGACCGAGCGCCGTACACCTATTCGGACTGAGACCGGTGACGATCCCGACTACGGCCGTCGAGCCTGGACACCCGCCGGCCCAGCCCTGACGGTCCGATCGAACCGGTAGTCGCTACGACTCGCTGACTCGGTGAACCGTGTCATCACCGGACGCCGAAACAGTCATGCTGGCAGTAAATCCCCCAAATCCGTTTAAACAATGCGATTGTGTGGTCTGTCCATGGCGGAGTTGATTCACATATTACATGTCGATGATGATCCCGATTTCGCCGACGTGACCAAACGATCCTTAGAACGCGAGGACAGCCGGTTTACCGTCGAAACGACGACCAGCATCGACGATGCACTCGATCGGTTGCCCTCTACCACCATCGATTGTATCGTTTCCGATTATGATATGCCAAGCTTGGACGGGATCGAATTTCTGAGCCGTGTCCGTGAGATCGACCCTGATCTCCCGTTTATTCTGTTTACCGGCAAGGGGTCGGAGACGGTCGCCAGCGAAGCGATTTCGGCCGGTGTCACTGATTACCTCCAGAAACAACCCGGATCTGAACAATACGAGCTCCTGGCCAATCGGATCGCCAACGCGGTTACTCAAGCCCGCACAGCACAGGAACTCCAAGAGGAGCGACACCGGTTTCGGATCCTTTTCGAACGGCTCACCCAAGCCACGGTCGAAGTCGAATACGAGGGAAACGAACCGATCGTCAAGCAAGTGAACCCGGCGTTCGAAGAGACCTTCGGCTACGATGCCGAGGCGATCGTTGGCGACTCCTTAGATGAGTACATCGTCCCCGAGGAATATGAGAGCGAGGCGGCGGATATCAACACCCGTGTCCGGGATGAGGGGCGGCTCGTTTCCGAGGAAGTAACCCGCCAGACGGCCGATGGGAAACGAACGTTTCTCCTCCAAAACGCCGTCTACGACGATGGCTCCGGCGGATTTGCCATCTATACCGATATCACCGATCGAAAAGAACGCGAACGGGAACTCGAGGAATATCAAACCATTGTCGAGGCCGCCCCGGATCCGATTGCCGTCGTCGATACCGATGGCCGCTATCAATACGTCAACCCCGCCTTCAGCAAGTTGACTGACTACCCCGAATCGACGCTGTTGGGCGAGCATTTCTCGCTGATCAAGCCTGATGCGGAAGCCGATCAGACGCAGGCGGCATTTGACGAACTGATGACCACCGACGAGACAACGACCGTTCGATCGGAAGCGCTGCTTGAGACGACATCGGATCGATCGATCATCTGTGAGGATCATATGGCGGTCCTCTCAGATGGAGCGGAGCCACGCGGTGCGGTGATTATTCATCGGGACGTCACCGAACGAGTCGTTCGGACGGACCAGCTACAGGAAGAGCGGGATCGACTAACGACGCTCTTCGAGAACCTTCCGGTCCCAGTAGTCCATGGCGAGGTAAGGGACGGTGAACCGATCATCCGATCGGTCAATCGCCAATTCGAGACGGTGTTCGGGTATAGCGCCGCGGAAGCAAGAGGTGAGAATCTCGATGCTCTAACCGTCCCGCCGGATCGTGAGGAGGAAGCGATAGCGATCAATCAGGAACTGATCGAGGAAGGGTATCTCCGACAGGAACTACGGCGCCAGACCGCCGATGGACTTCGCGATTTCGAACTGCGAGCGGTCATCCGAAGTGAGACCGACCCCCCGGAGGGCTATGCGATCTACACCGATATTACTGACCGAAAGCAACGCGAGCAGGAACTGCAACGCAACGAACGGATCATCGAGGCGATGAACGACGGCGTTGTCGTCGTCCAAGACCAAACGATCACCTACACGAATCCGCAGGTATCGGAGTTAGTCGGGATACCCGTCGACGAAATCGAAATGACCGACATGAGCCAATTTATCGCGCCAGAGGATCGTGAACTCGTCGAACAGCGATATCAAGCCCGGATGGCGGGCGAAGATCCGCCGAGCCCCTATGAGATCCGCATTCTCTCCGACCACGGCGAGCGAATCCCGGTCGAAATTACGGTCGCACGCGTCGAATATGACCACGAGCCTGCGACGGTGTCGATCGTCCGTGACATCAGCGAACGGAAAGAACGAGAACGAAAACTCGAACGACAGAACGACCGGCTAGAGGAATTTGCCAGCGTCGTCAGCCACGATCTCCGTAATCCGCTCAACGTGGCGACGGGTCAACTCGAATTGGCCCAACAGGCGTGTGAGAACGAGCACCTCGAGCGTGTCGCAGATGCTCACGAACGGATGGAGCGGTTGATCGATGATCTCCTTACGCTCGCCCGGAGCGGCCAGCCGATCGAACAACCACAAACAGTCGATGTGGGCAGAATCGCAAGAACCTGTTGGGAGAACGTCGCGACGGACAACGCCGAGTTCAGCGTCGATATCGACCAAACCATCCAAGCCGATCCGAGCCGGCTCAAGCAACTCTTTGAGAACCTTATCAGAAACGCGATCGAACACAGCAACCAATCGACAACAGTGCGGATCGGCGGACTTGAGGGCGAGGATGGCTTCTATATCGAAGATACCGGTCCGGGGATTCCCGAAGCCGAACGAACGAAAGTCTTCGAGAGCGGGTATACAACAACCGATGACGGCACCGGATTCGGGCTCACGATCGTCCAGGAGATCGTCGAGGCCCATGATTGGGAGATCACGATTACGGCTGGCAGCGAAGGCGGCGCCCGGTTTGAAATCACCGACGTCGACTGACTGAGACGGAACAACCATCAAAAACATCCGCCCAATCACGTGTCCAAAAGACCACGGGAGACGATCGGGATCGGTTGCTGTTGTGGCCACCAGAGCCGAACCCAGCGGCGATCACAAAGGCACCGCCACAACTCGCAAGCCTTAAACGCGCCAGCCGTGTATCCCGCCTTGCAAACCACTGTAGGGCGCCTCGCGCCCGAGTCCTCGTGACGTGATCGAGGGCGATGATACCGAGCACGCGTGTCGTGGTAGCCAAGCCTGGCCCAAGGCGCAGGGTTGCTAACTCTGTGGCGTTAAGCCTCCGGGGTTCAAATCCCCGCCACGACGTCGATCACGCGTTCAGCCAACCATGTGTGGCCCCTTGGGGGCACACGCTGACACCCACCCATGAGCACGGAAGAACCCGACCAGGAACCGGAAGACGACGAGGACCTTCGGTACTTCGTCCGGATCGGGCAGACCGACCTCGACGGTACCAAGACCGTCGAGCGAGCGCTGCTCGGACTCAACGGCGTTGGCCGACGGACGGTCCGGATCGTCGCCGAGCAGGCGGATGTCTCGGTCCACGAGACGTTCGGTCGACTCGACGACGAGAAAATCGAGGAAATCGTCGCCATCATCGAGGAGTACAGCGAGACGGTACCGGATTGGCTCACGAACCGGCAGGACGACTTCTACACCGGTGAGACCGACCACCTCATCGGCAACGATGTCGAGCTGACCCGCCAACAGGACATCAACCGCATGCAGAAGATCGGCTCCTACAAGGGGATCCGACACCAGCGCGGACAGAAAGTCCGCGGCCAGCGGACCAAGTCCACGGGCCGGACCGAGGGCACTGTTGGCGTCAACGTCGAAGAGATCCAGGAAGAAGCGGCCGAAGCGGCCGAAGACGAGGAAGCCTGATCACAGGAGAATTGACCTATGGCACTCGGGAGCAATACCAAATTCTACGAAACGCCGAACCACCCCTTCCAGGGCGGCCGCATCGCCGAGGAGAGCGATCTGCTCGGTCGGTACGGCCTGAAGAACAAAGAGGAGCTATGGCGAGCCCAGTCGGAGCTGCGGTCGCTTCGCCGTGAGGCCCGCGATCTCCTCGCACAGATCGAGGCCGAGGACGACACCGAAGAGGAGTTCCTCGCCCGGCTGCGTCGCTATGGCATCCTCGACGAGGAAGACGGCCTCGGCGACGTGCTGGCGTTGGACGTAACGGATATCCTCGAACGGCGCCTCCAGACCGTCGTTTACCGACAGGGGCTGGCCAATACGGTCCAGCAGGCCCGACAGTTCGTCGGCCACGGCCACATTCTGGTCGACGGCCGCCGGGTCCGAACGCCGTCGTATACCGTCGAGATGACCGAGGAAGGCGCCATCGAGTTCGATGAGAACAGCCCGCTCGCGGATGATCTCCATCCGGAACGAACTGAGGAGGCCTAACTATGAGCGCAGACGGTGACAAATGGGGCATCGCCCACGTGCACGCGTCGTTTAACAACACGATCATCACGATCACCGACGAGACCGGCGCCGAAACGATCGCGAAGTCCTCCGGTGGCTCGGTCGTCAAGCAGAACCGCGACGAGGCCTCGCCGTACGCCGCGATGCAGATGGCCGAAACCGTCGCCGAGCAGGCGATGGGGGCCGGCATCGAGGGCGTCCACGTCCGCGTCCGTGGCCCGGGCGGGAACACCCGCACCGGTCCCGGACCGGGCGCCCAGGCGACGATCCGAGCGCTCGCCCGCGCCGGACTCGAAATCGGCCGTATCGAGGACGTGACACCGATGCCACACGATGGCTGTCGCGCCCCGAAACAGGGGAACTAGCCCATGGCAGAGGAGTTCGACGTAGAGTTCATCGAGCGCGACGATCGCTCGGCGCTGTTCGTCGTCCGCGGACTGACCCCGGCGTTTGCCAACGGAATCCGGCGGGCGATGATCGCCGACGTGCCGACGCTGTCGATCGATACCGTCCGCGTCATCGAGAACTCGAGTGTGATGTTCGACGAGATGATCGGGCTGCGGCTGGGATTGATCCCGCTGACGACGCCGGTCGGTGACTTCGAGGAAGGCGAGACGGTGACGCTCAGTCTGGACGTCGAGGGACCGGCGACGGCCTACTCGGGCGATATCGAATCGAGCGTCGATTACGTCACCCCGGCCGACGAGAACATCCCGATCATCGAGCTGAAGGACAACCAACGGCTTCAGTTCGAAGCCGAAGCCGTCCTCGCCCGGGGACGCGACCACACCAAACACCAGGGTGGGGTCGCGGTCGGTTACCGCCATCTCCAGCGAGTCAAGGAAGTCGGCGAACTCGATGAGTACGAAGACCGGGAGCCACAGATCGTTCGCGGCGTCATCGAGGAAGACGGCGAACTCATCAACACCGAGTCGTTCGACAACGACCTCCGCAACCGGTATCCGGACCAGGAGGTCGAAATCGAGGACGTCCCGGATGCGTTCGTCTTCCACGTCGAAACCGACGGCTCGATGCCGGTCATGGACCTGGTCACACAGGCCGTCGACTCGTTGCACAACCGCGCCGACGAACTCGAGGAAGCCGTCGCGCTGTAACCAGCGAACAACCGAGACGTATCATCCGCTAACCACCACGATTCACGACCACAAACGAGATCACACCGATGTCGCCGATGACCCACCGCCGATCGATCCGCGCCGCCCGGAGCGGCCGGACCGCGACCGGCGATCGTCCGGCCCCACCCCAAACCCTAACCGAAATAGGTTTGAGTGGCGACATCGAACCAGGAATCGCGTGCAGGGATAGCCAAGTTAGGTCAACGGCGCAGCGTTCAGGGCGCTGTCCCGTAGGGGTCCGCAGGTTCAAATCCTGCTCCCTGCATTCCTTTTGTGGTCCTGTCTCGGTGCCACGGAGCGTCGGCACCGGAACCCGATCGCGTTTGTGGATCAGCCAACCCCATTCTCCAGGTATTGAGGAGGAACCATGAGCAAGACAAGTACACGGCTCAGTCGTCTCATCGCGGAGCTGAAATCAGTCGCCCGCGAGTCAGGAAGCGACGTGTGGAACGACGTGGCCGCCGGGCTCGAAAAACCCCGTCGGACCCACGCCGAGGTCAATCTCGGCCGTATCGAACGGTACGCGGTCGAAGACGAAACGGTCGTCGTTCCGGGGAAAGTCCTCGGCAGCGGCGTCTTAGATAAGGAACTGACCGTCGCCGCGGTCGACTTCTCCAGCAGCGCGCGGACGAAGATCGAGCAGGCAGACGGCGAGCCAATCCATCTCGAACAGGCAATCGAACGCAACCCCGAAGGCTCGAACGTCCGGGTGATCCGATGAGCTACGCCGAATTCGACGCCGAGACCGTCATCGATGCCCGTGGTTGTATCATGGGCCGCGTCGCCAGTATCGTCGCCGAACGAGCGCTGTCGGGCGAATCGATCGCCGTGGTGAACGCCGAGGAGGCGATCATCACCGGCGAGGAAGAAGACGTCGTCGCGACGTACAAACAGCGAGCCGATCTCAGCTCCGATCGGGGCCCGAACTACCCGAAACGGCCCGATCAGATCATGAAACGGTCGATCCGTGGCATGCTCCCCCACAAGCGGCCACGGGGCCGTGAGGCCTTCGAGCGTGTACGCGTCTACGTCGGCAACCCCTACGACGAGGACGGCGAAGTGCTCGAAGACACTACACTGGATCGACTCTCGAACATCCGCTTTGTCGAACTCGGGGACATCTCCGCCAAACTGGGGGCGAACGTCACATGGTAACCAACACCAGCGGCAAGAAAAAGACCGCCATCGCCCGCGCGACCGTCAGCGAAGGCGACGGGCGGGTCCGTATCAACGCACAACCGATCGAGCTCGTCGAGCCCGAAATGGCCCGGCTGAAAATGCGCGAACCGTTCCGCATCGCTGACGCCGACCTGCGCGAGCAGGTCGATATCGACGTCACCGTCGAGGGCGGGGGCATCAGCGGGCAGGCCGACGCCGTCCGCACCGCCATCGCCCGCGGGCTGGTCGAGCACACCGGCGACATGGAACTCCGGGACGCCTACATGACCTTCGACCGAACGCTGTTGGTCAACGACGTCCGGCAGGCCGAACCCAAAAAGTGGGGCGGCCCCGGGGCCCGTGCCCGTTACCAGAAATCCTACCGATGACACACCTGAGGTGATCCACCCATGATGCTACCAGTGCGCTGTTTCACGTGTGGCAAAGTCATCGGCGAACACTGGGATGAATACCGCGAACGGGCGGCCTCCCACGAAGGCGAGGAAGACCCCGCGGCGGTACTCGACGATCTCGGGATCGAGCGGTACTGCTGTCGGCGGATGTTCGTCGCACACACTGACCTCGTCGATGTCGTCTCGCCCTACCAATAATGCAACGCCAGCAGTACAACCGTTACGAGAAAGCACGGATCCTCGGCGCCAGAGCCCTGCAGGTCGCCTACGGGGCGCCGGTGTTGATCGAAACGACCCAGACCGAACCGATCCTCATCGCCGCCGAGGAGTACGACGCCGGCGTCCTCCCCTTTACCGTCCGCCGCGAGCAGCGGTCGGGCCCGGAGGAGGCCGAAGGATAACCAGCCGATGTCGTTGATCGAGCGGATCCGATTGCGCGAGGTGCTCGACTCTCGGGGGAATCCGACCGTCGAGGCCGACGTCCTCACGGCATCCGGCGGGTTCGGACGGGCAGCCGCCCCCTCCGGCGCGAGCACCGGCGCCTACGAGGCCGTCGAGCGGCCGCCACCGGAGGCGATCGCCGCCGCCCGCCAGCACGCGCTCCCCCGGCTCGAAGGGGAAGTGTTCGCCGGCGACCAACGCTCGGTCGACGCCGCGCTCCGTGGGGCCGATGGCACATCGGATTTCTCCGAGATCGGCGCCAACAGCGCCGTCGCGATCTCGATGGCCGCGGCGAAGGCGGCGGCCGATCTCCTGTCGATCCCACTGTATCAACACCTCGGTGGCGCCTTCCGAGGCGAGAACTTCCCGATTCCGCTTGGCAACATCATCGGCGGCGGCGAACACGCCACCGATGCGACGGACATCCAGGAGTTCCACGCGGTCCCGATCGGGGCCCCGAGCGTGACCGATGCGGTGTTCGCCAACGCCGCCGTCCATCAGGCGGTCGGCGATCGGCTCCACGAGGACGGCATCACCGCCAACAAGGGTGACGAGGGCGCGTGGGCGCCACCGATCGACGACGCCACCGCCTTCGAGATCCTGACCGACGCGATCGATGCCGTCGAGGAGGAGGTCGGCTTCGAGATCGCGCTTGGTCTCGACGTCGCCGCTACGGAACTCTACGAGGACGGCGCCTACCAGTACCGCGACACGACACGAACGCCGGCCGAGCAGGTCGAGTACATGGCCGAGCTGGTCGAGGAACACGACCTCGTCTACGTCGAGGATCCCCTCGAGGAGGACGACTTCGAGGGCTTTGTCGAACTGACCGACCGGGTCGGCGATCAGGCCGACATCTGTGGGGACGATCTGTTCGTGACCAACACCGAACGGCTGGCCGACGGGATCGAGATGGACGCGGCGAACTCGATTCTCATCAAGCCAAACCAGATCGGCACCCTGACCGACGCCTTCGATGCCGTCGAACTGGCCGAACGGAACGGCTATACGGCCGTCATCTCCCACCGGAGTGGGGAGACCGAGGACACGACCATCGCACACCTCGCCGTTGCTGTCGACGCCGCATACATCAAGACCGGCGCCGTCGGCGGCGAGCGAACCGCGAAACTGAACGAACTCATCCGAATCGAACACGAGGCACTATGAGCTCAGACGAAAACGAATCCGTACCGCAGGACGACCCAGACGAGGACGTCGCGACCGACGCCGATGACACTGAAGCACAGCCCGACGCCGTCGCCGAGGAGGCGCCGGCCGAAGACCCATCCGATGCCGAACTCGACGCCGAACCGGCGGACGCCGCCGAGGCGGTCCCGGAGACGGGCGAACCGCCGACGGCCGAGGCGGATCCAGCTCCGGACGCCGAGAGCGAGGACCCCGACGCGGCCGAGACCGCCGGCCCGTCGATGGACGAGGACGTGATGGAAGACGACGAGGCCGACCTCCTCATTCCCGTCGAGGATTATCTCAGCGCCGGGGTCCACATCGGGACCCAACAGAAGACCAAGGACATGGACCGGTTTATCCACCGTGTCCGGACCGATGGCCTGTATGTCCTCGACATCGGAAAGACCGACGGCCGGATCCGCACGGCGGCGGACTTCCTCGCGAACTACGCCCCCGAGCAGATCCTGGTTACCTCCTCACGCCAGTACGGCCGGTTCCCGGCCGAGCGTTTCGCCGATGCGATCGGCGCCCGTGCCCGGACCGGTCGGTTCATTCCGGGAACGCTCACGAACCCCCAGTACGCCGGCTACATCGAACCCGACGTGGTCGTCGTCACCGACCCGATCGGTGACTCCCAGGCCGTGACCGAGGCCATCACCGTCGGCATTCCGGTCATCGCGATGTGTGACTCGAACAACTCGACGGCCAACGTGGATCTGGTCATCCCCACCAACAACAAGGGGCGCAAGGCCCTCTCGGTCGTCTACTGGCTGTTGGCCAACGAAACGCTGGACCGCCGCGGGGCGGAACCGAGCTACGCCCTCGAGGACTTCGAAGCCGAGATCTAAGGCCGACTGTTTCTGGTGGTGGCTGCCGGGACGTCCCGCGATTATACGTTGCCCTTCGATCGAGCAGAAGACGCTTAAGCCGCCGGCTCGCGATTTGGCGATATGGCGACGGCCAGCGCGCCCGGAAAAGTGTATCTCTTCGGGGAACACGCGGTTGTGTATGGCGAACCGGCGGTGCCGTGTGCGATCGAACGCCGAGCGCGCGTGACGGCGGAAGAACGGGCCGACGGCGGCCTTCGCGTCGATGCCAACGACCTCACGCTCGATGGGTTCACCGTCGAGTACAGCGGCTCGGCCGAGGACGGTCCCGACATCGACGTCCCGGACCAGCTCGTCGAAGCCGCTACGGGTTACATCGACGAGGCGATCGCCCAGGCGCGCGATGCCGTCGATCGGCCCGAGGTCGGCTTCGATATCACTATCGAGAGCGACATTCCCCTCGGAGCCGGATTGGGGTCATCAGCGGCGGTCGTGGTGGCCTGTATCGACGCCGCCACCCGGGAATGTGGCGTCGAACTTCCACCCGCGGATCTGGCCAATCGGGCCTATCGCGTCGAATACACCGTTCAGGACGGCCAGGCCTCCCGGGCGGATACCTTCTGTTCGACGATGGGTGGTGCCGTCCGTGTCGAAGGTGACGACTGTACGACCCTGCCGGCCCCCGATCTCCCGTTCGTCATCGGTTACGACGGCGGCGCCGGCGATACCGGCGAACTCGTCGCCGGTGTGCGGGCGCTCAAGGACGAATACGACTTCGCGGCCGATACCGTCACGGCGATCGGGGATATCGTTCGCCAGGGCGAGACGATCCTCGAGACCGGCGATCGGGAGGAGCTCGGCCAGCTGATGGATTTCAACCACGGACTGCTCGCGGCACTCGGGGTGTCCTCGCGATCGCTGGATGCGATGGTCTGGGCAGCCCGGGAGGCCGGCGCGCAGGGCGCAAAGCTGACCGGCGCGGGCGGTGGGGGCTGTATCGTCGCCCTCGATCCGACCGAGGCGACCGAGACCGCCCTCGAATACACCCCCGAGTGTGAGCAGGTCTTCCGGGCCGAACTCGCCACCGATGGAGTGATCCGAGAATGACGGTCCTGCTCAAACTCGGCGGCAGCGTCATCACCGAAAAGGATCAAGCCGAGACCGCCGACGAGAAAACCTTGGATCGGATCGCCGAGACGATCGCCGCCCGCGCCCCTGAGGAACTCGTCCTCGTCCACGGCGGCGGAAGTTTCGGCCATCACTACGCCGCCAAACACGGAGTATCGCGGACCGATGGCACCCACGATGCAACCGCGATCCGGGAGATCAACGACGCGATGCGCCGGCTTAACGGAACCGTGATCGATCGGCTGGCTGGCGCCGGGCTCGATCCACTCCCGGTACATCCGTTATCGGTTGGCTCCCGGGACGCCGCCGGTGGGCTGACGCTGCCGGTCGCCGGTGTCGGGACGATGCTCGCCGAAGGGTTCGTGCCGGTAACCCATGGCGACGTCATCAGCCACGCCGGGCGGGGCGCGACGATCATCAGCGGCGATGAACTCATCGTAAGCCTCGCGGAGTCGTTGGGCGCCGAGCGAATCGGCCTCTGTTCGGCGGTTCCCGGCGTCCTCGATACCGACGGTGAGGTCATCGATCGCATCGAGACTTTCGAGGCCGTCGCCCCGGCATTGGGGGCCAGCGAGGAGACGGATGTCACAGGCGGGATGGCCGGCAAGGTCAAGACACTGCTCGACTGTGAGTTTCCGGCGGATATCTTCGGTGTGGACGGCTTGGCGGCGTTTCTCGCCGGCGATCACCCCGGGACGCTAATCGAATAATCCGGGTATCGAACCCGTTCACTACGTGTCACATAGCCGGACTGGCATTTCAGTCAGTTTTTAACGACACGGACCATACGTGGGCGTAACCGAGCAACGAGCCGTCCCGGACCGGGGACTACGATCGGTCGGCGAACGGACTGCCGACCGGTCACGGATCGGTCGCCGGCGGCGGGATGGCAGCACTCGGAGCGATACCTATGGAAATCGAAATCGCAACGATCGGCGGTTACGAGGAAGTCGGCCGCCAAATGACTGCTGTCAGAGCCGGTGACGACGTTGTCATCTTCGATATGGGCCTGAACCTGTCGAAGGTCCTGATTCACGACAATGTCGAAACCGAAACGATGCATAGCCTCGACCTGATCGATATGGGCGCGATCCCGGACGATCGGGTCATGTCCGAACTCCAGGGCGACGTCCAGGCGATCGTTCCGACCCACGGTCACCTCGATCACATCGGCGCGATCGGCAAACTCGCCCACCGGTATAACGCGCCGATCATCGCGACGCCGTTTACGATCGAGCTGGTCCGTCAGCTCATCGAAAACGAGGACAAGTTCGGCGTCGACAACGATCTCGTCAAGCTCGATGCCGGCGATTCGATGACGATCGGTGACGGCGGCCTCGAACTCGAGTTCGTCAACGTGGCCCACTCGATCATCGACGCGATCAACCCCGTCTTACACACCCCCGAAGGCGCGATCGTCTACGGGCTGGACAAACGGATGGACCACAGCCCGGTGTTGGGCGACCCGATCGACATGAAGCGGTTCCGTGAGATCGGCCGGGAAGGCGTCCTTTGTTACATCGAGGACTGTACCAACGCCAACAAGAAGGGCCGGACCCCAAGCGAGTCGGTCGCCCGGCGACACCTCCAGGACGTCCTCTACAGCATGGAGGACTACAACGGCGGGATCGTCGCCACGACGTTCTCGAGTCACATCGCCCGCGTCACCAGCCTGGTCGAGTTCGCCAAGGACATCGGCCGCCAGCCGGTTCTGTTGGGGCGCTCGATGGAGAAATACTCCGGCGCCGCCGAGCGGCTGAACTTCGTCGAGTTCCCCGAGGACCTGGGGATGTTCGGTCACCGCAAGTCGGTCGACCGAATGTTCAAACGGATTATGAACGAGGGCAAGGAGGATTACCTGCCGGTCGTGACCGGCCACCAGGGCGAACCACGGGCGATGTTGACCCGGATGGCACGCGGGGAGACCCCATATGAGCTCGATAAGGGCGATAAGGTCATCTTCAGCGCCCGGGTCATTCCCGAGCCCACCAACGAGGGCCAGCGCTATCAGGCCGAGCAGCTGTTGAGTATGCAGGGCGCTCGGATCTACGATGAGGTCCACGTCTCGGGTCACCTCTGTCGGGAAGGGCATTACGAGATGCTCAACGCACTCCAGCCCCAACACGTGATCCCGGCCCACCAGGACATGGCCGGCTTCTCGGGTTACGTCGAACTCGCCGACGACGAAGGATATACGATGGGCCGTGACCTGCACGTCTCACACAACGGCAACATGATCCAGCTGGTCGAGTAATCGGCCGCCGATTCGTAGCTAATGACGGCCAACTCGCGGGACGAACGGGTGTTAGAGGCGATCCGGGAGCGTCGGGAGCTGGTCAACGACGCGATCCCGACGCACCTCCCGATCGAGGAGCCCGAGCGGCTCTACGAGGCCGCCCGCTATCTCCTCGATGCCGGGGGAAAACGGCTTCGTCCCACGGTGATGTTGCTGGTCGCCGAATCGGTCACGAATACACCACCCCTCTCTGAACCCTACGACTCGTTCCCCGACCTCGACGGCGAGCCACGCGATATCATGAAGGCCGCCGTTGCCCTCGAGATCATCCAGTCGTTTACCCTGATTCACGACGACATCATGGACGACGATGACCTCCGGCGTGGGGTCGCTGCCGTCCATAAGAACTACGACACCGAAACGGCCATCCTGGCCGGCGATACCCTCTACTCGAAGGCGTTTGAGATCCTGCTTCGAACCGGCAGCCCGCCCGACCGGACCGTCCGAGCGATCGAGGTGCTCGCCGAGACGTGTACCGAGATCTGTGAGGGACAGTCACTGGACGTCTCCTTCGAGGAACGGCCCGACATTCTCCTCGATGAGTACCTCGATATGATCGAGCGCAAAACCGCGGTACTCTACGGTGCCTCCGCGGCGACGCCGGCCATTCTGCTTGGTGCGGATACAGAGACCGTCGAGGCGATGTATCACTACGGGATCGATATCGGCAAGGCCTTCCAGATTCACGACGATATCCTCGATCTCACCGTTCCAAGCGAGAAGTTGGGCAAACAGCGGGGGAGTGATCTGATCGAGAACAAAAAGACGCTGATCACGGTGCATGCCAAAGATCAGGGGGTCGACGTCACCTCGATGCTGGCCGACGAAACGACCGATTCCGTCACGGAGGCGGCGATCGACGAGGCCGTTGCCGAACTCGAACGCGTCGGGAGTATCGAGTACGCCCGCGAAACCGCCCACGAACTCATCGAACACGGCAAATCCCGGCTCGACACGTTGCCCGAAAGCGAATCGCGCCAGCGGCTCAAAGAGATCGCGGATTACCTGATCGAACGCGGCTACTGAGCCCAGCGATCCGCCGGGACGGCCCGGCGACGCCGTGATCGAATCGCAACGGGTTTTCGCCCCCGAATCGAATGGGGAGTAAATGGACGAGGATCTCCGTGATCGCATCGAGCGCGCCGCCGAGCGGCACGCCCTCTATAATGCGGTCAAACACGAGAGCGAGGCGCAGGTCGGGGCCGTCATGGGCCCATTGATGGGCGAGAACCCCGAGTTTCGGGAGTACGGCGATGAGATCCCGGGGATCATCGCGCCGGTCGTCGAGCGGGTCAACGGCCTCACGAGCGAGAAACGCCACGACCGGCTCGCGGAACTCGCTCCCGAATTGATCGAGGAACTCGAAGCCGAATCGGACACCGACGAGCGGACACTCCCGGAATTACCCAACGCCGAGGCCTACGACCAGATCCGCATGCGCCTGGCCCCGAACCCGAACGGGCCGTGGCACATCGGCCACGCACGGATGCCGGCCGTCATCGGGACGTACAAGGAGCGCTACGACGGCTGGTTCGTCTGTCGGTTCGACGACACCGACCCCGAAACTAAACGTCCCGATCTGGATGCCTACGATGCGATCCTCGAGGACATCGAGTATCTCGGATTCGATCCCGATGAAGTGATCCGGGCCAGCGATCGCGTCGAGACCTACTACGAGCATGCCCGGGAGCTGATCGATCTGGGCGGCGCCTACACCTGTTCGTGTCCCCAGGAACACTTCTCGGATCTGAAAAACCGAGGCGAGGAATGTGACCATCGCGACAAGGATCGTGATCGGATTCACGAAGAATTCGATGCGATGATCGCCGGCGAATATGCGCCGGGCGAGATGGTGCTGCGGGTGAAAACCGACATCGAACACAAAAACCCGGCCCTCCGGGATTGGGTGGCCTTCCGGTTGATCGATACGCCCCATCCGCGTGAGGAGGCCGCCGAGTACCGCTGTTGGCCGACGCTTGACTTCCAAAGCGGGATCGACGATCACTTGACCGACGTCACCCACATCATCCGCGGGATCGATCTGCAGGATTCGGCCAAGCGCCAGCAGTTCGTCTACGACTACTTCGGCTGGAAATACCCCGAGGTTATCCACTGGGGGCATGTGCAGGTCGACGAGTACGACATCCGGCTCAGCACCTCACGGATTCAGGAACTCATCGAAACCGGCGAGCTCGACGGCTGGGACGATCCCCGGGCGCCGACGTTGAAGAGCCTCCGTCGCCGTGGGATCCGCGGGACTGCCGTCACGGAGGCGATGACGGAATTGGGGACCTCGACGAGCAACGTAGAACTCTCGATGTCGTCGATCTACGCGAAGAACCGCGAACTGATCGACGACGAGACCGACCGGCTGTTTTTCGTCCGCGACGGGATCGAGCGGACCGTCATCGGCGGGCCGGAAGTCGCCGAACCGCCGGTCCATCCCGACCACGAGGACCGCGGGACTCGTCATATTCCCGTCGAGGGGGCAGTATTGGTCGAACCCGATGACCTCCCGGCCAACGGCCAACGGGTGTGGCTCAAGGGGTTGGGCTGTGTTCGACATACCCGAGACGCCTTCGAGTTCGAGAGTCAGGATATCGAGCTTGTTCGGGAGGGTGACGTCGATGTCATCCATTGGGTTCCCGTGGATAGCAGCCACCGACTCACCCTGCAGACGACTGAGGAGGCCGTCGAGGGGCGGGCCGAACCCGATCTCGCGTCGTATGGGGTCGATGATGTCGTGCAGTTCGAACGGGTCGGGTTCGCCCGGATCGACACGGTCGACGAGACGGGTGTGCCGACGCTTGCCTACTACACCCACCCTTGACTTTCTCCCCGCGCTGAAGCGCGAGGCTATCCCCTCGTACTTCCGTAATCGCGACGGGTGTCCCGGTCAGTACACTGACAGGACGAACGCCACGAGGATACTGCCGGTCAATACGGCCTGAAGCACACCCGACCCCAACAGTCCGATCGTCGTGTAGGTAGCCGCCCGGAGGCCACCACGGAAATCACGTGTGTCCCGGAATTCGAGCACGAACACGGTCCCGATGAGGCCAGCCAGCATCCCAAGGGGGCCGGTCAATACCAACAGTACCAATCCAACGAGCGCCGCGAGAAGCGACGTCTGCCAGGAGGCCCCGCCGGCCCGGGCGGCGAGTGCCCCCGCCCCGTAATCGACGATAACGGCGAGCAGGCCGATAGCCGTCACCCCCAACAGAAACACGATACCGGGTTGCCAGTTGCCGGCCCACCAATAGAGGTAGATCCCTGTCAACGAAAGTACGCCGCCGGGCAGGATCGGCGTGAGGCTCCCGATAACACCCAAAACGAGCAACGCCAGCGCAGCGAGGAGAACGACATCGACCATAGCCGATCAACGTGGTCAGTCGATAAACCGGTCGCGTTCCTCATGAGCGATCGCATCGCCGTAGGTATCGACCAGGGGTTTGAACGCTTCGCCGACCTGCTGCATACACGCCCGACGCGAGGGAAATTCAAGCCGGTCGACGACATGTGACCACCCCCGTGCCTGGAGTACCTTCAACACGAGGAGCCGTTCGTCCCGATCGTCGAGGAGATCACGCGTCGAGTCACAGAGATAGGCGAGTGCCAGCGTCCGAAACGGACCGGGATCGGTTTCGATCAATCCGGGGCCGTAGGCCATGCTCGCGATCCGTCGCCAGTCGGTATCGCACAAATCGACGGCCGGCATTCGGCGGGTCGCATCGAGGGTGGCCCGCACGATGTCCGGGGCCACGTCGTCAAGGGCATCCGTCAACACGGGGCCGATACGGTCGAGAAAGCCCGCGGTATGGCGTTCCGTCAGTTCCACACCGGCGTCGCTCGTCGGTCGTAACATCAACACCGAGTGTTCGCCACTGGTATCGTTGCGGGTCGTCGAGAGATAGACCGTATCGTAGCCGTTGTCGTCCCAGAACTCGATCAGGCGTGGTGTCGCCCCATAGCCAACCCCCAGCCAATCGACGGAGTCCGCGAACTCCGCCCCGAGTTCCGAAAGCAGCGCTGATCCCAACCCCCGTGAACGGGCGGCGGGATGGGTAGCGATCCGCATCACCCGCATACCGGTCGGGATCGCGGCGGCCTCATCCCGCAGTTGACTGGTAAGCACGTCGGGGAGCATATTCCCACGGACACGGTCCCCTTCGTACATCGCCGCCCGTGTGGCGGCGTCCAACCCACCCTCGCGGGCGAGGAGCGCGACGCTGACGACATGGCCGTCCTGGCATAACACCCGCACCGAGACGTTCGGGGCGTCCAACAGCCGGGCGAGGTCGTCCGGTTCCGTTCGATAATGGGCCAGGACGAGCAATCCAAACACCTCCCGCAACAGCGACTCGTCGGCGGCGAGATCGGCCTGATCCACCGCCCGATATGTGGCTGACGCCGGCGTCGCCGCCGATACGAGCGGGGCAACGGCTGGCCGGGCATCCAACAACAGCGCATGGAAGGCCCAGACTTCGACCGGATCGCCCGCCGCATACCGGATCGGTTCGGTCATCGTCCGATCGGTGATGGTATGATCGCTGGCGGCGAGACGTTCCCGGAACCGGACCGAAAACCCCCGTCCGGCACCCTCGTAACCGTGGATCGTCGTGGTAAAGGCGACGCGGTCAGCCGCGAGATACGAATCGAGCAACGGCACCCCAATCGCGGCGGCCTCATCGACGAGCAGGACGTCCGCGGTCTCCGGGTCGACGGACACCGGTGGGACGTACCGGATCCGACCGCCGTCTTCGAGGGTGATCGACCGTGGCGGCGCCCCGGTCGTTTCGATCCGTTTCCCGAGACGATCGAACAGGTCGATCGCTCGATCGAACGCCGCCCGGGTGCTCCGATACGCCGGAGCTGTAACGGTGACGTCGTTCCCGCGGACGGCCAAACACGCCCCGGCGAGTCCTGCCACACTGGATTTACCACGCCCGCGATCGGCCTCGACGACCAGCGCTTGCTCCGGATCAACCAGCGTCTCGAACGCACTGAGACAATCGATCTGATCCTGGGTCAGACACGCGTCGTAGGCGGTCTTCGGGAAGACTGGGGCCGTCGGTGTCGTCGGTGCCGACTGGTCGTAAACCGGAGCCGGATCGGTCAGACCGTCACGATCGATACGGCCGGCATCACAATCGACGATAGCGATCCCAGGGTGGTGAGAAAGTGTATCGATCACCCGCCGACGGAACCGATCGCCGACGGCCTCGATGGACGCCGGAGGGACGGCCAATCGCTCGTCGAAAGCGTCGCGTTGATCCGGCCAATCGTCAAGGGATGGGCAACAAAGGATCAACAATCCTCCGCCATCGACTGCGCCGCTGACCATTCCGATGAGGTTGGGCCGCAGTGTATCGTGGAGATCGACCACGACGGCCGCTCGGGTCGTCCCCAACAGGCGGCTGGCATGCTCTAGGGAAAGCCGTTCAGCGTCGATGAACGGTCGATCACTGACGTAAGTGGTGTCCGCGAAATCGATGTCGGCGCCCGTCAGTGCGGCCGTCGCCGCGTCGTAGGTGCGCTCACGCGTCCCGGCGAGGGCAAGCAGTCGCCGCTCGTTGACTGCGACAGCCTCCCGCCGGAGTGACTGCGCGAGCTCGCCGACCTCCATGGCCGAATTTGACCGTGAGCCGGTAAGGACCCACCGATCGGACGGAGAGTCGACCGGCGCCGGGCCGGCTGGAACGGGGGCGTTTATTCCGCTGTGCCCCGAGGAACCCGTCGAACCAATGTCATCCGAGCAGTACCGCCGGTGGATCCTGGCCAGTCGCCCCGATGGCAAGCCCACCGTCGATGATTTCGAGCTTGAAACGGCACCGATCCCTGAACCCCATCACGACGAACTCCTGGTCCGTACGCTGTACATGTCGGTCGATCCCTACATGCGCGGCCGGATGCGGGACAGCGAGTCCTATGCCGAGCCCTGGTCGGTCGGCGACGTGATGAGCGCCGGCGTGGTCGGTGAGGTAATCGAATCAAAGCACGATGCCTACGATGTTGGCGATATCGTGACCGACCGCGGGGAATGGGGCGAATATTCGCTCCTGGATGGGGATGCAGTGATGCCCGTCGATCCGGACCATGCCCCGATCTCGACGGCGCTTGGCGTCCTCGGAATGCCCGGTCGGACGGCCTATTTCGGGTTGCTTGAGGTCGGCGATCCGTCACCGGGGGAGACAGTGGTCGTCTCCGGGGCCGCCGGAGCAGTTGGCTCGGTCGTGGGGCAGATCGCGAAGCTCGGTGGCTGTGAGGTCGTCGGCATCGCGGGATCGGATGGCAAGACCGCCTGGCTGACCGACGAGTTGGGGTTCGACGCGGCGATCAATTATGCCACCGAGGACGTCGGCGCGCGCCTCGATGCCACCTGTCCTGATGGGATCGACCTGTATTTCGATAATGTCGGCGGCGAGATCACCGACGCCGTCTTGGATCGGCTCGCGTTGCGAGGGCGGGTCGCGGTTTGTGGACAGATCGCGCTGTACAACGAGGAAGGAACGCCGACCGGGCCCCGGCATCTCTCGAAGCTCATCAGTAAACGGGCCCGCATCGAGGGCTTTCTCGTCAGCGACTACGCCGATCGGTACGCCGACGCCAACGCTCAGCTCGGCGAATGGGTGTCTTCCGGCGCGATCGACTACCGCGAGACCGTCACCGAGGGGCTCGAGAACGCCCCCGAGGCGTTCATCGGGCTCTTCGAGGGCGAGAACATCGGCAAGCAGCTGGTCCACGTCGCCGATCCGGAGGAGTGACCCGGACGGATCGCCATGCGGCGGTTTGTCAAGCCGTAAACCGTTTGGAAGCGCTTTTATGGGGTGGTCCGTTAGGGAGGGCTACAGCCTGCGTGGGGTCGATGATCCGCTCCGCCGTCAGGGACCTACGGCCGGCGGAGACGGGCGAGCCCACGCGCAGGGAGTGAGCAATCATGCCAGTTTATGTGACTTACGACGTACCCACGGATCTCCAAGAACAGGCCATCGAAGCGCTCGAGGTAGCCCGCGACACCGGTAGCGTCAAGAAAGGCACCAACGAGACGACCAAAGCCATCGAACGGGGCAACGCCGAACTCGTCTTCATCGCCGAGGACGTCGAACCCGAGGAGATCGTGATGCATCTCCCCGAACTCGCCGACGAGAAGGACATTCCGTTCGTCTTCATCAACACCCAGGACGATGTCGGCCACGCCGCCGGGCTCGAAGTCGGCAGCGCCGCCGCGGCGATCGTCGATCCGGGGGAGGCCCGCGGCGACGTCGACGATATCACCGGCAAGGTCGAGGAACTCCGATAGCACCGCTCGCCAACTGAGCAGATCATCTACCAAGGACAATGAGCGCTGAAGAAGACACCGAAGAGGGCTCGACACCCGCCGAAGTCATCGAGATCGTCGGCAAGACCGGAATGCACGGCGAGGCCATGCAGGTCAAATGCCGCATTCAGGAGGGCAGCAACCAGGGCCGTATCATCACACGCAACTGTCTCGGGCCGGTTCGCGTCGGCGATATCCTCCAGCTGCGCGAGACCGCCCGCGAGGCCGACGCCATCGGGGGACAGTAACGATGCCCCAGACACGCGAGTGTGACTACTGTGGATCCGACATCGAACCCGGGACGGGAACGATGTTCGTCGCCGTCGACGGGACGGTGACCCATTTCTGTTCGTCGAAGTGTGAGGCCAACGCCGACCTGGGTCGGGAGTCCCGGGATCTGGAGTGGACCGAAACCGACGACGGGGAGGCGTGAGGATGGCCGACCGCGAGCGGACGTTCGTGATGGCCAAACCCGACGCCGTCCAGCGTGGCCTCGTTGGCGAGATCATCTCCCGGCTCGAAAACCGAGGGCTCAAACTCGTCGGGGCGAAGTTCATGCAGATCGATCAGGAACTGGCTCACGAGCATTACGGCGAACACGAAGGCAAGCCATTCTTTGACGGCCTCGTCGAGTTCATCACCTCGGGACCGGTGATGGCGATGGTTTGGGAAGGCCAAGACGCGACCCGACAGGTCCGGAAGATGATGGGCGAGACCGACCCGGCCGACTCCGATCCGGGGACGATTCGTGGCGACTTCGGTCTCGATCTGGGCCGGAACGTCATCCACGGCTCCGACCACGAGGATCCGGGCGCCAACGAACGCGAAATCGATCTGTTCTTCGACGAAGACGAGCTCGTCGAGTACGAGCGAATCGACGAAAGCTGGCTGTACGAATAGCGGCCCGCTCAGTCGGGGCAGGTATCAGCCTCAAGCGATTGTCGAGCAGTGCATTCCTTGGTCCGATGGTTTATCGATCGTCGTAGACGACATCACCGTCAACGACGGTCATCACGACATCGATAGCATCGATCGCGTCGTCGTGTTCCCAGGGTGAACGATCAAGGACGGCAAAGTCGGCCTCCTTGCCGATCTCGACGGTGCCCAATCGATCCTCGTCAAACCCGGCATGAGCCGAGCCGAGAGTGTAGGCCCGGAGCGCCTCGGTCACGGAGAGTTGTTGGGCAGCGACCGGCGCGTTGACCGTCCGGTGGACGCCATACAGTGGATCCAACGGCATGATATCGCTGCCAAAGGCGATACGGGCACCGGCATCCCGAAACGCGGGATACCGGTTGGTCCGTTCGCGTCGGTCGGTTCCGATTCGGTCCTGATACAGCCCCTGGGGCTGGGCCCATTTCAGAAAATTGGGCTGCATGGAGGCGACCACACCGGCCTGGGCGATGCGGTCGATCTGATCATCGCTGGCCATCTCGACGTGTTCGATGCGATGGCGTAACTCGGACGCGTCGGCAGCCGGCTGTTCGTACGCACTCAGGACGGCTTCGATGCCCGCGTCCCCGATGGCGTGACAACACACCTGAAAGTCGGCCTCGGCGACGCGGGCCACCCAGTCGGCGAACGTCTCGGGCGCCATCACCCACTCACCGGTGCCCTCACCGTCACTATAGGGCTCGGTGAGTTTCGCCGTCCGGCCGCCGAGGCTGCCGTCGATTGTGAACTTCACGGCACCGAACTGGACGAATTCGCTGCCGTGATTGGTCCGGAGTCCGGTCTCGGTGATCGCATCGTAGTGATTATACCAGTAGTTGAGCCGAACCCGGAGTGCGAGACGATCGTCGAGATCGAGCTCGCGGTAGACCTGGGGGGCGTGGGAGTCTCGAACCATGTCATGGACGCCGGTGACGCCGTACTGGTGGACGTACTCCTGGACGGCCAAGATCAACTCCCGCATGGTATCGAGATCAGGATCGATCAGTTCGATGACCCGAACGGCGGCCTCCTCAAGCAACACGCCGGTCGGATCACCGCCCTCGGTGACGACGTGTGAGTCAGGGAACTCCTCGCGGTGCCGTTCTAACATTACATCGTTGACGGCGGCCACGTGGCCGTCCTCGCGCAACGCCACGACGGGGCGATCCTCGCTTACCCGGTTGAGATCGGTCCGATCGAGATAGCGGGCATCATCCCACGTACTTTCGTCGAATCCGCGACCGATGATCCACTCACGGTCGGGATCGCTGGCCGCCTTGAGCCGTTCGATACACTCCTCAGGACCATCGGTATCCCGGAGATCGGCATAGAGGAGATACTGACCGAGCGTTTCCGAATAGAAGTTCGCGTCGATGAATCCCGGAAGGAGCACCCGACCGTCGAGATCGATCACGTCCGTCCGTGGGGCGATGAGGGCGTCGACCGTTGCGGCTGATTCGACGGCGATGATCTCGCCGTCCCGAACGGCAACGGCTTCGGCAGTCTCATCGGGATCACAGAGCGTGTGAACCTCGCCGTTCGTAAAGACACGATCGGCAACCGAGGCGGCTGTGGGCATGGCGCTCTGGACTGGCAGTACGCCGATAACAGTTTCGACACCGATCGCTACAAACGGCGATACCGACGAGAGAGATCGGCCGTGAGTCGTGGGGCGTTGAGCCAGAGCAACCGCGGGTCAGTCGGCGCTGACCTGGGGTGCCGGGATATCGATCTCGCCGGCGTCGAGTTCGGCCTCGACCTCGCGGGCCGCCTGGACCATGTTCTCCATTTTCTGGTAGGCGACGTCACGATCCAGGAGCTTCAGGCCACAGTCGGGACTGATCGTCAACCGTTCGGGCGGGACGACCTCGAGGCCCTGTTTGATGTTATCCTTGATCTCCTCGACCGACTCGACGGTCGCATCGTGGGCGTCGACGACCCCCAACGCGAGGTCCTTCGTGAACCGCGGGTCTTTGAACACCGGGATCTGTTCGAAGTCGTCGTTGGTCAACTCGACGTCGAACTCATCGATCGGGAACTCCAGGATTTCGGGATAGATCCGGGAGTAATCGCCATAACAGACGTGGAGCCCGATCCGGACATCGTCGGGGATGCCGTCGGTGATGCGATCTAAGGCCCCGCCGACGATCGCGTGATCGCCCGGCACCTGGGCGAGGGCCGGTTCGTCGATCTGGATGTATTTCGCGCCGGCCTCAACCAGATTCTCGACTTCCTCGTTGACGAGATCGGCGAGCTCGTAGGCGAGTTCCTCGGTGTCTTCGTAGACCTCGTTGAAACTGAACCGGGCGAGCGTGTACGGCCCCGTGATCGGGACCTTGACGGGGCGGTTTGCCACCTCGCTGGTGAACTCGTATTCGTCGACCAGCCAGGTGTCGCCGTATTCAACCTCGTCGACGACGGCGGCCTTATCGAAGTAGTTGTGCCCCCACACCTTGACCCGGCCCGGGAACTCGGTGCCCTCGATACGGTGCATGAAGTACTCGATCATCTCGTTGCGGCGCATCTCGCCGTCGACGACGACATCGAGCCCCGCCCGTTCGTGTTCGTTGGTGATCAGGCGGGCGGCGTCATCAAGTGCCTCCTCCCAATGGTCCTCGTCAAAGTCGGCGTCCTCGTCTTCGAAGAGATCGCGGGCACGATCGAGCCACTTCGGTTTGCGATAACTGCCGACGACGGTCGTCAACAAGAAGTGTTCGTGTTCGTGGTCGGTCGGTCGAAACTGCTCGCGGTTGTCGCTCATCAGGCAGTCACCTCCGTGGTCTGATCAATAGCGGTCTGTAAGGCTTCGAGTTTGGCCTCGAAGGTCGAGATCGGGAGATAGAACAACTCGGTGTTCGAGGTCACATACACGCGATCGAAGTCGATCGTCGGGGCGGTCTGCTCTAAGAACCAGTCGATCCGCTCTTCGATCGTGTCGGGGGATTCGACCAGCGTGTTCTGGCCGTCGATCAACCCGAGGGCCACGTCGTCGGTCGTGCCATACTCGTTGATGTTGTAGAGGTTATCCGCCCGCTCGGTGACGAAATCATAGCCCAGGGCGTCGATATCGGTATCGAGGACGTGGGCGTGGACCTTCTCGGTCAGCGAGCCCCAGTAAGGGTGCAAGACAGTGTCGACATCAGCACCGACCGCATCCACGACGGTATCAATGGCATCGGCCGCCCGTTCATCGAGGCCGTCCTCGTCGCTCGGGGGCGTGGTCACCAACGATGGATCCAAAATAAAGAGCGTCTCGACGGCATCGGGAAAGGCATCGACTTCGTCGGCGAGGAAATCGCCGATTGCGTCGAGGAAGGCCGCCTCATCGCCGTAGTACTTGTCGGTTGCCAGATCGAACAGGGAGTAGGGTCCCGGAATGACCGCCTGGAGATCGTCGGTTAGTTCAGCAGCAGCCTTGAGGTCGTTCGCGAGATCGCCGTTGAAATCGAGCTCGCCTTCAACGATCGGCTCCCGATAGAAGTTGTTGTTGTCGTAATACCGCATCAGCGATCCGGTTTCGACGTTGTCGTGGATCGTGAGCGGGTGAGCAAGCAGATCGTCCCAGCGAAGTTGGCCCTCGACGATACGATCGAGCCCGGCCGACTGTTGGATCTCGATGACTTCGGCCCGTGCCTCGTCATAGACCGAGGTGATCTCCTCGCCTTCGGAGCCATCCAGAAGGTCGTGTTTCTGGTGGCCCTTGAGGTCGGCCAAGTCGTCCTTGGCCCATTCCGGAAGCGGATAGACTCCCGGTGTCGTCGCAACGCGTTCTGGCATATCGTTCGATTGGCCACGCCACTCTTTAATGCTTACTACTTGGAATTATGTTATTGTCCGATATTATTTTCTCCAGTAATTGATTGTGACCGGGTCATCGGGATCAGTTATAGAATAACAAGGGAAAATCACCCCCTTCACGGGTAGGTAGCTCAACGGACGAGTTTCAACACGGTGAGTGTCTCGCCCGGGTACGTAACGTCGCGACACGCGACGGCGTGAAATCCCTGTGCTGTGGCATACTCGACGACAGCGTCGACTCCGGTAACCGAGCTCACCAGCAACAACACGTACCCGGTTGAGGTCAGGACACGGGCGACATCATCGAGAAACGATTCGATGACGACCCGGCCGGATTCACCGCCCGTCACCGCCCGATCCAACCACTCCGACCCGGCTGAGTCGGCGATATCGGTGGTATGATCTGGGTCACCCAGAGATTCAGACATCCCTGTTTCGGCATCCTCGGTGGCGTCGGTCACCATCGACGGGAGGTAGGGAGGGTTGAACAACACGACATCGAAGGACTCGTTGCGGAACGGTGCAGTGAGATCGCCTCTAACGACCCGCAGTCCCCGATCATAGGCCTGACGGCAGGCGTGGGGATTGATGTCAACCCCGATAACGGACGCGCCGACCGCTTCAGCGACCTTGGCACCGACGTATCCCGAACCGGTACCGACATCGAGAACCCGTTCGGCCGGCTCGATTCGATCGGTAGCGACGCGTGCCAAAAGTGCCGAGTCCTCGGCTGGGCCGTAAACATCGAACGACTCTCCACGGAGTTCGGCGAGTTTCATCGACTCACTGACCGGGATCGCCGCTTCCATCCGGCGCCGCGGTCTGTGGTTCATGACCCGATTCCTGAAGCCGGAACCCACCTTCCTCGGTGCGGCCCATCAGCTCGCGCTGTGGGAACGGGATCTTGATCCCGTTGGCGTCGAAGGTCTGTTTGACGGCTTTGATGACGGCCGTCTGGGCCCGCCACCGACGGCGTGCGCTCGGTTTGTCGATCCAAAACCGCAACCCGAGGACGATCGCCGAGTCGCCGAACCGCTTGAAAACGACCTGTGGCTGGGGGACCGTCAGGATATCGTCGACCTCGTCCATGGCGTTCTTGGCGAGGGACCCCGCCTCTTCGAGATCGGTGTCGTAATCGACGCCGACTTCGAGTTGGATCCGGAGCCGTCCTTTCCGGGTCCGGTTGATGATATCCGAGGAACTGACGGTATCGTTGGGCAACATGACATATTCGCCGTCGAAGTTCTGGATCCGGGTATTGACGACGGTAATGTCGGTGACGATCCCCTCCTTGTCGCCGATCTGGACCCAGTCACCGATCTCGAACGGTCGGGAGAACATGATCACGAAGCCAGCGATCAGCGATCCCAGCGTCTGACGGGCGGCCATCCCGAGGACGATCCCGAGGAATCCGGCACCAACCAACAGCCCGCCGAGATTGACATCCCAGAGCCCCAAGATGATGATGATCGCGATCGCGTACGCCAGAACCTGCACCGTCCGGAAGGTGATCTCGGCCTGGTGTTCGCTGATACCGCTTTGATTTTTGAGAAAGTCCTCGACGAATTCATCCAGGGCGCCCGACGCGATGTAGACGCCGGCCAAGAGGGCAAGCGACGCCAAGATCTTGGCACCGGCTGCCAGGGGATTCCGGAGGAACTGGACGCTTTCCGTGACGTACGCGCTCGCGTCCCAGAGGACGACGAGGAGCCCGCCGCCGGCGAGGACGGAGCCAAGGAGAATCACCCCGAGGATGACATCCACTAGCCGCTCATGTCCGAACCGATGTGCGCGGCCACGAACCCGACGGAGCCCCCACGTCACCACGGCGAGTGCGATCAACAATCCCGCCGAAACCGCGAACCGTTGTTCTGGGGGCAGCGATGGCACCAGCTGACCGATCTCGGAGACGACGGCGATCATGCGACATCGCCCCGTTCGATGGCAACGCCGGTCGCGGCGATCTCGGCGAAGGTCGCCGGCTCGATCGTTCCGGGCCGACGACTCAGCAACGATTCATCGAGTTCGGCGACGAGCCGATCGGGATCGGATAACCCCGAGATGTGGGCCGTATTGCGGATGGCGTTCCGGAGGGTTTTGCGTCGCTGAGTGAACACCGCCTTGACGAAATCGAGGAAGAACGTCTCGTCAGACACCGTATATTCGGGAGTCCGCGGATGGGTACGAACCACTGCGCTGTCGACTTCGGGAGCCGGATCGAAGGCCGCCGCCGGGACGGTTTCGACGATCTCGATGTCGGCATAGTGTTGGGCTGTCACCGAAAGGCGGCCGTAGTCATCGGTCCCCGGGTCGGCGACCATTCGGTCGGCGAACTCACGCTGAAACATCAACACGAGCGGTTGCGATCGGGGAAGCAGGCGGAACGCGATCTGGCTTGAGACGCCGTATGGCAGGTTCGATACCGACCCGGTGAAAGAGGGGAGGTCGATCTCCAGGGCATCGCCGGTCCGGACATCGAGCACGCCAGCCTCGATCGCCGCGGCGAACTCCTCCCGCAGAAACGCCGCCAGATCGGGATCACGCTCGATCGCCGTCACCCGATCGGCCGTCGCCAATAGTCGGTCGGTCAAACCACCGGTCCCGGGACCGATCTCGAGGATGTGATCGGTCGCTCCATCGGGCAAATAGCCCGGCAGGCGGTCTAACACGCGATCGTCAACGAGGAAATGTTGATCCTGGGACGGATCGCCCACCGCGCCGGCTCGTCGCCGGAGTGCATCGGGATCGCGATAATCCGTATTCTGCGCGCTATCCGCCCGTCGAGTCATTAACTATTATAAGGAGCGTCGACGGTAAAAACCGTGCCGTTCGTTCGTTACCGGTATGCTGGTTACTCGGCTGGCTCGTCCTCGTCCGGTCGAGCGAAGAGCTTGTATTTGACATCCTCGTCTTTGATCTCCTCGATGATGCGTTCGACGAGCACGCCCTGGGGATCATGGAGGCCCGAGATTCGGGTTTCCAGGTCGGCGAAATCGTCGAACGGTTGGCGTTTGCGATGATCGAGAATGTCGTCACGGAGTTTATCGCCGATCCCCGGCAGCAGGTTCAATTGGTGCAACCGGAGCGTGATCGGTCCTGCGTTGTTGTAAAAGTCGATATATTCGTCGGCGTTCTCGGCGACGATATCGGCGACGACGTGTTCGAGTTCCGATTGGGCGCCCCCCGAGAGGTCATCGTACTCGATTGGTCGGACTTCTTCGATCAGATCCGCATCGGCCGTGACGGCGACGTGGTCACCGATTCCGACACCGCCGTCGGCGGTCAACACCAGTTCGAACAACTGGAAAGTCGACTCATCGACGGCATGGGCGAGCGGCGGTTTTTGATACTGCGGCCGATCGTCCTCCGATTTGCCATGTGGGAGGTAATCGAGGACGATTGCCGTCTCGGCGTGGTCCGCGCCCTCGTCTTCGCTCATGGCTGGGGATAGGACAAGGAGTTACTTAAACGGTCGGCGGAAACCGGCTAGCTGACTTCGACGTATTCGGCAATAATATTGAGGATTTCGTCGAGTTCGTCGCCGGACAGCGAATAGCGTTCCTGGGCGAAGACTGCTCTGAGTTCATCGCGGTCCCGGGGCAGGAGGTCGGTAATCTTGTAGGCGGTCGGTTCGTCGACTTTCTCTAACTCCTCTAGGCGTTCGACGAGCTCTCGTGATTCCTCGGGTTCGAGGGTTGCAAATCGGTTTGCGTGTTCGATCGTCCGGGCCAGCTCGTAGGGGAACTCCCGATCCTCATCGAGGGCGCGTTCCTGTTCGATGTCGTCGAGCAACTCCTTGGCCTCCGAGACCGTGAGATACTCCTCGTCAACCTTGTCCTTGAAAATGGTCATGTGTCGTCAGTCAGTGGCTGTCTGGATGGGTAGTTCACTATGCCCTGGGCCGGCATAGGCGTCGATCCGGTCACGATCATACTCGTTATTCAATTAACCGATGCGGGAATACTTGTCGAAACGATTTTCGATGCTTATCGTCAGCCGGACGGGAGTGTCGGATGGATGGTTGTCAAAGCCTGCTGGATGAAAAAATCAACCGGCTTCGATCGCATAGAACGTGCCGCCCTTCGTCCCGATATAAACCACACCGTCTGTGACCGCTGGCGGCGATTTGATCTCACTGCCCTGACTGAAACTCGTGAGTTCGCTGCCGTCCGTGGCGTCGAGCGCGTAGAGATCACCCGACTTATCCCCCACATAGACGGTCCCGGAGACTACGACGGCCGAACTATGGATCTCCCCGTTTGTCGAGTATGACCATTCTTGGGCGCCATCGCTAGCATCTAATGCATATAATTCGCCGTTTTTCGTCCCGATATAGACGGTGCCATTCCAGATCGCCGGTGACGCTTTGATCTCGCTTCCGTCGCTGAAATTCCACAACTCGGATCCGTCGGTCGCATCGAACGCGAAGAATTTCTTTTGAATCCTATCACCGACATAGACGGTGCCGTTCCAGACAAGGGCCGAGGCCTGAATCTCATCGCCGGCCTCTTTTGTCCACTTGACTGTCCCATTGTTCGCATAAACGGCGTGGAGATCCCCGTCCTTATCACCGATGTAGATCACACCATCATGCACGGCCGGTGTCGCGTGGAACTCATCGCCAATCTCCTTGCGCCACTTCTCGGTGCCGTTGTTCGCATAAACCGCATAGAGATTCCCTTCTTTGTCGCCGACGTAGACGACACCATCGACGACCGCCGGGGATGATTCCCTGATCTCATCGTTGACGGAATACGACCAGCGTTTGCTGCCGTTTGTGGCATGGATCGCAAGGAGTTCTTTCCCTTTGTGGCCGATGTAGATCGTGTCATCCTTGACGGTGGGCGTAGATCGGATCTCACTCCCTGCCGAATACGTCCAGTCAGTGGAGCCGTTCCGGGCAT
>JAXINS010000017.1:0-101988 GCA_034190395.1 Chewarchaeum aethiopicum (SeqCode)
CATCCAAAAGGCCGATCAGGACGAGGTCGAACACGACTTCTGATCGGAGGAGACAAACCGGCGACGACCCGACGACCGGTAATGACCTCGCTGTACCGCGCGGTGCGACCGTTGCTCTTCTCATTGCCCGCCGAAACGGCCCACAACACGGTGATGTCAGGGTTGCAGGCGATCCAGAACACGCCCCTCGAGCGGTTGCTGGCAGCCCGGTATACCGTCGACGATCCACGACTGGAGACCGATGTGTTCGGCCTGACCTTTCCAAACCCGGTCGGCGTCGCCGCCGGCTTCGATAAAAACGGCGAGATTCCAAAGGTCCTCGCCAAGCTGGGCTTTGGACACATGGAGATCGGTGGCGTCACCAAAGACCAACAGCCCGGCAATCCCCGGCCGCGGATGTTCCGACTCGTCGACGACGACGCGATCATCAACCGAATGGGATTTAACAACGATGGCGCCGATCGGGTGGCCGACCGACTGGCCGACAAACGGCTGCCGGCGGTTCCCATGGGGATCAACATCGGGAAATCGAAGGCCACGCCCTTGGAGGACGCTGCCGACGACTACGCCTACACTTACGACCGCGTCGCCGAATACGGCGATTTCTTCGTCGTCAACGTCTCAAGCCCGAACACGCCCGGATTGCGGGAACTCCAGCAACGCGACCCGCTCGAACGGATCCTGACGACGCTCCAGGATCGGGGAGCCGAGCCGTTGTTGATGAAACTCTCCCCGGATCTGACGGACCCGGCGATCGAGGAGGTGATCGATCTCGTCGATGAACTCGGATTGGACGGCATCATCGCCACCAATACGACGACCGACCGGCCGGCGTCCCTCCAGGGCAAACACCGAGATGAGGACGGCGGGCTCTCGGGCCGACCGATCGAAGCCCGAGCGACCGAAACCGTGCGGTTCGTCGCCGAACGGACGGACGCCCCGGTGATCGGGGTCGGTGGTGTCTTCTCGGCCGAGGATGCCTACCGGAAGATCCGTGCTGGCGCCAGTCTCGTGCAGTTATATACCGGATTGGTGTACCGCGGGCCCGCGATCGCGCGCAACATCAACACCGGTCTCGTGGAGCTCCTCGAACGGGACGGGTTCGACAGCGTCGAGGCCGCCGTCGGCGCCGATCTCTGATCGGGAGACACAGGAGAAATCGGCGGGCGTTAGTCGAAGAATCGAGCGACGAAACCGGAACTCCCCTAGTCGAGGGCGTCGAGGCGGAATTCAAACGCGGCGACCGGGAGCTCGAGGTCGTGTTCGACGAGGACGGCCGGATGGACCTCGCCGATCACGCCGACGGTGTCGTCATCGATGACGATCGCGGCGGTCCGCCCGTCGATGAAGGAGGGATGCTCGGTTGGTGGCGTCTGTAAGGTGACATCGAAGTTCCGTGCGATCGCCTGCAGGCGGGCCTTCGCGTCCTCGTAGGAGGCGTCGTTGCGGGCCAACACGCCGGCAACGGATCGCCATTCCCTGACGCCGGTGTTCTCACTGTCGTCGAGTTGGGCCACGAGGCCGATCTCGGCGAGATCCTGGGGATACGATCGGTGGGTGTTGTTCTCGAGGACCATCAACATCGACGGCAACGCCCAGGTCCGGACGATGGTGTACTCGGCGCTGTATGGCTCCTCGATGGTAGCGGGGTCGCCGCCACCGAGGACGTCGGCGTCGGGGCTGAGCTGCATCCGCTCGAAGTTCTCCGCTTCGTTGATGAGATAGAAGTTGAGCAGGTCCTCGAAGCCAAGCCCCGTCAGCAGCGACCGGGTGGCGTTTTCGAGCCGGGAGCGTTCGTGTCTGCCGCCGACGGTCGAGACATCAGGATACCGCGGGACGAGGTCGTTGAAACCGTAGGCCCGGCCCACATCGTCGATGAGATCCAGCGGATGGAGAACGTCCACCCGATAGGGCGGAACGGTGACCTCGTAAGCGATCTCGTCGTCGCCGACCTCAGTCGTCTCAGCGTCGAGCCCGGAACGTTCGAAGAGATCCACGACCGTCTCGGGATCGAGATCGATACCGATCATTCGCTCAAGCCGGTCGTGAGTGACCGATTTCCGTTTACACGAGAAGTCCGGGCGGGTGAGCTCCCGGTCCTCGTAGATCACCTCGACGTCCTCGATGGTCGCCCCACGGGCGTCCAGGGCATAGCAGATGATGTTACACATCCGGTCGACGGTCCACTGATCGGTCCCGGTCATCTCGATCAACAGCTCCCGGGAGTCGGTGGTGACCTCGGTGCGGCGGCCGTTGATCACCGGCGGGAACGAGAACAGGCCGATGTCGTCGTAGATGGCGGGATAGCGCTCGTAGTCGGCGACGATGTCGGCGTATTTGTCGCCGATCGGGTGGTCGGTAAGCACCTCCGCGGGGGTCATCTCCTGATCGCTGTCGAGGGGGACGAACCGATCACCGTCCGGGGCGACCCCCTTGTAGGTGATCGAGTTCGAGCCGGCACCTTCGGTCGCCGCCGAGCCTTTCAGCATCGTCAGATCGTGGATACCGATCGCGCCTTTGGCCCGCCCGCGACCCATCGTCGTGTGGAGTTTCTCCTGGAGCTGGATCAACGAGTCGAGCGCCTCGTCGTCGAGATCGACGCCACGGACGATCGCGCCGGTGACGTAGGGCCGTTCGGCGGGGACGCTCTCGTCGACGATGTACGTCCAATCGGCGTCGTTGGTGGTGGGCACGTACACGCCGCGATCGTCACCGTACTGATAGCGCAGCGAGCGGGCGACGCCCTCGACCGAGAGCCGATCCAGGCGATCGGGGGCGAACTCGAGTTCGAAGGCGCCCTCCTCGGTTTCACCCTCGAACTCGAGGCCAAGGGCGAACAGATCCGATTTTAGCTCGTCGTCGTCCTTCTCGTTGTGGCCGGTGAGTCGGCGTAGCTCATCGGGATCGACTTCGACGACGGGCATCAGTAAACCACCTCCGTGTCCCGGAGCAGCTTAAGATCACAGAGCGTCCCGTGGACATCGCGAATATCATCGAAGCCGTACATAAGCATCAAGAGCCGTTCGAGGGAGAGTCCCCAGGCCATCACGTCGGATTCGACGCCGAGCGGGCGCAACACCTCATCGCGGAAGATACCGCTGTTGCCAATCTCGACGAGTTCACCCGTCTCGGGATGGGTGCCAAAGAGCTCGAAGCTCGGCTCCGTATACGGGTTGTAATGGGGTTTGTACTGCAGGTCAGTGATCCCGAACTGCCGGTAGAACTCCTCGAACGTTCCCATCAGATCCCGCACCGAGAGTTCCTCGGCCAGCACCCAGCCCTCGATCTGGAAGAACTCAAGCAGGTGGGTCGGATCGAGGGTGTCGTTGCGGTAGACCTTCTCGACGCTGAAGTACCGTTCGGGCGGATCGAGCTCCCCGATCTCGTGGCCCGACAGATACCGCATCGACAGCGAGGTCGTGTGGCCTCGGAGCGCGATCGCCCGGGCGAAGTTCTCGTCCCACGGGGAGTGATACCCCTCGCCGTCGTCGCCGACGCCGTTGCGGTGGGCGTCCTCGACACGGTCGACCAAGTCCTCGGGAAGCGATTCGATGTGGGTTGGTTTCTCGAGGGCAAACCGGTCCCAGTGGGTTCGGGCCGGATGGTCTTGGGGCATAAACAGACAGTCGTTGATCCAGAAGTCGGCATCGGCGTGGGGGCCCGCCATTTCCTTGAACCCCATCCCGACGAGGACGTCCTTGACCCGTTCGGCGGTCTGGCGCAGGATATGGACCTTCCCGCCGTCGAGGGTTTCGGCGTCGGCTTCGACGTTGTACTCGGCGAACTCGACGTCCGCCCACTCGCCGGAAGTCAACAGTTCCGGCGTCAGCTGACCAACGCCTTCCTGGGCTTCGATCCCCTCCATCAGGGCGGTGACGCCCTCGTCGGTCAGCGTGACCGAACGGACGGTCCGTTCACGTCGCTGGATCAGGTCCCGCCGTTCGAGTTGTTCGAGCACATCGTCGGCGTGGTGGTCCCGGACATCGGTCTCATCCTCTGTGAGGGCCTCTAAGACGGCCGCCTCGGCATCGGCGGTCGGATCGGCATCGGGATCGGCACTGATTTCGCCGTCGTCGATCGCCCCGTAACCCTTCCGGGCGTAATTCGAGAGGGCGATATCGACCCGGGGCCCCTCGAGACCGGCGTCACCGAGGATCGTGTCCATCTCGACGGGCTCACTGTCGGCCCCGTGGTCAAGTGCAGTCCGGTACAGACGGACTTCCGGCAATGCGTCCGTGGCGTAGTCGGTGCCCTCGTCGGTGAGAGTGAGCTGTTCGTCGGTCGATTCGGTGACGTCGACGAGACCGGCCTCCGCAAGCTCAAAGACTGCGCCGGTAACCGTCTCCGGTGCTTGGTCGGTGGCTTCGGCGAGTTCGTCGATCGTCTGTGGGTCGGTCGCGCTCGCGGCCTCAAGCACCGCGAGTTGTGATCGTGGCAGTTGCATGGTGGGTGTACGGGATTCCTTCGATCGGTGATCGTTTGGGTGTGCTACCGGAAGGCAGCAGTTAGCCGTTCCGACTGCGGGACGGTATTCCGTCGCCTACGGACGGCCTGACGGACGGTTTCGGGATCGGCGTCGGTTTCCCGCCGGCGATCCGTTCACCGCCCGATCAGGCGAAAAAGAAGCCGAACCCCGTGACGCGGCCGTCGGCATCGGTACGCTCACACTGGCGATTGCGGGGTTGGCACGCCATATCCGTCGTTGATACGGGCGAGCGCAAAAATATTGTCCTCCGATCGCCGATCGGGGCCGCTCACGGCTCTTACCGGCGCCGCGGGGATTCGAGATCGAGATCCAAGTCCTCGAGCATCGGCTCGACTTCCTTGCGTTTCTCCTGGTGGTCGGCCAGAAACTCCTCCATCAGCTGGGCGGCCTGTTCCTTACAGTCACCACAGAGCCGATCGCCGTTGGCACATTCCTCGTAGACCCGCTTTGCGAATTCGTCGTCGTCCTGAGCCAGCAGGTACGCATAGAGCTCATAGACCGGACACTGATCGGGTTCGCCGCCGAGCTCGCGCTGGAGTTCGGCGGTCTCGCGCCCGCCGGTCGCCGCGGCCTTGACCTTCTCGTAACCCTCCTCGGGGTCGTCGAGGAGGCTGATGTGGCTGGCGGGCACTGACGAGGACATCTTCCCGCCGGTCAGCCCGGTCATGAACCGATGATAGATCGACGATGGCGGGACGAACCCGAAGCCGCCGTGGTCGACCTCGATCTCCCGGGCGAGTGTCTCGGCAGTCTCGCGGTCGATATCGAACGCATCGATATGGGCATCGTAGACCCGTTTCTCCCCGTCGATGGCGTCGATCAAGGCCTCGAAGGCGTCCTCGGTGGCGTTGCGATCGAGAAATCGGATGCGGGGTTCGAGCGGCTCTTTGCCGGCCTCGCGGAGCTTTGTCGCGATCGAATCGACGCGATCGGGATCCCAATCGGTGGCCGTCTCGGCCCGGGCCGTCGTGAGCCAGTCGGCGGCGTCCTCACAGCGGGGAACGCCATCGTCATCGATGTATTCCTCCCGGTGGGCGTAGGCTTCGGCCAACAGCGTTCGTTCCTCGTCATCGGCGGCTTCGAAGCTGGCGTAGGCCTCGGTCACGCCGAAGTACCGCATGCGGGCGGCCAGATCACGGGTGAGCCGGACGTGGGGGTCCTGATCCGGCCCGACAGGGATAACCGTCGGTTTCGGCTCGTCGAGTTGCGGATAGAGGATATCGGCCGCCTGCGTGATGACGCTTTCGAGGTGGGAGATATCGGTCTCGCCGTCGAACCCATAGATGGCCTGCATCTCCGAGAAGTTGGCCTCGATACCGAGCTCGAAGGCGAGATCCTGGACCCGGCGGTTCCCCGACTGTCGGTAGAGTTCGCCCTCCTCAGGGTCGAACCCGAGCGCCAACAACGACAGCAGGTAGTTCCGAGCGTGTTCGTCGATCTCTGCCCAAGAAAGCCCGCGGGCGGAATGGGCCTCCAGATCGGCGATCAGGCCGTAGGCGTCGGCGCCCTGCTGTTGGTGCCAGATGATCTCATCGAAGACCATCTTGTGTCCGATGTGGGGATCGCCGGTCGGCATGAACCCCGAGAGGACAGCCGCCGATTCGTCGTTGCGCAACGCTTCGGCAACACGGTTGTAATCGCGATGCCCGAAGATGATGCCCCGACGCATCAGGTAATGGGGGTTGGGCACGTCCGGCAGGACATCGTCGAACTCTTCGATACCGAAGTCCCGAAAGAGATTGCCGTAGTCATCGATTTTGGCCGACCCCCACGGATCGAGGACGGTCTCGTCGGCACCGGCGGCCGCGCCGCCGTCCGTTCGTGCTGAAACATCGGTGGTATCGGTATCGGAAGCAGGCTCGGCGTCCGGTACGTCAGTGGCGTCGGGATTGGGGTTGGAATCGGAATCGGAATCACGTGTCATGGCTCTCGGGTTATCCTCCTGGCGGCCCGGGTCGGGACGACATCGATGGGATCGGTCCGTACTCGATGGATACCGCTGGCGGTCGTTAACCTTGTCGAGTCGATGCGAGGTCTGAGGTCGTGGGTGTGTGGTGACATCTGACTGCGGTGGATGCGGACGGAAGTCGTAACCGAACGGGACGAACGATCGAAAGAAAACGGAGGGAGCAGCGTGCGACTGCCGCCGGGTTAGGCCCGGGCGACACCGGTCACGATACTGTCCGTTTTCGATCCGGACAGCCAGCGCCACCGACCGGTTGCACGCACGAGGGGCATACCTCAGATGACAGCAAAGAACCACTTAGGCGTTGCTGTCACCGACGCCCGACGTGACCGTCGGGATTCCCTCACCGTTAGCAGATGGCGCGGTTACGGGGTCACCCGCTGAAGCGAGTGCCAGCTGATCGTCTCCCCGTCGGCGAGCGCGAAGACGATCTCCTTTCTGACCCCGTGGGCGAGCCGAACGTCGAGGGCGAGTTCCCGCGGCGAGAGGGTGACGTCGGGCGGGAGGACCCGCACCAGTCGCTCGGAGTGGCGCAACGAGTCGACGGATTCGAAGTCGGCGTAGGTCCGAAAATCGGCGCCGAATTTGAAGCCCGTTTTGGGGACCACCGACCGGTCACGCAGGGCGGTGTAGACCTGCAGTCGGCGATCGAACGCCTCGTCACCGATCTCCTGCCCCCGGGCCGTGAGCCGATCGACCCCGCCCTCGACGGTGAGCCAGCCGTTTCGAGCGAGGTAGGTCGCCTCGACCAGCGAGAGGTGTAACCCCGATGGTGTCTGCTCCGAGTCACCCGTATCCAACGGTTGGCCGTAGAACCCCGATTGGTAGAGGTCACTCGGCGGGTCCCAGACGACGACCCGATCGGTCAGCAAGGTCCCCGAAACGGCCGATGGCGTGTACTCCGCCGATCCCTCGTAGTCGGGTCGGCTCGCACCGAGATAGGTGACCTCGCCCTCTTCGTCGATAATCGCCAGGAGGTCGTCATCAAGCGTCCCGATGGGCACCGACGTGTACTCATCGAGTACCCGAACCCGGTAGGCGATGTCGCCGTCGCGGGGACCCTGGCCCCGTGGATAGACGTAGAAATCGATCGCCGTGTCCGGTGATTCGACGGCATCGATCACCTCCGCCCATGCCGGCTCGGCGGGCGAGAGGTAAAACCCCCGTTCACGGAAGTCGGCGTAGACCAGAAACCGGGGGCCGAAGGACGGATCGGCCGTCGCCGCGGTTTCGACGAACGCCGGAAAGTCGTCGCCACCGACGGTCTCGAGGTCGCCGCGAAACAGCAGGTGGGCAGCCTCGACGGGTGCCACGGCGATCTCGTTGCCCTCCAGTGGATGGCCGTAGCCACGGGCGTCATGGAAGCGCTGGCGGGCGTCACCGCCGATCACGATAGTGCCGTCGCGACGGTGGCCGTGCATACCGCATCCGAACGCGTCGGTCGGCAAAGCCGTGACGGTGTCGCGGGATCGACGCGAGTAGCAAAACAGTTAGCACCCACCGCCGAGGATGCCGATAGGACCAGCTATGGCCGGGACGGTGATGGGGCGAACCCTGCGGTGGCTCTTCGGCGAGGAAGGAACCGTCGCCGCGGAGACGGAACTCCAGATCGTGATGGGATCGACGGCGATGTCGGTAGCAGGGATCTTCGTCGTCAGCCCGATCGTCTCGGAGTTGGCGGGGCCGTTCGGCGTCTCCGAGGCGGCAGCGGGCCAGCTCGTGACCGCCTTTACTGCCCCGTCGATCGTGCTCGTGCCCCTGATGGGGGCCCTGGCCGATCGGATCGGCCGGAAGCCGGTCCTCACCGGGGGTCTGGTGATCTTCGCCATCGCCGGCGCGGCCGTCGCCCTGGCGCCGTCGTTCCCGATCGCGCTTGGGTTGCGGGCCCTCCAGGGGATCGGTTACGCCGCGATCATTCCGATCGGCGTCGCCATCCTCGGGGATCTCTATGGCGGCGGCCGGGAGGCGACCGCCCAGGGGTTACGCGTCGCCAGCATCCAGACGACGAACCTGATCTCGCCGCCCCTGGCCGGGGCGTTCGTGCTCGCTTCCTGGCGGTATCCGTTCTTGCTCTATCTCGTCGCGCTTCCGATCGCCGTCTGGACCTGGGTTCGGCTCCCCGCGATCGACGCGGCCGAACCGACGTCGCTCCGGGAGTACGGTTACGACCTGCTGACGTCACTCAGCCAGCCCGTGATGGCGTCGATCATGCTCTCGTTTACGCTACGCTTTCTGTTGATCTTCGCCTTTTTCGCGTACATCTCGGTGTTGTTGGCCGAATCGCTGGGTGCCTCCGCCGTCGCCAGCGGGTTCGTCGTCTCGGCGTTCGGACTCATCACGCTGTTGACCTCGACCCAGGTCGGGCGGCTGACCGCGGCGGCGAACACCTTTCTGATCATGCTCGTTGGCTTTCTCGCGATCGGTGCCGGTCTTACGCTCATGGGGATCGGTGGCTCACGGGTGATCCTTGGGGGTGGCGTGCTCCTCGTTGGGCTCGGCGCTGGGGTGACCGGGCCGGTCCAAAAGAGCCTCGTCACACAACTGGTGCCCTCATCACGGCGGGCGGGCGCCGTCTCCTCGGCGGTCGTCTTCCAGAGCGTCGGTCAGGCCAGCGGGCCGCTGATCGTCGGCGTCGCCTTGGGGCTCATCTCCGTTGGCCAGGCGTTCATCGCCGTCGGCGTCATCGGGGGCGGCATCGGTGCCGTCCTCTTGGGAATCGCCTACGTCCTGTCAGGCCGAACGGATATCGCCTAGCTCGGCGTCACCGGGGCAGGTCGCATCGAGACACTGTCGGCCACTCGGCGTCGCGAAGGCCGGCAGGCCACACGTCGAACAGTCCCCATCGACGGTGCCGTGAGGAATGACGAAGCCGGTCTCACACGCGGGATAGCGCTCACAGCCGGCCAGGAGGGTGCCCCGCCGGCGGATTCGGAGATCGCCTGCACAGTCCGGGCACGTCCAGGCCCCATCGAACCGTTCGGCAACGGCCACGTCGAGTGGTTCACAGCCCCGATCGATACAGAGCTCGAAGACAGCGCCGCGTTCGACCCGCATTCGTGGGAGCCCACAGTCCTCACAGGTGGCCTCGAGGAGCTCGGCGTCGGCCGGCAGCCCGTAACGGGTCCCACAGCCGAGACACGTCACCGTCCGGTCGGCCCGAATCAACGTTCCGGCACACTCCGGACAGGTGCCGATCGGTTCGCCGACGGCGGAGGCTGGATACTGTCCCCGTCCGTGCTCGACGTGGGTGCTGACCGACAGCCGACGGTCGTCGTCGACGGCCTCGATGGTGAACCCCGTTGGATCGGTCGTCACCGAAAGCTCCGCCGGCCGGGTGAGCCAGGCGACCGGCCGGTATCCGTCGGGATCGTGGACCAGCAGGGTGTTATCCGGCTTGCAGAGCACGACGACGTGGCCGCGTTCCCGTCGTTCGAGGGTCGCATCACGATAGTCGACGGTACACTCGCCGGCGAACACGCGCATGGCATCGGTCGACATCGCCGGGAGGTGGCCGCGTTTTCGGTGATAAACTCTCGGCCGTCGATCGGACGAACCGTTTAATCCCCATCCCCGGCAAACGGGCGTACATGTCGACGCTCGCCCGGATCCGGACCTATCCGATCAAAGCGCTGGATCCGCTCGATCTCGAAACGGCTCGAATCACCGACGTTGGAGGGCTCGAATACGATCGCCGGTATGCGATCGTGGACGACGACGGGGAGTACGTTAACGGCAAGCGAACGGCCGCGGCCCACCGACTGCGCAGCGAGTACGATCCGGAGACCGAGCTGCTCACGCTTCGCATTCAGGATCGCGACGAGCCCCACCAGTTTCACCTTCAGCGGGATCGATCCGCACTCGAGGCGTGGTTGAGCGACTATTTCGACCTCTCAGTCCAACTCGAAGAACGGACCGGCGGCGCCCAAACCGACAGCGGTACGGGGTGGGGGCCGACGATCATCAGCACCGCCACCTTGGAGACGGTCGCCGACTGGCACGACATCGACCTCGAGGAGACCCGTCGTCGGTTCCGCCCGAACCTCGAAGTCGAGGGTGTCGAGGCGTTCTGGGAGGACCGACTCTTCGCCGGCGAGGACGAAGCCGTCCGGTTCCGGATCGGGGACGTCGAGTTCGAGGGGCGCGGGCCGGTCCCGCGGTGTGTCGTGCCAACGCGAAACTCCTACACCGGCGAGACCGACGAGGGGTTCCAGTCGACGTTCGTCGAACGCCGTGAGGCGACCATCCCCGACTGGGTCGATCGCTCACAGTTCGATCACTTCTTCATGCTGATGACGCTGACCCGCATCCCCGAGGCCGAGCGTGGCAAACGGCTTGCGGTCGGCGATCGGATCGAACGACTGGAGATCGTCGACGCGCCGGTCTAACCGGCGTACGATCGAGGCCGTCTCGCTTAGGCGAGTTCGACGGTTCGGGACGCTGTGATCGGCCGGATCGGCAGCTCCGGGAACGCCACCTCGATGGTGAACTCAAGCGTCTCCGTGCCCCCGAAGACCGCCACCGGGACCGTGAGTTCGTCGCTGAGATATCCCGACTTGGTCGTCATTTCGGTGTCGTTGGCCAACACCCGGACGCCGACGCGAGCCCCGCCGGCAGTCGTTCTGACGGTGACTTCACGGATCTCCCGGTCGCCCGCCTCGATCGTCGTCGGAAACTCGCCCCATTCGATGTGGATGTCGGGCAGATCGGTGACATCCTCGAGGAGCCGGTCGGCGATCCCCTCGGTCAGTCCCGCTTCGAGCAGCGTCTCGACGTCGGCCGCCTGGAGATCGGCGATCGTCTCGATACCGGCCGCCGCGAGCGTCTCGGCACGGCCCGCACCGACGCCATCGATGGCCGTCAAGCCGGCGGCGTCGGCCGAAACGCCGTGTTCGACACGGGCGGTGACCCGTCGTACCGTGTTGGCGGCCTTGGCGTTGCCGAACCGATCCGCGAACGCCCCCAGTGCCGAGAGGAGCCGTTGGGCGTTCTGGCGGATGATCCAGGCATCGCTACGGAGATCGGCTGGCACCGCATCCCGCATACTTGCCCGCAGGATCGCGAGGACCTTCCGCTGGCCGGGATCACGGTCACCGGCATCGTAGCTGAGGACGGTCTCGATGGCGTCCTGTTCGGCCTGGCGGGCGCTGACGCTATCGAACTCAGCGGCACGAGCGACACAATCGAGGATCGCATCGGTTCCCAGCTCACCATCCGACGCCCGAACGAGCGTGGCGAACCGTTCGGCGGTATCGAGGCGCAGGTAATACTTCGAGGCTAACTGACCAAGCGGCGTGGCCGTCACGCCGAGGTCGGTGTCGGTCCCGACGAAGCCCCGATCGACGAGCGATTCGACGGTGGTTCGGACCCGTTCGCGGAGATCGGGGAACCCGTAGGCTTCCGGTTGGCTCCGGGCCCGGACATAATAGAAGGTCGTCTCGAGCCAGTCCATGATGTCCTCGAGACCGCGGATCGTGCCCATTGCGATCTCGGCGACGAGGTGTTCATCGAGGTCGTCGGCCAGCCGCGACTCGAGGTCGGTCCCGTCCCGCAGTAGTCGGCGGTATTTCTCGGCGTCCTCGCTGTCACAGACGATCCATCCATACCCGACGTCGTCATAGCCCGGCCGGCCCGCCCGCCCAAGCATCTGGAGGACGTCGATCGGGCTCATATCGACCTCGCCTTCGAGTGGATCGTGGAGTTTCGTATCCCGGATGACGACACACCGGGCAGGGAGGTTGACGCCCCAGGCAAGCGTCGAGGTCGAAAACAGCAGCTGGATCCGACCATCGCGAAACCACGCCTCGACACGGTCTTTGTCGTGTTTCGAGAGGCCGGCGTGATGGAAGGCCACGCCGTCGACAACCGACTGGCGGAGGGTGTCGTTGTCGAGCTCCTGGGCAGCCGTGTGGAAATCGTAGTCCCCCCGGGCACCCATCGGGACGTCCCGTTCAGCCAGTACGTCACGGGCTTTCGTGGCCGCCCGGACGGTGTCCTGGCGGGAGGAAACGAACACCAGCGCCTGGCCGTCATCGCGGATATGGGGCTCGGCGAGATCGAGCGCCCGGTACAACCGGCGGTACTTATCGGCGAAGGCGTTCTCGCCGTGGGCGTACGTCTCGACGCCGGAATGCAGCGTCACGGGTCGGTATTCCTCGCCGAAGACGAAGGTCGTCTCCGGGGGGGCGTCGAGCCAGTCGGCGACGTCGTCGATGTTGGGCATCGTCGCCGAAAGGGCAACGATGCGAGGCTCACAGAGCCGGCGCAACCGGGCGATCGTCACCTCCAGCACCGAGCCTCGCTTTTCGGAATCGAGGAGGTGGACCTCGTCGATGACACAACAGTCGATATCGGCGATGAACCGATACCGCTCGGAATCGTGTTGGCGGGTCGCCGAGTCGACCTTCTCGGGGGTCATCACGAGAACGTCAGCGTGCGCGGCCCGGCGGGGGTTGAGATCGCGTTCGCCGGTAACGACGTAGACCGAATGGCCGAGTTCCTCGAAGCGCTCCCATTCGCGTTCCTTTTCGTTGGTGAGCGCCCGGAGCGGCGCGATAAACAGCGCCGTGCCGCCGTCCCGGATGGTTTTGATGATCGCGAGTTCCGCAAGCGCGGTTTTGCCGCTGGCCGTGGGCGCGCTGGCGACGACGTTCTCGGTCGTATCGAGCAACGCCGGCAGCGCTTCTCGTTGCATCCGATTGAACGTCTCGAAGGGAAACGCCTCGGCGAACTCGGGAACGACCTCGGCAACGTCCATCCACTCATGGGCAATCGACGGGTAGTCAAAGGCGTTTCTTTCGCGGCGGTCAGTCCCCCGCCGTTTCGGCGGCCCGGGCAGCCCGTCTGAGCATACCGGTGTGAGTCGAGTACGCGTAATAGAGCCCGAGCCCGATCGCGGCGAGCACGTTCGAGAGCGTGACGGCCCAAAACACCGCCGTGACGCCATATCCGAGCCAAAGACCACCGGCGGCGGCGATCGGCAGTCGGATCGCCCAAAACTGGACTAGTGTGGCGATAAAGCTCGTCCGGGTGCGACGGGCGCCGTTGAACCCACCCTCGAGGAGATAGGCGATCCCGATCGCCGGGTACCCGTAAGCGAGAATGCGCAGATACTCGACCGACAGCCCGAACGCCTGTGTGCCGAGACCGGGCGTGATAGCGGTGACGAGCGTCGTCGGGACGAACCACTGGATCACGGCGACGACGCCGAGCACACCGCCCGCAACGGCGACGCCCAGCCATGTCACCTGTCCAGCCCGACGTGGGTTGCCCGCCCCGAGGTTCTGACCGACCATGCTTTGGGTGGCCTGTTGGAGCCCCTGAGCAGGAATGAACGCGACCGCGGCGACGCGAGCCCCGACGGTATACGCCGCGACGCCGGCCGGTCCGCCGGTCGCGAAAACGACCGAGATGATAACGACACGGACGGTCTGACGTGCTGTCTGCTGGGCCGCCGTCGGGACACCAATATCGAGGAGTGCACGGTGCTCACTACGGTCGATCGTCATCGTCGCGCGCGACAGCATGCCACCGTTGCGACCACGAGCGACGAGGCCGAGCCCGAGGAAAAACGAGCCCGCATAGCCGAGGATCAACGCGAGTGCGGCCCCTTCGACACCCAGCGCTGGCGCCGGTCCCAACCCGAAGATGAGAATCGGATCGAGCACCACGTTGATCAGGACCGCAAGCACGTTCAGATACAGCGCCGCCCGCGAATCACCCCATCCGACGAAGGCCCCTTCGATGGTATCCGACAGCGCCAGAAACGGAAGCCCGAGACCGATGATACCGAGATACGCCGCGCCCATCGCGGCGACGCGTTCGCCGACGGGACCGGGCTGGGTCGCCGTAAGCAATCGCGTCAGAGGTGCTGTCACCCCGCTCGTCAGCAGACCGAACCCCAGGCCGACGGCCACGGCGATGAGCAACCCAGTAAAGAGCGCTCGTCGGGCGCCGGTGGCGTCCTCCCCACCGACCCGTTGGGAGACGAGTACCTGGGTTCCGACGTAGGGGCCGATAACGGCAAAAGCGACCAACAGAGCGTACACCGGGAAAACTAACCCGACGGCCGCGACGGCGTCGCCGCTGAGCCGCCCGAGCCAGAAGAGATCGACGAGCTGTTGGACCACTTGGACGAGGTTTTGCACCAACAGCGGGGCCGCGAGCACTAACAACGGCCGCAGTAATGCCCCCTCGGTCATCTCGTCCGACGAAACCTCGAACATCGACACGTCAGTATGTCACACGTTACCACCTAATCGAAATTAAACATTAGCAGTCCATCACACGTGTGTTATAGGTGACTGCGGGCCGGTCCCGGAAGATCCCCCGGGAACGATCCCACGTGTCGATCAGCTGAGCCGGCGGTGAGCCCCTCACCCGGGGGTTACGAAAGGCCTTTGGCCCACGCCGTCGATTTTTCCGCCGTATGGCACGGGGTTGGTCGTGACTCTCCTTGATCGCGATCCGGATGACCAAATCGGTATCCTCAACGCGGAGGGACAGGTCATCGACGGAGCGACGGTCCCCGATCTCGACGACGAGACCCTCGTCGGGATGTACCGGGACATGCGGCTCGGTCGACACTTCGACGAGCGAGCGGTGAGTCTCCAGCGCCAGGGGCGGATGGGCACGTTCCCGCCGCTCTCGGGCCAGGAGGCGGCCCAAGTCGGAAGCGCATACGCCCTCGGCGAGGATGACTGGCTCTTCCCGAGCTATCGGGAACACGCTGCGCTCTACGTTCGGGACGTCCCGTTAGGCCAGACGCTTCGGTACTGGATGGGCGATGCGCGCGGCACCCGGATGCCCGAGTCGACGAACGTCTTTACGATCGCCGTTCCGATCGCGACACAGATCCTCCATGCGACGGGGGCCGCCTGGGCGTCAGCCCTCCGTGGCGAGGATCGGGCGTTTCTCGTCAACTTCGGCGACGGCGCGACTTCGGAGGGAGATTTTCACGAGGGCTTGAATTTCGGCGGCGTCTTCGACGTGCCGTTAGTGTATTTCTGTAACAACAACCAGTGGGCGATCTCGGTCCCGCGGGAACGCCAGACGGCGGCCGCAACGATCGCCCAGAAAGCGACCGCCTATGGCTTCGATGGCGTCCAGGTCGACGGGATGGATCCTTTAGCCGTCTATCAGGTTACCCGGGAAGCCGTCGAGAAGGCAAAATCACCCGAGGCGGCGGACCACCGACCGACGCTGATCGAGGCGGTCCAGTATCGTTTCGGCGCCCACACAACGGCGGACGATCCCTCGGTGTATCGCGAGGAGGGCGAGCTCGAACGGTGGCGCCAGCGCGATCCGATCCCCCGGATGGAGACGTTTCTCCGCGAGCGGGGCTTGCTCGACGACGAGCGCATCGACGCCATCGAGGCCGAGATCCGCACCGAAGTGGCCGACGCCATCGAGGAGGCCGAATCGACCGAACGGCCGGACCCCAGCGACATCTTCGAATACGTCTTTGACGAACCGACGCCCGCACTGCAGGCCCAACGGGAGTGGCTCGAACAGTTCCGAAACGAGTACGGTGACGGGGTCATTCTCGAAGACTGACAACCGAACGCGAACCCAAGAACATGATCAGGATATGAGCCAGGCAGAAACCACCGAGGAAACCCAGAACCTCACACTCGTACAGGCCGTCCGAGACGCACTACACGCCGAAATGGACCGTGACGATGACGTCATCGTCATGGGCGAGGACGTCGGGAAGAACGGCGGCGTCTTCCGCGCGACCGAAGGATTGTACGAGGAGTTCGGCGAGGATCGCGTCATCGACACCCCGCTGGCCGAGTCGGGGATCGTCGGCACGGCGATCGGAATGGCCGCCTACGGACTGCGGCCGGTCGCGGAGATCCAGTTTATGGGGTTCATCTACCCGGCGTTCGACCAGATCGTCAGCCATGCGGCCCGGCTGCGCACCCGAAGCCGGGGTCGGTTCACCGTGCCGATGGTCGTACGCGCGCCCTATGGCGGCGGGATCCGAGCCCCCGAACACCACTCCGAGTCGACGGAGGCTTTCTTCGCCCATCACCCGGGCCTGAAGGTCGTGATGCCGAGCACCCCCCGTGATACGAAGGGACTGCTCATTTCGGCGATCCGCGACCCCGATCCGGTGATCTTCCTCGAACCGAAACTGATCTACCGAGCCTTCCGCGAGGACGTGCCGGACGACCCCTACGAGGTCTCGATCGGCGAGGCCGCCGTCCGCCGTGAGGGAACGGATATCTCCGTCTACACGTGGGGCGCGATGACCCGCCCGACGTTGGAGGCCGCCGAGGAGCTCGCCGATGAAATCGACGTCGAGGTCGTCGATCTCCGAACGGTCTCGCCGATGGACACGGAGACGATCGTCGCCTCCTTCGAGAAAACCGGACGGGCCGCCGTCGTTCACGAGGCCCCCAAGACCGGCGGACTGGCCGGCGAGATCACGGCGACTCTCCAGGAGGAAGCGTTGCTCTATCAGGAGGCACCGGTCAAGCGGATCACCGGTTTCGACACGCCGTTCCCGATGTACGCCCTCGAGGATTACTACCTCCCCGAACCGGCCCGGATCAAAGACGGCATCCGCGAGGCCGTCGACTTCTAAGGATGCCCCGCGAATTCAAACTCCCCGACGTCGGCGAAGGCGTCGCCGAAGGCGAGATCGTCAGCTGGCTGGTCGAGGTCGGCGACACCGTCACCGAGGATCAGCCGGTCGCCGAGGTCGAGACCGACAAGGCGATCGTGGAGGTCCCCTCGCCGGTCGACGGCACCGTCAAGGAGATCCGTGCGGAGGCCGGCGAGGTCGTCCCGGTCGGCGAGGTGATCATCGTCTTCGACGTCGAGGGTGAGACGGTCGAACCGACGCCCGAGCCGAGCGTCGAAGCCGACGATCCGGCCGAGGAATCAGCCGCCGAAGCGCCAGCCGAACCCGACGAACCAACAGCCGGTGGCCGCGTCTTCGCGTCACCCGGCGTCCGCCGGCTGGCCCGTGAACTCGACATCAATCTCGGCGACATCGAGGGAACCGGGCCGGGCGGTCGGATCACCGAAAGCGACGTCCGGGCGGCCGCCGAGTCGACCCCCGAACCGGCGACCGCCGCGGAGGAAGAGCCCGAGCCGGTGGCCGAAACGGAGACGGCCCCGACATCGACGACGACAGCCACCGAGCCGGCCGGCCGTGAGCGAACCCTCGCGACCCCGGCAACCCGTGGCCTCGCCCGTGAACTCGATGTCGACATCAACGACGTGCCGGCCGTTGAGGAACGCGACGGGGAGGCGTTCGTCACCGCCGATGCGGTTCGGGAATACGCACAGGCAAGGGAAGCCGAACCGACGGCCACCGACGAGACGGCCGGTGCGGCCGGCCACCCCACGCCGGCAACGGGCCATCCAAGCGGCGACGAAGAACGGATCCCCTACCGCGGGATCCGACGGACGATCGGCGAGCACATGACCGAGTCCGTCGACACCATCCCCCACGTCACCCACCACGATCTGCTCGACGTTGAGGAGCTGGTGGCGACCCGCAACGAACTCAAGGCCCGCGCCGAAGAGCGGGACATCACGCTGACGTATCTCCCCTTCGTGATGAAAGCCGTCGTCGCGGGGCTCAAGGAGTATCCGTATCTCAATGCCTCGCTCGATATGGAGGCCGAGGAGATCGTCCTCAAAAACGACTATCACATCGGGTTCGCGGCCGCGACCGACGACGGGCTGTTGGTGCCGGTGATCGATCACGTCGACCGGAAGGGGATCCTCCAGCTGGCCTCCGAAATCGCCGAGCTGGCCCAGAAAGCCAGAGACCGGACGATCACCCGTGAGGAAATGCAGGGGAGTACCTTCACCATCACCAACTACGGCGCGATCGGGGGGGAGTACGGGACGCCGATCATCAACCATCCCGAGGTGGCGATCCTCGGAACCGGCGCGATCGAGGAACGCCCGATGGTCGTCGACGGCGACGTCGTCGCCCGGCATACGATGCCCGTCTCGTTGTCGTTCGACCACCGGGTCCTCGACGGCGCGATGGCCGGGCAGTTCACCAACCACGTCGCCGAGTACCTCGAGGACCCACGGCTCCTGTTGCTGGAGTAGCCCGTCGCTCCGACCGGCCGGCGATCACGGGAAATGAAAAGGTTATACTGCTCAGTTTTGAACGGAGTCGAACATGGGCAGGGTCGAGCTGGCCGACATCAAACGGGCCGACGAGCGAATCGATGACGATGACGTCGTGATGACCACGCCGATCGAGGAGAGCCGATCGCTCAGTCGGATGGCCGGCGCCGAGGTCCGGCTGAAGATGGAACACCTCCAACGGACCGGATCGTTCAAGACACGGGGCGCGTACAACAAGCTCACCCAACTGGCCGCCGAGGGACACGTCGAACGGGTCGTCGCCGCCAGCGCCGGCAACCACGCCCAGGGAGTAGCGTTGGCCGCGACGACAACCGGGCTCGACTCGACGATCGTCATGCCCCAGACGGCACCCCAAACGAAGATCAACGCCACCGCGTCCTACGGCGCCGAGGTCGTCCTTGAGGGCAACACGTTCCAGGCGGCGGTCAGGCACGCCAGAACGCTCGCCGAGGCCGATCGAACGGCCTTTATCCACGCCTACGACGATCCCGACATCGTCGCCGGCCAGGGAACGCTCGGCCTCGAGATCTACGCCCAGCTCCCGGACGTCGATACGGTGATCGCCCCGATCGGCGGTGGCGGACTCATCAGCGGGGTCGCTACCGCGATCAAAAGCCAGGATCCGGACGTCCGCATCGTCGGGGTGCAGGCCGAAGAGGCGGCGACCGTCCCCCAGAGTCTCAAAAAAGGGCTTCCGGTCGGCATCGACGATCCGGATACGATCGCCGATGGGATCGCGACCGGTGGCATCTCCGAACTGACCCTCGATCTCATCGAAGACCACGTTGACGAAATCGTCCTCGTCTCCGACGATGAGATCGCAAACGCGATCCTGATCCTCCTCGAACGGGCCAAACAGCTCGTCGAAGGCGCCGGCGCCGCCTCGGTCGCCGGGCTGTTGAATGCTGACCTCGATGTGACCGACGAGTTGGTGTTGCCGATCCTCTGTGGGGGCAACATCGATCCGGCGATGCTCCAGAACGTGCTCACGTATGCACTAACCGACCGCGACCAGCTGTTACAGCTGCAGGTCCACATCAACGACGAACCCGGCCAGATGGGGACGATCGCCAGCCTGATCGGCCAGGAAGGCGCCAACATCCGGACGGTGCGCCACGATCGGGCGGTCGGTGACCTCCACGTCGGCGAGGCGTATCTCGTCTTCGAGGTCGTCACCGGCGGGGAGGAACACGCCCAGCGAGTGATCGAGGCGATCGAATCGGGCGGCTATGAGGTCTCGCGAGTGAACTGATCGCCGCCGAACCCGGTTGCCCCGGCCCGTTCTGACACATTTATGTAGCGGGTCCGCGACGGATCGGCACATGGTTGTCGGCGATATCTCGACCGGGACCGACGTATTAGTAATCGGTGCCGGACCGGGCGGCTACGTGGCCGCGATCCGGGCCGGCCAGCTCGACCTCGACGTGACGCTCGTCGAGAAGGACGCCTACGGCGGCGTTTGTCTCAATCGCGGTTGTATCCCCTCGAAGGCCCTCGTGACGAGCGCAGGGCTGGTCCACGAGGCAGGCCATGCCGAGACGATGGGCGTCCACGCCGACCCCGAGGTCGACATGGAGGCGATGATCGACTGGAAGGACGGCGTGGTCGATCAGCTCACCGGCGGCGTCGAAAAGCTCTGTAAGGCAAACGGCGTCAACCTCATCGAGGGGCGAGCGGAGTTCCGTGACGACTCGAGTGCCCGAATCATCCACGACAGCGACGGTCAAGGCGCCGAGACGATCGAGTTCGAACACGCCATCATCGCGACGGGATCCCGGCCGATCGAAGTCCCGGGCTTCGAATACGATGCCGATCCGATCATGGACTCGGCGGCCGCCCTCGCGATGACGGACGTCCCCGATCGGTTGGTCGTGATCGGTGCCGGCTACATCGGCATGGAACTATCGACGGTGTTCGCGAAACTCGGGGCCGACGTGACCGTCGTCGAGATGCTTGATGACGCCCTGCCGGGCTACGAGGACGACGTCGCCCGGATCGTCAGAAAGCGCGCCGAAGAACTGGGTGTCGAATTCCACTTCGGACAGGCCGCAAGCGAGTGGACCGAACGCGACGGTGGCGTCGTTGCCGTCACCGAAGACGAGGACGGTGAGACCTACGAACACGCCGCCGAGAAGATCCTCGTGGCGGTCGGTCGCGAACCCGTGACGGATACCCTCAACCTCGGTGCCACCGGGCTCACGACCGACGAGAACGGGTTTATTCCGACCGACGATCGGGCCCGGACCGACGTCGACCATATCTTCGCCGTCGGCGACGTCGCGGGCGAGCCGATGCTCGCCCACAAGGGCTCGAAGGAAGGCCACGTCGCCGCCGACGTCATCGCCGGCGAACCCGCCGCCCTCGATTATCAGGCGATCCCCGCTGCAGTGTTTACCGATCCGGAGATCGGTACCGTCGGCATGACCGAGGCCGACGCCGAGGAGGCCGGCTTCTCGCCGGTCGTCGGGGAATTCCCCTTCCGCGCCAGTGGTCGCGCCCTGACGACCGGCCACGACGAGGGGTTCGTCCGGCTCGTCGCCGACGAGGAGGCCGGGTTCGTCCTCGGGGCCCAGATCGTCGGGCCGGAGGCCTCGGAGTTGATCGGCGAGGTCGGGCTCGCCATCGAAATGGGGGCCACCCTCGAGGATATCGAATCGACGATCCACACCCATCCAACGCTGTCGGAGGCCGTCATGGAGGCCGCGGCCAACGCCCGCGGCCAGGCGATCCACACCCTGAACCGCTAACACGATCGGTCCCTACCGAATCGAAGTCCGGCAGGCGATCGGTCCCGACGCCCTTTTACGCCGAGATGGCGACCGCTCACGTATGAAAGCAGTCACCCTGGGACCGGCGGGGACCTACTCCCACCGGGCCGCGACGGCGGTCGTCGACGAGGACGCCGTCGATTTCCGCGAATCGGTCTACAGTATCGTCGAGGGCGTCGCCGAGGACGGCTACGACCGCGGCGTGATCCCCGTCGAAAACAGCATCGAGGGCAGCGTGACCGAGAGCCTCGATGCGCTCGTCGAGTATGAGGTATCGGTTGTGCGTGAGATCGTCACCCCGATCCGACATGCCCTCCTTGCCCAGTCGGACTCGTTTAAAACCGTCGCCAGCCACTCCCAGGCGCTGGCTCAGTGTCGGACGTATCTCGAGGAGAACTATCCGGACGTGGCCCTTGAGGCGGTCGCCAGCACCGCTCGCGGGGTCGAACGCGCCCGCGAGGACTCGACTGTCGCCGGGATCGGCCATCCGGACAACGCCGGCGACGTCCTCGAAGTGCTGGCCGAGGATATCCAGGATCGATCGTCGAACGCCACGCGCTTTTTCGCGATCGCTCCGGCCGACGCAGGGGCGATCTCCGGCGGGAAGACATCGGTGATCATCTACCCGAACGCGAACTATCCGGGGCTGCTCTTGGAGATCCTCGAAGCCTTCGCCGACCGCGATATCAACCTCAGCCGCATCGAGTCCCGTCCCAGCGGGACCCGTCTCGGGGACTATCTCTTCCACGTCGATTTCGAGGCCGGTCTGTACGAGGACCGGGCCCAGGCGGCCCTCGATGTGGTTGAGGGGATCGCCGAGAACGGCTGGGTCCGCCGGCTCGGCTCCTATGATACCGAACACGTCGTATAACGGTCGAACAACGGTCCAGAAGACAACACAACGGGTCAAGCGACCGCCATCCGGCGGCCGATGAGGTTTTATCGGAGACAGTAATAGGGAAAACCGACTTCGGACGGGCAGAAAGAGGGTGTCCACCATGCGTTCAAGCAGTTCGTTCCGGCAACTGGCAGGCGTTTTAGAACAACTCGAAGAGGCAGACATCGATGTCGTCAATGTCACCGCGACCCATCCCGATGGCGCCTCGGATCCGATCCTTCGTGCCGACCTCACGATCGAAGTCCCCGCATCGGCGTCGTCCCCCGAAACGACCGGCACGGAATCGATCCCGACAGCCACCGACCAACCAGACGACGACGTCGCCGTCGAAGCAAGTGGGAACGGAACACCATCGACTGACACGACCGATACAGCGGAACCACGATCGAGCGACGAGGACGAAACCTCCGACCAGGCTGCAACGTCGGAATCACGGACGGATCCAGCGGCGTCGGAAACGAACACCGAAACCGAGTCCGATACCGAAACTGATCCGGAAACCGATGACACGCCACCGGCGTACCGCGATCCGGACAAGCTTGAGACGGCCTACATCGAACACGACAGCTTCGCCGCGATGACCGAGGCGCTTGACGTCGACGTGACGCCCCAGACCGTGCGTCGCCATATGATCGATCACGGGATCCACGACCCGGAGTCGCGGAATACGAGTGTGGAGACCGAGTCTGAGCCGGCTGGATCGGACGATGACCCACCTGCGACGGACGATACAGGCGAAACGAGCGACGACATCGACGATGCCGAGAGCGACGATACCGATTCCGATCCGGCTGTCACCTCGATTCCGGAGGGGATCGAGCTCCCCGACGAGATCGACATCGAGACGCTGAAGGGAATCGTCACGGACGCCCGGACGATCCACGACGTCCAGCGTGAAGTCGATCTCGACCGGCAATCGACCCGGGAACTCCTCGAGTCGCTCAACCTGCTTGAATGCGTGCTTGGTCGGTTAGACGAGGTCGACCGCGACGTGCCGCCCGAGGAGATCGACGAACGAATCGATACCGCGACCACCGAAGGGAACGCTTGAGCGGATCACACGCCACGGGAAGGGGTCCGAAACAAGCCACCGGACCAGGTGCCCTCGGGCACCGGCCGGATACTTTTAGCTGGTGGCGACCGAAGTATCCCCGTGATCGGGATGCGACGAACAAACCCATTCGAGGAAATCGAGGAGTTGCTCGACCAGATGAGCCGGGAGTTTGCGTTCGACTCGGAATTAAACCTCCAGTCGCCGACGGTCCCGGTAGACGTAATCGATGACGGGTCGGCGTTCGTCGTCCACGCCGACCTGCCCGGCTACGAGAAAGCTGATATCGAGGTCACCCTTTCGGGGCGGACGCTGCGTATCGACGGCGAACGTGAGACGAGCGCCACGGCCGAGGACGCCGACGTCGTTCGTCAGGAACGCCATCAGGAAGCCGTTAATCGGTCGGTACGCCTGCCCGAAGCAGTCGAGGCCGACGGGATCGAGGCGACGTTCAGCGACGGGGTGTTGACCGTGACGCTCCCGAAAGCCGAGCCCGACGAGGGCAAACGGATCGAGATCGAATAACGGAGCCGATGGACGATCGCCGGTGGCAACCGCGATGGATCACAGTCGGCTGAACTTATCGCGTCGATAAAGGTTGAGCTCGGTGACGGCGTCCGGCGGCTCCTGGGTGGCCGCAAAGGCAACAGCAGCCCCGATCTCCTCGGGTTCGGTGACCTCACCCGGATCGTATTGTTCGGTGTATGGAGTATCGTACGACGAGCCGAACTCGGTCCGGACTTCCGAGGGATTGATGACGGTGACAGCGATGCCGTCCTCACCAAGGCTGCCCGCAAGGCTCAGGGCGAACCCCCGGGTCCACCATTTCGTCGCCGCATAGATCGGATTGCTCGGATACGGGACGGTTCCCGCATAGCTGGCGATGAACACCAGCGTTCCCGCCGTCGACCGGAGGTGAGGAATCGCCGCCCGACTGGTGAAGAACATCCCGTCGATGTTGACGCCCATGATCTCGCGATACGACTCGGTGGGCATCGCCTCGACCGATTCCGGTCGGCCGATGCCGGCGTTGTTCACGACGACATCGAGCCGATCGAAGCGATCGACCGTCCGGTCGACCATCCGCTCGACTTGCTGTTCCTCGGTGACGTCTGTCGGCACGACCAGCGTCTCGACGTCGTACCGCGATTCGATATCCGCCGCCAGCGTTTCGAGGCGATCCTCGCTGCGAGCCGCAAGGGCGACGTTGGCGCCGTCGTTGGCGAGTGCCTCGGCGGTCGCCCGGCCGATGCCGGCGCTGGCTCCGGTAATAAGGGCGGTCACACCGTCCAGCGGCGATGGAGTCTCTGGCATAGTACGTTCATCGCAGTGATGCCCGAGGAAATATAGGCTATGCCCGTCGCGTGTCGCTCGCGACCGACACGATAACCCCGGTATCGGGCGGCTGTGGGCCGGGAAAGGGCGCCGCCGTCAACGGGATGGTAGCCCTTTTAGCCCCTGAACGAAACGCTTTGGGTATGGATTACGAGCCACGGGAACTCGAGGAGAAGTGGCGATCCCGCTGGCGTGACACGGGCCGCTATGAGGCAGCGCCCGACGCCGGCGACGGCGAGGACGCCACGTTCGTTACGGTGCCGTATCCGTATCCCAGCGGCGGGATGCATATCGGCCACGCCCGGACGTACACGGTCCCCGATACATGGGCCCGGTATCGCCGGCTCCAGGGCGACAACGTACTCTTCCCGCTGGCCTGGCACGTCACCGGTACGCCGATCGTCGGTGCCGTCGAGCGACTCAAAGACGGCGAGGAAGAGCAACTCTCGGTGTTACGGGACACGTACAACGTGCCCGAGGAGACGCTCCAGGACCTCGAAACCCCGATGGGGTTTGCCCACTACTTCATCGAAAACCACTACAAGAAGAACATGAAGGCGCTGGGGCTGTCGATCGACTGGCGCCGTGAGTTCACCACCAACGACGACCGGTACTCGAAGTTCATTACCTGGCAGTACAACACGCTCGACGAGCGGGGGCTCCTGGAGAAAGGCTACCAACCGGTGCGCTACTGTACGAACGAGGAACAACCCGTCACCGATCACGACCTGCTCGAAGGCGAAGGCGCCGATTTCCAGGAGTATACCCTGATCAAATTCGAGTACGACGGCACGATCGCACCGATGGCGACGCTCCGGCCGGAAACGGTCCACGGGGTGACCAATGCCTACGTCGATCCCGGCGCCGAGTACGTCTTCGCTGACGTCGACGACGAGGAGTGGCTGATCTCGGCGGCCGCCGTCGAGAAATTCGATCTCCAACGCCGGGAGATCGAGGTCACGGAACGGCTGTCCGGCCGAGAACTCGTTGGCGAGTTCGTCACCAACCCGGTAACGGGCGATGAGGTGCCGATCCTCCCGGCGACGTTCGTCGATCCGGATAACGCGACCGGCGTCGTGATGTCGGTCCCCGCCCACAGTCCCGACGACTGGGTCGCCCTCGAGGAGATCAAAGCCGACGCCGAGGCGGTCGCCGAGGAATATCCCCTCGATCCCGGGACGATCCGATCGATCGAACCGGTGGCGATCCTCGATATCGAAGGCTACGGCGAGTATCCAGCCGAGGACGCCGTCGCAGAACGGGGGATCGACAGCCAGGACGATCCCGCCCTCGAAGAAGCCACCCAGGAACTGTACAACCGCGAGTTCCACGACGGTGTCCTCCGGGACATGTACGGCGAATTCGCCGGCCAAACCGTCGAGGATGCCCGCGATCCCTTCCGCGAACGATACCAGGGTGCCGGCGCCTTCGATGCGATGTACGAGTTCTCCGAGGAGGTCGTCTGTCGCTGTGGCGCCGACGTCGAAGTGTCCGAACAGGAGACCTGGTTCCTCCGATACAACGACGAGGACTGGCGGACGAAAGCCAAAACGGCCGTCGAAAACCTCGATACGATCCCCGAGAACACCCGCGATGAGTACTACGATACGATCGACTGGCTCAACGAATGGCCGTGTATCCGCAACTACGGCCTGGGAACACGGCTCCCCTGGGACGACGACTTCGTCATCGAACCCCTCTCGGATTCGACGATCTACATGGCCTACTACACTATCGCCCCACGGCTCCAGGAGATCCCCGTCGAGGAGCTCGACGACGCCTTTTTCGACGCGCTGTTTTACGGGCCGGACGCGGTCGAGGACCCCGATGAACGGGCTCTCGAACTGCGCGAGGAGTGGCAGTACTGGTATCCGGTCGACTACCGCTGTTCGGGTCGGGACCTGATCCGCAACCACCTCACCTTCTATCTCTATCACCACGCCGAACTCTTCGAGGAAGCAAACTGGCCCCAAGGCATCACGACGATGGGCATGGGCTTGCTCGAGGGGGAGGCGATGAGCTCCTCGAAAGGCCATGTCGTGTTGCCGAGCAATGCCATCGATCGATACGGTGCCGATACGGTCCGCTTTTTCCTCCTGAACAGCTCCGAACCCTGGCAGGACTACGATTGGCGCGCCGAGGAGGTCGAAAGCACCCGCGATCAGCTCGAACGGTTCTGGAACCGGGCCCAGGAGATCATCGACGCCGACACGCCAGCTGAACAGCCGGACCTCCGGCGGATCGATCGGTGGCTCCTGTCGCGACTACATCGACTGATCGGGGATGTCACCGAGGCGATGGATCGCTTCGAGACCCGGACGGCGAGTCAGGCGGCCTTCTACGAGTTCGCCGAGGATCTCCGGTGGTATCGCCGTCGGACCGATACCGACCGGCCGGGCGCCCGCTGGACGCTCCAGACGGTACTCCGGACGCGGCTGCGGCTGCTGGCACCGTTTGTCCCGTTTATGACCAACGAACTCCACGATCAGTTGGTCGGCGAACCCGTCGAGGACGCAGCGTGGCCGACGGTCGATCACGACGCGATCAGCGACCGGATCGAGATCGAGGAGCGACTGATCGAGGAACTCGCCGCCGACGTCCGGGAAGTCATCGACGTGACCGACACCGATCCGACGACGATCCGGCTATACACGGCGGCGGACTGGAAATACACCGTCTTCGAGGACGTCGTCGAACAGGGACCGGATGTCGGCGCGGTGATGGGCACCGTCATGCAGCGAGACGCGCTACGTTCGAAGGGCGATCAGGTCAACGAAGTCGTGACCGAACTCGTCGATGACGTCCGGGAACGACCCGACGAAGAGGTCAAACAACTGGCGGATGTCGACGAACGGGCGGTATATGAAGCCGCCGAAGGCTTCCTCGAACGGGAATTCGACGCTGCCGTCGAACTCGAGGCCGAAGACGAGGACCCGTACGATCCAGCCGATCGGGCCGGCAATGCGGTGCCGTTCCGGCCGGCGATCTACCTCGAATGATCGACGACATGCAGCCGAACTAACACGTAGGACATCCGTATCCTTATGCCGTTGACGCCAGAAATCCCGCGTATCCATGAGCCAGAGTGAGGACGACGACGGGGGGTTGATCCGGACCGTCACGAAACCCTACCGGAGCCGTCCGGACGACGAAATGAGTCTGATGGGGATGTTACTCGGGGCTGGCATGATCATGATCATGATTCCCCTCGCACCGTTTATGTTACTCATTTGGGTGCTCTCGAAGCTCGGCGGTGGTGTCGACCGCGAGGAAGGCGGCGCGGGTCCTGGCCCGAGCTGATTCGACCACTCTTTTCGACGATCGTGTGTCCGAGCGAATGTCCCGTCGGCTCGATAGAACACCGTCCCCGATAGCGGCAGCGCGAATCGAGGACGGACTAACTGCGCTTATCTGACGTCGGTGCCGATCAGGTCGAACGGCTGGCCGTTGTCGTTGTCGACGGCGTGTTCGTAGACCACATGTGCGGCGGCGACGTCCTGGATCGCCAAGCCGGTGCTGTCGAAGACGGTGACCCCGTCATCGGCAGTTCGACCGGGCTTGACATCGGAGGCGATCTGCCCGATTTCACCGTAGAGATCGCTGTCATCGAGTACGCCCGCCGCCCAGGGGACGTTGATCTCTCCTGAGTGGGTACACTGGTCGTAGTCATCGATGACGAGTTTGGCGTTCAGGAGGATCTCGTCAGCGAGTTCGTGTTTGCCTTCGGCATCGGCCCCCATGGCGTTGATGTGGGTTCGATCACCGACGTCCTCGGGGGAGACGATCGGCGACTCGACCGGCGTCACCGTCGAAAGGATGTCACAGTGGCCCGCCTCGCTGATCGATCCGGCACGGATATCGAACGCATCGCCGAAGTACTCGATGAACGCGCTGGTTGCCTCCTCGTTACGATCGGAGATGACGACTTCTTCGATCGGCCGAATCGACGAGACCGCCTCGAGTTGGGTGTACGACTGGACGCCGGCGCCGATGATCCCCATACTCGTGGCGTCCTCGACGGCGAGATGGCGGGTGGCGACGGCCGCCGCCGCCCCGGTCCGTTTCATCGTCAATTCCGTGCCATCCATGATGGCAAGCGGGAAGGCGGTCTCGGGATCGGAGTAGATCACCGTACCCATAACCGTCGGGAGGTCATGGTCGTCGGGGTTGTCCGGGTGGACGTTGACCCATTTGATCCCCGCCGCGTCCCAGTCCTCGGCTGCGAGATACGCCGGCATCGATCGGAAGTCGCCGTTGTACTGGGGAAGATCGATATACGATTTCGCGGGCATTTGCGCGTCCCCTCGTTCGTAGGCGCGAAAGGCCGCCTCGACCGCGTCGATTACCTCACCCATCTGGGCGTTGGTATCGACATCATCCTTGTTGAGGAGAAGTGTGTCCATGTACCGGACTCCCGAGGCAATCCACTTAGAAGAATCGAAAACCGCCGTCAGGGCCGTCGAACGTGAATTTTCGTCCTCGATGTGACGGCCACATAGCGCCGGGGAATTGTCGGGAATCGATCGTTCCGTCCCGACCACTGATAGGGATAATCAATTCGTAACTGGCATTGACGTCGGAAACGCTAGATCGGGAAGAAGATACTGGCCGAAGCGGCTTACATCATGCCGCCGCCCATACCGCCCATGCCGCCGCCACCCATGGCGCCCGGCGGGGCCTGCTGCATGGCTTCCTCCTCGTCGACGTCGGGCGACGTCGACAGATCGCCCGCCGAGATGATGTCGTCGATTTTCAGAACCAGGTTGGCGGCCTCGGCCGCACTGGAGACGGCCTGTTCTTTGGCATGGGCCGGTTCGACGACGCCGGCCTCGTAGTTGTCGACGATGTCACCGGTGAAGACGTTGAGTCCGGCGGCGATATCGCCGTCGTCGTGGGCCGATCGCAGATCGACCAGCGTATCAATCGGATCGAGCCCGGCGTTCTCCGCGAGCACGCGGGGCACGAGTTCGAGCGCTGCGGCGAACTCTTCGACAGCGAGCTGTTCGCGACCGGAGACGGAGTCGGCGTAATCGCGGAGCCGACCGGCGAGTTCGACCTCGATGGCACCACCGCCGGCGAGCACGCGCCCGTCGGCGACGGTCGTAGCGACGACTTCGAGTGCGTCCTCGACGCCGCGTTCGAGCTCATCGACGACGTGATCGGTCGAGGCGCGCAACAGGAGGGTCACGCCGTGGGACTCGTCGGTGTCGCCGGTGACGTGGAACATCTCGTCGTCCTCGTCGCGGGTAACGTCGCCAACGCCGAGGTCGTCCTCGGTAGCGTTTTTGACGTCGTTGACGATCGTCGAATCGAGGACGTTCCGCATGAACTCCATGTCGGATTTCTTCACGCGGCGAACGGCGAGAATCCCCTTCTTTGCGAGGTAGTGTTGGGCCAGGTCGTCGATCCCCTTCTGACAGAAGAGGACGTCAGTGCCGATCTCGGCGATGCGATCGACCTGCTCTTTGAGCTGTTCTTCCTCGCGGTCGAGGAACTGCTGGAGCTGGCTCGGATCATCGACCGTGATCGAGGCGTCGGCGTCGGTTTCCTCGACTTCGATCGGGTCATCGAGCAGCAGAATCTTCGCGTCCTCGACTTCCCGGGGCATGTTGTCGTGGACGGGATCCTTATCGATGGTCGCCCCACGGAGGAGCATCGAGTCGCCGACCGACCGGCCGGTCTGGGTCTCGACACGAAGGTACTCCTGGTCGACGACGTACTCGCCGTCGTCGGACTCGACGGTGACGGCGTTGACAGCGTCGACGATGAGTTGGGCGAGGTGTTCTTTGTTGACCTCGGCGCCTTTCCCCGTCATCGAAGTTTCAGCGACCTTCCGGAGAAGGTCCTCATCGGTGGCGTCGATCTCCTTGGCGATATCGTCGATCTCCTCGCGGGCTCGTTCGGAGGCCATCACGTAGCCACGGATGATCGCCGTGGGATGGATGTCCTGTTCGAGGAGATCCTCGGCGTTTTTCAGGAGTTCGCCGGCGATCGCGACGGCGGTCGTGGTGCCGTCGCCGGCCTCGTCTTCCTGTGTTTCGGCGACTTCGACGATCATCTCCGCCGTCGGGTTGTCGATATCCATATCCTGAAGGATCGTTACCCCGTCATTGGTGATCGTCACGTCGCCGATGTTGTCGACGAGCATCTTGTCCATACCCTTCGGTCCAAGCGTCGATCGTACCGCGTCGGCCACGGCACGAGCGGCGCTGATGTTGTGTTCCTGCGCGTCCTTGTCCTTGACGCGCTGGGAGTCCTCGCCGAGAATAACCATCGGCTGACCTCGCATTTGCTGCTGGCTCATGATCAGCAGAGAATTGATTGTGATTCTATATAAAACTTCGCAAAACCGGGGAGATATCCGTCGGAACGAATCGCCAGCGTTACTGAAAGATTCGCCAGAAAACGGGCGTCACCACAGGAATTCGTGGTATCGGTTCACACACGTTCGAAGAACGGCCGACCGGGGATCATTATTCTTTTAAATAACGTCAACCGTTCCCACACCCGCCGTTCGAAGGGAAGGGACGGGGACAAACGAATGTCCCCCTCGGGGCCGCCGAGATGACCGCGAGCGCAGCCGGAACCACCTACCCGAACGACGACGGCACCCACACGACGATGGATTTAATCCCTCGACCGAAGTGGAGCCGGTATGTCCGATGCGCCGCTGTCCCATCTGACGATCATCGACTTCACACACGCACGCGCCGGCCCTTGGTGTACCCAGATCCTCGGCGAACTGGGTGCCGAGATCATCAAAATCGAACCGCCGGGCGGTGGCGATGGGACCCGTGACAGCCATCCCGAACAGGGCGGGATGGGGTTGAACTTCATTTCCCGAAATCGCAACAAGAAAAGCGTCGTCGTCGATCTGAAGACCGACAGCGGGCGGGACCTCGTCGAGGACCTCATCGCCGACACCGACGTCCTCGTCGAGAACTTCAGCCTCGGCGTGCTCGATCGACTGGGGTTGGGCTATGAGTACCTTCGTGAGGAGGTCAATCCAGGACTCATCTATGCCTCGATCAAGGGATATGGCGAGGAGGGCCCCTACAAGGATCGCAAAGGTGTCGACCTGATCATGCAGGCCGAGGGCGGCATCATGAGCGTCACCGGGCCCGAGGACGGCGAGCCCGTCAAAGTCGGCCAAGCGATCGGGGACATCGGGACTGGGTTATACGCGACGATCGGGATCCTCACTAAACTCCAAGAGCGCGAACGAACCGGCGAAGGGGGCAAGGTCGAATCCAACCTCTTTGGAACGATCGTCTCGTTCATGGAGGAGTACCTCACGATGTACGGCATGACCGGCGAGAATCCGACCCCGTTTGGCCGGCGTCACCAGACCGAAGTCCCCTACGAGGTGTTCGAGACAAAAGACGGGGACATGGCGCTGTTTGTCACCGACTGGGAAACCTTCGTCACCGAGATCATCGAAGACGAGTCGCTGGTGGAGTACGACAGCACCCAGCTGCGCCAGGAACACTACGAGGAGATCATGGCATCGATCCGGCCGGTCCTCAAAGAACGGACGACCGAGGAGTGGATCGAGATCTTCGACGAATACGGCTTTCCCTGCGGGCCGCTCAATCAAGTCAGCGACGTCGTCGAACACCCCCAGGCCCGTGACCGGGGGTATGTCTTCGAGTACGACGATCCGAACATCGGCGAGGTAACGCTCCATGGCCACCCGCTTCATCTCTCGGGGAGCGAACGGGAGCTCCGGTCGGGCCCACCCCAGCTGGGCGAACACACCGACGAAGTACTGGCGGAGAAGCTCGGCGTCGATGACGACGAGATCGAACGGCTTCACGAAGAGGGCGTCCTCGAGTGAGCGAGTGACTTGTGGACGCCCGTCGTGAAGCCAGTACTGTGTCTATCGGCCCTTAAATTCGGGCTCGCGGTCTTCTCGGAACGCCGCGACGCCCTCTTTGTGGTCCTCGCTTGCGAAGGACTCCTCACGGAGCCGAGCGATCCACTTGCGTTCGGCGTCGGTGAGGCGGTCTTTCTCCTTGAGGGCGTCGACGATCTCCTTCATGTACTTGAGTGACAGCGGGGCGTTCGATGCCATCGTTTGGGCCAGATCGGAGACACGGTCGTCTAAGTCCGCACGGTCGACGACGTAGTTCAACAACCCGACCTCGTAGGCGTGTTCGGCGCCGATCGGCTCGCCCGTAAAGAGCATCTCCTTGGTCTTTGCAGGGCCGATCAGACTCATCACCCGGTTGATCGCATCGCCCTCGTAGACGAGCCCGATCTTCGCGGGCGTGATCCCGAAATCGGCCTCCCGGACGCCGACACGGAGGTCACAGGCGGCCGCGATCTCGACGGCACCCCCATAGGTGACGCCGTTGATCCGGCCGATCGTCGGGAACTCGTAGTTCGAGAGGTTGGTGATCATCCGTTCCCACTCCGAGGAGTCGTCGCTGGATTGATCGGTGCGATCGATCGAGAGATCGAAGCCGGCGCTGAAGGCCTTCTCGCCGGCGCCGGTGAGAACGACGACGGCGTCATCGTCGTCGGCTTCGAGCTCGGCGAGGATATCGGCGATCTCCCCCGCCATCGAGTAATCAAGCGCGTTTCGCTTGCCTTCGTTTTCGATGGTGATCGTACACACACCGTCCTGTCGGTCGCTGTGAATCGTGCCGGTCATGGTGGATACAACAACGCCCGTGCCAACCACTAATACACTTGTCCATCAGCGCGATCGACAACGCTGGTGATAGGCGGCAACAGTCACGGCGGAAGGACAAACGCGCCAGGACTGGGATTTGAACCCAGAATCCCTTACGGGAACACGCTCTCCAAGCGTGCGCCTTACCGTTCGGCCATCCTGGCTCGTATCTGATCCGTACCCCACTGAGGGGCTTAAGACTGTTCAATCGTCGTGATTCGGGGGCCAACGAACGCGGAGAGGACGGCCGCTCCGAGCGTGACGAGAGCCGCGACCCCGAACTTGATCGAAAACCCGATGCGGACGTCCACGAGCAGTTCGTAGGCCTGGATTAACACCAGAAAGGAAAGCCCGCCAATAAGGCCCCAGAGCAGACTCGTCCGGCGATCCACGGGTAGATGGGAGGGTTACTTCTGGGCCGCGATCGCCTCGATCTCGACGCCGACACCCCGCGGGAGGTTCGCGACCTCGATGGCGCTACGGGCCGGCGGGTTGTCCTGGAAGTACTCCCGGTAGGCGTCGTTCATCGTCTCGAAGTCGTCGATGTCATCCATAAAGACCGTCACCTTCAGGACGTCCTGCATGGTCAATCCCTCCTCCTCGAGGATGCCCTTGATGTTCTCGAGGGACTGTCTGGTCTGGACGTCGATGGGCTCGTCGTCGAGCATCTGGCCGTCCGGCGTCATCGGGATCTGTCCGGCCGTAAAGACGATGTCCCCGTTCGTCGTTCCCTGGCTGTAGGCCCCGACGGCTTCGGGGGCGTCCTGGGTACTGATGATCCGTTTCATGAGACAGCCACACCATCGACCAGTGTCATCTTAAATGGCCTGGCCTGTTGCGGATAGCACGGGCGAATGGGCCGTCGATACGGCCCGAACGGCTACATCAACACGTCGACCTCGTAGTCGTTCTCGCGGAGAACACCCAACAGTTCATCGGCGTGAGCCTCGTCGTGGGTTTCTAGCTCGATTTCGACCTCGGCATCGTTCATCGCGATATCCCGGGAGGTCCGATCGTGTTTGATCGCGTAGATGTTCGCCTGATGGGCGCTGAGCAACCGGGTGAGATCCTGCAGCGCTCCCGGTCGATCCTTGAGCACCGTCCGGAATTTGAGATACCGACCGGTCTCGACTAACCCTCGCATGATCACGGTCGTCAGCATGTTCATGTCGATGTTGCCGCCACAGAGGGCGGGCACGATCACCTCATCGGACTCGTACTCGAAGGCCTCGCCCAACACTGCCGCCAGCGACACCGCGCCGGCACCTTCGAGCAGCGTTTTGCTCCGTTCGAGAGCGTGTGTCACCGCGACGGCGATCTCGGAATCGGAGACCGTGACGACCTCATCGACCCGGTCTTGGATGACCTGGAAGGGTTTCTCGCCGATCCGGTGGGTCGCGAGCCCATCGGCGATCGTTTCGAGGGTATCAACCGAAGTGATCTCACCCCGTTCGACGGATCGCGCCGCGCTGTCGGCCCCTTCGGGCTGAACGCCGATCACCCGCGTATCGGGTTTGCGACCCTTGACGGCCGTGGCAATCCCGCTGATGAGCCCGCCGCCGCCGATCGGCACGACGACGGTATCGACGTCCGGGGCGTCATCGATGATCTCAAGGCCGATCGTCCCCTGTCCGGCCATCACCGCCTCGTCGTTGAACGCATGGAGGTACGTCCGGCCGTCCTCGCGTTCGATCTCGTGGGCCCGTTCGGCCGCCTCGTTGTAGTCATCGCCGTGGAGGACCACGTCGGCGCCGTAGTTTCGGGTCGCCTTGATCTTCGAGATCGGGGCGTGTTCGGGCATGACGATCACGGAATCGGCACCGATTCTGGTCGCCGCCAGGGCGACGCCCTGGGCGTGATTGCCCGCCGATGCGGTAACGACGCCCGCCTCCTGTTCGGCCGCGGACAGGGTAGCGATCCGGTTTGTCGCCCCCCGGATCTTGAACGCCCCGGTGCGTTGTTTGTTCTCGAGTTTGAGTTTGACCTCCGCACCGGTCATCTCCGAGAAGGAATGGGAGTACTCAAGGGGTGTGTGTCGGACCACCTCGGCGATCCGATCGGCCGCCGCCATGACATCGGTTAGATCGATAACGGACATATCCCGGCGTTCGCAAGCTGGCCGTTAACCGTTAACTATCCCGAACCGGCCACTCGGACGACTGGATCGATCAGGGCGAACGGAGCCGGACGTCGTTAGCCTGGACGTACGCATGGACGCGGTCGGCGAACGATCCCGATCCTGGCCAGTCGGCGGGCGCATCGAGTAACGCGGGATCACCGACGTAGACTTCGGCCGTCTCGACGTTCTCGTGGTCGGGCACCATCGGGACGCTACAGCGAACATACAGTCCGGCATGGACGCCCTCGTACTCATCGAGGGATTCGATGGTCGGCGTTTCGAGGAGTCGGCCCTCGGTCGTCCCATCCGGTGCGAGCGTCGGATATCGGCCCTCGACACGATGGAGGCCGTCGAGGACAGCCGGACCATGGAACGTATACTCGGGGAGAACGGCCGCGACACGGTCGGGATCGGTGAGCGTCCCGTAGACGAAGACGAAATACGGCTCCGCAGCCGTCGTCGGGGCCATGGCGGAGCCACGGCCGGCACTCCCTTGCCGGTTCCGATGGCGAGTGTCGTCGATACATACAGGAATAGCGGGAAGGATACTCCGACAGTGGCGGTCACGGGAGGTAGATTAATTTGAACCGCTCGGTAACCCACCGGCAGTGATCACGCGGGTACGTGAGCGACTGTTGCCGGTCTGGAAGCGGGTCCTCTCGTTGTCCTGGCCGATCATGGCCGAACACGTCCTGCGGACCGGAATGCGGACGACGGACGTGATCGTCACCGGGCTGTTCTCCCCGGCCGCGGTGGCGGCGGTCGGGTTGGCGGACCTCTATGCCCGGCTTCCGCTTCGGATCGGGTTGGGGCTCGGCAGCGGCGCGATCGCGCTCTCGAGTCAGGACACCGGCAGCGGCGCCACCACCAACCGGGACGTCGCGATCACCCAGTCGATCGCGCTGGGGATCCTAGCCGGTATCCCGTTTATCCTGTTTGGCGTCGTCTTCGGCCGGCCGGCGATCGCGATCCTCGGCGCCCCACCCGAGGTCGCCCGCATGGGCGGAACCTATCTGGCGATCATTTTCGCGACGGGACCGGCCAGACACACCGCCCTCATCGGGGCCCGGGCGCTCCAGGGAACCGGCGACACCCGGACGCCGATGTACATCAACGTCGTCTCGAACAGCCTCAACATCCTCGGCACCGTCGGTCTGGGGTTGGGGCTGGGACCACTACCCCGGCTGGGGATCGTCGGCGTCGGGGTTGCCACGGCTGTCGGCAACGTCTTCACCGCGATCACGCTGTTGGGAGCGATCGCCAGCCCGTGGACCGCCGCCTCGTTCGTCCTGACGATCGATCGCACGATCATCAAACAACTCCTCGTGGTGTCGGCCCCACGGATCGGCGAGGGGCTCGCGGCCACGATCGCGGAGTTTCCGTTCAACTCGATCCTGCTCGGGTTCGGAACGGAAGTCAACGCAGCCTACCAGATCGGTCGACGGATGTATCAACAGGTGACGGCCCCACTCTCACGGGGATACAACACCGCCGCGAGCATCGTCGTCGGTCAGGCGCTGGGTGAGGGTGATCCGGCCGCCGCCCGGTTCAACGGCTGGGCAACGGCGGCACTCGGGATCGTCACCGTCGGTACGATCGGCATCGGGCTCGTCCTCGGAGCCGAGCAGTTCGTCGAGCTGTTCACCCGCGATGCGGCGACGATCGGCTATGCGGCCGACTTCGCCCGTGCCTACGGGCTGGCGGCGCCCTTGACGGTGATCGGGCTGGTCCTCGCGGGTGCGCTCCGTGGGGGCAGCGAGACCCGGGTGCCGTTCATCGCCCGGACGACCGGGATGTTCGGGTTCATGCTCGGGTTCACCTACCTGACCGGCGTCTGGCTCGGCTACGGCGTGCTCGGCGCGTATGCGGGGATCATCCTCTTTTATGCCTGGAACGCGCTCGTCGTGGGCGCGGGGTTTTATCGGGGCAGCTGGGCGAGTCGGGCCGAGCGGATGATGGCCGAACGCGGCAGCGACGAGGACCCCAGTGTGTCACCCGATGAGTGATCGAAGACTCGCAAAACGAAAAACGGGGCAGCGTTACCGTTCGTCGATCGGAATCCAGTCCTGGGCTTCGGGTCCGACGTACCGTCCGCGGGGCCGGATCAGCCGGTTGTCCTCCTGATACTCAAGGACGTGAGCAGCCCAGCCGCCGACTCGGCTCATCGCGAAGATGGGAGTGTACATATCGATCGGGATGCCCAGCTGGTAGTACACCGACCCGGAGTAGAAGTCGACGTTGGGCGCGATGCCGCGGTCGGGCAGGCCGATCTCGTCGGTGAGGTACTCCTCGATCGTTTTGGTGTACTCGTACCACTTGCGTTCCCCGGAACTCTCGCTGAGATCCTTGCCCTTGCGCTCGAGGATCTTCGCCCGGGGGTCTTTCACCTGGTAGACACGGTGGCCCCACCCGGGGATCCGACGGTCGTTCTCGATGGCGGTCTTGACCCACTCGCGGGGATCCATTTCGCTGTCGTCGATTTCCAACAGGACTTCCATGACGTCCTGGTTTGCCCCGCCGTGAAGCGGGCCGGCGAGGGCACTGATGCCGCCGGTCACGGCGGCGTACATGTCCGCCAGCGTGCTGGCGATGACCATCGCGGTGAACGTCGACGCGTTGAAACCGTGATCGGCGTGCAGCGTCAGCGCCATATCGAAGGTTTCGGCGGCGACGGCATCCGGTTCGGTCCCGGTGAGCATGTATAGAAAGTTCGCCGCGAACCCCAGATCCGGGTCCGGCTCGATGATCTCCTCGCCCTGGCGGGCACGCTCGAAGGCCGCCAGCAGCGTCGGCGTCTTCGCGATGATACGCCGGCCCTTGCGGGCGGCCGTGTCGAGGTCCTCCGGATCGGCACCGGCATCGGGATCGATCGCCGACAGCATCGATACCGCCGTCCGCAGCGCCGCCATCGGCTCGGTATCGAGCGCCGCCATGATGCGGACGACCTCAAGGAGGCGGTCGTCGACCGCACGGTCCTCCCGGAGGTCGTCGGTAAAGGCCGTGAGTTGCGCCCGGGTCGGCAGCTCCCCGTGCCACAGCAAATAGAGGACTTCCTCGTAAGTGGCCTCTTCGGCGAGGTCCTCGATCGCATAGCCCCGATACGTCAGGCGCCCGTTCTCGCCGTCGATGTAACTTAACGTAGACTCGTCGACGACGACCCCCTCAAGACCCTTTTTGAGCTCAGACTCTGCCATGTGCGGAGGATTGACAATCACTCCGCAAAAGGGTTGTCTTTAATTCGGAAAACTCGACAAACGTCGACCGGGCCGCTGTCGGTCGGATTTGGCGGCTACACGGCCGATCTCACCGCTATATAGACGCGTGACGATCAGGAGTTCGACGATCGTTGATCGGCGCTAAAAGCGGCGACAACCCTTTGGATCGATACGGGGAAGTAGATACATGGCCGGTAACGAGGTCGAATACGAACCGGTGAGCGTCAAGACGGTGCTCGCCGAGATGAAAGACACCGCCGAGCTGTTGATTGATCTCGCCTACTCGGCGGTGTTATACGGTGCCGACGACATCGCCACGGAAGTACTCGACCTCGAAGAACGGATGGACGTCCTCCAGCTACAAGCCCGGATGAGCCTCCTGATGGCGGCCCGGAGCCCCGAGGACGCCGAGGCGCTGGCACCGGTGCTTGGGGTGGTCGGCGCCGCCGAGAAAATCAGCGACGCCGCCGGCGATATCGCCAAGATCGTCCTCGAGGAGATCGGTCTCCCCGAGGAACTGCGGTCGGCCCTTCCCGAGGCAATGGAGATGGTCGGCCGGGCTGAACTCGCCGGGGAATCATCGCTCACGGGGGCGACGTTGGGTGCGCTCAACCTCGAAACCGAGACCGGCGTTCGCGTGATCGCCATCCGGCGGGGTGGCGACTGGCTATTGAACCCCGATCACGAGACGCGATTACAGGCCGGCGACATCGCCCTCCTCCGCGGCTCGGAGGAACAGCTCGCAACCGTCTACGAGGACGCCACCGGCACGTCGTACACCCTCCCCGAAGAGAGCGTGCCCGAATTCGACGATCTAGAACGGGCGGTCGATTCGATCGTCCTGATGAAAGACATGAGCGAGCTGGCGGTCGATCTCGCCTACAGCGCCCTGCTGTTCGATTCCGAGACGGTCGCCGAGGAGGTCCTCGAACTCGAAGCCGAGGTCGACGCCCTCGAATCCCGGTTCGAGGCCTGGACGCTTCGGGCGGCCAAGCGAGTCGACGATCCGATCGCCCTCCGGGGGCTGATGCATTTAGCGACGGCAACGGAGGTCATCTCGGATGCCGCCCTGGAGATCGCCGAGGGAATGCTTCGAGGGCTCGGCACCCATCCGGTCGTCGCCGAAGCCGTCTCGGAGTCGGACGAGGTGTTGATCCGCGAACAGATCGCCGTGAACAGCGAACTCACGGCCGGGACCCTCGGTGAACTCGCCCTCGAAACCGAAACCGGGATGCGGATAATCGCCATCCGCCGGGAGGGCGCCAACCGGTCCGACTGGATCGTCTCGCCCGGACCGACGACACAGCTGGAGGCCGGAGACGTCCTCATCGCCAAGGGGACCCGTGCCGGTGCCGAGCGACTCGGGGAACTCGCGGCGGGCTAATCGAGCCGGCGGGCTCGCCGGATCGCCGCCACGACCGTCAGCGTCACGGTCAAAAGTGCGCCCATACTGACGGCCAAAACAAAGGCGAGCAGCGCGAACAGTACTGGCGAGCCGCGTGTATCCGGAACCGGGCCGAGGAGTTCGGCAATCCGGTAGACATAGACCGCGACCGCGATCCCGATACCAAGCGCGAAGCCGATCTTCGCGTTCCGCGGGAGACCGAGCTCCCGGAAGAGCTCGACCGTCGGCGAACGTTCGGCGGAATCGTCAGCCACGGCTATCGATACGGCTGGCGGCGGCAAAGTGGCATCGATCCACCCCCACTAACCGGCCCGACCGACGGCTCGTGCGGAAACGGAACCCGATAGACACAATACGCTGGATCTGTCGCTTCGCAACAATGACGACACTCGGGACGGCAACCGCCGATCCGGGCGAGATCGATACCGGTCGCCTGGATGTCGGGGAGACACGCGATGGCTCACCGTTCGGACTCCCGGTCGCGGTGATCGAGGGCGATCAGGACGGCCCAACACTGTATATCCAGGCCGTCAGCGACGGGGACGAACTCAACGGTCTCGGCGTCGTTCAGCGGCTCGTGCCCCGCCTCGATCCGGACACGCTCGCCGGGACGGTACTGATCGTCGGAATCGTCAACTACCACGCCTTTCAGATCGCTGAGCACCGCAACCCGATCGATAACACGAAAATGAATCGGGCCTACCCCGGCGAACCGGCCGGGACCTCAAGCGAACGGATCGCCCACGCAACTTTCCAAGCGGCGACCCAGGCCGATTACGTGCTTGACCTTCACCAGGGTTCGACCAGCCGCATGCTCAACGAGACCCGGGTCCGGTGTGGCCGCCATCACCGGTTGCACGACGACTGTCTCGAACTCGCGAAGGTGTTCGACTGTGGCTATGTCCTCGATCAGAAAGGTCCCGACGGCCAGCTCGCCCGTGCCGCACCCGACGAGGACGTGCCCACGATCGACCCGGAGCTGGGCGGGGCGGTCGGCTGGGACGAGGAATCGATTCAATATGGCCTGGAGGGCGTAATGAACGTACTGCAGTATTACGGGTTTCTCGATGGCGAGGTCGATCCCGGTACCCAAACCCGCGCCAAGGGATTCGAGCGACATAACTCCCCGACCGGCGGATTGATCGACTACCGATTCGAACTCGGCGATCGCGTCCAGCGTGGGGACGTACTGTTCGAGGTGACCGATGTCTTCGGCGGGAACAAAGCCGACGTCACCGCCAAGGAAGGCGGGATCTTCTGGCGCTCGCGCCGGCTACCGCAGGTCGCGACGGGCGAATACGTCTGCTCGATAGCGACCGATATCGATGAGTACTGACGTCGGCGAACGACGATATCGACATGGACACCGACACCGACACAGCTACCCCGGGGCCGGTCAATGAACCGATATGACCACACTCCGCTGTAGCGTCTGTGACTCCGAATACGACAGCGGGCCGACCGAACCCTGGCGGTGTACCTGTGGTGGACCGCTCGATTTTGCTGAGGCGCCACGCCCGGACGGATCGGCGCCCGATCCGACCGCCCTCGATACACGGGCCGGGCTCTGGGCGTTTTCGGATTTCCTCCCGATCACCCCACGGGTAACGCTGGGTGAGGGGTTCACACCGCTGGTTGAAGCCAACGACTGGAACGCCCAATTCAAACTGGAATGGGTGTTTCCCTCGGGCAGTTTCAAAGATCGAGGGGCAACGGCGCTGCTCTCGCGGGCCGCCGAGCTCGGCGTCGACCGTGTCGTCGATGACTCCTCGGGCAACGCCGGTGCGGCCATCGCACAGTACGCCGCAGTCGCCGATATTCCGGCCGAAATCTACGTGCCAGCCGGGGTCAAGCAGGCCAAGCTGCGGGCGATCGAGCGGGCGGGCGCCGAGCCGATCCGGATCGAAGGAAGCCGGGAAGACGTCACCGCCGCCTGCATCGACCGGGTCGAAAGCGGCGACGCCTGGTACGCAAGCCACGCCTGGAACCCGGCCTTTTTCGCCGGCACGAGTACCTTCGCCATGGAGGTGTGTGCCCAGCGGGATTGGGAACCGCCCGAGGCCGTCGTTAGCCCGCTCGGGCACGGCACGCTCTTTTTGGGCGCCTATCGGGGGTTTCAAACCCTCAAGGACGCGGGATGGATCGACCGACTCCCCCGTATGCTCGGCGCCCAGGCGGCGGGCTATGCGCCGATCGTCGCCGAACTCCATGGGGAGAGTGCCGCGGCGGGAACGAACGACGTCGCCGATGGGATTCAGATCCGCGAGCCCGCCCGGAAAGCACAGATCATCACGGCCATCGAGGCAACCGACGGGGATGCGATTGCGGTCAGCGAGGCGGCCGTCGACGCCGCGCTCGATCGGCTCCATCGCGGCGGGTATTACACCGAACCGACGTGCGCCGCCGCACCGGCCGCCCTCGAGGAATACCGGGAGCGAGGCGTGCTCGCGGCGGACGCCGATGTCGTCGTGCCGCTGACCGGCAGCGGTCTCAAAAGCGAATAACCGAGCGTGAACCGTTAGTCGTAGTATTCGGCCATGAGCTCGCCGACCCACACCGGCTGAGTGACCGTTCCACGCGGCCCGAATTCCCGCATGTAGGGTTTGATGTCGAGCACCGGCGTGCCATCGATCGCATCGAGCGCCCGGACCCGGAGCCGTCGGCCCTCGACGGCGATCACCGCACATCGCGAAAGCCCGAGCCGGTTCGGCCGGCCCTTGGCTCGCTGGGCGAAGATGCCCAGCTCCGGCCACTCGGTGTTGTTGCGGGGATGACGAGCGCCGTCCTCGATACCGGCCGCCCGAACGCGATGCATGTAGAAGATCACCTCGACGTGGGAGAACGTCTCGAGGCCCGCCAGGGCGTCCGGAGTGAAGCGATCGGCGAGTTCGATCTCGGCGACGACATCCCCCCAGTGGTCGTCGCGTTTCTCAGTGCGTGGGGAAGTGACGGTCCCGATCGGCTCAAGGGTGATCGTCCCGTCGGCTGGATCGTCGTCGACCATACCCACCCTCCACGGCCGGGAGCAATACGCGTTGTTTCCGACGACCCGGCCGGTTACCGCTCGGGATGGATTGGGGCGTCGAAGCCCCCCCGGATCAGCGGTTTGGCGATGTGACGGCGCGCACACGGCGGGACCTCGTACCAGCCAACCTCGAGGTCCCGATCGATCGGCCGTTCGGTTTTGCCGGGTGCAGTCGTCCCACAAGGTCGACACCGATACCCCTGTTCGGCGCCAGCGCTTTCCATCCGGTTGCCACAGTCCGGACAGGTCGGCGTCACCAGTTCCGTCGTTCGTCGCTCCCGGAGGGCGAACTTCTCGAGTTTGAGCGTCCCGTTCCGGACGCCGCCACAGACGGTAAGCCGGTCACCGACCCGGAGGGCACGGACCCGATCCCGGAACCGTTTGGTCGGCTCGAAGGCCGCACATTGGACGCTCGACCCCTGATCGTCGGCCCGGAGATCGAAGAAGACGTGCCCGCCCTCCCGGGTCTCCGGGGCCGTCGCGACGGTGCCGGCGAGACGATAGGCCCGCCGGTCCTGAAGATCGCCGATTGTCCCCGGTTGGAGATGGGCATCGGTGCCCTGGTTCGTGACGAACAGGCGGGTTCGTTCGATCGGTTCGGAGTCGATCCGGTCGGCCACCGAGCGAACGGCCGCAGGATCATCACCACGGATGCCATAAAGCAGCGGCCCCGGGGTGTGTGGCACACAGACAGCCTCGTTTTCGACTCGATCGACGGTATCCCAGGCGTCGGGATAGGACGCCTCGGCAGCCGCGAAGACGGAGTCGTAATCGACGGTGCGGTCGGTCCCCCAGCGGTCTGACTGCCGGTAGGTGATGAGCTCATAGGTCCAGTCCTCGCGGGCAGCCCACGCACCGACGGCCGCGAGCGCACCGATACGCCCCCGGCCGTTACCCCAGCCGGCCGATCGATACCCATGAGTCTCGATCAGATCGCGGGCGGTCGCGAGATCGAGGATGTCCTGCATCGCCGTGCGGGCAAACGCGGCAACTGAATCGGGAATTGCCGTCGGAGCGTGGGGGGCAACCACCAACCCGGGGTTGGTCCGAGGATCGTCCACCTCGGCGGTGGCGGTCAGTTCCTCGGTGGCGAGTTCGACGGCCGTCCCGGCGTCGAGATCGGTGTGGACGGCCAGGGCGGCGTTGCCCCGGGTCTTGTGTTCGACCCCCGGCGTACATCGGACCAACAGACAGCGATCGACGGTCGCCTCGGCCATCGACTCGATCCGATCGGCGATGCGGGCGGCGAGATAGGTGGTACACATTCCCCGCTCGCGGGAATCGGTATCGTCGATGCCGATGATCGTCATCGCCGGTCTGTAGACCGTCAACGCGGTTTAATCCTTTCAACGGGATCGAAAGGAAAATCGCCAGATGGCACGGTTGCAGTAGACACAATTTATATATGTTTTGATGGCTTATATGACGACGAACAGTATCATGTCCCGTTCCGCACTCGTCGGGAACGTCACCGCGATGCTCGAGGACGCGGGGTTCACCGTAAGCGATCGGTGTTCGATCCGCCCCAAGAGCTTCGACCTCGCCGCACGGCGGGGCGATGATCTCCTCCTTTTGAAGATCCTCGGGAACATCGACGCGTTCGATTCCCCGACCGGAACGGAAATGCGCCGGCTCGGGGAGTTCCTCGAGGCGACCCCGATCGTGATCGGACTCCGAACCCGGGACAAGGAGCTCGATCCGGGGGTCGTCTACTTCCGCCACGGCGTGCCGGTGCTCAGCCCGGATACCGCGTTTAACCTCTTCATCGAGGACCTGCCGCCGCTGATCTATGCGGCTCCTGGCGGACTGTACGTCAACGTCGACGGCGAAATCCTCGCCGAAGAGCGGGAAGCCCGCGGGTGGAGTCTCGGCCGGCTCGCCAACGAACTCGGCGTCTCCCGGCGCACCGTCTCGAAGTACGAAGACGGCATGGACGCCAGCGTTGACGTCGCGATGCAACTCGAGGAGCTGTTCGGCGACGATCTGACCAGCCCCATCAACGTCTTCGATGACCTCGATGAGATCCGCGAGACCGACGAGCCGTCGATCGACGAACACGCCGATCCCGATGACGAACACATCGTCCATCTGCTCACGCGGGTCGGGTTTATCGTCCATCCGACGATGCGGGCGCCGTTTAAAACCGTCAGCGAGAACGCCGATCGGGACGATCCGGTGTTGTTGACCGGCCACTCGGAGCTCAACAAGACCGCTGAAAAGCGTGCCCGGATTATGTCCTCGATCGGCGAGGTGACCCGTACCCACTCGGTGTATTTCGTCGACAAGACCAAACGCGAAGCCGTCGACGGGACGGCACTGGTCGAACAGGAGGAGGTCGAGGATATCAACGAATCGGAGGAACTCCACGACCTGATCCGGGAGCGTAGCGAAACGGCCGATCCCTGATCCGCCCGAATCCGAGCACCCGAACACCGATCCCCCGCCACCAGTTGTCGTGGTCTGCCTCGATCGCCAGCATCGGCTAAGCGACTGAATCGACCGTGATACCCCAAGCCGTGGCTCAGGCTCACGGTCATAAACCGCAAAAAACCGGAATACGATCCGCCGATCAGGCGCTTGCGCCGTTGCCGTAGGTCTGTTCTAAGTACTCGACGATATCGTCGCTTTCCGGCATCCCGTCGATGCCGTTTGCCTTATCGACCAACACCGGGACACCGGTCTGACCGCTGACTTCCTCGACTTCGGTCCGGGCGCTGTGTGAGGAGGGCACCTCGTGGGAGACGTAGTCGAGATCGAGTTCGGCCAGCTTGTCTTTGACCTTCGCACAATACGGACAACCGGGGAGCTCGTAGAGCTCGAGGTTCGGTTCCGACATACATCCCTATAGGAGTAACGGAGGGATGAGCGTAACGGTCACGAGAGGTGTCGCCGGTATCGCTCACGGAGCCGGTGACGGTTGAATACGGCCTCGGTTGCGATCCAGCCGGCGAGGATAATGCCGGCCAACAGCGCCCACAGGAAATCCCAGCCCGACATCCAGACCGGATAGATCCACGGGGCGATGTGAGCCCATCGGGAGGCGAACCAGCGGGCCTGCGATTCGAGGGGGGTCCCAGCGAACGTGCGCACGAGCCGTTGAGCGAACGTCAGGCGGTCACCGGTCCCGGGGACGAGTCCGGCGCTCCCCGTGACCGTGTAGGTCCCGGAGGCGTTCATATCGGCGATCGTCGGGAGGTCCCCAGCGGACGCCCCCTCATCGCCGTAGGCGATCCGTTCGGCGTCGTATGTCCCCCAGGGGGCGTACACCTCCCAGACGATCCGGCCGGTCGGTGTGACCTCGATGACACGATGGTTCAGCGAATCGACCACAAGCGTGTTGCCGTTCGGAAGCCGGTCGGCGTCACGGGGCCAGGAAAACACTTGTGGGCCACCCAGCTCCCAGGTCTGGACCCACTCGCCGTCGCGGTAGGCGTACTCGACGATCCGGTCGTTTTCGCTGTCAGCGACCAGTATCGTGGGATTGCCATCGGCCGACTGGAGGTATTGGGGGTTGTGCTGTTCGTGCATGATGTCGTGTGCATCGTCGGTACCCAGTCGGCGGGTGATGTTTTTGGTCTCCCGATCGATGACGATCACCTGATCGAAGTTCCGCGGCGAGACGAGATACCGGCCATCGCCGATCTTATCGACGTCGTTGACGTGGGTCCAGTCGTCGTTTTCGCCCCGATAGGCACCCCCACCATCGGCCGTGTAGCCGTGATTGCGGAACTTCCATTCCCAGACCACGCTGTCGGTCGAACGGTTGTAGATCATCACCCGATCGTTGTTGCGACCGGTCGTGGCGTTGTAGTTGCGCATGTTCGCGATCAGCAACTGATCGCCGTTGATCAGATCGACGTCATGCGTATCGTGGATGTCGAGGCGTTCGATCCAGACGGGCTGTTGGGTGTCGGGATCGATCGCCATGACGAGCGTCCCATCGGGGTTCGTCGCCGAGACGAGAACGTTCCCCGACGGAAGGGGATCGACGTCGTAAAACCAGCGGGCACCGGCTTTCGTCCCATTATAGCGCCACTGCAGCTCGCCACGGGGACCAAAGGCGACCATTCGTGCGGGCTTTTTCGTTGCACCCTTCCCGCGGAAGTGAAAGCCCTGTACGCCGACGACGGTCGTCCCGTTTGCCGGCTGACGGATGGCGCCGGCCCGCAGGGCACTGTCCTGGGCTTCGTAGGTCGCGGCCGAGATGACCGATGGCGTCAACAACAACAAAATGACGGCAACGACAAGTCCTCGGAGCAACCAACGACGAGGGAGAGCACTCGGCTTCATCGCGACGTCTCAGCGGGAGAAAGGAATGGACCGTTGAGTATCTTCCTATCTATGAAAGGTAGAATGGGGGTGATCGATCCGACGGATGCCGACCGATCAGCGGATGAACCCTCCCGTCCGGACGATGAAGTAGATCACGAACGCGATCGCGAGCACCCAGTGGCCAGGGCGAACGTCCTCGGTCCGGCCGGCCGCGGTGGCGACGATGGGATAGGCGATGATGCCGGCGGCGATCCCCTGTGAGATCGATCGCGTCAGTGGCATGAGCGCGATGGTGAGCGTCGCCGGAATGGCGTGGGTGACGTCATCCCAGTCGATCTCGGTGATGTTCCGGAACATAAAGACGGCCACCGCCAGGAAGGCGACATACGGCGCGAACGTAGGGATGGCAGCGACGAGTGGGACGAAAATCAATGCAACGAGGAACAGCCCCGCGACGACGAGTGGCACCATGCCGGTCCGGCCACCCTCCTCGATCCCCGCCGAGGATTCGATAAACGTCGTGACCGTCGACGTGCCGACGATGCTGCCGACGGTCGTTCCGATCGCGTCGGCCATCAGGGGTTTGTCCATCTCGCGGAGGTTCCCCTCTTCATCCAGAAAGCCCGCTGCCTGTCCGAGACCGGTCACGGTGCCGGCAGTATCGAAGAAGTCCACGAAAAAGAACGTAAAGACGACGAGCGCGAACGACAGCGGTTCAGTATTCATCAATCCCGTGAGGAACGCGCCCAACAGCGGCGAAATGTCGTAGGCCGCCGCACTGTAGGTCACCGACTGCAGTCCCGGTGCAAGCGTCGAGAACGCAAGCCCGAGCCCCTCGGGGAGTTCACCGCTGTATTTCGTGATCCCGGCGCCGGCGGTGGCGTAGGCAGCCAAACTCGCGACGAGGATGCTCAGGATGATCGCCCCCCGGACGTTCCGGGCATACAGGACGAACGTCAGGAAGATCCCCAACACCGAGAGGATCGCGATCGGATCCTGGGCGAGGACGGGGTTGACCTGGACGATATCGTTCGCATCGGCGGCGATAATGTGCATGAACTGGAGGCCGATAAGCGCCAGAAACAGCCCGATCGCCGGACCGACCGCCCGTTTGACCGGTTCGGGGAACAGCTGGATGATGTATTCCCGGGCGCCGACGGCCGTCAGCAACACGAAGATCAGTCCCTCGACGAACACGGCCGCCAGGGCCGTCTGCCAGGAAACGCCCATCTGTGTGACGACGATCACGAAGAAGGCGTTCAGCCCCATCCCGGACGCCAGACCGAACGGCCGGTTGGCGTAAAACGCCATGACGAGCATCGCGACGACGGCCGCCAGGATCGTGGCGACGGTCAACAGCTGGATCGCCCGGCCTTCCGGCACCCCGAGTTTCTGATCGGTAATGGCGGCACTCAACACGAGGGGATTCACCAGGATGATGTACGACATCGTCAAAAACGTCGTCAGTCCCGCAAGGAGTTCCGTCCGGAAATCGGTACCATGCTCCCGGAAGCCGAAGTACTCCGCCAGGGCATCGCTGACAGCCATGGTGTACGTTCGGCCAAACGCAAGGAAACCGATTTAAACGTTAATATACTTTCCGCCTTAGTTATACATATTAGTGGATATATCAATCAACGATCACTAACGCATCGACCGGCACATCGACCCGGTCGCGGGTCCGATCGAGCCCGTCCGCACCAGCCGCAATCAGCGCGAACACGCCCGTTGGCGTCGCTCCGGCCTGTTCTATCATATTCAACAGGATATCCTGCGTTTCGCCCGAACGGATGAGATCGTCGACGACCAACACCGCATCGGTGGGTGAGATCGCCGATGCCGGAAGGTAATAGGTGAGCTCGATACCGGAGTCAAGCCGTTTCCGGGCTTCGATAAACTCCTCGACGGCGGTTTCTTTGGTTTTCTTTGCATACACGCACCGGGCATCGAACTGCCGTGCCATCGCCGCGGCGAGGGTAATGCCATCGGTCGCCGCCGTCAACACGACATCCGGTCGTTGGAAATCGCTAGTTTCGGCAGCGACAGCGGGGACCAAATCGAGCAACGACTGTTCGAAGACGGCCGCCGTCGTGTCGATGTATCCGTCGGCATCGGTTCGGATGCGGGCGGTGAGTTCCTCGGCAAGTAGCTCCCGTCCCAGATCGCCGACAATCCGGGCAGCACGATCGATCCCGGGAAGGACATGACCGTTGACATACCGATTGAGATCACCGGTCGGTAAGTCAGTCACCGTGGCCAGCTCCTCGTAGGTCCGGTGTTCCTTGAGGACCCGGAGGATCTCCACAGCCCGAAGTTGGAGCGTGGCCTTCTCAACCCGGTTCATGCTTGATATGCACGATTCCACAAATATGAATACTATGATCAGTTAGCAGATCTAGATATACACAATCACACAACACTGGAATCCGCTGAACGCGTGAGTCGAATCGAGGGGCACTAAGAAAAGCAAAGGAGAAACGCCCGTCAAAAGGACGACTACTCGCCGGGATCGGGTTCCTCAGCGGCCAGCAGGTCCGAAGCCGTCAACAACGATTCGAGTTCGATGCCATGTTCAGCGAGGTTTTCCCGGGCTCCTTCTTCCCGGTCGACGACCACGATAACGCGGTCGACCTTGGCACCGGCGTCCCGAAGCGCTTCGACGGCCTCGACGGCGCTCGTGCCGGTCGTGGCGATGTCTTCGATGACGACGACTTCCTCACCCGGCTCGAGTCGGCCCTCGATGCGGTTGCCGGTACCATAGTCCTTCGCGGCTTTCCGAGCGATAACGTAGGGATTGTCGGTTTCGGCCGCGATGACGGCCACCAATGGAACCGCCCCCAACGCGACGCCGGCGAGTTTGGTTGTCCCGACCCGGTCGGCGAACGCCTTCGCGAGCAATCGAAGACAGCGGGGATCGGTCTCGAAGAGGTATTTGTCCACGTAGTAGTTGCTCGTGCCCCCATGGGAGAGTTCGAATTCGCCGAATTTGACGGCATCAGCCGCACGCAACGCATCGATGAGTTCCTGATCGGCCATCGGTGGGCGAAACCGGACGGGGAGGAGGTATAAACGCCGCGATCACGCCGATATCGCCGGCTCCACCGGAGCGTGTCACCAGGGTTCGTCCTTGAGACCGAGGCCGTAGGCGATCGCGTTCGTCCCAACGTGCAACAGCGGGGTTACGACGATCACCACGGTCGCGACCGGGAGGGTGAACACCCGGGTCGTCCAGCCCGGGGCGAAAAGCAGGGCGACCACGAGACCTCCGAGCACGAAGTCCAACTGATCGAGGCCCGGGAACGCAGCGCCCCGTTCACGGCCCGTGCGTCGTTTGAGAAAGGACGCCGTGATATCGCCGAGCATCGCCCCCAGGGGAAGCGCGATCGCCGCCCGGATCGGAAACGACGGCAACGCCACGCCGATGGCGGCCGAGACAGGCTCGACCAGCACGTTCAGCCCCATCGCCAGCACGGATCCAGCGACGATGCCACCGGCCGTTCCGCGCCATGTTTTACCATCGCCCAGTAATCGACGTCCCCGCCAGGAACGGCCGCCGTCGATCGGCGGTCCGCCACCGACCAACACGGCGGCGTTGTTGGGGATATATGCGGGCAGCATCGCCCAGATCGCCGTCGCAAGGACGACATCGAGTGCCACCATGGTCTCCCCGTGGCTACCGCGGCGGTCGGTGTTAATCGTCCGATTCACGACGGACCGTCTTCGACCCGAAGTTCCCGATCGCCATCGATCACCGGAGTGGAAAAGTTTAGGTTTCGATTGGCGGATCCTCAGACAATGGCCGACGTCCACACAGACCGGCGTGACCGACTCTTCGAGACGCTCGATAGCTCGATCGAGGCAGTGATGATCCCGCCGAGCAAGACGATGCGGTATTTCACCGGGCTGGAGATGCACCAAAGCGAACGGCCCACCGTGCTGGTCTTACAGCGAGGCCAGCCCCCGGCGGTGGTGTTGCCGGCCCTTGAGACCAGCCGGGTCCGGGACGCTCTCGGCGAGGCAGCCGAGTTTTTCATTTACACCGATGCGACCGATCCCCTCGAAGCCGCCCGGGGAGCCTTCGAGGATCTCCAGGAGGAACGGGCCATCAGCGGTCAGGTCGGGATGGAATACCGTTCGACCCGCCTGCTCGAGTACGAGCTGATCGCCGACGCCTTCGACTGGGCGGCGATCGTCGACGCCGAGGACGCCATCGCATCGTTGCGGGCCCGCAAGGACGAACAGGAGATCGAGCACATGCGCGAGGCCGCCGCGATCGTCGACGACATCCTCGAGGCGACCGTCGAGACCGTCGAGCCGGGCATGACTGAACGCGACGTCGCCCGGGACATCGAAAAACGGACCATCGACAGTCCGGCCGACGAACTCGGCGTCCTGATCGTCACGAGCGGTCCAAACACCGCCAAACCACACACCAACACCAGCGACCGCGAGATCGAGGCCGGCGATCCACTGATGATCGACGCCGGCGTCGTCTGTGAGGGATATTATTCGGACATCACCCGGACGTTCAACGTCGGCGAGCCCGACGAGAAATTCCGCGAAATCTACGAGGTCGTCCGTGATGGGGCCCGGGCAGGACGGGCAGCCGTCGAGGAGGGCGTCGAGCTGCAGGCGCTCGATCGGGCGGCCCGCGATGTTATCGAGGACGCCGGCTACGGGGAGTATTTCACCCACCGACTGGGCCACGGCCTCGGATTAGAGGGCCACGAACCACCGTACTTAGTCGAGGGCAACGAGACGCCGCTGGCGGTCGGCAACGCCTTTACCGTCGAACCCGGCGTTTATATTGAGGGGTTCGGTGGGGTACGGATCGAGGACGATGTCGTCCTCACCGAGGACGGGACCGAGGTCCTGACGGGGTTCCCGCGGAATCTGCGAATTCTCTAATCGCGACCGGAAGCTCGGCCCCAGAGTTACACCGGCAATTCGGGATAAAACACCGGCTCGCCGTCCCAGACGACGACCGTGGGTGAGGCAGTGGCGCCGATATGGGCGAGGGGATCGTCATCGAACCCGAGGACATCCGCCGGTGTCCCCGTTTCGAGAGTCCCCAGTTCGGGCCGCCCGAGTTCGGCCGCCGCCGTCTGGGTCGCCGCGGTTAACGCCGCTCGTTCGTCCATGCCGGCCTCGACTAAACAGGTCAACTCCCGATGGAGGCTCGGATGGGGCGTCCCCGGCGAGCCCGCATCGCTGCCGGCGATGATCCGGGCGTCAGCATCGATCGTCCGGCGAGCGACCTCCCAGTGGTGTTCGAAGACCTCCTGGGCGTTCTCCCGGGCGTAGGCCGGCGCCGTCTCGGAGGTAGCGATCTCCCGGTAGACGTACAGCGTCGGATCATAGGCGATATCCGCCTCGATCAGCTGTTCGAGCGTGCGATCGGCCATGAGATTACCATGTTCGATCGTGTCCACACCGACGGCGACGGCGTTCTCGATCCCCTCCTGGCCGACGGCATGGGCCGCAACCGGGAGATCAAATCGAGCGGCCTCGTCGACGATCGCTTCGAGTTCGGCCCGAGTCAGTTCGGTGGCGCCAGGTGCTTCGCCGACGGCCTGGCCGTAGACGCCGCCGGTCGCCGAAACCTTGATCAGATCGGCGCCGGCGCCCCGAAGTTCCCGGACCGCCCGGCGACAAGCCTCGGGACCATCGCTCATGATTCCCCAGAAGGGATCGTGGCCGGCGGTGATGATCACCGTCCGGCCGCTCGCGAACGTCCGGGGGCCGGGGAGTCGGCCCTGGCGGATCGCCGATGCGACGGTGATGGCGATATCGGCGACGCTGCCGACATCACGGACCGTCGTGACACCGTGGCGAAGCTGGGTACGGGCGTTTTCTAACGCACGGATCAACAACGCCTGTTCGGACTCCGATCGGAGCGTCGCGACGGGATCCGCACTCCCGTCCCAGACGAGATGGACGTGCATGTCCACCAGCCCGGGCGTGATGAGCGCCACCGACCGTTCGAGTGCGGCGTCACCGGGTTTCTCGCGGAAACAGCCGGCGATAACGCCGTCGTCGATCGCCAGCCACCGATCCGACAGCCGGCCGCGATCGGCGTCCCAACAATCGCCGTGTAAGAGAAGATCGAACGATGGCATGGGCAGTCAGGCGGTGAGCACGCCGTCGTCGGTGTGAGTGAGCCGTTCGGCGCCGGTGTCGGTGATGATGAACGTATCCGAGTGTCGCAGGGCAACGTCGCGATCCGGGAAGTACAGTCCGGGTTCGACGCTGATGACCATCCCCATTTCAAGCTGTCCGGACTCGCGGGCGTTCAGCGCCGGCCCCTCGTGAATCGTGATCCCCTCGCCGTGACCGGTGCGGTGGATGATGTTCTCGGCGTAACCGGCGTCCCGGAGCTCCGAAGCGGTCCACTCGTCGACCTCGTCGGTCCCACGGCCGGCCTCAAGCAGATCCATCGTCTCACGGCGTACCCGGACCAGCGTCTCCATGGCATCGACGATATCGGCATCGACGTCGCCGACGAGGACGGTTCGTTCCTCCTCACAGACATAGCCCTGCAGCGACGGGAGCGCAATGCCGACGACGGTCTCGCCGTCGGCGATCGGTTTGGCCGAGGAGATGCTGTGGGGTTCGAGGGCGTGGCCGCCCGACAGCGCGCTCGCGAAGCCGTACTGGCCCAGCTCGTTGGCCGTCCCGATGTCGTACTCGGGGTAGTGTTCCAGATAGGTCTCATAGAAGGCGTCCTGGATGGCATCGACCACCTCCAGTTCCGGCCGGCCGGCGGCCACGGCGTCGGTGTAGGCTTCGATACCCGCCCCTGCGAGGTCGGCGCTCCGGCGCATCATTTCGAGTTCCCACTCGGTTTTGACCATCCGGCGTTCGAGGAACGTCTCGGTGGCGTCGACGAAGGTGATATCGAGACGCGCATCGAGTGCGTCGACCCACCCGGGTCGGGCATAAGCCTGATCGTAGCCGATCCGATCGGCGTCGTCGGGGATGGTCCCGGCCAACACGTCGAACGGATCGTCGGCGTCCTCGTAGACGACCGCCCGATCGACCCAGCCCGTGCGCTCGGCCTTGCGGGCCTCGAGTCGCGGCCCGCCGAACGCGCTCGTCCGATCGGTGACCACCCCGACGACCGGCCGGGAGTACATCCCGGCGTAGACGCCTGTCAGGTAATAGGAGTTCGCCGGCGAGAGGCCGACCAACCCGTCGAGATCGCTCTCCGAGAGGGCCGTGCGGACCCGATCGAGCCGGTCAGGGTCGACGAATCGATCGGCCGGCTGTGGAGCGAGTTCACGCATCGATATTGATGGTCAGGCTGTCGAGGTCACGTGGATAGTACGTCAGCGTCTCGGTTCCGTCGTCGGTCACCAACACGGTATCGGAGTGTCGGAAGCCGCCGATCTCCGGGACATAAAAGCCCGGTTCGACGGTGTAGAGTTCGCCCGTCCGGAGTTCGCCCTCATACCCCACATCGAGGAAGGGCCGTTCGTGGCCCTCCATACCGATGTTGTGTCCGATGTGGTGTTGGGTGTAGTTGTCGACGCCCTGTTCCTCGTAGTAGTCGACGACGGCGTCCTCGACGTAGCCGTACTCGACGCCGGGGGCGATGGCGTCGATCGCGATCTCCTGGGATTCCTGCATGATCTCGAAGTAATCGCGCTGTTGGGCGCTTGGCTCGCCGACGATCATCGTCCGCTCGAGTTCGGTCGTATAGCCGCCGACGTGGGGTTTGACGACCGTTACGATGTTGTCACCCGGCTCGATTCGGTTCGTCTGGTTGACGCTGTGGGGCAATGCCGTGATCTCACCGGCGGTGAACTTACACATCATCGGGCTCGACCAGTCCATCATCTCATACCGGTCGCCGAGAGTATCGAGCATGGCCTTCGTGCCTTCGGCCTGGACCTCGGCACTGATCACCGCCGGATAGCGGCCGACGTCGATTTTCTCCTGGAGCATCCGATGGCCGAGGTTCGACCAGACGCTCGCCTCACGGATCAGCTCGATCTCGTTGTCGCTTTTGACCTCCCGCATGTCGGTGATGTAATCCTCGACCCCGACATCGGCATCAATGAGCTCCGAGAGCGCGGGTCCCTCATACCCGTTCCGGGACGGGCTGCCGTCGGAATCGGCCGCGACGCTGCCGGTATCGATCCCCAGTTCGGCACACATCTCGGCGACCCGTTCCATGGGCTCGCCTTGGGGATAATCGAAGTAGACGTGAACGTCATCGATGACGAAGTCATCGCGTTCGGCGTGTTCCTTTTCGAGTCTGGGCACGACGATCTCGGAACCCTGATCGGAGATGCCAAGCGCTACAGGGCGTTCGGTCGGGAGATGATACATACCACTGACGTAGTGGATATCCAATGCACCAAAGAGAACGACCCCATCGTAGCCATCGGCCTGGGCGGCCTCAAGGACACCGTCCATCCGTTCGCGGTGCTCGGCTTGCGGAATCTTGAGCGTCTGCATCGATCATATATCCCGATAGCGCGGCCATTAATCTAGCGCTCATTTCAACCGAGGTGAAAACGAGGACGATATTACGGCCAAACGGACCGATTGATCCGACAGAGTAACCGAAGAGGAGATCGTTGAAAAGAGCGCTCCGGACCGTTAGTCGATGGCAATCGATTATGAGAGAGCCGGAGTCGAGTACTGATCCGCCAAACATCATGAGGAGCGCCTCTCTCGGTATAACTGAGTGGATAGAGGCAGTACCATTATATGCAAAAGGTCCAAAACATGGTCCCGTACCATGTCACCTGAACGCGAGAGTCTGCTCCGCAGGGAATATCTCAAACGCGCTGGGGCGTTCGGCGCAGCCGCAGCAAGCGCCGGACTGGCCGGCTGCGCCGGTGGAATCGGCGGTGGTGGTGGGGGGAAACCGAGCAAACTGACCCTCGGCACTTGGGGCGGCACGTGGCAGGACCTGATGATCAAGGCCGTCGTCGAACCGTATAAAAAAGAGACCGACATCAGTATCGATTACGTGCTCGGGGATAACACCCAGCGGCTCAACAAGATTATCGCCCAGAAAGACAACCCGCCGGTCGACATCTCTCAACAGGATGGCGCCGGGCTGGTACGCGGGGCGAACTCGGGGGTCTGGCATGAACTCACAACCGATCTCGTGCCGACGCTCAAAGACATCCCGACGAACTTCAAAGCCGATACGTGGGTGATGCAGATCTTCGCGGCCAGCGGGTTGCTCTACAACCCCAACAAGGTCGAATCCCCATCGAGCTGGGATATCTACCTCGATACGAAGTACAAGGGGAAAGTCGGACTGTTCTCCGAGGACCCGACCCACGACATTATGGCGTTCTCGCTCGCACAAACGAACGGAGAGTCATTCAAGGCCGTCGATAAAGCCTTCAAGATGTACGAGCAGGTCGTCAAAACGATGGACCCCCAATACATCACCTCAAGCGAGCAGTACGGGAAACTGTTCGCCCAAGGCGACATCGTCCTTGGTCGCTACTGGTCGGCACGAGCCGCCCAGTGGCAGACGGAAGGGAAGCCGGTCAGAAGCGCCATCCCGAAAGCGGGCGCGATGTCGACGAACTTCGGCAACGCGATCCCCAAGAACATCCCGGAGAACAAACTCGAATGGGCCGGCAAGTTCATAGACTACACGCTTCGCAAACAGGCCGCGCGGACGATCGCATCGAACATGTACTACACGAACCCGAACCCGACGGTCAATTATCCCGACGTGAAACCGTCGAAACTGGTGTCCTCAAAGGATCTCCAGAACCTCAAAGTGCCCGACTTCGAGTGGATCGCAAAGAATCGATCGAAGTGGCGTGAACGGGCGAACAACATCATCAACAAGTACAGCTAAGGGACAGACTGTCCCCCCTCTCATTATGGCAGCGGATACTTCCACAGTCGTTCAGCTTGATAGCATTACGAAACGATTTCGGGACGTCACTGCGGTCGACGATATCGACGTCTCGATCCGCGATGGCGAACTGCTGACGCTACTGGGACCCTCGGGATGTGGTAAAACGACAACGTTGCGGATGATCGCCGGATTTGAGACGCCAAGCGAAGGCACCGTTTACATCAACAACCAGCAGGTCACGGATACCCCGGCCTACAACCGCGATACGGGAATGGTGTTCCAGCACTACGCATTGTTCCCCCACATGAACGTTGCGGACAACATCGCCTTTGGCCTCGAGATGCAGGGCCTCCCCGACGGCGAGATCGAAGAACGCGTCGAGGACGCCCTTGCAATGGTCCGGCTGGAAGGGCTCGGTGATCGATATCCTTCCGAGCTCTCGGGTGGCCAACAACAGCGTGTTGCGCTAGCACGGGCACTGGTCATCCAACCGTCAGTGATGTTGCTCGACGAGCCGTTGTCGGACCTCGATAAGAAACTCCGCGAGGAGATGCGCCTCGAAATCCTTCGACTTCACCGTGAACTCGACGTCACGATGGTCTACGTCACCCACAATCAAGAAGAGGCACTGACGATTTCCGATCGGATGGCGGTGATGTCGGAGGGCGAAATCCACCAAGTTGGGACACCGGAGGAGGTCTATCAAGAACCTAACGACGAGTTCGTTGCCGACTTCATCGGCAACGCCAATCTCGTGACCGGCACGATCGGCGAGGTCAATGAGGCGAGCTACACGGTCGATATCAACGGGCAGTCGTTTACTCTCGACGCTGAGACCGGCGAGCGGGCCACGATCGAACCCGGTCGAGAGGTTACGCTCCTGTTCCGTCCCGAACGATTCTCGATCCATCCGTCCGATCATGACAGCGAGGCCGAAAACAGCATGCTGGCGGATATCCAGGAGGTCACGTATCTCGGCTCCCGGATCGATTACTTCGTCGAAGCCGGCGGCGAGGAACTCCAAGTCGTCCAACAGAACATCGAACGCCACGGCGGATTCGAACAGGGTGAGTCGATAACGCTCACGTTCAGCCCCGATGCGCCGTTTGCGATCCCGGGTGATCGGACATGAGCGATGAGACCGCCAGAACGGGTACCAAAACCCGCCGGCGAGTAACAGGATCATTCGGCGAGACGGCACACGAACGGATCCGGCAATTCATCCAGCGACACAAACGGGAGTCGTATGCCGGCTACATCCTCGCCGGACCATACCTGCTCTATATGGCGATTTTCTTCTTCATTCCGGTCGCCTACATGTTCCTCGTGAGCTTCTATACGAACGTCGACATCGGGACGATGGAGGCGATCCTAACGGTCCAGAACTACGTGAAATTCTTCTCTTCGAACCTCTATATGGACGCATTGTATACAACCGTCGAGGTAAGCGTCGTCTCGACGATCTTCACCATTCTCGTCAGTTACCCGATCGCATACTTCATCGTTTTCACGGAGTGGGCCTACTCGAAAGTGTTAATCCTCCTCGTCATCGCTCCCCTCCTCGTCGGGAACGTCGTGCGGGCGTTCGGCTGGTTCGCGCTGATGGGCTCAAGCGGTGTCATCAATCAGATCCTGGGCCTCGTCGGCCTCAAGTACACGCTACTCCGCACTAAACCGGGGCTGGTTATCGCCATCTCGTCGGTGTTGATGCCCTTTGCCGTGTTGATTTTAATGAGCGTCCTCTACACGATCGATAAGGAGATCGTCGAGGCGGCGTACAACCTCGGTGGCAACCGGCTCCAGACGTTCTTCTATGTAACGTTCCCCCTCTCGTTGCCCGGGGTCGTTGGGGCGACGCTGATCTCATTTGTGCTGACGATGGGAACGTTCGCGACCGACGTGTTCATCGGAATGCCACAGGTACCGATGATCGCACCATTCATCTATGACGTCTCCGCCAAGGATCTCAACTGGCCGCTGGGCGCCGCGATGGGCTTCATCCTACTAGGTGTCTCGCTGGTGTTCGTCTACATCTACACAAAGGTCATCAATCTCCAGCACACTGCGGAGGGTGGTCTGTTATGAGCAATCGGAGCGACGTTGGCCGCACCAAGAAGTTCCGGGGGACCCAGTTTCTCGAACTGTTGAATTTAGAGGTCGGTATCGGCAGTGTCTCGCTGGCGCAAGTATTGTGGATCCTGTTGTTGGTCAGTGTCTTCACCTTCCTCCTGTTGCCGGTGGTATTCGCGGTATTGATCAGCTTCAATCCGTCTGACTTGTACGCATTTCCACCGGAAACGATCACCCTCAAATGGTATGCCGAGATTTTCTCCCGGACGACGTGGGTCTCGTCGTTCATCGTGAGCTTCCAGTACTCGATTCTGGCGACGATTATCGCGATCGCACTGTCCTCAGCGGCGGCCTACGCCATCGGTCGGTTCGACTTCCGGTTCCGAAATCTCCTCGATGCCGGAACGTTCCTTCCGCTGATGATCCCCCAGATCATCCTTGGACTCGCATTGTTGTTGTTCCTCAATGAACTCGGACTCGTCGGGAATCTGCTCGGCATGGCACTCGCTCTGGCGGTGTACGCGACACCATACGCGACCCGGAGCATCCTCACGACAATGTACAACTTCGATCGGTCGATCGAAGAGGCGGCGATGAATCTCGGGGCGGATGAGATCCAGACGTTTCGATATATCACGTTCCCGGCATTGCTGCCCGGCGTGCTCACGGCGGCGATCTTCGCCTTTATTGTCTCTTACGCCAATCTGCAGATCGCGATCTTCCTGCAAGGGCCGGGGTTGATTCCGATCCCGGTTCGGATCTTCGCCCAGATGCAGTTCGGCGCCAGTCCCGTTATCGCCGCCGTTTCGACGGTGAACATCGCGATCGTCCTGTTGGCGATCATCATCGTCGAGCGGCTCTTCGGTGCCGCGGAGGCCCTCGGCTACACTGGGCAAGCGTGATCTGAAACCAGCCGCGTATCCGGCTTTCCCCGATACCCGACATCGGACAGCTGACACCCCAACCGATCGCGGCCACTTCCCACACATTCATGGTTAGCGCTCGTCTCAGCGATCGACAAAGGCGGCACACGATCGATTCCGTACGAACGCACAAACCCAACGAGATCATCGCATCCCACATCGCGAACAGCAATCAGGGGATCGGCACAACGTTTGTATCGACCCATCCGACGCTCTCCCATCCAATTCAATCATGATCCCGCCAATCGCATCGAAGTTCATCGCCGGCGAAACCGAAGCGACGGCGATCGACCACGCCAAGGAACTCAACGACCGAAACGTCAGCGCGATCCTGAACCTATTGGGTGAACATTACAGTCGCCGCGAACCGGCCGACGCCGATGCCGAAACGTACTGCCAGCTGCTCGATGATATCGACGCCGCCGGCGTTGATGCCTGCGTTTCGGTCAAACCATCCCAGATCGGCCTTGATATCGGCGAATCGGCGTTCAGGGAGAACCTCGATCGGATCGTCGACCGGGCGATCGAAAACGACCAGTTCGTCTGGATCGACATGGAGGATCATACGACCATCGGCGCGACGCTCGACGCCTTCGAGGCCGCCGCCGATCGACATCCCGGCGGCGTCGGGGTCTGTGTACAGGCGAACATGAAGCGAACCCGGGAGGATCTCGAACGGCTGCAGGACGTCGAGGGGAAAATCCGGTTAGTCAAAGGTGCCTACGACCCCCCCAAAGAGATCGCCTACACGGAGAAGGCCCGCGTCGACGAGGCGTACGAATCCTTACTGGAGTACGCCTTCGAGGCCTACGAAGGGGGAATCGCGGTCGGTAGCCACGATCCAGCGATGATCGAGCGGGCCGAACAGCTTCACGAGGAGTACGGCACAGACTTCGAGATCCAGATGCTCATGGGGGTACGTGAGGACGCCCAGTACGACCTCGCAACGGAGTATCCGGTCTGGCAGTACGTTCCTTATGGGAGCAAGTGGGTATCGTATTTCTATCGTCGGCTACTCGAGCGCAAGGAGAACCTCCTGTTTGGTCTCCGGGCAGTCCTCAACAGCTGAAAGGCCCTCAGGTTCAGGCACCGAGGATCCGTAACGATCGCTGTGGTTCGACGACGTACTCGACTCCGCTCTCGGTGACTTCGATCATGTCCTCAAGGCCGATATACCCGTACTCGGTGTCGACGCCGAGTTCGACGGCGTAGATGCCCCCCTCGTGGACCGAGGCCTCGACGGACGCGCCGTAGGGTTCCCAGGGTGGTCCAAAGAGCGTCCCGCCGTCGTGGGCTTCACGGCCGACCTCATGACCGATGCCGTGATTGGGCTCGGGCCAGCCACGATCGGTCAGCGTCTCCCGAGCCGCCGCGTCGACATCCCGCCCTTTTCGGCCCGGTTCGATTGTCTCAATCCCCGCATCGATCGCCGCCCGCACGTCCTGAAACACTGTCCGTACTTCCACCGGTGGCTCGGCGGCCTCCGCGCTGGGACGATAGTAACACCGCTGGAGATCGGCGGTGTAGCCGTCGTAGCGAACGCCGAAATCGAAATGCAAGACTTCACCTGGGGGGAGCGTCCGATCGCCGGGTATCGTATGGCCGGCGGTGGCGGCGTCACCCGCATCGACCGCTGGACAGTACGCTGGGCTCCAGGCGGGACCGAGATCACGATCGGCCATCCGGTCGTGGAGCCAGTCGGCGATCATGGCCTCGGTCCAGTCCGGCTCCCAGGCCTCGGCGAACCGGCCGAGGAGTTCCTCGGTCGTCTCAGCGGCGCGGTAGATCCGATCGCGTTCGGTCGGTGATTTGCGGCCCCGGACCCGCCGGATCACGTCCGACGCGCTGACGAATCGGTCCGCATAGGGCGTCCCATCGAGATGCCCGACGAGCCGGCGATACATCCCGTGGGTGAGCCCGTCAGCGGTTCGGAAGTCCTCGGCGTAGTTGATCGCGATCGTATCGGGATCGATGGTCGCGAGCTGGTCCTGCAGGATCGGTTCGAGCGACTCTCGGTAGGTGTAGACGTCGTGGACACCGAGTTCCTGGGCCGGCGTCGCATCGTTCTCCCCGAGAATCGCGATCCGATCCCGGTCGGCGGTGAGTAAGACGACAGCCGGCCAAACGACGTCATATCCCAACACGAACGGGAGCGAAGGCTCGCCGATGGCATCCGATTCCCGACAGAACGTCAGCCAACAGTCAAACCCCAGTTCATCGAGCACGGCGCTTGCCTGCGTGGTCTTCTCCTCAACGATCGCATGGTCCATAGCGCCCAGACCGGCGGAGACTGACAAAAGGGTTCGGCCGCTCGCGCCGGCATCGGTTTGAGTACCGGTATGTGATTCGAGAGACGGTCACCGGCCAGTGGGCGGGAACGAAACCATCGAGTAACGTGGCACTCATTAGTCCGGGGAGCCGAGCATCCGGTGAGACGATGCCGACCTGGAAGCGCGATGTGGCGAGTGGGCTCATCGTGCTGATCCCGATCCTCGTGACCCTCTATGTCGTCACGTGGCTCTATGCGATCATCGCCAATATCCCGTTCCTCCAAGAGATCATCAAGCCGTCGCTGTTCGGTGACAGGGTGTTGATCGCGGAGCTGGTCCGGGTGGCATTGACGCTTTTGATCTTCGCCGGGTTGGTCCTCTCGACCGGCTATCTGATGCGGACAGCCCTCGGCAGCATCCTCGAGGAAGCCCTCGACGATTTCATCAATCACGTCCCCGGATTACGGGTGATCTATAACGCTTCGAAGATGGCCGTCAAAACGACGTTATCGGGGACCGAAGAACTACAACGGCCAGTCAAACTCGAACTCTGGAACGGCGCCCGCCTCACGGCGTTTAAGACCGGCAAACGGACCGACGATGGACGGGAGGTCGTATTCATGCCGACGGCGCCAAACATCACGACTGGCTTCGTCATGGAGGTCGAACCTGAACGGCTCAACGAATCCGACGAGAAAGTCGAGGATGCCCTCACCCGAATTCTAAGCGCCGGCTTCGGGGAGAGCCGCGATCAGGGGATCCCGATCGATGTCATCGACGCCGTCGCCGACGACCAAGACAAAGACGATGACAGCGGGGAAGGTGGCTAGCCCGCCCAACCCGGTGAGTGACGCTTGCACCGTTCTGCGGGCTCGGCCGGCACAAGAACGGTAGACCGGAAACGAACCGTATCCTCTCAATCACTCGACAAAGATGAACCACTCGGGGTGGTCGTCGGTCCGGCGTTCGACCAGATCGAAGAACGCCGACTGGATCTCCTCGGTGATCGGCCCGCGGCTGCCCGACCCGATAACGACGTTGTCGACCTTCCGGATCGGAGTGACTTCGGCGGCGGTGCCACAGAAAAACAGCTCGTCGGCGGTGTTGAGCTCGCCGCGGCTGATCGTCGCCTCATCGTGGACGGTATATCCGAGCTCGCGAGCCAGCGTGATCACGGTCCGCCGGGTGATCCCGTCGAGAATGCCCTCGGCTAAGCCGGGGGTATAGATCTCGCCGTCGCGCACCAAAAAGAGGTTCTCGCCGGGGCCTTCGGCGACGTTGCCTTCCTTGTTGAGAACGATCGCCTCGGCGTAGCCGTTTCGTCGGGCCTCTTCGCCGGCAAGCAGGCTGTTGACGTACAGTCCCGTGGTCTTGGCGTTGGTGGGGATCTGGCTCGAGGCGTGTTTCCGCCAGGACGAGACCATCACCTCGACGCCGTTTTCGAGCGCGTCCTCGCCGAGATACGTGCCCCATGGCCAGGCGGCGATCGCGACATCCGTGGGCACGCCGGATGGATCCAGTCCCAGACTCTCGTAGCCATAGAAGGCGATCGGACGGATGTACCCCGACTGGAGATTCTCACGTCGAAGCAGTTCGACCGTCGCCTCGGTGAGTTCCTCGGGCTCATAGCCGATCTCGAGGTCGTACGGTTTCGCGGAGTCATAGAACCGTTCGAGGTGTTCGTCCCATCGAAAGATCGCCGGGCCGTCCTCCGTTTCGTACGCTCGGACGCCTTCGAAGATCCCGGTCCCATAATGCAGGCCGTGGGTCAACACATGGACGTTCGCATCATCGAAATCGACGAACTCGCCGTTCATCCAGATCGAATCGACACCCTGGAACATCTCGGGGCGCTCGCTCATGGTACCTCCCTGTAGTCGGACGGGGATTATTATTCATTCTGTATCGTGACATCCTACAACGGCAGTGAAGGGACGGGGACAGTAAGAGAGAAACCGATCAGTAATCGAGAATACAGAAGGGAAAACCACACACAGCACAAAGCGCCAGCAGGGCTGATTGGCTCGCTGGCCTCGGTTCGAAACGCCGCCATCGGATAGCGATCCACTAGTTCGCCGGGGAAACGCTTAATTCAAATTACTACTTGGCATGGAACGATGAATCGCCGGGAGTTCCTCGCGACTACTGCACTCATCACCGGGATTGCGGGCTGTACAACCGGCGGATCAACGGGGTCGGCTGCCGTCGGGACCTCGGAGAGCCAGACGACCAAGAACTCGGATGCCAGTGGTGACACCGCCAAAGTATGGATGCATCAGACTTCCTTCGCTCCGAGACGCCTCTCGGTCGATCCAGGAACGACCGTCGAATGGGTCAACGCCGATCTCTACTCCCATAACGTCCACGCCTCACAGTTCCACGAGAAGGCAGAGGACTGGGAGTTCAAACAAAACTCGGGGATCTATAAAAACGAAATTCTGGCGTATACCTTCGATGATCCCGGGATCTACGAATATCACTGCCATCACCATGGCAAAACCAAGATGTGTGGGGTGATTCTCGTCGGTGACGTCACCCTTGAGAAACCACTCCCATGTAAGGCGTATCAGGAAAGTCAGTAACGCCGAACCGCCAGTAGCGGAGACTGACCGTCAGCGTAGCGTTTCAAGCAACGCCGAACCCTCCACATACACGAGGTCGTGACGGGCAGCGTAGTCACGGGCAGCCGCCTTCGAGAGGGCACCACCGGTTTCGTCATCGAGCATCTCACAGCCGACCACGGCCGGCGGCTGATCGGCGGCCTCGGCGAGGGCGATCCCGAGTTCGGTGTGGCCCTGGCGTTCCTCAAGCAGGTCATCGGCGGCCCGGAGGAGGTGGACATGGCCGGGCGTCCGGAACTCGGTCCCGAAATCCTCGGCGTCGTACTCGCCGGCTCGGGCGGCCGCGGCGGCGGTCGCGAGCGCGTCGACGGTGCGAGCACGATCGGTATCGGTAATCCCGGTGTAGGTGTCGCGATGGTTGACCGACAGCGAAAACGACGGTCGAGCGTCGTAGCTGAGATCGGAGTGGTCGTTGGCAGGGTGGTCGATCACGTCATGGAGAAACGGTAGCTCGAAGGCATCGGCGACGTCGGCGGCGAGCGCGACAAAGAGGAGTCCGCCGGCGTCGTTGCGAAGCTGGGCGATCCGTTTGGGGGTAATCCCCTCGGCGGGAAAGAGGAGGTCGGTTTCGGCTTCGCGGTCGTCGTCGTCGTGGATCAGGACCCCCTCCCCGGCCCGGAAGGCGGCGACCGCTCGCTTGATATCGCTCGACTGTTGCTGGCTCACGCGGCTATCGCTCCTGGACATAAACAGTAAGGTGATCGTCGTCGTCGAGATCAAGCTCGTCCCGTAGCTTCTCGGGGGCGATCACTTCGAGCTGATCCTCGTCGTGGTGGGTTCGTTCGGGGGCGATCACGTGACACTCCTCGTAGCGATCACCCGCAGCGGTTTCGATACTCGCGGGATAACAGACGGCGGGACCGTATGTCCGGTCGTCGTCCTCCCAGCCGTCGATGGGGATCGGTTCGAAGGTCCGCAACCCGGCCCGGATCCGGACGCTTTCGGCGTCGAGCTCGAGGTTCAACGTCCCGGCGAAGGGCTCGTAGCCGAGCCGGTCGATGAACTGTTCCATGTAGCCGGGCAGGGAGATGTAGTGTCGGCCTTCCCCCATGCCGCTGGTAACGGTCCCCCGTAGTTCGAGCTGTTCTGGCTCCTCGAAGATCCGTCGATAGGCTTCATACTCCTCGCGAAGCGCGTTTTCGCCCGCATCGGTGATCCGCACCCACTGGCCGTCGGCGACGGTCTCCCGATCGAGATAGTCGACCTCATCGAGGCGCTGGAGGCGTCGCGAGGCGGTCTGGGTCGATACGTCGAGGACACCGGCGAGATCGGCACAGGAGAGTTTCGTCTCCCCAGCCAGCCCGCCGTCGAGCGCGATCTGTCGCAACGTCGCGAGTTCGTCGTGCCCGACAGCGAGCGACGTCCGTCCTGCCATAGCCGAAAGTTGGTTCACACAAGTGATAAGGATACCGGATCCGAGATGCGTCCCAGAATTGAGAACCAAACGACCGATCAGACGTTCGCCAGCGGATCGTCGGCCCAGAACTCGCTATCCTTTTTGAGTTTTGGGACCCAGGTGTCTTCAGTCTTCGCTAACATCGCCACCCGGGATGGGGGGACTTCCTTGAGCGTGTCGTATTCGGGCAGATACTCCTGGATGGCCTCGGCGAAGTCGACGACTTCCTCGTGGTCGGGCATCGACGACCGGTCGAGTCGACCCCGGGAGTGGCCCACGTGCATGTAAGCCTTCAGCTCGATGAAATCGGGATCGGCCCGCTGGAAAAAACCCGCAAACCAGTCGGGATGATCCATGTTCAGGCCCTTGATCGCGGTCGTTCGGAGCACCGTGCGGGTCTCGTCTTTGGCATGGAGGACATCCAGCGTCTCGATGAGTCGTTCCCAGGCGTCGTCCTCCATCGCCCGGACGACCTTATCGAAGGTCGCCCGATCGGCGGCGTCGACGCTGACGTACAGTTGGGTCGGGTTGCATTCGGCAAGGACCTCGGGTCGAGTCCCGTTGCTGACGAGGAAGGTCGTGATATCCCGGGCATGGAATTCCTTGATGAGTTCGGGGAGATAGGGATAGAGAGTGGGTTCACCATCGAGGCTGATCGCGACGTGACGCGGTTCCATCGCTTGCTCGAATCGCTCGCGGGGCACCTCGTCGTTGCCCCCGAAGCCCGAGAGGAGTTTGCGCTGGAGTTCGATCGAGGCATCGACGACAGCTTCGGGATCGTCCCACTCGACGCCGTCGAGCTCGTAGGCATGACCTTGGTGATCACGCCAGCAGAAGACACACCGTTCGTTACACCGGACGACCGGCGTCATCTGGATGCAGCGGTGGGATTCGATCCCATAGAAAATATTCTTGTAGCATTTTCCCTCGCCTCGGAGGGCGTTTTTCGTCCAGCCACAGGCTTGGGCGGCCGTGTGGTCGACGCTATGGTAATCCGGATTGTCGACCTGCTTTGGCCCGTCCGATTCGCTCATTATCCCCTACGATGTGGTCCAAGGCTAAAACATCCTTGTGATCCGTGCAGACCGCATAGCCGAACTCCTCCGGACACACCGACAGTCAGCGGCGTCGCCGACAACGGTGTCGAAAACGGCCAGGACGTCACCGCCGTTTCGTGATCGATCCCGATCGGCTTCTCGCCGAGACATCCGCCCCGAAGGTGGGGGACACCATACAAGAATTAAATAGCTCAGTCGAAATCTGGGAACATGGATGTCCTTGTAACCGGGGCGAACGGCAAGGTCGGCACGGCGATCATCGAACACCTCCACGACGTTGACCGCTATGAGTTCACGTATCTCGATCTCGAGGACGACAACATCCCGGAGGACGCAGCCACGGTGAATGTCGATATCCGTGACTACGACGCCCTCCGACCGCATTTCGACGGGATGGACGCGGTCGTCCATCTCGCGTTGATGCCGGGGACCGGCGGCCGACATTCACGGGAACTGGGTTGGCTGGAACCGGTGAAGGACAACCTCAAGGGCCACAACAACGTGTACAAGGCGGCGGTCGAGGCCGATCTGGACTCGATCATCTTTGCGTCCTCCCACCACGCCGTCGGGATGGTCGAAGTCCGCAATCGGCCGGAGATCTACCACGACACGAGCTACCGCATCGATGAGACGGAGCCACACCGGCCCGACTCACCCTATGGACTGACGAAAACCTACGGCGAGGACCTCGGACGGCTGGCGAACGAAGCCCACGGCATCCGGTTTTACGCCCTCCGGATCGGGGCGGTCCTGGCACCGGAGTATGACCATCCCTACGGCTATGCCGAAATGGGCGTCGACGACGGCGAGTGGGAACGCGGGAGCGACGAATACGAGGAGCGAGTAGCTCGGCTGAAGGCGGTCTGGCAGTCCCGACGGGATCTGGCCCACATGGTCGACTGTTGTCTCCAAGACGAGACCGTCGAGTGGGACCAGTTCTACGGCGTGAGTAACAACGACACCCGGTGGCTCGACGATCTGGATCACGCTCACGAAGTAATCGGATACGAACCACAGGACAACGGAGCGGAGTGGGACAGTCCACCGGAGTGAACGGGTTGGCGGACACCTCGCTACCACAGGACCCAACTCAAGCACCGGCAAGCGATCGGGACGACGAGTCATAACCGAGAAACGACCAACCGATAGACAGCACGTTGAGCCCCCAGCGACGAAGCCGAGCTCGTGAAAGCGGTCATCGACGCCGGTCAGAGGGAGCTCACCGCAAAAACAGGGCGAGCGCTTCGTTTGGACGCCGCCCCTTGTAGTGTTCCGTGTATCCACAGCGGGTGCAGGAAACAGTCTTGAACCGTCGGCTTTCGACATCGAGGACCCGGGACATGTCGTTGCCCGTTATCGCGATATCATCGACCGTGGCGTCCATATAGCCACATTTCGTACAGCCGGCCGGTTCATCAACGAACTCCGAGAGATCGACATCCTCACCATCGTTTCTCACGATGAGATCCTCGTCGGCCGACTCCGCTTCGCTAAGCGACGCATTACACTTCCGACAGAACGACCAATCCGCGGATGCTTTCGTCCCGCATTCAGGGCAGTGGACGTACGAACGTTCGTCCGTGGGGGCCATGCGGAGGGCTTACTCGGACAGCGTGAAAGTGTTTGACGCTTACTCGCCGATTGGCGATTCCGTATCGTCACAGCACTGGAGGGTGTTTTGAGGAGGAATTGTGGAGAGACCGGTAACCGAAACCGAACGGGAAAGGGCGTGGTGGAAAGAACAGGGCGGGTTTGCCAACCCCTGTGCTTCCACTGGGGATTCGGCCGTCGTCTATCGGTTAGGGAGGTGGATTGACCACTTTCACTCCGGTCTCGATCGGGCGGATATTGCCGGTCGCAGTCCGTTGACGGTCCGTCGTGTCGCTACGGGTTGTCACTCCCGGATCGGCGATGACGGACAGAAAAATCGACGGAATTACTCAAGAGACAGAGCGATCCGCTTGGGGGAAACAAACACCGAGCCAATGGCTCGGCACGTCGTTCATAGCTATTCCTTGTGACGAGAGGCACTTAAAGAACAGCCGATCGGCGGGGTGTTTATTTACGATTGGCTTCAATAATGTAATATGGTAACACACGGCATAGATGGGAAAACACCGCTCGATCGGCTCCGAAAACGCTACGAGACCACTGAGACGAAGTGTCCGAAGTGTGGGTTCGTCGACGACGCCGGAAATTGGACGAGTCGAACCGACGGGAGGCGGATCGTCTATCACCACATCTGTCCGAGTTGTGGTGCCGACCGAGACCACGTCTTCACGCTCGACCGGTAGCGGTCCCGATCCATCCGATCCGACAGCACTGAGGGGCGCTGTCGCTCAGCAGTTCGTTCGTATCTAATGCTTGTAACGAGAAGCACTTAAATGGAAATACGGGGTGGGCGCGCGGCAACCGCTAGTGGCCGGCCCGAACGACCGATCCGGGGTGGGCGTCGGTCGTCTCGCCGTCCCGAACGACTGGGACGCCGTTGACGATGACGTGAGGCAATCCGACCGGGAACCGGGTCGGCTCTTCGAATGTCGCCCGGCTGGCGATACGGGCGGGATCGAAAACGACGAGGTCGGCGTCCATCCCTGGTCTGATCACGCCCTTCCGTTGGAACCCCATCGCCCGGGCGGGTAATGACGTCATCTTCCGGACGGCCTCCTCGATCGTCAGCAGATTCCGTTCGCGGACGTAGTGACCGAGCACCCGGGGGTAGGTCCCATAGACCCGCGGATGGGGCGACCCACCGAACAACCCATCAGTCGCGACGTTTACCCGCTCGTATTCGAGGATTTCCTGGACATCGGGTTCGTCGAGCATATGGATGACCATCGAAGCACCCAGTTCCTCCTCAAGCAGGATATCACAGACCGTCTCGATGAGCTCGGCGTCCCGATCGGCGGCGATCTCGGCGATCGATTGGCCCTCGATATCGGCGTTTGCCTCGGTATTGACGTGGGAGACGACGATGTTCTCCCAGCCACTGAGGGCACCGATGTTCTCCCAGCCGTCGATGCGCCACTCGGTGATATCCCGCCGGATCCGCTCGCGGGCCTCGGAGTCGTCGAGGTAGGCGAGGGCCTGCTCGGTGCCATCGGCGTGGACCCACGGCGGGAGGACGGCCGAGAGCATCGTGCTCGCGGCGGTGTAGGGATACTGCTCGACGGTGAAATCGACCCCCCGTTCGCGGGCTGCCTCGATGAGCTCGATCGCCCGGTCGGCCTTTCCGTGCTGTTCGGTGCCGGCGACCTTGAAATGGGAGAGGTGCAAGGGGACGCCGGTTTCGGCGCCGATATCGATGAACTCATCGAGCCCGTCCCAGATCCACCGACCTTCCGATCGGATGTGGGCGACGAACGGCCGGCCGTATGTCCCCAGCCGGGCGGCCAACGTCTGAACTTCGTCGGTGGTGGCATTCGAATGTGGCGCATAGATCAACCCCGTCGAAAAGCCAACGGCGCCGTCCTCAAGCGCTTCGGTGACAAGATCGGCCATCCGGTCGAGTTCCGCGGCATCGGGTGCCCGATCGGCCATACCGAGGACCTCAAAGCGGACCGTCCCGTGGCCGACCAGCGAGGCGACGTTGGGGCCGAGCCCGTTGGCCTCGATAGCGTCGAAATACTCCGCCATCGATTGCCAGGACCAATCGAGATCGACGCTGCCGGCAAGCGCGCTGAGATGGCGCTGCCACTCGGCCGGCGCGTCCGGACGATATAGCGGTGCCATCGAGAAGCCGTCCTGGCCGAGGATTTCGGTGGTGATACCCTGTCTGATCTTCGGCTCTAAGGCGGGATCGGCGAACAGTTGTAGATCCGAGTGTGAGTGGGTATCGACGAACCCCGGACAGACGACGGCGCCGTCGGCGTCGATCGTCTCGGCGGCGTCGAGACCGGGATCGGCCGCTCGACTGACGGTGGCGATCGTGCCGTCGCGGACGCCGATCGCCCCACGGAACCACGGGGCCCCGGTACCGTCGACGACTTTCGCATTGTGGACGAGGAGATCGTAGGCCATGGCGCCCACTCGACGGGGGCGGGCAAAAAACTAGAGCCTAGTAGCCATGTTGGGCCCAGGATTCGTCGAACAGGGTCGTTCCATCGACCGTGATCGTCGTCGCCAGCTGGATGAGGTCCTGCGTGACTCGACTCCGGGAGTCGATCACGACCGTCTCGGAGTCATAATCGATGGTCGCGGTGATGGCACGGCTGATCTCGACGGTCATCGGATCATGGGCCGCCACCGAGGTCGTGGTCTCCGACTCCCACTCGAGGTCGGCATACGGGAGCTCGGTCTCGCTGTCGCTGGTGACCGTCACCGTCACCGAGTCGTCGACGTGGCTACGGGTTGTCCGCCAGTCGGTCTCGTCGCGCCGAACGAGGGGTGAGGTCACCGGCACGGCGTCGTCCGGTGGCGCCATCTCGATCGTATCATCGAAGCGAGCACCGTCTTCGTGGACCTGGCCGGGCAGGGAAAGCGTGGAAGGCTCGGCAGGCGTCGAGTGAAAGACGAACGAGCCCTGTTCGCGGGGCGGCATCATTCCCGGGAACAACCCGGCACTGATCGCAAGGCGGATCCGGTGGCCGGCCTCGAAGAGATGGGAGTTCGGTCGCAGTGAAAGGGTGACCTCGTACTCCTCGCCCGGCGTGAGCGGCTCCGGCTCCGAATCGCTGTTGCGGTGGCTCACCCGGCATTCACGGTGGGTGACTAGATGGGCGGTTCCGTCGGGAGCGACGTCAATAAGCCGCACCGAGAGGTTCGGATCGGCCGTCGTCGCCGTCAGCCGTAACGTGACCTCACCCGTGCCGGTGGTCTCGATCGGATCGCTGAGGGGGTCGGTCTCGAAGACGACCGATCGGGCATCGTCGGCGCTCGTATCGGATGGCGGACAGACCGTCTGGATGACGGTCTCGGCGGAGTGGACACCGACGGTGTGATCGTATTCGTACTCGCGTTCGACGACACCGTCGGTGTAGCCGTCCGCCTCGGTAAGCCCGTCGGGTGTCAACGCGAACTCAAGCGTCGTGTCGGTATCGACGGTCGGCCAGTCCTCCCGGCCTCGCCAAACGCCGCCGTCGACGGTCCCACCGCCGTCGCGTTCGGTCCAGTACTCGATCGTTGGATGTGCCAGGGCATCGTTGTCGGCGTCCTTGAGGAAGTGATCGAACCACTCGACCATCTGGCGGCGGAGGTCGACCGCCGATTCGCGGCCGGCGTACGGAAGGTTGTGGCGCCACGGACCCAGGAGCAGGCGTTTCTCGCCGCCCAACTGGGGGAAATATTCCATGGTCGCGGTGGTAAAGAGGTCCCGCCACCCGGTCATCGCAAACGTCGGCACGTCGATCCGATCGACGGGGATGTCCTCGCCCTGCCAGTAGGCGTTCCTCGTATCGTGTTCGACGAGCTGGAACAACCAGGGCGTTCCCTCCCGCAGTTCATCGAGGTGATCCTCCCACGCCTCGGCCCAGCGGCCCTCGTTGTCACGGGGGGAGGGGGGCATCGCCTGTTGGACCTGCATCATCGGCCCCCACCCGCCGGCCATCCGATAGAGTTCAGCGGCGCCGCCGTGGGTGTGGGCTCGGTACATCGTGTGGGTTGCGTGGATCGGCACGATCGCCTCGAGCGGGGCCGGCCGTTCGGCGGCGGCCCGAAGTGTCGTCTCGCCGCCATACGAGAGGCCATACATCCCGATACGGCCGTTCGTCCAGTCCTGATCGGCGAGCCAGTCGACGATCGCGGCCGCCTGTGGCCCTTCGTCGGCCGTGAACGGCTCGGGCTTGCGTCCGCTTGAGGCACCGGTGCCGACGATGTCGGCGGCAACGACCTCGTAGCCGTGGGCAGCGAGATACTTGTTCATCGGATCATAACTCGCGTATGAGAAATCACCCCGTCGGTAGGGGAGATACATGAGCAATCCCGGGACCGGACCGTCGGTGTCCTGTGGTGCATAGCGGGTTGCCGCGACGGTCTCGTCGCCCAGCGGGATCAGCAGGTCGTCCGTTCGTGCAATAGTTGAGCCAGCGATCGTCTCCGTGAGAGCCATGCCATGGCGTTGCCCACCGGTGTGCTAAAAGGTATACGTCAGTGGCAACCCGTGATATCGCCTCAATCGACGGCGCTCAACCAGATCAATACGCCAGCGCTCGCCAGCAAACAGAGCAAGAATCCACTGAAGGCGAGCGTATAGCTCGCGAACCCGGCGATAACGCCCACGTACGTCGGTCCGATGCTCGAAAGCCCCTCGTAGACGGTCTTGAACGCACCCAGATCGCCGCCTTTGTTCGTATCCGGGAAGATGTCCATCAGATAGGCCTGCAACACCGGCGGGAACGCCATGAACCCGGCCGCATAGACGAGGATACCGGCCCAGATCAGCGGCACCGAAGGCGCCAGGATGAGCAGGCCCAACCCGAGGAGGCTCACTAGGGTCGCGAGTCCACCGACCAACCGGCGATCCCACCGATCGCTGATCGTACCCGAAAGCGGCTGGACGACGATGCCGACCGCAAACAGCGTCGCGAACCCGCCGCTTGCAAACGCCGGTGAGAACCCCTTCGTCGCCTGGAGGAACGCCGGCAGAAAACTCAGCGTGCCCTCCCACACGAAGATCACGAGCGTGTACGCGACGACGAGCCAGCGGACGTGGCGGTCCCCGAAGACCCGCCGGATAGTCTCACGAATGTTCGTGTCGACCCAGCCGACCGTATAGGACTCCCGGCTGGTGACGTGAAAGAGCACCACGATCGCAAGCAACAACACCACGACCGGGAGGAAGGCCAGTTGCCAGGCGCCCATCGAGAGGGCGACGACGGCCAGCCCGGCGGCAGCGATGGAACCGATCCGGGAAATGGCGCTGTTGGCGCCAAAGGCCCGCCCCCGTTTGGCGACGAACAGATCGGACAGCAACACCCGCTCGGCGACGAAGAAAAACGCCGATCCGATGCCAAGCAACGCCGTCGCAAGCAAAAAGAGCGGATAGACCCAGACCTGTGTCAGCAACGCAAAGCCCCCGACCATCACGACGAGGCCGAAGACGATGGCCGTTTTCCGGGAGAGCCGGTCGGCGGCACGACCGCTTGGATACTGAAAGACCGCAAACGCGATCCGCATCACCGTCAGCGCGAAGCCGGCGGCGGCCGGTGAAATCGCCAAGCCATCGATGATCGCCGGCAGCAACGGTGGGAGCGCCTGGCGGCCGAGATTGGCGACGAGCGTCCCGATCGCGATGACGATGAACACGCGACCGGAGTAGCCGGTGAGCAACCGTTCGTCGCGACCGTCGGTTTCAGCGGACATTATTGCTCAATCAGGGAAACGCGGTGTAGTGACCCCCGGATCGGACAGCGAACACACCGTTCATCGCACGGTGAACGGGGCTCCGGTATCAGTCTCACTATCTCCCGGCGGACCGACCCGTGGCCGAAGCGAAGCTTCGAGGGACTGACATCCAGTCGAACACGGCTGGAAGCGACCGAGTGCAACCGGATCGACGGGCCGCGGCCAACGGACTTTTCAGTTTAAAACGAAAAATAATGATATGTACGATCTCACTGCCTTCCAACGGGATCTTCTCTACGCCATCGCCGGGGAGGAGACACCCCATGGCCTTGCGATCAAGGAGACCTTAGAGACGTACTACGACGAGGAGATCCATCACGGCCGGCTCTATCCGAATCTCGACCAGCTGGTCGTCAAAGGCCTCGTCGCCAAAGAACAACAGGACGGCCGGACGAACGAGTACGCGCTCACCGACCGGGGCCGGCGGGAGATCACCGCCCGCCGGGAGTGGGAGGATGGGTATCTCGGAGACGAATCGATCGAAGCCGAACCCGCCTGACCGAGGCTAATTCTCGCAAAGGGACCGGGCAGTATCAGTGAGCACCGTCACGGCGCGGTCGTACTCAGTCAGCGACAGCCGTTCGTCCGGGGCGTGATCGAGATTGGAGTCCCCCGGACCGTAGGTCGCCATCGGACAGTCCCACTTCTCGGCAAAGAGGTTCATGTCGGCGGTCCCGGTCTTTCGGAGCAGGCGGGGATCGCCGTCGGCCCGGCGGATCGCCCCCCGGAGGGCCCGGGCGGGCGGTGCCCGGTGATCACACATCACCGGCGGGATCGCGGTCGACCACTCGATCGAACCGGTCGTGAGCGCGTCGGTGGCCGTCGTTTTGACCGATTCGATGGTCGTCCCGGTCGGAATCCGAAACTGAGCGTCGAGGGTCGCCTCGACGGCAAAGCCGTCATCGGTCAGGCCACCCTGGATCGCCGTGGCCTTGGGCGTGACCTGTTCGACGACCGGTGTGTCCGCGTCGGTGGCGTATCGCTCACGGAGCGTCTGCCACCAGTCCATCGCGTCCTCGACGGCGTTGTTCTCGGGCCGGGAGGAGTGTCGGGAGTCGCTGGTGGTGGTGTACGTGCCCGCGAGCATCCCCCGATAGCCGAGCGTGATCGCGTCCCAACCGCTCGGTTCGCCGTTGATGACGGCAGCCGGGGCGTCCCGATCGGCGATCAGGTGACGGGCGCCACGGGAGTCGGCCTCCTCGCCGACGACGCCCGCGAAACTGACGCCGGTACGAGCGGCCGCGACCGCCATCGCCGCCAACGGCCCCTTCGCATCGACGCTCCCCCGGCCCCAGAGCGTCCCGTCCTCGATTCGAACCGGGATGTCCCCGGGCACGGTGTCGATATGGGAGGTGTACAACACGGCATCGTCGGCCGGCGCTCGGACGTTCCCGACGGTGTCGATCCAGACGTCCCGGTCGGTATGCGTCTCGAAAAAGGCCTCCAGCCGCTCGGCACAGGCCCGTTCCTCGCCGCTCGGCGATGGGATGTCGACGAGATCGGAGACGAGTTCGCGGGCGACGGCGTCGTCGATCGAGCCCGTTTCGGCCATTACCCCGAAGTACCGATCGTCGCCGTCAAGGCGTTGACGATTCGATCGGCGTGTGAGCGCTCGAGGATCAACGGCGGCAGCAACCGCACGACCGTCCGACCGGCCGGCAGCGCGAGGATCTGTTCGTTCAATGCGAGGTCGCGGATCACGGGCGTCGCGCCCTGTTTGACCTCGATACCCATCAACAGCCCCGAATGGCGCACCTCACGGACTGTATCGCCGAGGGCCGCCCGGAGCTCCTCGGCGAGATACGAGCCGATCTCCGCGGCATGAGCGGGGATCGCCTCGTTGGTGATGGTCTCGATCGTCGCGTTCGCGGCCGCACAGATCGCCGGGCCGCCGCTGAACGTCGAGCCGTGGGAACCGGCGTTCTCGGCGATCCAGTCGGCCACCAGCGTCGCGCCCATCGGCAACCCGTTGGCGACGCCTTTGGCGGTGGTGATGATGTCAGGGACGACATCGGCCTGTTCGCACGCCCAGAAGGTGCCCGTCCGGCCGATGCCCGTCTGGACTTCATCGAGGATCAGTGCGGCCCCGGCCTCGGTGGTACACTCTCGGGCCGCCTGCAGGTAGGCCTCGGTCGCCGGGTTGACGCCGCCTTCACCCTGGATCGGTTCGAGGATGACGCCCGCCGTCCGATCGTCGATGGCGTCCTCGAGCGCCTCGACGTTGCCGTATTCGACGAACTCGACGTCCGCGAGCAACGGCTCGAACGGCTCGCGGTACTCGCTGGTCCAGGTCGTCGAGAGGGCACCCATCGTCCGGCCATGGAACCCGCGGGTGGTCGCGATCAGCGTTGGTCGATCGGTCGCGCTCCGGGCGAACTTCAGCGCCGCCTCGTTGGCTTCGGTCCCGGAGTTACACAGCCAGACGTTCCGGAGGTCGCCGGGTGCGGTCGCGCCCAACTGCTCGTAGAGTCGCGTCCGCGGGGCGGTCGGATACGACGCCTGAACGTAGGTAAGCGTCTCGAGTTGATCGGTAACCCGATCGACGACCGCCGGATGGGAATGCCCGAGGGGGGTACACGCATAGCTCGCACCGACGTCGAGATATTCGGTGCCGTCGGTGTCGTAGAGATAGACGCCCTCGCCGCGGGTGATTTCGATCGGTTTCTCGGAGAACACAAACCCCTGCCCGTCCTCGGTCATGCGTCGACACCCCCATCCTCGTCGGCCGGCAGTGCCGCGGCAGTGATCGTGGTTCCCGCCCCCGCGAGGGCGCTTTGGATCGGATCGGCCGCGTTCGCGTCGGCGATGGTGACCGACGGCGCACCACCTACAAGCGCCTCCTCGGCGGCCATGACCTTCCGGCCCATAAAGCCCTCAGCCGCCGTTTTGAGCTCGCGGTAGCCCGCCGGATCCTCGACCCGATCGATAACCGTCGACGGATCGTCGGGATCGCGATAGACGCCGGTCGTATCGGTCAACAGGACGAGACGGGCATCGAGGGCGCCCGCGATGGCGGCCGCCGATCGATCCGCATCGGCGTTGACGGGCGTATAGGAGCCGTCCGACTCCTCGCCGAGCATTGGGACCGACGCCACTGGCGTGTAGCCGTCCGCAAGCAGCGTTTCCAAGAGCGTGGCGTTCACCGATTCGATCGAGCCCGAGTGATCCCCCCGGCGGATCTTCTTTTTGCCGTCCTCAAGCACCCGAACGGCGTTCTTTCGCGGACCGGTCAGCAGTTTGCCGTCGACACCGGACAACCCGACGGCATCGACGCCCTGGTTGTGGAGGCCGGCGACCAGATCGGTGTTGACCAACCCCGGCATGACCATTTTGAAGACATCCATGGTCTCGCTATCCGTAAACCGACCGACGACGCCCGATGGCGTCTCGACGTATTCGGGGTCGATCCCCATCCGTTCTAAGGTCTCGTCCATGGCGGTCGAGCCGCCGTGGACGACGACGACCGATTCATCGTCCGATCGAAGGGCAGCGACGTCCGCAAGCGCCCCGGCGGGATCGACCGCGGCAGCGCCGCCGATCTTGACGACGACGGTCATTTCAGGGCGCCCCCACGGGATGGAGTCCCTGAAACTCAAGGCCGGCTGTCTCCTCGAGCCCAAGGGCGATGTTCGTGGCCTGCAGCGCCTGACCGGCAGAGCCTTTCATCATGTTGTCGATGGCCGAAAACACGACCAGCCGGCCGTTACGTTCGTCGATCTCGAAGCCGACCTCGGCGTGGTTGGTGCCGGCGACGACCTTCGGTTCGGGATACCGGTAGACGCCACCGCCGCCGGCGACGAGCCGGACGAACGGTTCCTCACCGTAGCGATCCCGATAGGCACCGAAGAGTTCGCGCTTCTCGGGGAGGTCGCCGTCCGGAAAGCAGTGACAGGTCGCCGCGGCACCACGGGTCATATCGACGGCGTGGGCGGTAAACGAGACGCTCGCCCCCAGATAGGCCTCGATTTCGGCCTCGTGGCGGTGGCTCGTCGGCGCGTACGGCCGGACGATACCCGATCGTTCGGCGTGACTCGACGCCTCGCCGCCGCCGGAGCCACCCTCCGAAGAGCCAACCTTGACGTCGACGACGAGGTCGGCGGTCGGCGTCAGGACGCCGGCGTCGAACAGCGGGAGCAGGCCAATGATCGTCGCCGTCGAGTTACACCCGCCAACGGCGATGAAATCGGCGCCCGGAAGTCGGTCGCGATTGAGTTCCGGGAGCGCGTAGACGGCCTCAGTGATGAGCTCGGGCCGGTCGTGTTCGCCATACCATGTCTCGAACAGCTCGATGTCCGGCAACCGGAAGTCGGCCGAGAGATCGACGACGACATCGCCGGCCGCCCGGAAGTCGTCGATCCGTTCCATCGACACGCCATGAGGAACCCCGGCGAACAACACGTCCACCGGTTCGAGGGTTTCGGGATCGGAAAAGCGCAGGTCCATGTGTCGGAGGTTCGGATGGACCGAGCCGACGGTCTTGTTGGCGAACCTCCGGCTGGTTGCCTGGGCGACCGAAAAAGCGGGATGACCATCGAGGAGCCGGAGGAGTTCCCCGCCAGTGAACCCGGACGCGCCGACGACACTGGCCGTATACGCTGGTGAGTCGTCGGCCATTACGCCGCCACCCCGCCGGTCGTTTTCGTCTCCAACCACTCGACAATGCGTTCGGGGACGTCGACATCGTCGGTCGTTCGATTGAGGGCCTTGAATTCGACGGTACTGTTGACCTCGTGGACGACGAAGTCATCGCCGTCCTCCATGAGATCGACGCCGAGCAAGCCGCCACCCACGGCCGCCGACGCTTGCTTGACTAACGTGCGGACCCGATCGGGAACGGGAAACGGGTCGGTCGTGGCGCCCTTGGCGGCGTTGGTGAGCCAGTGGTCGGAACTGCGGATCATAGCAGCGATTGGGTCCCCGTCCGCCGAAAGGACTCTGATATCCCGCCCGGGTTTGTCGATGAATTCCTGGAGGTAGAACACCTTGTGTTCATAGCCGCCGAGCGTTTCCTTGTGTTCGAGGATTGCCTCGGCGGCGTCACGGGAATCGATCTTGGCGATCAGCCGTCCCCACGAGCCGGTGACCGGTTTGAGCACGCACGGATAGCCGAACCGTTCGATGATCTCCATGGCCGACTCGCGGGTGAACGCCACTTCCGTGGTCGGCGTCGGGACGCCTGCGGCGAGGAGCGCGAGGCTGCCCTTGACCTTATCAGCACAGATGTCGGCGGTTCGTGGCGGATTGACGACTGGAATACCGTAGGCGTCGATGAACCGTGTCGTGTACCGGCTCTGACTCGAGGAGAGACAACGGTTGATCACGATATCCAGTTCCTCGACCGCCGCCGGTGGTCCTGCCAGTGGAAACGACAGAGTTCGCGTATCGATCGGGGCGACGTCGTGATCGCGCTCGCGAAGCGCCTCTAAGAGGAGCTTTTCGTCCTCACGGATACGTGAGTGTAAAACGCCGACGTGCATCGCCTACTCGCCCCAATCCGCTTCGAGTTCAGGCGCGGGCTCGACGGTGATCGGGTCGAGATCGATCACTTCGAGCTCACCGCCGGAGATAGAACACTCACCGATTTCCCCCATCTCGACGTCGTCAGGCAAAGACAGCGTCTCCCCACACTCGACACAGCCAGTTCCTTGTGTTGCCATTACGCCACAGAGAACATCACCGATCAGCTTCAATCCATCGCAGTCATGGCCCGGGCTACTGGCAGAGGTAAGACGTAACCGTCGTTCAGAAATCCCTTTACCCACCCGTCGAATAGCGCTCTGCATGTTCCTAGCGTTTCGCGAGGAGGTCGAGGACGCACTCGTCGGTGCCCTCGACAGCCTCGCGTTGCCGACCGGCGACCTCGGGATCGAGGAACCACCCGAGGATGTCGATGCGGTCTTGGCCTCGAGCGTTGCCTTCCGGTTGGCGAGCGAAGCTGGCGCCCCACCGCCGGCGATCGCCACGGACATCGCCGAGGCGATCGATGCCAGCGACTACGAGTACATCGAGACGGTCCAGACGCAGGGGCCGTACGTGAACTTCCTCCCCGGTGACGCCTACGTCCAAGGAACGCTCGAGGCCGCTCAGGACTCCTCGTGGGGTCATCTCCAAGACAAGGACACCTCGGTCGTCGTCGAGCACACGAGCGCGAACCCGACGGGTCCGATCCACGTCGGGCGGGCCCGCAACCCGATTATCGGGGACGCCCTCGCGAACGTTCTCGAGTATGCGGGGTATGACGTCGAACGCCACTACTATGTCAACGACGCCGGCCGCCAGATGGCCGTCTTTACGTGGGCCTACGAGACCTTCGAAGAGGACGATCTGCCGGCGCCCGAACGCGACCGGATCGAGTACGACCTCGTGCGGTACTACCGGAAGGGCAACGAGTTCCTCGAGACGGGCGATGAGGACGCCGTCGAGGCCGCCGAAGCCGAGATCCAACGGATCATGCAGGGGCTCGAAGCCGGTGATGAGGCCGTATACGAGCGGGTCAGCGAGGTCGTCGACCAGGTCCTTGGCGGCATGCAGGAGTGTCTCGAACGGCTGCCCGCGGAGTTCGACGAGTTCGTCAAAGAGACCCGGTTTATGCGGGACGGATCGACCGACGACATCGTCGAGCGGCTTCAGGAATCGGCCTACGCCGAGCGCGAGGAGGGGGCCTGGCAGCTCGTTCTCGAGGAGTGGGAGATGGAAAAACCGTTCGTCTTCGAACGCTCGGATGGGACGACCCTCTATACGACCCGGGATCTGGCCCACCACGAATGGAAGTTCGCCAATTTCGACCGGGCGGTGACCGTCCTCGGGGAGGACCAGAGCCTCCATGCCAGCCAGCTTGAGGCCGCCCTCGAAATCCTCGGCAATGACACCGATCGACTCGCCTCAGTGTTGTACTCGTATGTCAACCTCCCCGAGGGCGATATGAGTACCCGTCGGGGTACCGGTATCGACCTCGATGACCTGCTCGATGAGGCGATCGATCGGGCCCGTGCGGAAGTCGAGAAACGCCTCGGCGACCGGAGCCGGGCCGGCGAACTCACCGAGGCCGATGTCGAACGGATCGCCCGCCAGGTCGGTGTGGGGGCCGTTCGGTTCGATATCGTCGCCACCCAGCCGAGCAAGGGGATCACCTTCGAGTGGGAGGAAGCCCTCGACTTCGAGGCCCAGTCGGCCCCGTACGTCCAGTATGTCCATGCCCGGTGTTGTGGAATCCTCGACAGCGCCGATGGGCTCCCGACGGAAGTTACGGCAACGGCGTTGACCGAACCCGAGGAGGAGCGGTTGATCCGCCAGATCGCTCGCTTCCCGTCGGTGGTCGAGGAGGCCGCCGCCGAATACAAACCCCATGCCGTCGCCTCCTACACCCGGGAGTTTGCCGAGGCGTTCAACACCTTCTATCGGGAGTGTCCAGTGCTCCACGAAAACGTCGACCCCACGGTCAGGGACGCCCGGCTCGCGCTCGTGGCGGCAGCCCGACAAACGGTCGCGAATGCCCTCGGGATTCTCGGCGTGGCCGCCCCGGAGTCGATGTGAAGCTCGGCGAGCCGACGTAAGCCGGGTGAAATCGACGGAAACAACGCCGCTCTTCGACGAAAATAGCCATACAGCGGTGAGGGGACGGTTCGAAATGAATAAGTACCGAACGGCGAAAGGATCAACAAGTCATGCTCCCGCCCATTAGTGCAGGGAATCCCGCCCTCAGAGTCCTGCAGGCCGGGGGACTCCTGCCAACAGGGTCGCGCGTGGAGGTCTTCCGACAGATCTACTGGGTGTTTCTGATCCTCGGGACGATCGTCGGGATCGTCGTCATCTCCTACATGCTCTGGAACGCCTACAAGTACCGGGCAAGCCGGGATGATGGCGGTAAGGACGATGACGATCGCCCCGAGCTGGGTGAGCTCCCGACCGGCGGTGGCGGTGGCCGGAAGCTCTTCCTGTCGTTCGGGCTCAGTGCTCTCATCGTCATTTCGCTGATTATCTGGACCTACGGAACGTTGCTCTACGTCGAGAACGGCCCGAATCAGGCCCAGGAGGACGCCCTCCAGATCGAGGTGACCGGCTTCCAGTTCGGATGGCGCTTTACGTATCCCAACGACTACACCACCTCCGGGACGCTCCGGGTGCCCGCCGATAAGACGATTCAAATAACGGTGACATCCGACGACGTCTTCCACAATTTCGCGATACCGGACTTACGGGTGAAATCCGACGCCATCCCCGGTCAGAAGACCAATACGTGGTTTATCGCCGAGGAGACGGGGACCTATCAGGCGAAGTGCTACGAGCTCTGTGGTGCAGGACATTCATATATGAACGCCGAGGTCATCGTCATGGAACCGGACGCGTTCCAGGAATGGTACCAGAACACATCAGCATCATAGAACAATGAGCGACGACACCACACAGACGGCGACCGACGGCGGCCACGCCGAGGCCGACTTACCGGCCACCGAGCACGCCGACGAGGAATCACACCACGACTTCCCGCCGATGAGCTCGATCAAACGGTGGTTCCTCACGACGAATCACAAGGACATCGGGATCCTCTATATCGTGACGGCGCTGTTTTTCCTGTTTTTCGGCGGGATGCTCGCATTGCTGATGCGGATTCAGCTGCTCGCACCGCGGGCCCCCGGCGAGGGCATCCTTTCTGCGGCCGCCTACAACCAGGCGGTATCAGCCCACGGGCTGTTGATGGTCTTTTGGTTCATCTCCCCGTTTGCGTTCGGGTTTGCGAACTACGTCACGCCGCTCCAAATCGGGGCAAAAGACCTCGCGTTCCCGCGGCTGAACGCACTGAGTTATTGGCTGTATCTGTTCTCGGGCGTGCTCTTTGGCGTCTCGTTCTTCCAGGGCAGTACCTTCGCCGGTGGGTGGACGATGTACGCCCCACTGAACACGCCGGCGTATATCCCAGATAGCGCCGTGGGCGCAACGTCGGTTGTGCTCGCACTCATTCTCTTTGTCGCCTCCGTGACCGTCTCATCGGTGAACTTCCTGGCGACGTTCCATCGGATGCGTGCCGATGGACTCCGGTTACGTGATCTCCCGATCTTCAGCTCCTCGATCCTGTTGACCGTCTGGATGATGCTGTTTGCCTTCGCGGCACTGCTGGCCGCGTTGATGATCCTCGGGGCCGATCACATCCTCGGAACGACGTACTTCACGTATGAACAGGCCGGCTCCCTGCTGTGGGCGCATCTGTTCTGGTTCTTCGGCCACCCCGAGGTGTATATCGTCTTCTTCCCGGCGCTGGGAGCGATGGCGGAAGCCTTCCAGACGTTTACCGGCCGGCGGTTGGTCGGTCGGAAGTGGTTCATCGCCGCGATGGTGCTGGTGGCACTCCAGAGTTTCGTCGTCTGGATGCACCACATGTTCCTGACGAGCATCAACCTCGAGATCAAGACGCTGTTCATGGCGACGACCATCGGGATTTCACTGCCCTTCGATCTGATGGTCTTCTCGCTAATCTACACGATGATCAAAGGCCGGGTGCGCTTTACGACGCCGTTCCTGTTTGCCTTCGGTGCGCTGTTGTTGTTCATCATCGGCGGGATCACCGGCGTCTTCCTCGGCGCGGTCGTCCTCGACTACGAGTTCCGGGGCACCTACTGGGTCGTCGCGCACTTCCACTATGTGATGGTCGGTGGGGCGACTGCCCTCTTTGGCGCGCTGTATTATTGGTATCCCAAGATGACCGGGAAGATGTACGACGAATTCCTCGGGAAACTCCATTTTGCGCTGTATTTCATCGGCTTTAATCTGCTGTACTTCCCGATGTTCGTCGTCTGGGAGACCCCCCGACGGGTCTTCGAGTACAACCCGGCCTTTACCCCGTGGCATCAGGTCGCCACGATCGGTGGGTTCATCCTCGGAGGATCGATGCTGATCATGGTCTGGAACATGCTCAAGAGTCTCTGGGCGGGCGAGGACGCCGGGGACAACCCCTGGGAGTACTCCACCTCCGCCGAATGGGCAGTGTCCTCACCACCGGATCTGGAGAACTTCCCCGGGATTCCGAGTTACGCCAGCGGGCGGCTGTCGTTTTTGAGCGACGCGACCGAGACCGACGGCGGCCAGACCGCGACCGACGGCGGGGCAATGGTCACCGTCAGCGAGGCGGCCGAAGCCGCCCTCAGCGGCCACGGCCACGAGGAAGAACACGCCAGCCACGCCAGCATCTGGCCGTTTATGATCAGCCTCTCGATGTTCGTCGCCTTCCTCGGTCTCTCGGGCATCGGCCAGAGTGACTTCTACACTTGGACCGGCGTCTTGGGCGGCGTCATGCTGACCGGCTCGTTTATCGGCCTGGGCAAAGAGCGGTTCCACGCCCCCGAGCCGGCGCTTGCGGAGGCCTGGCCCTTCGAGAACATCGGGACCACGAAACTCGGGGTCTGGATCTTCCTGGCCTCGGATATCGTCCTCTTTGGGGCGTTCATCGGCTCGTATATCTTCATCCGCGTGGCCTTCGGTTGGACCGCCTGGGAACCAGTGCCCGATAACGTGATCCCCGGGTTGATGAACACCTACATCCTGCTGACCAGCAGTTTCACCGTCATTCTCGCGCTCGTCGCCGCCGAGAAGGAGAGCAAGTGGGGGCTGATCGCGAGTCTGGCAACGACCTTCATCCTAGGGCTTGGCTTCCTCGGGAACAAGGCCATCGAGTGGCTCCACCTCTTCAACCATGGGGCGTGGCTCTCGACGAACATCCGGACCTCGACGTTCTTCCTGACGACCGGCCTCCACGGCGCCCACGTCGTCGTGGGGCTGTTGATCACGCTGTGGTTGATCTACCGGGCGTTCCAGGGCGCCTATCTGGACGACGAGCGACCGGTGGAGTTCTTCGGGCTCTACTGGCACTTCGTGGACATCGTCTGGCTGTTCCTGTTCCCGCTGTTTTACATCCTCTGAGGTGAGACAATGGCATCAACAAAACTCTACAGCATCATTTACGTGATCCTGTTCGTCTTTGCGACGCTACAGGTCATCGTCGAGTTCATGGGGCTGAGCTACTGGATCGCGTTCGGCGCGATCATCATCCTCTCGTTCGTCAAGGCGGTGCTGGTCGCGGGCTACTACCAGCACCTCCGGTCGGAACCCCGGTCGGTGACGTATCTCGTCGGGGTCGGCCTGCTTGCGGCACTGGCACTGACGATCGCCGCCTCGTACTCGATCACGTAAGCGGACCGGATCCCGCCGCTGGGATCGATAGACGGCGTATCGATCGACGATCACGCTGACCGAACGATTAAGTGGGTTGACATCTGGTACCAAGGTATGGGTCTCCTCGAGTGGGGGATCGTTGTTTTGGCGGTCTACCCCTTGCTCCAGCTCCCGGCCATGTGGTATCTCTCCTACCGGACGGAGATGGACGAGGAGACACGACAGGAACCCCGCCGTGGCTACGACAACTTCCGGGAGATCCCGGCCGAAGAAGCCGCCGCTACTGAGTCGACAGCACAATCGGCGTCGCTTCCCGACGGGATCGTGGCGTGTACCGCGTGTGGGGCTCACAACAACACCACGTATGCCTACTGCCGTGACTGCACCGCCCGTCTGGGCTGATCCGCTCGTGAGGGCGATACTGGAGATCGAACCATGAACCGACCACGAGCCCAGGCGATCGGCATCGCGATCCTGTTGTCACTCCCGGTCTCCGTTGGAGTGTGGATGGGATCGCTCAAGATGCTCGGCGGCGGGCTCTTACATCCGCTGGTGATCGGCCCGGGAATCGTCGCCGGCCTTGGCGTGTTCGTGTTGGTGATCGCGACCGACGTGAGTGGCTCCGTCGACGAGGATCGACAACCGGGGGCACCGCCCGGATAGCCCGTCGCCATCGGCATCCAGCGAGACGGACGGAGAACGGGTGACTTATGCCCCTCGCCGTCGGCACTCCGCCTATGGACCGGGATGCGCTCGTCTTTGGCACGATGGTGCTCGGGGTGACAGTCGGGGTCGCGACACTGCTCTACGGCGAGTTCGCCCACGGCCTCGATGTGCTGGTGCCCATCGGCGGCGTGGTCGCACTCATCGGGGTCAGCGGGCTCGCAGCGGGTGTCGCGAGACTGTAACTGGATCGGATCCGATGGCCTTGTTTTTACCCCACGAAACCGATCGAACCCACCGACAGGTGCAACGGCAGCTACGGACAGCACCGTCGACACAGCCGACCCAGACGGATCAGAAGCTCAAGACGACCATATAGACGAGTACGCCGACCGAGTACAGCACGCCGAGTGCGACGACGACCTTCATGTGAAAGAAAAACAGTTCGTCGCGTTCCTCCTCGTCGGCGGCCTCGTAGGCGCCCCACTCAGTCTCCGAACACTGGTCGGGATGTGACCGACCGAGATGGAGGTCACGACTTCGTTCAGACCGGAACGGCCGGTCACAGTACGGACACGTCGCGGCCGGCGTCTCACCATCGGGCACCGCGGTGTCGATATCGGCTGTCATCGAGGATCACCCCGCCACGAACGGCGGTGAGTTGTACGGTTGGGCGACGATCCACATGCTGACTATCGTATAGAAGATCATGATGACGATAAACGGATATTGGCTCCGGATCGGCTGGAGCCGACCGGGAAGGAAATCAAACGCGATCGCATGCGAGAGCCAGATCGCAAGGAGATGCCCCCCAACAACGAAGACAAGCCCGAGGCTGCCGAACCAATCGGGCAGGACCAAGGCCCGTGGCGGGGGCGCACCACCGAGTGGATGGGGTAACACGCCGATCAGAACGGTCGACAGCCCCAGAAAATACCCCAGGAAGTGAGCGAGATGATAGCCGGCCGCGATCGGCAACAGCGACGGGATAAAGCGTCGTTCGATGGCGTCGGCCGTCACGTAGGTGTCGGCCGTTCCGCGGGCCCAGCGGGCCGCCACCCGATAGAGCGTCAAAAACAGCCAGAACCCAGCGGCGATGCCGAGCAAATAAACGAGTAATGCCGGCACGCCGAGCCCAACGACGAGCCGGGCGACCGCCGCCCAGGCCGACGTCGAGACCAGCCCGTCATAGGTCGTCGCCCAGAGCAACGCGATCACGAAGGGGACGTGTTCGCGTTTGATGCTGACGTCGCTGACGAGCGTACTGCCTGGCAAGCTCCAGGAGAGACCGTCATCGGTCCGCTGGATCGGGGCGAGGCGACCGTACCAGCGAAACACCTTGCTGACGGGATCGACCCGATCGAACCAGACGTCCGGCCCGTAGATAGCAGCGCCAAGCAAGGTGGCAACCGTGTAGGCGATGATGGCACTGGCAAGCAGGCGTGGGGCGGTCGCGACAGGACTGACGACCTCGAACCAGACCAAGCCCAACAGCCCGACGACGCTGGGCCAGACACCCAATCGCTCGGGATAAGTGAACTCACCGACCCGAGGCAGATACTGTGCGATCGTCCGCCAGGGATTGATCGCCGGCCAGGTATTGCCCACCAGGTAGATCGACATCGTATAGCCGGCCCACCAACCGGCCCACACGACGAGGATCGCGAAGTTCAACAGTGCCGACCGGGGACCGAACAACCCGCTCAGTAGCACAAGCCCGAGCCCGAGCACACCGACGATCCGGGCCAGCCCGACGACGCCCCCGGCGAGGGAAGTCGGTAGCGACAACGCAAACTCCCGGCGGTTGATCGCCTGAATCGTCTCGTGGTCGGTCATAAAACTCGCGAAGAGAAACGAGGCACCGACTACCCCACCGCCAGTGATGATCGTCAACCACGACGGCACTGTCGTCGTTCGAGCCGCCCCGCCAAGCGCCCCGACGTGGGCCCTCACCGGAATCGCCAGGCCGGCGATGATCACGCTGGCGAACAGCAACCGCCGACCAATGGATAGCAGGCGGGTTGTACGGAACGATGGGGGACGACGCGGTGACATGGCAATGACAGCGAATAGCCGCAATCGCAGGCGAGCGAACCGCTCTGCTATCGAACTCTTCCGGCGCGACCGGAAAGAGCCCATCGATACGGGGCCAGCATCGCGAGTCGCGAGGCTTCGAAGCTGACGGTCGACGGCGGACGAATCGACGGACGTCGACGAGCGACGTGGCCGTCGGGAGGACGGACGATTACCCGCCGGCCATGACGAGCTTCAACGCGAGGGCGGCAAGGAACAGCATAGCGACAACCCACGAGCCAACCGCGACCGCCATGGAGTTGGCGAGTCCACGGGATCGAGCGGCCAGATACGTGCCGGCGAAGATGTAAATCGTAAACAACAGGCCAAAGAGCCCGCCGATGAGCAGACCCAGCGTGCCCTGAAGCGCCGAGGGAACCGAAACCCAGCCAGCAAAGACCAGGGTCGCGCCACCGAACAACAGGATCGTGACGACGAACGCCAGTGTCCACCCCATCGGATCGCGAGCGAGCTTCACGAGTCCGTCGGCCACGGCGCTGCTGAATCCGCCGGCGCCGCCATCACCACCGCCATGGGGGGTGGGACTCGCTCGCCATGCTCGCAGCCGCATAATCAGAACGGCGACCGCAAGGACGATCGCCCCCATCAGTAGTGTGCTGGTGACCAGTGTCGCCATCGTTGCGTCCCTTCTAGCTGTGACTTCCCGTCCACACGCTTAAAGGTTCAAGATCGGATCGGTCGAGTGTCCGCTCACAAACAGGATCCACCACCGGTGGTGGTTCCAGCGAGACACGAACCTCGGCTGTGGACAACAATTACTTAGCGGGGGATCGGCTATCTTCGGTAATGAGCCAGCAGGAGGAGCGTGGCGACGACCGACAAAAATACGAGTTTCAGCGGGTCATCGAGGACCTCCGCCAATATGAGGGCTCGGGGACACAGCTCGTAACGATCTATGTGCCCCCCGACACCCAGATCTCCGATGTCGTCCAACACGTCACCCAGGAACACTCCGAAGCGTCGAACATCAAATCGAAGGCGACACGAACGAACGTCCAGGATGCCCTCTCGAGTATCAAATCCCGTCTGCGGTATTACGACAGCCCGCCGGAAAACGGGATGGTGTTGTTCTCGGGGGCGGTCGATTCGGGCGGCGGCCAAACCGACATGGTGACCGAAGTCCTCGAGGATCCCCCCCAGCCGATCCAGTCGTTCCGGTATCACTGTGACGCCCAGTTCCTGACCGAACCCTTAGAGGAGATGCTCGCCGACAAGGGGTTGTATGGGCTGATCGTCCTCGATCGCCGCGAGGCGAACATCGGATGGCTGCGGGGCAAACGGGTCGAGCCCGTCAAATCGACCACTTCGTTGGTCCCGGGCAAACAGCGCAAAGGGGGCCAGTCAGCCCAGCGGTTCGCCCGACTGCGCCTGGAGGCGATCGATAACTTCTATCAGGAGGTCGCCGAGATGGCCAACGACCTGTTCGTCCCCGAACGACACGAACTCGATGGGATCCTCGTCGGCGGACCATCCCCAACGAAAGACGAGTTCCTCGATGGCGATTACCTCCACCACGAACTCCAGGAGAAGGTCCTCGGGAAGTTCGACATCTCCTATACCGACGAATCGGGGCTGTACGACCTCGTCGACGCCGCCCAAGACGCGCTTGCCGACGCCGAGTTGATGGAGGACAAGCGGTTGATGGAGCGGTTCTTCGAGGAACTCCACGACGGCGATCTCGCGACCTACGGGTTCGAACCGACCCGCCAGAACCTCGTGATGGGGTCGGTCGAGACCCTGTTGCTCTCGGAGGATCTCCGCGAGGACGTGGTGACCTACACCTGCCCGAACGGCCACGAGGAACGCGAGGTCATCGGCCGGCGAGAGGAGATCGCCGAACACGAGTGTACCGAATGTGGCGAGACCGTAAGCGCCGACGAGGCCGACCGCGAGGACGTGATCGATCACCTCATCGGGATCGCCGAACAGCGCGGGACCGAGACGGTGTTCATCAGCACCGACTTCGAGAAAGGCGATCAGTTGCTCCACGCCTTTGGCGGCATCGCCGGCATCCTCCGGTACTCCACGGGCGTCTAATCATCGCCGACGGGGCTTTTCCGACGGACTGGTTCTGTGGTTCGACGATCCGAGTCGGGTGCGTATCATCCCCGATCGTGGCGTAACGTCCAGAGGATCCCGATCGCCGCGAGAAAGGGCAGGGTAAACCCCGCGAACGCCAGCGTGTAGCTGGCACGTTCGGCGACGAACCCGACGTACGTCGGACCGAGGCTACCCACGACGAGGTTGGCAGTATTCAGCGCGCCGAAATCGCCACCCATACTGCCGTCAGGGAGTTTACCGAGAACGTACGCATCCATCGCCGGCCAGAACGAGGCGTTGCCGATCCCAAAGAGCACGACCCCGAGAGCGGCTGCCGGTCGGCCAGGTACGCTAACGAGCGTAAGCACGCCGAGGACGGCAACGAGTAATCCGGCGCCACCGACGGTCGGGTAGCCAACGCGGTCGCCGAACCCCCCGGCGATCGGATTAACGATCGCCCCGAGGATGAACAGTCCCGAGAACGTCGCACTCGCCAGCACCGGCGAGAACCCCCGTTCGAGCTGAAGCAGCGTCGGCACGAAGTTGATCCCGCCCTGCCAGACGAACCCGACGAGGCCAAAGGCAAGCAAACTCCGTCGGATCGGCCGGGAGCCGGTGAGCCGAGCGAGCGTCGCTTTGAGTTCGAGGTCGATCCGGTCGATGCGGTACGGTTGCCGGTTCCAGAAATGCAATAATCCTAAAACACCGACGAGCAGGATCGCGACCGGCAGAAAGGCCAGTCGCCAGGATCCGATCGCCAGCGCAGCCACCCCCAACGCAGGACCGATGGCACTGCCCAGCGAAAAGGAGGCGCCGTTGATCCCGAGGGCACGACCACGGCGGGCGACAAACAGCGCCGAGAGTTCCGCAAACGACGTCGGCAGGTACAACCCCTGGCCAATACCGATGACGACGGCACCGACCAACAGGATCGCGTAGGTCGGCGACGCCGTCAGCAACAAAAAGCCGATGATAAACAACACGTAGGCGGCCGCAAGCACCGTCTTGCGGGTGAGTTCGTCGGCGAGCCGTCCGCCCGGAAACTGCGTGAGCGCGATCCCGCCGACGGTCGCCGTCACGGCAAAGCCGGCTTCGGTCGGGGTGATCGCAAACGTCTCGATGACCGTCGGCAACAGCGCCGGTAACGCGACCCGACCGGCCATATTGAGGACCGTCCCAAGTGCGATGACGCCGAGCATCCGGCCGGGATATCCACTGGTCAATCGCGCCGGGGCCTCCGTCTCAGTCTCCGACACGAACGGGGAGAAATCGGCCGCCGACTTCAGCGTTTCAATTTGGTGATCGGCCCAACTGACGGTGAACGTTTACGTGATCCGCGGCCGCGGGAACGGATATGAAAGCATCGGGCGGGACCGAGGCCGCAAAGCAGGCTGCCGGCGAGGCGGCCGCCGAGGCCGTCGAAGACGGGATGGTCGTCGGACTCGGCAGCGGCAGTACGGCGGCCTATGCGATCCGTGCCATCGGCGAGCACGTCAACGCCGGGCTCGACATCCAAGGCGTGCCGACATCGTTTCAATCGCGTCGCTTGGCCAAGAACGTCGGCATTCCGTTACTCGCCCTCGAGGATGTCACCCGGATCGATCTCGCGATCGACGGTGCCGATCAGGTCGCCGACGGCCAGTTGATCAAGGGCGGCGGCGCAGCCCACACCCGCGAGAAGATCGTCGATACGACTGCTCAGCGGTTTCTTGTCGTCGTCGACGAGACAAAACTCGCGTCGACGCTGTCACATCCCGTGCCGATCGAAGTGTTGGCGATCGCCCGGATGACGGTCGCCGATCGGCTGGCGGCGCTCGGTGGGGATCCGACCCTCCGTGACGGGACGAACAAGGACGGCCCGGTCGTGACGGACAACGGCCACCTCGTCATCGATTGTGACTTCGGGACGATCGAGGAACCTGCCAAGCTAGGGACCGAACTCAGCGGCCTCCCCGGGGTCCTTGAGCACGGACTGTTCGTCGATCTGGCCGACACGATCTACGTTGGAACGGCTGATGGGGTCGAAAGGCGGGAAAGCGGATCCCCTGATCAGTGAGAGGGGATCAGCGGTGAAAATCCGATGGAACCGGGTTACAGATCGCGCGGCTGGACGGTTTTCCGGCCGTTCGCCTCCGCTCGATCGGCGGCGTCGGCGAGCAACTCGGCGACTTCCTCGTCGAGTGCATCATAGAAATCCGAGGAGACGTTCTTGCCTTCGAGCGCTTCTTTCACGGCGGCTTTGACGATAAGGTCTGCCATACGGGGAAAGGTAATCCGAGCCGATTAATAAGACTTCTCAAACGTTGACGCCAAGCCGGCGACTTGGGCCGCCTCGCGGGCGATCCTGGGCGAACTGGGACAACGTATTTGTCGGTCGACGATCCGGACCGATGAACCGCCGGATTCCCTTCGTCCTCAGCATCGTCGGCGCTTAATAGGGCCCCGCCGGTAATGGCCGTATGCTCGATGGAACGAACGTCGTCCTCGGGGTGACCGGCAGCATCGCCGCCGTCAAGACGGTCGAGCTGGCCCACGAGCTTCGCCGGCAGGGGGCGACCGTTCGGGCGGTGATAACCGACGGCGCCCGCGGGATTATCCATCCGTGGGCGCTCGAGTTCGCGACCGACCGGCCGGTCGTCACCGAGATCACCGGGCAGGTCGAACACGTCGAGTTCTTCGGGGACGATCCGTGGGCCGACGTATTGCTCATCGCCCCCTCGACGGCAAACACCGTCGGGAAGATCGCCGCCGCCATCGACGACACGCCGGTGACGACGTGTGCCACGGTTGCCCTTGGGGCCGATATCCCCGTCGTGATCGCCCCCGCGATGCACGAGCCGATGTACGATCATCCCGGTGTACTCGATGCCCTCGATCGACTCGAAGCATGGGGCATCGAGTTCGTCGATCCCCGCGTCGAGGAAGGCAAGGCCAAAATCGCCACCGAGGAGGCGATCACGACCGCCGTCGCCCGGGCGGTCGGGCCGGCGCCACTCGCCGGAACCCATGTCGTCGTCACCAGTGGGCCGACCCGCGAGGCGATCGATCCGATCCGGGTGCTCACGAACCGTTCGTCGGGCAAGACCGGTCGGGCGGTCGCCCGTGCCTGTTACGTCCGGGGTGCGGACGTGACGCTGGTCCAAGCCGACGATGCCGACCCCCCGTATGCGACGGTCGAACCGGCCGAGCGTACCGCCGACATGGTCGAGGCGGTGTTAGCGGCCGTCGAGGCAAACGACGCGGATGCGGTCATCTCGGCGGCGGCCCTCGCCGACTATACGGTGACGCCCCGGGAGCAGAAGATCCGGTCGGGCCAACAATTCACCCTCGAATTAGAGCCAACGCCGAAACTGCTCGATCGGGTCCGGGAAACCTATCCCGATCTCCCGTTGGTGGGGTTCAAGACCGAAACCGATGCCGACGACGAGGCGCTCATCGACGCCGCCAGAGGCGTTCGCGACCGGGTCGACGCGGCGTTCGTCGTGGCCAACGACGCGAGCGTGATGCAACGGGACACCACCCGGGTGCTCTTCGTGACGGACACCGATCACGAGGCCTTCGAGGGCTCGAAGCTGGATCTCGGGACGGCACTCGCCGATCGGCTGGCAGCGGTACTCTAAGCTCCGCCGGAGAGGACAGCGACACCGCAGTACTTACTCGGTCCGATTGATCGAAACGGGCGCGTAGTCGGTTTGACACGGCGGGCCGTCGGCAAAGCGGGTGTCGACGGTTCCGTCCTCGTAGAGGAGGTACGTCGAGGACGACCGCGTGCCGAAAATATAGCTGTGAATACAGAACCCGTAGACGTGATCCCGAAGCACGTCGGTCGTCCGGTCGAGCCACTCGTGGGCCGATTCGCCCTCGTCGGGACGGACCGCCTCGAGCGCCCGTCGGGTATTGGCGGCCTGTGCTTCGCCCTCGGCCGATCGTGTCGTCGGGATGGTAAAGCCGTTGCCGACGGTCGAACCGACGTTGACGACGATGCTCACACCGGGAGACAGCGGCGTGACGGTAAGATCGCCGTCCCACTCGAACAACAAAGCGTCGTCACGATCGGCCAACAGGAGATTGAAGCCGGCGAATTCGTACTCCTCGACCTGTGCGTCGACGAATGGCCGGGCCTCGGCGACCGATTCGTAGGTGAGGGCATCCCGAGTGAGCAGCCCCCGGGAGCGCGTACCGGCGAGTGTGGCGTCGGTCCATCGGTTCGTCACCGCCCCGATGAGGCCGAACTCGTTGTGACCGATCCAAGTCCCCCCGGCTGTCCGGTCCTGAGGGCCAACGATCCGAGGGTCGTCGTGGAGAACACGAGGGCCAACGGCGGGCCGATCGTAAGCCTCGGTCCGATTTGCAGCCGCCACGAACGGGATCTCTTCGAAAACCTGCCAGGCGACGATGATCGTACACATTACTCTCTCGTCTCTCGAAGGGGACCGTAAACGTATCCACAGCGAACCAACAACGAAGGGAAGATCAAAACCAGGGACAACGGGTATCCGGAGCATCGGAAAACACTCCCTAACGCCACTATATTCCCTCTAAACGATTTTGGGGAACTTTTTGAGGGAAATTGGGTGAGAATCTGGCAATAATATAAGCCGGATCGGGGACTACCTGATACCGTCGACAAACACCCTGTCGGCGAGATAGCATGCCCGAGTGTGATTACTGTGGCGCCCATGTCTCAGAGCGATTTGCCCGCGTTTTCGCCGATGAATATGGCCGAATCGGTGCCTGCCCGGACTGTTCAGCCAACGCCGGGATCGCCGAGGAAGCCCGCCGGCGCAGTCAGGACGCCTGACTGGTCGGCCGCCGCCCACGATCGGCCCTCGAACCCGAAACCGGCCGGCCGTCGGTTGGACAAACTATTCTGAACCGAAACATCCGTAGCGATGCCGGAAGTCATCGACAGCTGTCGTGACCGATCACTGGGTCTACATCCTCCGGTGCGCCGACGGGACGCTGTATACCGGCTATACCACCGATCCCAAGCGTCGCGTCGAGGAACACAACGCCGGTGAAGGCGCGAAATACACCCGTGGTCGGACACCGGTAACGCTCTGTTATACCGAACGGTACGACTCGAAATCGGCCGCCCTTAGCCGTGAATACGAGATCAAACAGCTCGGTCGTGCGGCCAAAGAACAGCTCATCGACCGACAAGGCGACGCCGATGAAGCGACGTAGACGGTCGGTCCACTACCGCTCCGGCGAGTCGACCGGCAGCATTCGATAGCGAGCTTGCCTGACGACCTCTTCGCCGAGCGATTCGAGCCGGTCGGCGATGTCCTCGTCGATCGGCCGATCGCCCTCGAACTTATCGGAGGCGTTTCGGATCCCGACCTGTTCGGGGACGACGTAGCCGTGGACCCCCCGGACGGTGATGCGGAGATGATCGAGCGTACTGGCATAGGAGCCGCCGCCGGCGACGGCGATCAATCCAACCGTCGTATCCTCGTATTCGTCCCAGCCACAGTAGTCATGGAAGTTCCGGAACGTCGAGGAGTACGATCCGTGATACACCGGTGAGCCCAACAGGACGCCATCGGCCAGCCGGACCCGTCGTTTCAACGCCACCGATTCCCCCTGTTCGTCCCGATCGGGATGATACAAGGGGAGATCGACATCCCCGAGGTCGATAAAATCGGTTTCGGCTCCGGCCTCGCGGGCGGTAGCAAGCGCGTACCGAACCGCCCGTCGGGTGTAGCTCTTCGCCCGACGACTACACGAGACACCGGCGATCCGGATCGTCATTGTCCAGCCTACGAAAGACGGGTGAAAAAACACATCGAATTCGGCATAATAGCCCGGTCAACCACCCCGCTCTACTTCGCTTGGGGCTTTTGCCCGTTCGCTCGTTGCGGGCGGGGCTTGTCCGTGTTCTCGCCCTCGACGGCAGTATTGTTCGATACTGCGTGGGCGGTCAAACCGCGCTCGGACTCATCGTTCCGGACTTCGGGGCACGTTGACTGGTACCCATCCATCCGAACGGCTGTTGGCTCGGAGGACGTACTTCAACTACTACCCGAAATCAAATACGTGTCCGGCTTCCTTCCGCCCTACTGCGCTTTGTGTCCGCGTTGCGGACTGCGATGCGCCTTGTGGACGGAGACTCGGCCTGCACAAGTTGAAACAGACGTCACCGCCAATAGACGGTCGGTGGCCGCGGGAGCGATCGAACGGGTCGGTCGTGAACGCCTCGATGGCGACGTGAAGGAGTTCCAAAATCGCCCCACTGGTTCGAAACCGGATCGCTGCCGGCCTGACACCAGTCGGGCTCGGTACCCACCAACCGGGATCGTTCAAGCGTTGGGGGCGATTACAGTGGCCGGCGCTGAGACGCGGAATATCAATCCTGAATACGCCGACGGGTAGGCTTTTGTCCGCCGATTGTGATGCGCGGGTATGGACGACGTCGATGCCATCGCGTTCGGAACCGACGGATGGCGCGCCACGTTGGAGACGTTTACGACGCCCCGTGTGCGGATGGTTGGCCAAGCCGTCGCGACCTATCTCGATGAACAGGCGAAGTCGGGAGCGGTCATGATCGGATACGACGCCCGCGAATCCTCGCGTGGCTTCGCCGAGGAACTCGCTCGGGTACTCGCGGCGAACGGCCGTGATGTCCTGTTACCCGAGCGGGATCGGCCGACGCCGTTGATCGCCTGGACGGTCGTTGACCGGGAGCTGGCGGGGGCATTGATGGTGACGGCGTCACACAACCCCCCCGAGTACAACGGCGTGAAGTTCATCCCGGCCGATGGCGCCCCGGCACTGCCCGCGGTCACGGAGGCGATCGAGCAGCAACTCGCGGCGCCCGATCCGAAACCGGAATCGACGTGGGGAACGATCCGGGAGATCGACGTCGTCGCGCCACACGCCCAACAGGCACGGGACCTGATCGGGACCGATCTCACCGGCGTCACGGTCGTCTACGATGCGATGCACGGCAGCGGCCGAGGAGTGACGGATGCGTTGCTCGAATCGGCCGGAGCGACGGTGATTCGGCGGCGATGTAGCCGCGATCCCACGTTCGGCGGGACACCGCCGGAGCCGAGCCCCGAGCATCTGACCGGGCTCGTCGACGCCGTCAGGGAACACGATGCGGACGTAGGGCTCGCCAACGACGGCGACGCCGATCGGATCGCCGTCGTCACACCCGAGCGGGGCTGTCTCGACGGAAACCGGTTGTTCGCCGCGATGTACGACTACCTCCTCGAGACGGCGACCGGCCCGGCGATCCGGACGGTCTCGACGACGTTTCTGATCGATCGGATCGCCGAGGCACACGGCGAAGCCGTCCACGAAACGCCGGTCGGGTTCAAATGGGTCGCCGACGCGATGGCCGAACACGACGCACTCATCGGTGGCGAGGAGTCGGGCGGCTACTCGATTCGAGGCCACGTCCGGGAGAAAGACGGCGTTCTGATGGCACTGCTGGCGGCCGCCGCGGCGGTCGATCAACCGCTCGACGATCGCCTCGATGCACTCCTTGCCGCCCACGGCGAAATCCACCAGGACAAACGAAGCGTCGACTGTCCCGACGCCGAAAAACAGCGAGTCATCACGGCCCTCGGCGAGGAACTCCCCACGACGGTCGCCGGCGAACCCGTCGAGGAGGTCAATGATGCCGATGGCTTCAAGATCCTGTTGGCGGACGGGTCGTGGCTGTTGATCAGACCGAGCGGAACCGAACCGGTGTTACGGGTCTATGCCGAGGCAGGCAGTCACGAGCGTGTCGACGAGCTACTGACAGCGGGAGAGGCCCTCGTCGAACCGCTCGTGTAGCCAAGCTGCGTCGCCACACGCGCACCGATGAACGGCCGTCAGTTCGAGGACGGATCGTACCGGCCCCGGAAGCGATCCCCGTCGTCGATCGACGTGATCGCAAAACCAAGCGAGCGATAGAACGGGCGTGCGCTGGCATCGAATTCGGCGACGATCGGTGTTGATCCGTCGTCGATCCGTTCGATCAGTGCGGTGCCGATGTCTCGGTCCCGAACGGTCGATCGAACGGCAATCGCCTCGATTCGGGATCTCGCGTCATGAGTCGTATCGACGACGATAACCCCGAGGATCCGATCGGTCGACGACCGTACCGCAACGTAGACGTCTTCGGTGTCGATCCGTGTTTGGACGGTCGCTCGCTCGATGTCGAGCATCGCCCCATCCAAGAGGCGCATGACGGGGAGCAACTCAGTCGCCGCCGCGGGCCGGATCCGCACGTCGTCAGGAATCGCGGTGGGCATCGAGTTCGGCGAGGATATCGTCGATCGACGGCCGATCGAACGTCGAACGGCCCTGATGACGCCAGACGATTTCGGGCGAGTCCCCACGGAGATCGATGATCGTCGCGACGGGCATTCGGCCGAGGAAATCCGAGAGATCGCCGATGATGCCAAACCGGACGGGCTGATCATAGGCATCACCGACAGCGGCATCGGGATCGGCAATCAGCGGAAAGGGCAGGTCGTACTCGGTCTGCCACTGTTCGACCCGTTCGGGCGGTTCCGGGACGACCGAAACGACGACCGCATCGCGCTCGCGGAATTCCTCGTACCGATCGGCGACCGACTGCACCTGCTTGCGGCAGTTCGTACAGTAGTGATCACGCTGGAGCAACAACACGGCGAAGTCATACTCCGTGGCGAGGGCCGACAACGACAGCGGATCCGGACCGGCACCAACGTTGCGAAGTTCGAAGTCGCGTGCCTCAGTGCTCATAATGGCCATCAGGGACCGGGACGCTAAAGCGATTCGCCGGTTCCGGTCAGCCGCCTTTGACCAACCGAAGGACGGTGACGTGCTCGGCCTCGACCGGCGCATCCTCGGGGACGGGCTGGCCGTCGACCAACACCGAGGCCTCCTGGGGGGAGAGATCGACGGCCGCAAGCAGATCGGCGTAGGTGGCGTCGCCGGCCATCGTGAGGTCGTGTACGTCCTCACCGACAACCTCCACCGTCACGTCCATAGCCACCGATACGATCGACGGGACTTTCAGCGTATCGTGTCGGTCCGTGCCGTCAGCCACGGTTGGTGCCGAACTGAAAGCCGTCCGCGTCGGTGCGGTCGTCCCGACGCGTATGATAGGCACGGTAGAGTTCCCGCCCGAGCGCGCCGAATCCGAGCAACACCACGACGAAGTCGAAGAGCCCGCCGATCCATGGGATCCGCGTCAGGAGCCCGACGACGAGTACGCCCACAAGCAGGGCCACCCAACGGTGGTGTCGATCGAGCAGCGAGAGGATCCAGACACCGACGGCGAACCGACCATAGACGCTCCCGATCCACAGCCCCAGCCCGAAGACGAGAAAGCCAGCGATTGCCAGTGGAATCCCCACCAGCGTCAGCATGACAATCACCATCCCGATCGGAACGCCGAGCAGTACCAACAGCCCGATGCCGGCGGTCCGGGCCGGTTGATCAAGCGCGCGATCGGCGACGTGGCTCGAAAAATCCGGGAACGCCAACAGCAACACGAGGCCCACCGCCAGCGTGACCAATCCACCGTAGACACCGAAGATCCAGCCCGGAACCGACGGCACCGAGGGTTGGCCACCGAGTTCGAGGTCCTGGTCTCGGATCACCGATCCCGTGACTGTCGCTCCTTCGTCGGTGAGCTCGCCGGCGTAGACGACGTCGCCGTCGATCCGGGCGGTCGGCGCGAGCGTGATCGACCCGGAGTCGGCTCTGACGGTATCACCGACCGTGCCGGCGATCGTCAGGGAACCGACCCCGGCTTCTAGAGTGCCACCGATCCGACCCGAGGGTTCGACGAGGAGGTTCCCGCCGAAGACCTGTAGATCACCGTCGATCGTCCCGGCGACCCGGACGTTCCCGGCGAACGCCTCGACATCACCGGTGACGTTGCCCTCGATGAAGACGTTGCCAGCAAACGCCCGGAGATCACCATCGACCGTGCCACGGATGATGACGGTCCCGGCGGAGGCCTGCAACCCGTCGACCGTTTCGTCGGCCGCGACGACGACGGTCCCGCCGGTCCGGCTCGGCTGGGCCATCGCGATCCCGGGGACCATCCCCACGACGACGATCACGACCACGGCGGCCGTGACGGCTGTTCGAGTATGGGTGGAGGACCAATCCAACGGCATATCTACCCCTCGAAAGCGAATCAAAATAAACCCACGCGGTTGCTCAGATCGGCACTGAGCCACAGCCGGCGGATGCCCCCATCTCGCGGGCTTTATGCATCGGAAGCGCCACCCTCCATCCATGAGTGAGGCAGCGCCCGCCGCCGGTCGGGAGGAGATCTGGATCGAAAAATACCGGCCGCGGCGCTTTGATGACATCGTCGGCCACGAGGAGATCACCGCGCGGATGAAACAGTACGTCGCGCAGGACGATCTCCCGCATTTACTGCTGTCAGGGCCGGCCGGGACTGGCAAAACTACCACCTCGCTGACCATTGCTCGCGAACTCTATGGCGAGGACTGGGAGGACAACTTTCTGGAATTAAACGCCTCAGATGAACGGGGTATCGACGTAGTTCGGGATCGTATCAAGAACTTCGCCCGCTCGAATTTCGGCGAATATGACTATCGAATTATATTTCTTGATGAGGCCGACTCCCTTACCTCCGACGCACAATCAGCACTCCGGCGGACGATGGAGCAGTTCTCCTCGAACACCCGGTTTATCCTCTCGTGTAACTACTCCAGTCAGATCATCGATCCGATCCAGTCACGATGTGCCGTCTTTCGGTTCTCGCCGCTCGATGACGAGGCGATCGCCGAACAGATCAGACAGATCGCCGAGCAGGAGGGTATCGAGACAACCGCCGACGGTATCGACGCGCTCGTCTACGCGGCCGATGGCGATATGCGCAAGGCGATCAACGCCCTTCAGGCTGCGGCCGTGATGGGCGAGACCGTCGACGAGGAGGCGGTGTATACGATCACCTCGACGGCCCATCCCGAAGAGATCGAGGCGATGGTCACGAGCGCCCTGGAGGGTGACTTTACCACTGCGCGTTCGATCCTCGATGACCTCCTCACCCAGGGCCTTGCTGGCGGCGACGTCATTGATCAACTCCACCGGTCGGTCTGGAACTTCGATCTCGACGACGAGGCCGCCGTCAAGCTCATGGATCGCATCGGCGAGGCCGACTATCGGATCGCCGAAGGCGCCAACGAGCGGGTACAACTCGAGGC